>NZ_CP020555.1:4872500-5472500 GCF_002080455.1 Streptomyces sp. Sge12
AGTACCGTGAGGGAATGGTGAAAAGTACCGCGGGAGCGGAGTGAAATAGTACCTGAAACCGTGTGCCTACAAGCCGTGGGAGCGTCGCCGTTGTTCTTCGGAACAACGGTCGTGACTGCGTGCCTTTTGAAGAATGAGCCTGCGAGTTAGCGGTGTGTAGCGAGGTTAACCCGTGTGGGGAAGCCGTAGCGAAAGCGAGTCCGAATAGGGCGATTGAGTTGCACGCTCTAGACCCGAAGCGGAGTGATCTAGCCATGGGCAGGTTGAAGCGGAGGTAAGACTTCGTGGAGGACCGAACCCACCAGGGTTGAAAACCTGGGGGATGACCTGTGGTTAGGGGTGAAAGGCCAATCAAACTCCGTGATAGCTGGTTCTCCCCGAAATGCATTTAGGTGCAGCGTCGTGTGTTTCTTGCCGGAGGTAGAGCACTGGATAGGCGATGGGCCCTACCGGGTTACTGACCTTAGCCAAACTCCGAATGCCGGTAAGTGAGAGCACGGCAGTGAGACTGTGGGGGATAAGCTCCATGGTCGAGAGGGAAACAGCCCAGAGCATCGACTAAGGCCCCTAAGCGTACGCTAAGTGGGAAAGGATGTGGAGTCGCAGAGACAACCAGGAGGTTGGCTTAGAAGCAGCCACCCTTGAAAGAGTGCGTAATAGCTCACTGGTCAAGTGATTCCGCGCCGACAATGTAGCGGGGCTCAAGCGTACCGCCGAAGTCGTGTCATTGCAGCAATAGGGCCAACGCCCGCTGTGATGGGTAGGGGAGCGTCGTGTGCCGGGTGAAGCAGCAGCGGAAGCTAGTTGTGGACGGTTCACGAGTGAGAATGCAGGCATGAGTAGCGATACACACGTGAGAAACGTGTGCGCCGATTGACTAAGGGTTCCTGGGTCAAGCTGATCTGCCCAGGGTAAGTCGGGACCTAAGGCGAGGCCGACAGGCGTAGTCGATGGACAACCGGTTGATATTCCGGTACCCGCTTTGAAACGCCCAATATCGAATCAGGCGATGCTAAGTCCGTGAAGCCGTTCCGGACCCTTCGGGGAAAGGAAAGTGGTGGAGCCGACGAACCAGACTTGTAGTAGGTAAGCGATGGGGTGACGCAGGAAGGTAGTCCAGCCCGGGCGGTGGTAGTCCCGGGGTAAGGGTGTAGGCCGAGGGGTAGGCAAATCCGTCCCTCATTAAGGCTGAGACCTGATGCCGAGCCGATTGTGGTGAAGTGGATGATCCTATGCTGTCGAGAAAAGCCTCTAGCGAGTTTCATGGCGGCCCGTACCCTAAACCGACTCAGGTGGTCAGGTAGAGAATACCGAGGCGTTCGGGTGAACTATGGTTAAGGAACTCGGCAAAATGCCCCCGTAACTTCGGGAGAAGGGGGGCCATCACTGGTGATCGGATTTACTCCGTGAGCTGGGGGTGGCCGCAGAGACCAGCGAGAAGCGACTGTTTACTAAAAACACAGGTCCGTGCGAAGCCGTAAGGCGATGTATACGGACTGACGCCTGCCCGGTGCTGGAACGTTAAGGGGACCGGTTAGTGACCTTTCGGGGTTGCGAAGCTGAGAACTTAAGCGCCAGTAAACGGCGGTGGTAACTATAACCATCCTAAGGTAGCGAAATTCCTTGTCGGGTAAGTTCCGACCTGCACGAATGGCGTAACGACTTCTCGACTGTCTCAACCATAGGCCCGGTGAAATTGCACTACGAGTAAAGATGCTCGTTTCGCGCAGCAGGACGGAAAGACCCCGGGACCTTTACTACAGTTTGATATTGGTGTTCGGTTCGGCTTGTGTAGGATAGGTGGGAGACTTTGAAGCAGCCACGCCAGTGGTTGTGGAGTCGCCGTTGAAATACCACTCTGGTCGTGCTGGATGTCTAACCTCGGTCCGTGATCCGGATCAGGGACAGTGTCTGATGGGTAGTTTAACTGGGGCGGTTGCCTCCCAAAGGGTAACGGAGGCGCCCAAAGGTTCCCTCAGCCTGGTTGGCAATCAGGTGTTGAGTGTAAGTGCACAAGGGAGCTTGACTGTGAGACCGACGGGTCGAGCAGGGACGAAAGTCGGGACTAGTGATCCGGCGGTGGCTTGTGGAAGCGCCGTCGCTCAACGGATAAAAGGTACCCCGGGGATAACAGGCTGATCTTCCCCAAGAGTCCATATCGACGGGATGGTTTGGCACCTCGATGTCGGCTCGTCGCATCCTGGGGCTGGAGTCGGTCCCAAGGGTTGGGCTGTTCGCCCATTAAAGCGGTACGCGAGCTGGGTTTAGAACGTCGTGAGACAGTTCGGTCCCTATCCGCTGTGCGCGTAGGAATATTGAGAAGGGCTGTCCCTAGTACGAGAGGACCGGGACGGACGAACCTCTGGTGTGCCAGTTGTCCTGCCAAGGGCACGGCTGGTTGGCTACGTTCGGGAGGGATAACCGCTGAAAGCATCTAAGCGGGAAGCCTGCTTCAAGATGAGTATTCCCACCTCCTTGAGAGGGTAAGGCTCCCAGTAGACGACTGGGTTGATAGGCCAGATGTGGAAGCCCGGTAACGGGTGAAGCTGACTGGTACTAATAGGCCGAGGGCTTGTCCTCAGTTGCTCGCGTCCACTGTGTTAGTTCTGAAATAACGAACAGCTGTGTCAATGCCAGCGTTCAAATTTCATAGTGTTTCGGTGGTCATAGCGTTAGGGAAACGCCCGGTTACATTCCGAACCCGGAAGCTAAGCCTTTCAGCGCCGATGGTACTGCAGGGGGGACCCTGTGGGAGAGTAGGACGCCGCCGAACAATCATTGTGGGAAAGCCCCGCACCAGCCCTTTCAGGGTTCGGTGCGGGGCTTTTCTGCGTTTACCCCACAGTGATGTTTACGTGGGCGTATACACGGAGCATGTCTGATGCCATGATCCGTGTGCCGGCCGAACGGAGAGACCGCCTGGCCGTCATCGCTGAGTCCCGCGGGACGTCCATCCGGTCTCTGGTGCAGGAGTTTGCCGAGACGACGCTGACCGCAGAGGAGCGGCGGGAGCGGGCGGAGCGAGCCCGGGCCTATATGGCCGAGCACTTCGGGGTGGACGTGACCGATGAGGAGAGTGCGGCCATGGGCCGAAAGCTCCGTGAGGCCTTCGCGCGGCAGGAGGACGCGGCCGCGCGATCCAGCACCACCTCGTCCTGGACACGCCGTCCTTGCTTGCGCTGTCCGGGAATCGGCAGGTGTCCGCGCTGATTCACCATGCCCATCTCGATGCGGAGACGCGGTTGTGGGTGCCGGTCCTGTCGGTCCTCGAGGCCGACGTGGTTCTCGCGGGGATCGCCGAGCACATCGGTCAGCTCGACGTGATCCACATGCTCGACCTCGACCATCCGGCAGTCCTGGCTGTGGCACAGATGTGCCGCGACGGAGTGCCGGCCGCTGTCGCAGCCGCCGTCCATGCCGCACGTCACCTTCCCGAGTGGGGTTCGCAGGCACTGGTTGCCACGGTCGAGCCGAAGTCCTATGAGGGGCAGGGAGTGGGCGTCTTCGATCTGAACCGCTGAGCCTTCGCCCCTCAGAGGCGGCCGGCGGCCTTCAGGGCGAGGTAGGCGTCCGCCAGGGCCGGGGCCAGGGTGTCCGGGGTGGCGTCGACCACGTGGACGCCGTGGCGGGAGAGCTGGTCGGCGGTGCGGCGGCGCTGGGACTGGGCCTGGGTGCCGGCCGCGGCTTCGTAGACCGCGTCCACGCTGCCCCGGGACTTCGTCATCTCCGCGACGTGCGGGTCGGCGACCGAGGCCAGCAGAACCGTGTGGCGCTGCGTGAGGCGGGGGAGCAGCGGGAGCAGGCCCTCTTCGATCGGGGCCGCGTCCAGGCTCGTCAGGAGGACCACCAGGGACCGGCGCGGGGCGCTGCGGAGGACGGTGGAGACCAGGGTTCGGGCGTCCGTCTCGACCAGTTCCGGCTCCAGCGGGGCCATCGCGTTGACGAACGACGGCAGGGTGTCGGCCGCCGAGCGGCCCTGGACCTGGGCGCGGGGGCGGCGGTCGTGGGCCAAGAGGTCCACGCGGTCGCCGGCGCGGGTGGCCAGTGCGGCCAGGAGCAGGGCCGCGTCCATCGCGGAGTCCAGGCGCGGGGCGTCACCGACGCGGCCCGCCGAGGTGCGGCCGGTGTCGAGGCAGATCAGGATGTGGCGGTCGCGTTCGGGACGCCAGGTGCGGACGGCCACCTTGTTCTGGCGGGCCGTGGCGCGCCAGTCGATGGAGCGGGTGTCGTCGCCGGGGACGTAGTCGCGGAGGCTGTCGAACTCGGTGCCCTCGCCGCGGGTCAGGACGCTGGTTCGGCCGTCCAGTTCGCGCAGGCGGGCCAGCCGGGACGGCAGGTGCTTGCGGCTGGTGAAGGGCGGCAGGACGCGGACCGTCCAGGGGACCACCTGGGAGCCCTGGCGGGCCCACAGGCCCAGCGGGCCGTACGAGCGGATCGTGACGCGGTCGGCGCGGCGGTCGCCGCGGCGGGTGGGGAGCAACCGGGTGGTCAGGCGGCGGCGTTCGCCCGCCGGGACGACCACCTCGTGGCGCGATGCGGCGGCTTCCGTGCCCGGGAGCCAGCTGCTCGGGGGCCACGCGTCGCGGACGCGGGCGCGGAGTGTGCGGCGGCCGGTGTTGGTGACGGTGAGGTGGACGTCGGCCGGTTCGCCGAGGCGGACCGAAGTGTCGCCGGAGCGGGCCAGCAGGAGGCCGCGCACCGGCGCGGCCAGGGCGCAGTCGACCGCGCAGGCCAGGGCGATCGGGCCGTTGACCGCGAGCATCCCGGTCCAGCTCGGTTCGAGGAGGCCGACCGGGATGCTGCCGAGGGCCGCCAGCAGGGCGGCGCGTCCGGTGAGGGCCATCAGCGCGGGACGGGGACGTGGGAGAGGATCGCCGTGATGACGGCGTCGGCGGTGACTCCCTCCATCTCCGCTTCCGGGCGCAGCTGGACGCGGTGGCGCAGGGTCGGCAGGGAGAGCGCCTTCACGTCGTCGGGGGTGACGTAGTCGCGGCCGGTGAGCCAGGCCCAGGCGCGGGCCGTGGCCAGCAGGGCGGTCGCGCCGCGGGGCGAGACGCCGAGGGTGAGGGACGGCGATTCGCGGGTGGCGCGGCAGATGTCGACGACGTAGCCGGCGATCTCGGGGGAGACGGAGACCTTCGCGACGGCCTGGCGGGCGGCTTCGAGCTGGGCCGGGCCGGCGACCGGGCGGATGCCGGCGGCGTGCAGGTCGCGGGGGTTGAAGCCGGCGGCGTGGCGGGTCAGGACCCCGATCTCGTCCTCGCGGGAGGGGAGGGGGACGGTGAGCTTGAGGAGGAAGCGGTCCAGCTGGGCTTCCGGGAGGGGGTACGTGCCCTCGTACTCGACCGGGTTCATGGTGGCGGCGACGAGGAACGGGTCGGGCAGCTTCCGGGGGGTGCCGTCGACGGTGACCTGGCGCTCCTCCATCGCTTCGAGGAGCGAGGACTGGGTCTTGGGCGGGGTCCGGTTGATCTCGTCCGCGAGGAGGAGGTTGGTGAAGACCGGGCCGTCCTGGAAGGAGAACTCGGCGGTGCGGGCGTCGTAGACGAGCGAGCCGGTGACGTCGCTCGGCATCAGGTCGGGGGTGAACTGGACGCGCTTGGTGTCGAGTTCCAGGGATGCGGCCAGGGCCCGTACGAGGAGGGTCTTGGCGACACCGGGGACGCCTTCGAGGAGCACGTGGCCGCGGCACAGGAGCGCGACGACGAGGCCGGTGACGGCGGAGTCCTGACCGACCACGGCCTTGCCGATCTCGGTGCGGAGCGCTTCGAGGGAAGCGCGGGCGCTGTCCGCGGTCACAGCCGTGGACTCGGTGGCCGGGTACGTCATGACGTACGGACCTCTCTTTCGAGGGCGTCGAGGTGGTCGGCGAGCGCGACGAGTGCCGCGTCGTCGGAGGGGATGGTGCCGAAGAGGAGGGCGGTCACGTCCCGGGGCTCGCCGGCGAGGCGGGCGGAGACGGCCGGGACCAGCGCCACGGGGTCGTGGGCCTGGGAGTGCGGTACGCCGACCAGTGCGGCCAGGCGTTCGCGGGAGGCGGCGCGCAGCACGGTGGCGGCGCGGTCGCGGGCGTCGGCCTTGCGGTAGAGGCGGGCGCGTCCCTCGGTGGCCTCGGAGGCGCGGATGGCGACGGGGAGCTGCTCGGTGACGAGGGGGCCGAGCCGGCGGGCGCGCCAGAGGGCGGCGAGCACGGCGGCGACGAGGAGTTGGAGCAGGGCCCACGACCAGCCGGACGGGACGAGTTCGAGGAGGCTCTTGTCCTCGTCGCCGGTCTCGGTGGATTCGGAGTCCGCGAGGGACGGCAGGTACCAGACGAGGTCCGGGCGGGAGCCGAGGAGTTGGAGGGCGAGGGAGGCGTTGCCCTCGTCGGCGAGGCTCTCGTTGAGGAGGATCGTCTCGGAGCCGAGGAGGACGGTGTCGCCGCCGGAGGGGCCGGTGGGGAGGACGAGGAGGGTGGGGTGGCCGTCGCTGGGGTAGCAGCGGACGGCCCCGGGGAGGGCGGTGGTGTAGCGGTGGCCGCCGCCGGTGTCCGCGCGGCCGGCCGAGGCCGCGGCGGGCAGGGTGCAGCCGGGGTCGGGGTGGTCGGTGTCGGCGTGGCCCTCGGTGTGCACGCCGGGGGACAGGTCGGGAAGGCTGTGGCTGCTGGGGGCGAGCAGGACGGTGCGGCCGCCGGAGAGGTCGATGGCCGAGCGGATGACGTCGCGCTGGCCGGGGCCGAGCCGGTCGGGGTCGGTGACCAGGAGGGTGGTGCGGGGGCCGGCGGCGTCGGCGGCCTCGCGGGCCGTGGTGACGACGCGGGTGGTGACCCCGCGCTCCTTGAGGAGCTCGGCGACGGCGCGGCTGCCGAAGGGGTCGGCGGCGCGGGGGTCGAGGTACCCGTGACGGGTACCGGAGCTCAGTACGGCCGTGGCGATGACGCCGGTGGCGAGGACGGCCACGACGGCGAGGGTGCGGCGGATCCGGCGCAGGCGGCGGGTGCGCGGCCCGAGACCGGCGGGCGCGGGCGCGGCTGCGGGTGCCGGGGCGTCGGCGCTGTCGTGGCCGGGGGCGCTGCCCCCGGACGGGCGTGTGTCGAGCGCCGGCGGGGCCGGATCGGTCGGGCCGGTCATGCGGTGGGTCCCGTCAGCAGCGGCTTTGCGCGGTCCAGGGCGAGGTCGAGGGCGCGCATGCGGGCGTACGTGTCGGCGTCGGCGGTGCGGCCGCCGTAGGTGACGTCGTCGAAGGTACGGGCGGCTGCGCGCAGGTCCGCGGCGTGTCCGGGGAGGGAGGCGGCCGCTTCGGCGGCGGCCTCGTCGGCGGTGCGGCCGGGGCGCGGGTCGAGCAGGGTGCGCTCCTCCAGGGAGCGGACGACGGCGCGCATGCGTTCCTGGACGGCCTCGGTCCAGCGGCCGGCGGTGGCGTGGGCCTCGGCAGCCGTGCGGTGGTCCGCCGCGCTGCGGACGCCGTCGTCGAAGAGGACGCCGGGGCCGGTGGAGATCCGGCCGGGGGTGCCGAGGCGCCACCACAGGGCGCCGCCGGCCAGGAGCACGAGGAGCAGGATCACGAGGAGGCCGAAGCCGCCTCCGGGGGTCGCCCCGGAGGCGGCGCCGAGCATGTCGTCGAGCCAGCCGAAGAACTTGCGCAGCGCGCGGTCCATCAGGCTCGGGTCGTTCTCGTGGTACATCGGCTTGGACAGTTCGCGTTCGGCCGCCTCCCGGGCGGGGTCGCGCGGTGTCGTCACCGGTGGCGTCCCGTCGCCCGGCAGGAGCGCCGTGGCGCGGGTGATGAGGCCCCCCGTACTCATCATCGGTGCGTCAGCCTCCGGTCGTGCCGTAGTTCTCGAGGCCGGCGGCCCGGGCGAGTTCCAGGTCGAGTCCCTCGCGGCGGATGCGCTGGTCGACGTAGAGGAGGACGGTGACGCCGGACTGGAACGGCATGACGATGGTCTGGGCGATGATCAGGCCGATCGCGGGGAGGATGAGCATGCCCCAGTTGCCCATGTCGCTGCCGGCTTCCATGGATTCGAGGCCGCCGCCGAAGACGATGATGCCGATGAACTGGAACGGCGCGACGATCATCATCGAGATGAAGAAGGCCAGGACGCCGGTGAGCAGCGTGATGCCGAAGATGCGCCACCAGGTGTCCTTGACGAGCTTCGAGGAGCGCGCGAAGGCCTTGAGGACGGTGCTCTTCTCCAGCATCAGGGCGGGCGAGGCCAGGCTGAACCTGACGCCCAGCCAGATCAGCAGCGGCAGCCAGACGAGGAAGCCGACGATGCCGAGGCCGATGCTGTCGGCGAGGATGCCGGGCAGGATCAGTACGGCGCCGAGCAGGATCGCGCCGAAGGCCAGCAGCAGGGTGAGCCCTATCAGGCGCAACAGCTGGGGGCGGGACTCGCGCCAGGCGTCGGAGACCGAGGAGTGCTGGCCGAGGACGGCGCGGCTGAAGACCATGGTGAGCATGGCGGTGACCACGATCGTCCCGAGGACCTGGATGAACTGGACCACCGCCGACGTCGCGAGGGTGCTGCCCAGGGTGTCGATCATCTCCTCGGTGCTGACGTCCTCCGAGGTGGAGACGGTGAGGTCGTCCAGCATGAACTTCTGCAGGATCACGCTGATCACCTGGACGAGCGTGGCCACGACGAGGGTGATCGGCAGGACCGAGCGCCAGTGGGTGCGCATGGTGGCGACCGCGCCGTCGAGGATCTCGCCGAGGCCCAGGGGCCGCAGCGGGATCACTCCGGGCTTGGCGGCCGGGGGCGGGCCCCACTGGCCGGGGCCGCCCGGGTAGCCGTACTGGGGCCCGTACTGGCCTCCGTAGGGGCCTGCGGGCTGCTGTCCCCAGCCCGCGGTGGGCTGCGGCTGTGCCGGCGGGGCCTCGGGCGACTGGCCCGGGCTCGACCACTGCCCGGGCGGGGGCTGCTCGGCGGACCACTTCGGGTCGCCGGCGGGCTGCGCGGGCTGCTCCGGCTGTGCGGGCTGCTCCGGCTGTGCGGGCGGTGTGGAGGGCTGCTGCGCGCCGCCGTCGGTCCCCGGCCGCTCGCCGTCGGACGGAGTGGATCCGGGCGTAGCCCAGCCCGGAGAGTCGTTCATCGTCGCTCCTTCACGTGCGCCTGCTGCGGCGGGGGCGCTGGTCGCTGCCATCGTGCCACGTGGGGGGCCCGAACGGAGTAGGGGGTGGGCGGCTGATCGGCGCCGTGGCGGGCGGTTCGGGGCCTGTCGTGACCGGTCGGAGGGCTCCGGGCGGTCCCCGGGGTCTCCGGCAGCCCGTACCTTCAATTGTCGACCCGATCAGGGGCAGACTGGTGGAGCGGATCTCCACGCAGGTCCGAGGGTCGATTTCCAGCCTTTTTGGCTGTGGGACAGCTCACCGCCGGGTAACGATTAGCTAATGGGATGATGTCAAGCATGAAGGGACGAGTCCTTGTCGTCGACGACGACACCGCGCTGGCCGAGATGCTCGGCATTGTGCTGCGTGGAGAAGGTTTTGAGCCGTCGTTCGTAGCGGACGGTGACAAGGCGCTGGCTGCCTTCCGGGAGGCGAAGCCCGACCTGGTGCTGCTGGACCTCATGCTGCCCGGAAGGGACGGCATAGAGGTGTGCAGGCTCATCCGGGCCGAGTCCGGCGTACCGATCGTCATGCTCACCGCCAAGAGCGACACGGTGGACGTGGTCGTGGGCCTGGAGTCCGGGGCCGACGACTACATCGTCAAGCCGTTCAAGCCGAAGGAGCTGGTGGCCCGTATCCGGGCCCGCCTGCGCCGGTCGGAGGAGCCCGCGCCCGAGCAGCTGGCCATCGGTGACCTGGTCATCGACGTGGCCGGGCACTCGGTCAAGCGGGACGGCGCTTCCATCGCGCTGACCCCGCTGGAGTTCGACCTGCTGGTCGCCCTGGCGCGCAAGCCCTGGCAGGTGTTCACCCGTGAGGTGCTGCTGGAGCAGGTCTGGGGCTACCGGCACGCGGCGGACACCCGCCTGGTCAACGTGCACGTGCAGCGTCTGCGCTCCAAGGTCGAGAAGGACCCGGAGCGCCCCGAGATCGTCGTGACGGTGCGCGGTGTCGGCTACAAGGCCGGACCCAGCTGACGTGCAGTCCGGCACGCCCGCGTCCGGCACGTCCGCCCTGTCCGGCGCGTCGGGCGCGTCCGGCCGGGGTCCGGGCGGCGCCCGCCCGTGGAGGCTGCGCTTCGGCCGGCTCTTCCGCGGCGGCGCACCCGGCAACCGCGTCCTGCGGCTCTTCGTACGGCTGGCGCGCCGGCCGCTGCTTCCTGCTGTCCGGTTGTGGCGGCGCAACATCCAGCTGCGGGTGGTCGCGGCCACCCTGCTGATCTCGCTCGCCGTGGTCCTCGCCCTCGGTTTCGTCGTCATCGCCCAGGTCAGCAAGGGCCTCCTCGACGCCAAGGAGGAGGCGGCGCAGAGCCAGGCCGCGGGCGGCTTCGCGGTGGCCCAGGAGAAGGCCAATGCCCCGGCCACGGTCGACGGGCCCGACGCCACCGACAACAAGGTCGGCCGGGACGCCAGTACCTGGATGAACTCCCTGGTCAAGCAGTTGGCCAGTGGCGGCCAGACCGCCTTCGAGGTCGTCGCGCTGGGCGCGGGCACCGGCGAGCAGACGCTGCCCGGCGTGCAGGGCGTCAAGGGCGCCCGGGCCTCCGGCAACGTGGACCCGACCGCCAGCGTCCCGCTGGGGCTGCGCCGGGCCGTCAACCACGCCACCGGTGCCTTCCAGACCTTCTCCGAGATCCGCTACACGAGCGGGGACGGGAAGAAGCAGCCCGAGCCGGCGCTCGTCATCGGCAAGCGGCTCTCGGACATCAACGGCGACCCGTACGACCTGTACTACCTCTTCCCGCTCACGCAGGAGGAGGAGTCCCTCAACCTGATCAAGGTCACCATCGTGACCGCGGGCATGTTCGTCGTCGTCCTGCTCTGCGGCATCGCCTGGCTCGTGGTGCGCCAGGTGGTGACCCCGGTACGGATGGCCGCCGGGATCGCCGAGCGGCTCTCGGCCGGGCGGCTCCAGGAGCGGATGAAGGTCACCGGCGAGGACGACATCGCACGGCTGGGCGAGGCCTTCAACAAGATGGCGCAGAACCTCCAGAACAAGATCCAGCAGCTGGAGGAGCTGTCCCGGATGCAGCGCCGGTTCGTCTCGGACGTCTCGCACGAGCTGCGCACCCCGCTGACGACCGTGCGGATGGCCGCCGACGTCATCCACGACGCACGGGTCGACTTCGACCCGATCACGGCACGCTCCGCCGAGCTGCTCGCCGGTCAGCTCGACCGGTTCGAGTCGCTCCTCGCCGACCTGCTGGAGATCAGCCGCTTCGACGCCGGCGCGGCGGCCCTGGAGGCCGAGCCCATCGACCTGCGCGACGTCGTGCGCCGGGTCATCGACGGCGCCGAGCCGCTCGCCGAGCACAAGGGCACCCGGATCCGGGTCCTGGGCGACACCCAGCCCGTCATCGCCGAGGCCGACGCGCGCCGCGTGGAGCGGGTGCTGCGCAACCTCGTCGTCAACGCCGTCGAGCACGGCGAGGGCCGTGACGTGGTGGTCCGGCTGGCGTCCGCGGGCGGCGCCGTCGCCGTCGCCGTACGGGACTACGGCGTCGGGCTGAAGCCCGGCGAGGCCACCCGCGTGTTCAACCGCTTCTGGCGGGCCGACCCGGCGCGGGCGCGCACGACCGGCGGGACCGGCCTCGGCCTGTCCATCGCCGTCGAGGACGCCCGGCTGCACGGCGGCTGGCTGCAGGCCTGGGGCGAGCCGGGCGGCGGCTCGCAGTTCCGGCTGACGCTGCCGCGCACGGCCGACGAGCCGCTGCGGGGCTCGCCCATCCCGCTGGAGCCCGAGGACTCCCGGGCCAACCGGGCCAGGGCCGTCGCCGAGGCGCAGGCCGCGGGCAGCGCCGCGGGCCGTACGCCCCCCGACGGCGGCGACCGCTCGCCGATACCGCCGCGCTCGGCCGTCGCCGGGGCGATGCCGGTGCCCGCCGACCCGACGGCCCTGCCGGGGAACGGGGCCCGGGTCGTGGCCCGCCCCGCCGACCAGGCACAACAGGAGGACCGAGCCGATGGACGCTGAGCCCTTGGACGCGCGGGCCGGGCGTGCGCGGGTGCGGCGCTCGCGGCTGCGCACCGTACGGGCGTACGCCTTCGGCGCGGCCGGGCTGCTGCTGGCCGGCTGCGCGTCGATGCCCGACCACGGGGAGATCCGCCCGGTGCAGGCCTCGCAGGGCGTCGACTCGCAGGTGCGGGTCTTCGGTGTGCCGCCCGCCGACAAGGCCAGCCCGGCGGAGATCGTCGACGGCTTCCTGGAGGCGATGACCAGCGACGACCCGCAGCTGGAGACCGCCCGCAAGTACCTCACCGAGGAGGCCGCGAAGAGCTGGCGGCCCGGCTCCGCGGTCACGGTGCTCTCCTCCGGGCTGAACCGCGTGCCGACGCGGGGCGAGAAGGATCCCGAGGGGCCCAGCTGGAAGGTGACCGGCAAGAAGCTGGCGACCGTGGACGAGCGCAGCGCGTACCAGCCGGAGACCGGCGACGCGCAGTACGAGGAGTTCCTCCAGCTCGTCCAGGACGACGAGAAGCAGTGGCGGATCTCCAAGCCGCCCAGTGGCCTCGTGCTCAGCGAGTCGGACTTCCAGCGCATCTACATGCCGGTCAACAAGTACTACTTCGCGGCCGGCACGCTCGTCGCCGATCCCGTCTACGTGCGCCAGCGCACCGACCCGGATTCGCGGATGGACCCGACCACGCAGACCGTGCAGTCGCTGCTCGCGGGGCCCTCCCGATGGCTCGGCCCCGTCGTCGAGACCAGCTTCCCCACGGGCACCGAACTGCGTCCGGGCACCAAGTCCCTGTCCTACGACGGCCAGAACACGCTGCGGGTGCCGCTGAACGACAAGGCCGACAATGTCGCGCAGCCGCAGTGCAAGAAGATGGCGACCCAACTCCTGTACACGGTGAAGGAGCTGACGGGTGCTCGGCTCGACCAGGTCGAACTGCTGCGCGCGGACGACAAGTCGTCCTCGCTGTGCTCGGTGACCGAGGTGAGCGCGGCCTCGATCGCGGGCCGGCCCAAGATCCCCGAGTTCCAGTACTTCGTCGACAGCGAGAAGCGCCTGGTCCGGATGAAGCTGGACACCAGCAGCGAGGACCAGCAGGTCAGGCCCGAACCGGTGCCGGGGCCGCTGACCACGCCGCCCGCCTTCAAGGTCAGTTCGGCGGCCGTGACCTACGACGAGCGGCGCGCGGCCGTGGTCTCCGAGGACGGGCACGGGCTGACCGTCGTTCCGCTGGTCGGCGGCGGTCCGATGCCGCAGCCGATGCCGATCGGCAGGGGCGGCAAGGCGGCGATGCTGACCGCGCCGAGCTGGGACGCGGCGGGCGACCTGTGGGTCGCGGACCGCGATCCGCAGAACCTCGCGCTGTGGCGGGTACCGGGCGGGGCCGGGACCCCGGAGAAGGTGCAGGTGGCCGGGCTCGACGGCGGGAAGATCACCTCGCTGAAGGCGTCCCCCGACGGGGTGCGGATCGCACTGCTCGTGGAGCGGGGCAGCCGCAAGAGCCTGTACGTCGGACGGATCGAGCGGCCCGACGGCAAGGGCGACTCCTCGGCGGTGTCGGTGCGGGAGCTGCGCGAGGCGGCCCCGCAGATGGTGGACGTGACGACGATGAGCTGGGCGCCGCGCGGGCGGCTGCTGGTGGTCGGCCGGGAGAACGGCGGTGTCCAGCAGGCCCGCTACATGCTGGCCGACGGTTCGATGGTCGCGGCGAGCCTGCCGGGGGCCACCGGGCTGTCCGAGGTCGCGGTGGCGGCCACGGAGGACGAGGCGAAGCCGAAGCCGGTGGTCGCGTACTCGGAGGACGGCATCGTGTGGCTGCCGCCGGGTGCCCAGTGGCGCACGGTGGCGGCGGGGGCGGGCGGCCGGTCTCCGGTGTACCCGGGCTGACGGCCGGGCCGGGCTGACGTCCGGCCGGGCTGACGTGCGGCCTCGGCTGTCCACAGGGGTGGCGGGCCGCGGTCCGGCCCGTCAGGGTGGAGCCATGCGGAGGTGGTGGCAGGAGCTCGCCGGGCTGGTCCTGCCGGTGGACTGCGCCGGCTGCGGAGCGGTGCGGGTCCTGGTGTGCGCCGGGTGCCGGGAGGCGCTGGGCGGGGCCGGGGCGGGCCCGGTGCGGCCGTCCCCGCGGCCGGTGGGCCTGCCGGCCGTATGGGCCGCCGCGGTCTACGAGGGGGGCGTACGGGGCCTCCTGCTGGCGCACAAGGAACGCGGGGCGCTGCCGCTGGCCGGGGTGCTCGGCGCCGCCCTGGCGGCGGCCGTCCTGGCGGGCGGTACGGGCGGCCCCGGTGGTACGGGCGAGGTGGCCCTGGTGCCGGTCCCGTCGGCCCGGCGGCAGGTACGGGCGCGCGGGCACGACCCGGCGCGCAGGATCGCGCTGGCGGCCGCGGGGCGGCTGCGGCGGGCCGGTGTTCCCGCGCGCGTGGCTCCCGTACTGGGGCTGCGGCGGGCGGTGGCGGACCAGGCGGGCCTGGGTGCGCGGCAGCGCCGGGAGAACCTCGCGGGGGCGCTGGCGGTGCGCCGCGGCGGGCGGCGGCTCATGGACGGGGCCCGGATCGTGCTGGTGGACGACCTGATCACCACCGGGGCGACGCTGGCGGAGGCGGCCCGCGCGGTGCGTGCCGAGGGGCCGGCCGAGGGTCCGGGGGCGGTGCTGAGGGCGGCGGTGGTGGCCGCGCCGGCGGACTCCTTCAGACGCGTCGGACGGGCGCCACATGTTTGAGCAACTCGCACAGAAGAAGAATCTTGTGAATAGATTTGGAACTGGCGGGGAAGGCCCATCGTTGCAGGTAGTACGAGGGAACAGCCACTTCGTCGGAAGTACATTCCGGCAGCGGGTGCCGACAACCGCCATAGAGGGATATGTTCGGTTGTAAGGAACTCAGGAGGCTGTCTCTCGACTCCGAAGTCGGTGGGGTGTTGATCTTGCCGATGGGGGAGGAGGAGGTGAAAGTCGCCAAGTCCGAGGCTCCGGCCTTCACCGGAGTCTGGTGCGAAAGGGAGACGCTTCGCCCCGTCGGGCGGAGCTATCCGGGAACGGAGTTCTGCGTGGACATCGTCGTCAAGGGCCGCAAGACCGAGGTGCCCGAGCGGTTCCGCAAGCACGTGGCCGAGAAGCTGAATCCGGAGCGGATCCAGAAGCTCGACGCCAAGGTGATCAGCTTGGACGTCGAGGTGTCCAAGGAGCACAACCCGCGTCAGGCCGACCGTTCCGACCGCGTGGAGATCACCCTGCGTTCGCGGGGCCCGGTGATCCGTGCCGAGGCCGCCGCCGCCGACGCGTATGCGGCGCTCGACCTGGCTCAGGACAAGCTCGAGGCCCGGCTGCGCAAGCAGCACGACAAGCGCTACACCCGCCGTGGCAGCGGCCGCATCCCGGCGGCGGAGGTCGCCGACGTGGTGCCGGGCGTGGCCTCGCTGAACGGCAGCGGCCAGGTGGTTTCCGAGGAGAAGACGGACGGGGTGCCGATCACGCGGATCGGATCCATCGAGGTGCAGGGCGAAGGCCCGCTCATCGTCCGCGAGAAGACGCACTCGGCCGCGCCCATGTCGCTCGACCAGGCCCTGTACGAGATGGAACTGGTCGGCCACGACTTCTATCTGTTCGTCGACTCCGAGACGAAGCTGCCCAGTGTTGTCTACCGCCGTCACGCCTATGACTACGGCGTCATCCACGTGAACCCCGACGGTGCCTCCAGCTCGGAGGAGCCGCGGGGCGGCGCCGGCGGCGCGCTCGGCGGCTGAGGGGCCGGCACAACCCTTTCGGTGCCCCCGCGCAGGCGCTCAGGCGCCCGTGCGGGGGCACCTGCATGACGGCGATGCGACGGGTATGCGCCAGGTGGCTCACTTGTGGCCCCCGCGCCGTGGTGCGGGCATGGAATCATGGCGTGCAGTCAACCGGCTGCGGTCTGTGTCCGGTTGGCCCAGCAGCTGAGCACATGCAGGGGGAGGAACGATGGCGGACAGCTTCGGGCCGGTGCGCGGGGACGACGGCGTCACGGACTGCCGCGGGACGGACCCGTCGGCGGAGCCCGCCGGGGAACCGATCCGGGTGCTCGTGGTGGACGACCACGCGCTCTTCCGGCGGGGACTGGAGATCGTCCTCGCCCAGGAGGAGGACATCCAGGTCGTCGGCGAGGCGGGGGACGGGGCGGAGGCCGTGGACAAGGCGGCCGACCTGCTGCCGGACATCGTGCTGATGGACGTGCGGATGCCGCGGCGCGGCGGGATCGAGGCATGCACCTCGATCAAGGAGGTGGCCCCCTCCGCGAAGATCATCATGCTGACGATCAGCGACGAGGAGGCGGACCTCTACGATGCGATCAAGGCGGGTGCCACCGGGTACCTCCTGAAGGAGATCTCCACGGACGAGGTGGCGACGGCGATCCGGGCGGTGGCGGACGGCCAGTCCCAGATCAGCCCGTCGATGGCGTCGAAACTGCTCACCGAGTTCAAGTCGATGATCCAGCGGACCGACGAGCGGCGGCTGGTGCCCGCCCCGAGACTGACGGACCGCGAACTGGAGGTCCTGAAACTGGTGGCCACCGGTATGAACAACCGCGATATCGCGAAGGAGTTGTTCATTTCCGAGAACACCGTGAAGAACCACGTCCGCAACATCCTGGAGAAGCTCCAGCTGCACTCCAGGATGGAGGCCGTGGTCTACGCGATGCGGGAAAAGATCCTCGAAATCCGCTAGAACACCGGCTGCAGCGCGGCCAGTTCCGCAGTGACCGCCGCCGCTTCCGCGGGCGAGCCCGCGCGCTCGACGCGTACGTCCTCGCAGCCCACCCACTGCGCCGCCTCCCGCAGGGCCTGCGCCATCGGGGCCGCGGCCTTCGGGGAGGTCAGGGAGAGCTGCCGGGCCACCAGCGTGCGGCCCTCGCGCGCCGGGTCGACGCGGCCCTGGAGCCGGCCGCCCGCCAGCAGCGGCATCGCGAAGTACCCGTGTATCCGCTTCGGCTTGGGGACGTACGCCTCCAGGCGGTGCGTGAAACCGAAGATCCGTTCCGTCCGGGGACGGTCCCAGACCAGCGAGTCGAAGGGCGAGAGCAGCGTCGTGCGGTGGCGGCCCCGGGGGACCTCCGCGAGCGCCGCCGGGTCCGCCCACGCGGGCTTGGCCCAGCCCTCCACCTCGACCGGGACCAGCCCGGAGTCCGCGACCACCGCATCGAACTCCTCGCCCTTGAGGCGGTGGTAGTCCGCGATGTCGGCGCGGGTGCCGACCCCCAGCGACCGGCCGGCCAGGGCGACCAGACGCCGCAGGCACTCGCGGTCGTCCAGGTCGTCATGGAGCAGCGCGTCGGGGACGGCGCGCTCGGGCAGGTCGTAGACCCGCTTCCAGCCGCGGCGTTCGCTGCACACCACCTCGCCGGTGTCGAGGAGCCACTCCACCGCGATCTTGGTCTCGGACCACTCGAACCACTCGCCGCCGTTCTTGGCGCCGCCCAGCTCGGTGGAGGTGAGCGGGCCCTCCGACCGCAGCCGGTCCAGCACCGCCCGCGTCGAGCGCTCCTTGTCCTCAAGGATGTGCCAGCGGTGGCCGCGCGCCCGGCGGGCCCGGCGGCGGAAGGCGAAATGCGGCCATTCCTCGATCGGCAGGATGCAGGCCGCGTGCGACCAGTACTCGAAGGCGTGCCGGTCCGACCAGTACGCCCGCTCCACGGCCTCCCGGCCCACCGCGCCCAGGCGCGCGTACGGGATCAGCTCGTGCGAGCGGGCCAGGACCGAGATGGTGTCCAGCTGCACGGCGCCCAGGTGGCGCAGGACCCCCCGGACCCCGCCGCGGCGGTCGGGCGCGCCGATGAAGCCCTGCGCGCGCAGGGCGATGCGGCGGGCCTCGTCGGCGGACAGTGAGAGGGAGGCGGTGCCCGTGGTCATGCCCGTAGTCATCCTCGAAGACTAGGACGTGCCACTGACAGCGGGCAGGTACGGCAGTCGCGAGGGCAGGCCGAGGTCCGAGGGGAGCAGGGAGCCGACCCAGCAGTCGCGGGAGGTGCCGCGCTGCTCGATGCCGGCCCGCAGGAGGCCCTCGATCCGGAAGCCGGCCTTCTCGGCGACGGCGCGGGAGCCCGCGTTGCCCACCTCGGCACGCCATTCCAGCCGTACGACGCCCCGCTCGGTGAAGGCCCAGCGGGCTACGGCCAGGACCGCCTCGGCCACGTATCCCCGGCCGCGGTGCTCCTTGACCGCCCAGTACCCGACCTCATAGCTCTCCGCACCGTGGACGTGCATGCCGACGGACGCGACCAGGGGGCCCTCGGCGCCCAGGCGCACGGCGAAGGGGAAGGCGGTGCCCTCGCGCCAGCCGGTCGGCGCGATCCCGTTCACGAAGGCGTGCGCGTCCTCGCGCGTATAGGGGGAGGGGACCAACGTCCAGCGCTGGATGTCGGGGTCCTGCGCGGCGGCGTACACCTCGTCCTCGTCGGAGGGGACGAAAGGCCGCAATACCAGCCGGTCCGTGCTGAGTGTGGTGGGCTCCATGAACGAATTCTGCTGCCGCCCGGATGCCCGGGGCGAACAATTTTCGGTAATCCCTCCGGGCGATGCGGCACCTTCGGTGTCCCCCGTACGTTCTCAATCCGGGCACCCGTGCCCTCACGGGAACGGCGGACCTCCCGACGCGGCCGCGTCCTCGCTTACGATGGCCGTTGCGGTGGGGCCCACCTGCCGTGCCCGTGTACGTACAGTGCCCAGGCCCGACCGGCAAGGAGACAAACCTCGGTGTCCGTCTTCAACAAGCTCATGCGTGCAGGCGAAGGCAAGATCCTGCGCAAACTGCACCGCATCGCGGACCAGGTCAACTCCATCGAAGAGGACTTCGTCAACCTCTCCGACGCCGAGTTGCGAGCGCTCACGGACGAGTACAAGCAGCGTTTCCAGGACGGCGAGAGCCTGGACGACCTGCTGCCCGAGGCCTTCGCGACCGTACGCGAGGCGGCGAAGCGCGTCCTCGGCCAGCGGCACTACGACGTCCAGATCATGGGTGGCGCGGCGCTGCACCTCGGGTACGTGGCCGAGATGAAGACCGGTGAGGGCAAGACCCTCGTCGGCACGCTCCCCGCGTACCTGAACGCGCTGTCCGGCAAGGGCGTCCACCTGATCACGGTGAACGACTACCTCGCGGAGCGCGACTCCGAGCTGATGGGCCGGGTGCACAAGTTCCTCGGCCTCGAGGTCGGCTGCATCCTGGCGAACATGTCGCCCGCCCAGCGCCGCGAGCAGTACAACTGCGACATCACCTACGGCACGAACAACGAGTTCGGCTTCGACTACCTGCGCGACAACATGGCGTGGTCCCAGGACGAGCTCGTCCAGCGCGGCCACAACTTCGCCGTGGTCGACGAGGTCGACTCCATCCTGGTCGACGAGGCCCGTACCCCGCTGATCATCTCCGGCCCGGCCGACCAGGCCACGAAGTGGTACGGCGACTTCGCGAAGCTGGTGACCCGCCTGACCAAGGGCGAGGCCGGCCAGCCGCTGAAGGGCATCGAGGAGACCGGCGACTACGAGGTCGACGAGAAGAAGCGCACCGTCGCCATCCACGAGTCCGGCGTCGCCAAGGTCGAGGACTGGCTCGGCATCGAGAACCTCTACGAGTCGGTGAACACCCCGCTCGTCGGTTACCTCAACAACGCGATCAAGGCCAAGGAGCTCTTCAAGAACGACAAGGACTACGTCGTCATCGACGGCGAAGTCATGATCGTCGACGAGCACACCGGCCGTATCCTCGCCGGCCGCCGCTACAACGAGGGCATGCACCAGGCCATCGAGGCGAAGGAAGGGGTGGACATCAAGGACGAGAACCAGACCCTCGCCACGATCACCCTGCAGAACTTCTTCCGCCTCTACTCGAAGCTGTCGGGCATGACCGGTACGGCCATGACCGAGGCCGCCGAGTTCCACCAGATCTACAAGCTCGGTGTCGTCCCGATCCCGACCAACCGCGACATGGTCCGCAAGGACCAGCCGGACCTGATCTACCGGACCGAGGTCGCGAAGTTCGCCGCCGTCGTCGACGACATCGCGGAGAAGCACGAGAAGGGCCAGCCGATCCTCGTCGGTACGACGTCGGTCGAGAAGTCCGAGTACCTCTCCCAGCAGCTCTCCAAGCGCGGCATCCCGCACGAGGTGCTCAACGCCAAGCAGCACGACCGTGAGGCGACGATCGTCGCCCAGGCCGGCCGCCGGGGCGCGGTCACCGTCGCCACGAACATGGCCGGCCGCGGTACCGACATCAAGCTCGGCGGCAACCCGGACGACCTCGCCGAGGCCGAGCTGCGCCAGCAGGGTCTGGACCCGGAGGAGCACATCGAGGAGTGGGCGCACGCCCTCCCCTCGGCGCTGACCCGGGCCGAGGCCGCGGTGAAGGCGGAGTTCGAGGAGGTCAAGGACCTCGGCGGGCTGTACGTGCTGGGCACCGAGCGCCACGAGTCGCGCCGTATCGACAACCAGCTGCGCGGCCGCTCCGGCCGACAGGGCGACCCGGGCGAGTCCCGCTTCTACCTGTCGCTGGGCGACGACCTGATGCGCCTGTTCAAGGCGCAGATGGTCGAGCGCGTCATGGCGATGGCGAACGTCCCGGACGACGTGCCGATCGAGAACAAGATGGTGACGCGCGCGATCGCGTCGGCCCAGTCGCAGGTGGAGACCCAGAACTTCGAGACGCGCAAGAACGTCCTGAAGTACGACGAGGTCCTCAACAGCCAGCGCGAGGTCATCTACGGCGAGCGCCGCCGCGTCCTGGAGGGCGAGGACCTCCAGGAGCAGGTCCGCTTCATGATGGACGACACCATCGACGCGTACATCGCGGCCGAGACGGTCGAGGGCTTCGCCGAGGAGTGGGACCTGGAGCGGCTGTGGAACGCCTTCCGGCAGCTCTACCCGGTGAAGGTCACCATCGAGGAGCTGGAGGAGGCCGCGGGCGACCGCGCCGGCATCACCGCCGAGTTCATCGCGGAGTCCATCAAGGACGACATCCACGAGCAGTACGCGGCGCGCGAGAAGACGCTCGGCTCCGAGATCATGCGTGAGCTGGAGCGGCGCGTGGTCCTGTCGGTGCTCGACCGCAAGTGGCGTGAGCACCTGTACGAGATGGACTACCTGCAGGAGGGCATCGGCCTGCGGGCCATGGCCCAGAAGGACCCGCTGGTCGAGTACCAGCGCGAGGGCTTCGACATGTTCAACGCCATGCAGGAAGGCATCAAGGAGGAGTCCGTCGGCTACCTGTTCAACCTGGAGGTCCAGGTCGAGCAGCAGGTCGAGGAGCTTCCGGTGCAGGACGCGGCGCCGTCCCTGACCAAGGAGCCGGTGGGCGCGCGTCCGGAGATCCGGGCGAAGGGGCTGGACGCTCCGCAGCGGCCGGACCGGCTGCACTTCTCGGCGCCGACCGTGGACGGCGAGGGCGGTGTCATCGAGGGCGACTTCGACAGCGACTCCGCCGGTGGTGAGGGCGACGGGATGACGCGGGCGGAGCGCCGCAAGGCGCAGAAGGCTGCCGGTGGGCGTCGCCGGAAGAAGTAACCCGCTGCCCGGGTGGGCGTGAGCGAGCTGTCGGCCGGGGCCGGGCACCTGTGGGTGTCCGGCCCCGGCCGTGTTGTGTGCCGTGCCGTGCCGTGCCGGTGCGGCGCCGTTGCCGGGGCTCCGCCCCGGACCCCGCGCCTCAAACGCCGGCGGGGCTGGGTGGGCGGCGGGGCTGGGAGGGTGCCTCAAGCGCCGGTGGGGCGGGTCAGGGGCGGGGGCCCTGGATTTCTACTGCTGCGCAGCGCCAGCGGAGGTCCGGGCCCTGTTCGAGGCGGAAGGCCATCGCCGACAGGCGGTCGCCCGTGGCGATGCGGGCGAAGGCCTCGATGACTCCCGGGCCGGGAGTGAAGCGGCCGCACTGGCGGACGACCGGGCGCAGGCGGTCGCGGAGGGGTTCCGTGGGGGCCAGGGTGATCAGCTGCTGGTAGGCCGGGCCGACGGTGTGGCCGAGGAGCGAGTGGACCGGGCGCAGCCCGCTGACCACCGCGAGGAGGTGTTCGGCGAACCAGTGGTGCGGGCCCAGCCGCAAGGTGCGCGGGGGGCCTGCGGGGCGTCGCGCGTCGCGGCGGCCCGCGGGGCGGGTCCGGGTGCGCCCCGCGGGCCGTCGGCGGCTGCCGTCGTTGCCGGTCATCGTGCCGCGCATCGTGGTGTCCATCGCGATCTGCCCCCGAACAGGCCGGGCCCGGAGCCATACCGGGCGGTAACTTGATGGGGATCTTCTACGGCCGCCGAACACGCTCCGCAACCACTTCCGCCGCCCCGCGGGCAGCCCGCCCGGTTCCCCTATCAGGGTGGCCGGCGCCCCGTCCGCGGCCCCGTGGGCCGCCCGTACGAGGACCCGGGTGGACGGGCGCGGCGCCCGCCGCGGCGCCCCGAAGGGGGACGGAGTCCATCACCCGGCCGGCTCCGTCCGAGTCGTATCCTGGGGGCGTTTCCGACTACCGAAAGCAGCCGGCCATGCGCGTGTACGTCCCCCTGACCCTCCCCGGGCTCGCCGAGGTGCACAAGGCGGGTGAGCTGGGCCCCGCCCCGCTGCGGGCGTACGCCGTCACCCCCGGTCTGCGCGAGTGGTACGTGTCGGACGACATCGAGGAGCTGGAGTACGCGGCGCTGAACCGGGCCGCGCTCGCCTCCCTGCGCCTGGTCGCCGCGGACGCGAGCGCCCCGCGCCGACGCGTCGTGGTCGCCCTCGACGTCGACGACAAGGCCGCCACGGCCACCCCCGGGCTCGACGAGGCCACGCTCGGCCAGGTGACCCTCGCCGCCGCCGTGCGGCTCGCCGTGGCCGCCGCCGTGCACGTGGACGCCGACGACGCCGACGAGGACGTGGCCGCCGCCGCGGCGGCCCTGCCCGCCGCCGACGGCGGTGACGCGGACGCGCAGTTCACCGTGGACGGTGCCGAGGACCACGAGCTGCTGTGGTTCGGGGTGCAGGAGATTCCGGGGCTGCTGAAGTGATGCCGGTGACCTCGCACGCGAACCACATCGTCTGGGACTGGAACGGCACGCTCCTGCACGACATCGACGCCGTCATGGCCGCGACCAACGCCTCCTTCGCCGAGCTCGGATTCGAGCCGATCACCCTGGAGACCTACCGCGACCTGTACGTCGTACCGGTGCCGAAGTTCTACGAGCGCCTCATGGGGCGGCTGCCCACCGAGGAGGAGTGGCTCGTCATGGACGACACCTTCCACCGCCACTACTGGGCCGCCGCCGAGGGCGCCGGGCTGGCCGAGGGCGCCCGCGAGCTGCTCCGGGACTGGCAGCTGGGCGGGCTCACCCAGTCCCTGCTGTCCCTCGCGCCCCACGACAAGCTCGTGCCCCTGGTCCGCTCCCACGGCATCGACCAGCACTTCCTGCGCGTCGACGGGCGGACCGGCCCCTCCCACACCTCCAAGGCGGGACACCTCGTACGCCACCTGGCCGCCCTCGACGGGACGGGCGTGACGGCGGATCGTACGGTCCTCATCGGAGACGCCGTGGACGACGCGCTCGCCGCCGCCCACGTCGGTGCCCGGGCGGTCCTCTACACGGGCGGTTCGCACAGCCGCAGCAGTCTGGAATCGGCCGGTGTGCCGGTCGTGGACAGCCTGGCAGAGGCCGTCCTCACAGCTCGCGAGCTGGCCGGATAGCGACGGGACGGGCCGCTGCACGGACGGCCGGTCACGTCGCTGGCCAGAGTGTCAAAGTTCCACCCCAAGATTTGTACAGAAGCAGCGAATGACGTTCTGGGGGTAGGTCGGGATAGCCTTGTACCCGTGATCAGCGCGATAGTCCTCGGGGGCACTGGAGCCTCCGGCCTGCGCCCGGCGCACGACCGTGCCCGGGCCTTCGCTGATCCCCGCCCCCGGGACATCCGGCCGATCATGGCTCATTCCCTCCCGGTCGGCTCTCTCGACGGCATAGCGTCGATCCCGAACGGACACCCCGCCTCGCGGCGCTATGTCATTCCTTCCTTCACCTACGTCACGCAATGGCGCGCGACAGGAGCCAGAGGACATGCAGACCAAGCTGGACGAAGCAAAGGCCGAGCTGCTCGCACGGGCGGCCCGGGTAGCTGAGCACAGCCCGGCCGGGGGGCTACTTCCGACTGGGTCCGAGCGGGGAGAGCGTCCAGACCAGGACGCGGTGCTCTCCTACCTCCAGCGCTACTACCTGCACACGGCACCCGAGGACCTCGCGGACCGGGACCCGGTCGACGTGTTCGGAGCCGCGCTCTCGCACTACCGGCTCGCCGAGAACAGGCCGCAGGGCACCGCGAACGTGCGCGTGCACACCCCCACGGTGGAGGAGAACGGCTGGACCTCCAGCCACTCCGTCGTCGAGGTGGTCACCGACGACATGCCCTTCCTCGTCGACTCCGTGACGAACGAGCTGTCCCGCCAGGGCCGCGGCATCCACGTCGTGATCCACCCGCAGGTCGTCGTCCGCCGTGACATCACCGGCAAGCTGATCGAGATCCTCGGCCCCGACTGCGACGCCCACGGCCCCGCCACCGCACGTCCCCACGACTCCCTCGTCGAGTCCTGGATCCACGTCGAGATCGACCGCGAGACCGACAAGGCCGATCTCAAGCAGATCACCGCCGATCTCCAGCGCGTCCTGTCCGACGTGCGCGAGTCCGTCGAGGACTGGGAGAAGATGCGCGAGGCCGCGCTGCGCATCGCCGAGGGCCTGCCCGACGAGCCCACCGCCCCCGACCTGCGCGAGTACGAGCTCGAAGAGGCCCGTGAGCTGCTGCGCTGGCTCGCCGACGACCACTTCACCTTCCTCGGCTACCGCGAGTACAACCTCGTCGACGGGGACTCCCTGTCCGCCGTGCCCGGTACCGGCCTCGGCATCCTGCGCTCCGACCCGCACCACAGTGGCAAGGAGGACGGCCACCCGGTCTCGCCGTCCTTCAACCGGCTGCCCGCCGACGCCCGCGCCAAGGCCCGCGAGCACCGCCTGCTGGTGCTGACCAAGGCCAACAGCCGCTCCACCGTGCACCGCCCCTCGTACCTCGACTACGTGGGCGTCAAGAAGTTCGACGCCGACGGCAACGTCGTCGGCGAGCGCCGCTTCCTCGGCCTGTTCTCCTCCGCCGCGTACACCGAGTCCGTGCGCCGTGTCCCGGTCATCCGCCGCAAGGTCGCCGAGGTCCTCGCCGGCGCCGGCTTCTCGCCGAGCAGCCACGACGGCCGCGACCTCACGCAGATCCTCGAGACCTACCCGCGCGACGAGCTCTTCCAGACCCCGGTCGACCAACTCCAGGCCATCGTCACCTCCGTCCTGTACCTCCAGGAACGCCGCCGGCTGCGGCTCTACCTGCGCCAGGACGAGTACGGCCGCTACTACTCGGCGCTGGTCTACCTGCCCCGCGACCGGTTCACCACCGGTGTCCGGCTGCGCCTGATGGACATCCTCCGCGAGGAGCTCGGCGGCATCAGCGTCGACTTCACCGCGTGGAACACCGAGTCGATCCTCTCCCGCATCCACTTCGTGGTCCGCGTCCCGCAGGGCACCGAGCTGCCCGCGCTGACCGACTCCGACGTCGAGCGCATCGAGGGCCGGCTCGTCGAGGCCGCCCGCTCCTGGGCCGACGGCTTCCAGGAAGCGCTGATCGCCGAGTGCGGCGAAGAGCGCGCCGCCGAGCTGCTGCGCCGCTACGGCACCTCCTTCGCCGAGGGCTACAAGGCCGACCACTCGCCGCGCGCCGCGGTCGCCGACCTGGTCCACCTCGAGCGGCTCGCCGCCAGCGACCGCAAGTTCGCCCTCTCGCTCTACGAGCCCGTGGGTGCGGGCCCCGGCGAGCGCCGGTTCAAGATCTTCCGCACCGGCGAGCAGGTCTCGCTCTCCGCGGTCCTGCCGGTGCTCCAGCGCCTGGGCGTCGAGGTCACCGACGAGCGCCCCTACGAGCTGCGCCGCTCCGACCGGGTCAGCGCGTGGATCTACGACTTCGGCCTGCGCATGCCCGTCTCCGGCAACGGGGACCACTACCTCGGCGACGACGCCCGCGAGCGCTTCCAGGACGCCTTCGCCGCGGTCTGGCAGGGCGACGCCGAGAACGACAACTTCAACGCCCTGGTGCTGAGCGCCGGGCTGACCTGGCGGCAGGCCGTCGTCCTGCGTGCGTACGCCAAGTACCTGCGCCAGGCCGGCTCCACCTTCAGCCAGGACTACATGGAGGACACCCTCCGCAACAACGTCCACACCACCCGCCTGCTGGTCTCGCTGTTCGAGGCCCGGATGGCGCCCGTGCGCCAGACCGCCGGCAGCGAGCTCGTGGACGCCATGCTGGAGGAGCTCGACGGGGCCCTGGACCAGGTCGCCTCGCTCGACGAGGACCGCATCCTGCGGGCCTTCCTCACCCTCATCAAGGCCACGCTGCGCACGAACTTCTTCCAGCTCAACGGCGTGGGCGAGCCGCACGCGTACGTGTCGATGAAGTTCGACCCGCAGGCCATCCCGGACCTGCCGGCCCCGCGTCCGGCCTACGAGATCTGGGTGTACTCCCCGCGCGTCGAGGGCGTCCACCTGCGCTTCGGCAAGGTCGCCCGAGGCGGCCTGCGCTGGTCCGACCGCCGCGAGGACTTCCGTACGGAGATCCTCGGCCTGGTCAAGGCGCAGATGGTCAAGAACACCGTGATCGTGCCGGTCGGCGCCAAGGGCGGCTTCGTCGCGAAGAACCTCCCCGACCCGTCGGTGGACCGCGACGCCTGGCTCGCCGAGGGCATCGCCTCGTACAAGATCTTCATCTCGGCGCTGCTCGACATCACCGACAACATGGTCGCCGGCGAGGTCCTGCCCCCCAAGGGCGTGGTCCGCCACGACGAGGACGACACCTACCTCGTCGTCGCCGCCGACAAGGGCACCGCGACCTTCTCCGACATCGCCAACGGAGTGGCCGAGTCCTACGGGTTCTGGCTCGGCGACGCCTTCGCCTCGGGCGGCTCCGCCGGCTACGACCACAAGGGCATGGGCATCACCGCCCGCGGCGCGTGGGAGTCCGTCAAGCGGCACTTCCGCGAGCTCGGCCACGACACCCAGACCGAGGACTTCACCGTCGTCGGCGTCGGCGACATGTCCGGCGACGTGTTCGGCAACGGCATGCTGCTCTCCGAGCACATCCGCCTGGTCGCGGCCTTCGACCACCGGCACATCTTCATCGACCCGAACCCGGACGCGGCCACCTCGTACGCCGAGCGCCGGCGCCTGTTCGAGCTGCCGCGCTCCTCGTGGGCCGACTACGACACCTCGCTGATCTCGGCGGGCGGCGGCATCCACCCGCGTTCGGCGAAGGCCGTCCCGATCACCGCGCAGATCCGCGAGGCCCTCGGCATCGAGGCCGGCGTCACCAAGATGACCCCGGCCGACCTGATGAAGGCGATCCTGCAGTCCCCCGTGGACCTGCTGTGGAACGGCGGCATCGGCACGTACGTCAAGGCCACCGCCGAGACGCACGCGGACGTCGGCGACAAGGCCAACGACGCCATCCGCGTCAACGGCTCCGAGGTGCGGGCCAAGGTCATCGGCGAGGGCGGCAACCTGGGTCTGACCCAGCTCGGCCGGATCGAGTTCGCCCGCAGCGGCGCCGGCGGCGAGGGCGGCAAGGTCAACACCGACGCCATCGACAACAGCGCGGGCGTGGACACCTCCGACCACGAGGTGAACATCAAGATCCTGCTCAACGCGGTCGTCACGGACGGCGACATGACCGTCAAGCAGCGCAACAAGCTGCTCGCGCAGATGACCGACGAGGTCGGCCACCTGGTGCTGCGCAACAACTACGCGCAGAACGTCGCGCTCGCCAACGGCGCTGCGCAGGCCCCGAGCCTGCTCCACGCCCAGCAGCGCTACATGCGCCGGCTGGAGCGCGACGGGCGCCTCGACCGGGCGCTGGAGTTCCTGCCCACCGACCGGCAGATCCGCGAACTGCTCAGCGGCGGCAAGGGCCTGACCCAGCCGGAGCTGGCCGTGCTGTTCGCCTACACCAAGATCACGGTGGCGGACGAGCTCATTGCGACCGAGCTGCCGGACGACCCCTACCTGCGCCGTCTGCTCTTCGCGTACTTCCCGGCCGCGCTGGCCGAGAGGCTCACCGAGCAGATCGACGCGCACGCGCTGCGCCGGGAGATCATCACCACCATCCTGGTCAACGACACCGTCAACACCGGTGGTTCGACCTTCCTGCACCGTCTGCGCGAGGAGAGCGGGGCCTCCACGGAGGAGATCGTCCGGGCGCAGCTCGCGGCCCGCGAGATCTTCGGCCTGGCCGACGTGTGGGACGCGGTGGAGGCGCTCGACAACAAGGTCGCCGCCGATGTCCAGACCCGGGTGCGGCTGCACTCGCGGCGCCTGGTCGAGCGCGGTACGCGCTGGCTGCTGAACAACCGGCCGCAGCCGCTCCAGATCACCGAGACCATCGCCTTCTTCGCGGAGCGCGTGGCCCAGGTCTGGGCCGAGCTGCCGAAGCTGGTGCGCGGCGCCGACCTGGAGTGGTACCAGTCGATCGTGGACGAGCTCACGGGCGAGGGCGTTCCGGAGGAACTGGCCGCCAAGGTGGCCGGCTTCTCCTCCGCCTTCCCGGCGCTCGACATCGTGGCGATCGCCGACCGCACGGGTGCGGACCCGCTGGAGGTCGCCGAGGTGTACTACGACCTCGCCGACCGCCTGAACATCACCCAGCTGATGGACCGGATCATCGAGCTGCCGCGGTCCGACCGCTGGCAGTCGATGGCCCGCGCGTCCATCCGCGAGGACCTGTTCGCGGCGCACGCGGCCCTGACCGCCGATGTGCTGTCGGTGGGCAACGGCACGTCGACTCCCGAGGAGCGCTTCAAGGCGTGGGAGGAGAAGAACGCGGCGATCATCGGGCGGGCGCGGACGACTCTGGACGAGATCCAGGGGTCGGACGACTTCGACCTGGCGAATCTGTCGGTGGCGATGCGGACGATGCGGTCGCTGCTGCGCGTGCACAGCTGATCGGTGCCGGGGGCGCTGCCCCCGGACCCCCGCGCCTCAAACGCCGGCGAGGCTGGATCTTCCAGCCTCGCCGGCGTTTTGATGCGCGGGTCTGGGCGGAGCCCAGGAAAGGCCGGCCGGTCAGCGGCTTGTGGTGAAGGCTTCGTAGGCGTCGCAGACCTCCGCCGACGGGCCGTCCATGCGGAGCACGCCGGCCTCCAGCCAGATCGCGCGGTCGCAGGTCTCGCGGACCGTGTTGATGCCGTGGCTGACGAGGAAGACGGTGCCCGCGTGTGTGCGGAGTTCCTCGATGCGGGCCTGGCTGCGGCGCTGGAAGGCGGCGTCGCCCGTGGCCAGGGCCTCGTCGATCATCAGGACGTCGTGGTCCTTGGCGGCGGCGATGGAGAAGCGCAGCCGGGCGCCCATCCCGGAGGAGTACGTCCGCATGGGCAGGGAGATGAAGTCGCCCTTCTCGTTGATGCCGGAGAAGTCGACGATGCCCTGGTAGCGCTCGCGGATCTGCTGCTTGGACATGCCCATTGCGAGGCCGCCCAGGACGACGTTGCGTTCGCCGGTCAGGTCGTTCATCAGGGCGGCGTTCACGCCCAGCAGGGACGGCTGGCCGTGCGAGTAGATCCGGCCGTGGGCCGCGGGCTGGAGGCCGGCGATGGCGGCGAGCAGGGTGGACTTGCCCGAGCCGTTGGAGCCGATGAGGCCGATGGCCTCGCCCTTGTAGGCGGTGAAGGTGACGCCCTTGACGGCGTGCACCTCCCGCACGCCGGGGGAGGGGCGGCGGGAGAAGACCCGGCTGAGCGCCGCGGTGGCGCCGCCCTTGCGGGCGCCGGCGCCGTGGACCTTGTAGATGACGTGGACCCCGTCGGCGATGACGGTGGGCACCCGGGTCTCAGCCACGGCCGTACTCCTCTTCTGCCTTCCAGAACCAGATGAAGCCGCCGACGCCGGCGAGCAGGGCCCAGCCGATGGCGAGGAGCCAGGCGTGGGGCGGGAGCGAGTGCGCTCCGAAGCTGTCGATCAGTGCGAAGCGCATCAGGTCGATGTAGACGGCCGCGGGGTTGAGCTTGAGCAGCATCAGCATCCAGTGCGGCAGGTGGTCCGACTTGAGCATCTGGTCGATGGACCACATGACGCCCGAGGAGTACATCCAGGTGCGCAGGACGAAGGGCATCAGCTGGCTGACGTCCGGGCTCTTGCTGCCGATGCGGGCCATGACCATCGCGCAGCCGGTGGCGAAGACGGCCATCAGCAGCAGCGCCGGTGCGGCCAGGAACCAGGACCAGGCGGGCCGCTGGCCGAATGCCAGCAGCAGGACGACCAGGGCGCCCATGGTGACGAGCAGCTGCTGGAAGAGCTGGACGACGGTGGAGATGGGCAGGCTGGCGCGTGGGAAGTGCAGGGCGCGGACCAGGCCGCGGTTGCTGTGGACGGCGCGCGTGCCGGCGTTGATGGAGCTGCCGATGAAGTCCCAGACGAAGATGCCGGTGATCAGGAAGGGGACGTAGTCCGGCACGTTCTGGCTGGCCCTCATCACGATGCCGAAGATGAAGTAGTAGACGGCCGCGTTCAGCAGCGGGGTCATCAGGTGCCAGAGCTGGCCGAGCTTGGCCGAGCTGTAGGTGGCCTGCATACGGGCGGTCGCGTACGCGGTCACGAAGTGGCGGCGGTCCCAGAGCTCCGCGATGTAGCGGGGGAGCGTGGGGCGGGCGCCGCTGACGGTGAGGCCGTGGGCGGCGGCGAGTTGCGCAAGTTCCGCGGAGGGCGCGCAGGGCGCCGGCGCGGTCTTGGGTGCGGTCGCGGTGGTCACAGGGTTCGCTTTCGACGGGGTCAGTACGTCGCTGCCGAGGTCGGGACGGGTCCGTATCGTCGCTACGGCGAGGTTAGGGCGTGGTGCGTCGGAACGCAACCGTATCGTCGTGACGGAACGCGGCTATGCTCTGTGCATGACCACGGACCCCGCCGCCGCCCCCGCCCGTAGAGCCCCCGCCGGGGCCGCCGTCCTGCGCGAGGACGTGACGGAGGCGATCCGCGACGCGGTGGTGGAGGAACTGGCCGCGGTCGGCTTCGCGCGGATGTCCATCGAGGGCATCGCCCGGCGGGCCGGGGTCGGCAAGACCGCGGTCTACCGGCGGTGGAAGTCGAAGCTGCACCTGGTGCTGGACCTGGTGGGGGCCTTCGCCGTGGACGGCCTGCCGGTGCCGGCGACGGGCTCGCTGTACGGGGACGTACGCGCCCTGCTGGAGGTCATGTCACACGTGCTGCGGCACCCGGTGGCGTCCGCGGTCATCCCCGACCTGCTGGTCGAGGCGGCGCGGAACCCGGAGATCGCCGAAGCGGTGCGCGGCGCACTGCTCGACGGGCAGCGCCGCATGGCGGAGGGCATCGTCTCCGGAGCCGTCGAGCGCGGCGAACTGGCCGAGGGCGCCGACCCCGGGCGGGCGCTCGACCTGGCGATCGGGCCGCTCTACTGGCGGCAGGTGGTCGTCCGGGACGAGGTCGGCGCCGGGTACCTCGACGAACTGGCCCGCTCGGTCGTGGCGGGGCTGCGCGCCGTCTGACCCCGCCGACAGGGACGGCCTACGGCCAGACGGGGGCCGGGGCCGGCACGGGCGCCGCCGGGGCCGCTGCCGCCGAGGCCGCCATCGCCGAGGCAGCGGGCGTCGGACGGCGGTCCTCCAGCGGCATGACCGCCGGGATCGGGGCCGTCTGCCCCAGGAAGACCCGGCGCACCACCCGCTCCGCCGCGTGGCCGTCGTCGAACTGGCAGAAGCGCGCCCGGAAGGCCGCCCGCAGCTGCGCGGAGCGCGAGCCCTGCCAGTGACCGGTGGTGAAGATGTCCACCAGCTCGTCCTGGGTCCGGGCGATCGCCCCCGGCGGGCACGACCGCAGGTCGAAGTACGTGCCCCGGGCCGCCTCGTACGCCTCCCAGTCGTCCGCGTGGATCACGATCGGCCGGTCCAGCGCCGCATAGTCGAACATCAGCGACGAGTAGTCCGTCACCAGCGCGTCCGAGGCCAGCGCGAGCTCCTCCACCGAAGGGTGGGAGGAGACGTCGATCAGGCGCGGGTGCGTGTCCGGTGGCAGCGGGAGGTCCGCGTACGTGAGATGGGTGCGGGCGAGGATCGTGAAGCGCGGGCCCAGGTCCCGCAGGACCCGCTCGAAGTCCAGGTGCTCCGGCCGGCTGCGCCGGTAGTCGCGGTGCGTGGGCGCGTACAGGACGGCCGTGGAGCCCGCCGGGATGCCCAGGCGTTCGCGCAGCTCCAGCACCTCGGCCGGGCCCGCCCGGTGGAAGACGTCGTTGCGCGGGTAGCCGTACTCCAGCGTCGTGTAGGAGGACGGGACGGCCTTCTCCCAGACCAGGGTGGAGTGCCGGTTCGAGGAGAGCAGGTAGTCCCACTGGTCGGCGCCGCGCAGCAGGCCCGCGAAATCCGGCGTCGGGGTGGCCGCCGGGCGGTCCAGGAGGTCGAGGCCGACGCGCTTGAGCGGGGTCCCGTGCTGGGTCTGGACGAGGATCTGGCCCGGCCGCTTGACCAGGGCGCGGTCGAAGTTGACGTTCGTGACCAGGTAGCCGGCCCGGGCCAGGGCGGTCCAGTACGCCGCCGAGCCCGGGCGCAGTGCCACCGTCTCGCGGGGCAGGGTCGAGGCGTGCGCCGGGTCGCAGATCCACGCCGTGCGCATCCGCGGCGCCAGCTCCCGCAGCTTGGCCTCGATCGCCGCCGGATTGCAGGCGTAGCCGCCGTGCCAGTACGCGGAGAAGACCGCGAGCTCCGGGCGCAGCGGCAGCAGCCGCTGGATCCGGTAGTGCAGCCGCAGCGCGGACTCCCGCAGGCCCCGCCCGAGGGCCGAGGCCGTGCGGCCCAGCGCCAGCCCCGCCGAGCGCAGCGCCGACAGCAGCCGGTACGTGCGCCGGGTGCCCAGCCGCATCAGGGTGTGCCGGACCCGGTCGGTCCGCGACAGGGACAGCGGCAGCGCGCCGCTGCCGCCCTGCGGGGCGTAGCGGCGCAGCAGGGCGCAGGCGCGGCCGAAGAACTCGGCCCGGGCGGCGCGCGGGAGGCGGCGCGGGTCGGCGTACAGGGCGCAGAAGTGCTCGGCCATCCGGCGGTGCAGGGCGGGCCGCCAGCGCTCCAGCTCGGGGCGGCCGGCGAGGTGTCCGAAGACGCGGTCGTACTGGTCGAAGATGTCGAGGTGGCGGCGGCTGGTGGTGGTCAGGATCGAGCCGGTGCGCCGCTGCCGGTAGTGGACGCAGACCCGGTCCAGGACGGCGATGGACTCCGCGGCCAGCAGCGCCGGGTAGGTCCAGGGGGTGTCCTCGTAGAGGCCGGGCGGGAAGGAGAGGCCCTCGCGCTCGACGAACTCGCGGCGGTACGTCTTGTTCCACACCACCATCAGCATGCCGAGGAGGGCCGGGCGGTCGGCGAGGCGGAAGCTGGCCGGGCCCTCTTCGGACAGCCGGTGCGAGAGGCGGTTGCGCACCAGTTCGCCCGACCAGAAGGTGCGTGCGTAGTCGTGGATCAGGATGTCGGGGGAGCCGGTGGCCTTCAGCCGGTCGGTGATGGCCTGCAGGGCGCCGGGGGCGAGGGTGTCGTCGCCGTCGAGGAAGACCAGGTAGTCGCCGGTCGCCCGGGCCAGCCCCGCGTTGCGGGCCGGTCCCAGCCCCAGGTTGTGCGCCAGGTGCACCGCCGTCACCCGGGGGTCGCGGGCCGCGCACTCGTCGATGATCGAGCCGCAGGCGTCCGGGGAGGCGTCGTCGACCGCGATCAGCTCCAGATCCGGGTACGACTGCGTCAGGACCGAGTCCAGACTCTCCTGGAGGTAGGCCTGGACCTTGTACGCGGGCACGATGACGCTGAACCGGGGCACGGCACATCCAGGGGTCGGCGCGGGCATATTGCCCAGGAACCCCCGGCGTGGCGATCGGGTTACGCGGTGTGTGGCATTCGGGTTACGCAGCGTCAACAGGCCACGTCACCGGTGGTGCGGAGGACCGGTTACTTGATCGCCCCGGCCATCACCCCCGAGACGAACTGCCGCTGGAACGCGAAGAAGACGACGAGCGGGATCACCATCGACAGGAACGCGCCGGGCGCGAGCACGTCGATGTTGTTCCCGAACTGCCGTACCTGCTGCTGGAGGGCGACCGTGACGGGCGGGCTGGCGGAGTCCGCGAAGACCAGCGCCACCAGCATGTCGTTCCACACCCACAGGAACTGGAAGATGCCGAGCGAGGCGATCGCCGGGCCGCCGAGCGGCAGCACCACCCGTGCGAACAGGCGCAGTTCACCCGCCCCGTCGAGGCGGGCGGCCTCCAGCAGCTCGCGCGGGATCTCCGCGAAGAAGTTCCGCAGCAGGAACACGGCGAAGGGCAGTCCGAAGGCGGTGTGGAAGAGGACCACGCCCGCCGTGGTCTCGAACAGCCCGATGGAGCCGAAGAGTTCGGACACCGGGATCAGGGCCACCTGCACGGGGACCACCAGCAGCCCGACGACGAGGAGGAAGAGCCAGTCCCGGCCGGGGAACTCCAGCCAGGCGAAGGCGTATCCGGCGAACGCGCCGAGGACCAGGACCAGCAGGGTGGCCGGGACGGCGATCGCAAAGGTGTTCAGGAGGGAGCCGGTGATCGTGTCGTTGGCCAGCAGCCGCTCGTAGTTGTCGGCCGTCAGCCGCGAGGGCGCGGTCAGCACCTGCCACCAGCCGCCCTTGTTGAGGTCGGTGGGGGACAGGAAGGAGGAGAGCAGCAGCCCGAGCGTGGGCAGCAGCCAGAACAGCGCCGCGAGGACCAGGAAGACGCGCAGCGCGCCTGCGGCCAGCCGGCCCGCGGCCCGCTCGGCGAAGGGGGCCCGGGCTCCCGCCGGGCCGGACGCCCCCGCCCGGCCGGCTGCCCCCGCCGGGCCGGACGCCGCGCGGTCCGCGCGCCCGGGGCCGTCCGCCGAGGTCCTCCCCGCCGGGTCCGGCGTCACGTCGGAACGGCTCATCGGGACCCCTCCTTGCGCAGCCGGCGGATATTCACGAGCATCACCGGGATCACCAGCACCAGCAGCAGGACCGCGATCGCGCTGCCCAGCCCCGGATGGGCGTCCGTGCCGAAGGAGGTCCGGTAGAGCTGGAGCGCCAGCACGTTCCCGTCGTCCTGGACGGCGCCCGGTGCGATCACGAAGACCAGGTCGAAGATCTTCATGACGTTGATGACGAGGGTGACGAGCACGACCGCCAGGACGGGCGCCAGCAGCGGGACGGTGATCCGGCGGAACACCTGCCACTCGTTCGCCCCGTCCACGCGCGCCGCCTCCAGCAGTTCCCGCGGTACGGCGGCCAGCCCCGCCCCGATCAGCACCATCGCGAAACCGGCCCACATCCATACGTACGCCCCGATGACCGCCGGGGTGACGAGCGACGGGCCGAGCCACTGCACCCCGGAGTACGCCTCCCGGAAGTTGGCCGCGGGCAGCCGCAGCTGGGCCCCGTCGGCCTTCGCGGACAGCGCGAAGGTGCCGTCGGGGCGGGCGGTCGTCGTATCGACCACCTTGCCGTCCTTGACCGCCTCGATCCGCATCCCGGCGAAGCCCTGCTCGGTCGGGTCGACCACGTTGGTCGCCCCGCCCCCGCCCCGGGTGAAGTCCTGCCAGACGGTGCCGGTGATCTTCCCCGGTTCGGCCCCGGCGGTGCCCGCGGTACGGGTCCCGTCCGGCAGGGCCTCGGGGGCCACGCCGACCAGCGGGAGCAGCACCGGGGTGCCCGCGCGGACCGGGTCGCGGGTGGTGAAGGCGCCGCCGCCGGCGTCCGTGAGCGGCGAGTCCCGGCCCGGGCGGGCCTTGGGGAAGGCCGAGGACTCCGCGAAGGTGTCGTGGACCCCGACCCAGACGGCGTTGGCCACCCCGCGGTCGGGATCGTGGTCGTAGACGAGCCGGAAGATGATGCCCGCCGCCAGCATCGAGATCGCCATCGGCATGAACACCAGCAGCTTGAACGCCGTTCCCCAGCGCACCCGTTCGGTGAGCACCGCGAAGATCAGGCCGAGGGCGGTGGCCGTCGTCGGGGCGAGCACCACCCAGAGCGCGGTGTTCTTCAGGGCGGTGCGGATCGTGTCGTCGCTGAGGATCTCCCGGTAGTTGTCGCCGCCGACGAAGGTGGCGCCCGAGCGGTCGAAGAAGCTGCGATAGAGGGAGTAGCCGATCGGGTGCACGACGAGCGCGCCGAGCAGCACGAGGGCCGGGAGGAGGAACGCGGCCGCGATCAGCCGGCGGCGGCGCGCCTCGGCCGAGACGCCCTTCGCGGGCACGCGCCGGTGGGGGGCGTGCCCGGCGGTGGCGCGACCGGCGGTGGCGCGACCCGCGGGGACGGGCTCGGCGGGGACGGGCTTCGCGGGGGCACCCTCCCCGGGGGTGCCCGGTGCGGCAGGGGCCGGCACGGGATCAGTTCCCGTAGGCCTTGGCCGCGTCCGCCTCCAGTTTCGCCTGGGTGCCCGCCACGTCCGACGGGTTCGCCAGGAAGTCCTGGAGCGCCTTCCACTCACCCGCGCCCGGGGTGCCTCCGAAGGCCGCCGGGGCCTGGTCCGACATGTCGAAGCGGAAGTCGTCGCCCGCGGCGATCAGCGCCTTGGCGATGTCCCGCTGGATGGTGTTCGGATAGGCGTCCGGGTTCACCGCCTTGTTCGGGGAGACGAAACCGCCCTCCCGCGCCTGGATCTCCGCCGCGTCCGCCGAGGCCAGGAAGGTGAGCAGGGCCTGCGCCCCCTTCGACGGCTTCAGCGCGACCGCCACGTCGCCGCCCGAGACCACCGGCGCCTTCCCGCCGACCGCCGGGAAGGGGAACACGAGGGCGTCCTCGCCCACCTTCGCCTCGGTCTGCGCGATGTTCACCGCCACGAAGTCGCCCTCGAAGACCATGGCCGCCGCGGGCCGGTCACCGCCGGTGAAGGTCTGCGTCACCGACTTCGGGAACTCGGTGGCCAGCGCCCCGCTCGGCCCGCCCGCCAGGAAGTCCTTGCGGCCGAACAGCTCGCCGAGCGTGGTCAGCGCCTGCTTGACGCTGTCGTCGGTCCACTTGATCTCGTGCTTGGCCAGCTGGTCGTACTTCTCCGGCCCCGCCTGGGAGAGGTAGATGTTCTCGAACCAGTCGGTGAGGGTCCAGCCGTCCGCACCCGCCACCGAGACGGCCGGGGTGCCGGAGGCGGACAGCGTGTCGGCCGCGGTGATCAGTTCCTTCCAGGTCTTCGGGGGCTTGACGCCCGCCGCCTCGAAGGCCTTCGCGTTGTACCAGATCAGCGACTTGTTGGCGGCCTTGTAGTAGACGCCGTACTGGGTGCCGTCGACCGCGCCGAGCTTCTTCCAGCCCGCCGAGTAGTTCGCGTCGAGCTGCGCTGCGGCCTCCGGGCCCACCGGCTGCGCCCACTTGTTCTGCACGGCCGAGACCAGCGCACCGACCTGGGGCAGCAGCGCCACGTCCGGCGGCGCCCCGCCCGCGATCTTCGTACCGAGGAAGGTGACGATCGGGTCCTGGGCCGGCACGAAGGTGACGGAGGCTCCCGTCCGCTTCTCGAACTCCTTCAGGACCTTGGTGAAGTTCTCCTGCTCCGGGCCCGTCCAGACCGCGGCGACCTCCAGCTTCTCGCCGGGCAGTTTCGGTAATTCCACCCGGGGCGCGGCCGCCGAGCTGCCCTCGGGCCCCTGCGGCTCCTTCTTCCCGCCGTCCCCGCACGCGGTGAGGGCGAGCGCGCCCGCCGCGGCGAGCGCCGTCCAGGTGAGTGTCGTACGGCTCGTTCCCTGCCTGCGCATGGCTCTGCCCCCGATGCCCGTGGTGTGTCCCGGACCACAAGGTCTACGCCGAGCCGTGCCACCCCGCAATACCGCGTCGCGGGCGCGCGCGGCCGTCAGGGCGCGGGCGGGAACAGCACGGGTATCGCCGAGACCAGGTGCGAGGCCCGGTCCAGGGCGCTGGCCAGCAGTGCCAGGTCGGTCGGCCCGTTGCCCAGCTCGCGTACCGGGCGGCGGGCCGGTGGATCGCCCATCCGCTCCCACTCCACCGGGACCACAGTCGGCCTCAGGGTCGCCGTCCGGGGGATCCGGCCGGTGACCCGGCCCGCCTGGAACGGGACCGTCCGGCCGTCCCCGAAGCGGAGCAGGCCGCGGCCCGGGCCCGGCTGGTCGGGGGCCTCGAGCTCCACGCGCAGGGTCGTGAGCCGGGCCGGCCCGGTCTCCGCCGTGAGGTCCGGGCGGGCGCTGGTGGCGACCAGGTGCACGCCGAGCCGGGCGCCCTCGCGGGCCACCGCCTCCAGCGCCCGGACCACCGAGCCGGCGGCGGGGCGGCCGGTACTGCCCAGCCCCGGCGAGACCAGCGCGTCGAGGTCGTCCACGAGCACCACCAGGCGGGGCAGCGGGCTGGGCCCGGCCGGATCGGTACGCGGCGCCGCGGCGCGCAGCCGGAGCGTGCCGGTGCGCTGGGGGTCGAGGTCACCGCGCTGCTCGCCCGGGGTGGGGCGGCGCGGCGAGACCATCCGGTCGGACACCTCGCGCTGCGCGTGCCACTCGGCGAAGGACAGCTCCGCCAGCAGCTCGGAGCGGCGCTTGAGCTCCGCGCCCAGCGCCTGCGCGAACTCCCGCATGCGCAGCGGATCGGAGGCGACCAGGTGGGCGCAGACGTGCGGCAGTTCGGTGCAGGGCAGCAGCCCGTCGCCGCGCTCCCCGCCGGCCCCGTCGAGCAGGAGCAGCCCGAGCCGGTCGGGCCGGGCGGCCGCGGACAGCGAGGCGGCCACCGAGCGCAGCAGCTCGGTACGCCCGCTGCCGGCGGGCCCCTCGATGAGCAGGTGCGGGCCGTCGTGGACGAGCTCGGTGCCGACGGGGCCGCGCCGGCCGCTGCCCAGCACGATCTCGGCGAGGCCGCCCACGCCCTGCCCCTGGTCGGTGGCGGCGGCCCACCGGGCCATCAGGGAGGCCGGGGTGGCCCGGGCCAGCCCCAGCTCGTCCAGTAGCCGGGCGGTGGCGGGCAGCGTGGCCGCGGACGGCCGGTACGCCGCGGCCGCGGAGCCGCCCTCGGCGGTGCGCAGCGGGGCCAGGGCGCGGGCGAAGCGCTCGGCCCAGGCGGCGGAGACGGCGTCGGCGGTGGCGGTGCCCCCGACGGGGACCGGCCGGCCGCCGCTGATCTCGAAGGTCCGTACGGCCGTGGCCACGTCGCCGCTGAGCAGCGCGACCGCGCCGCAGTGCCGGAAGGCGGGCGCGCCCGCGCAGGCGGCCTCGTACGTCTCGGCGACCGGGGAGGCGGGGGTGGCGGCCGGGGCCTCGGCGAGCGCGAGCACGTGGATACCGGCGGCCGGGCCGTGCGAGGCGAGCCGTCCGGTGATGTCGCGCAGCGGGCCCGCCCCGGGATCGCCGTCGATCACGACGAGCGTGTACGGGCCGTCGTATACGGCGGCGGCCCGCCGGACCTGCCCGGCGTCGGCGGCGGCCCAGTGCACGCCGAGGGGGCCCTCGTCGAGCCGGCGGGTCAGCTCACCCGTACGGGCGACGGCCTGGTCGCGGTCGTAGGCGAGGAGCAGGCGGCAGTCCTGGCCGTGCGCGGGCCGCACGTGGGGCAGCCAGCCGAGCCAGCCCCAGTCGGCGCGCCGGTCGGCGAGGCTGCGCGCCCGGTCGGTGGAGACGAGGACGATCTCCAGCTGGCCCGGTGCGTGCAGTCCCGCCATCTGCGCGACCACCCAGCGGGCGACCCCGGCCAGCCGGGCCCGCGGTCCGGCGAGCCCGAGGGCGCCGACGGCGGGCAGGGACACCCGGCTGCCGGCGCCGAGCCCCACGTCGAGCACGGCGAGCCGCCCGGTCGTACGGGACCACAGGCGCTCGGTGGGGCCCATCGCGGCCAGCAGCAGCGCGGCGGGGTCGTCGGGGTCGGGGGCGGCGGCCGTCGGTTCCTGCGGGGCCCCGGTCGGCTCCTCGCCCCGTACCCACTTGCGGGCCCAGGCCCCGATGCCCTTGCGGCGCCCGGCTCCGGCGGCTGCCGCGCCGCCGGAGTCGGGGGCTTCGGGGGCCTCGGCGGGTCCGGGGGCGTGCGCCGCCGGCGCGGGGGCGGCGGTGTCCGCCCCGGGGAGCGGGCCGGGCGGCGGGCCCGGGTCGAGGGGCGGGGCGGAGACCGAGAGGTGGCCCTGGAGGTCCGGCACCGTGGCCAGCGCGGGTGCGCCCGCGGACGCCAGCCGCAGGGTGGACTCGCCGACCCGCAGCAGCGCCCCCGGGGGCAGGGCGACGGGCTGCGGGCCCACCGGGGCGCCGTCCAGGGTGGTGCCGTTCGTCGAGTCCAGGTCTGCGACCACGACCCGCCCGTCGCGGATCACGGTCACCGCGCAGTGCAGCCGGGAGACGTCGGGATCGTCCAGCGGGACGTCGGCGTCGGCGGAGCGGCCCACCCGGATCTGCCCGCTGTGCAGCAGGTGCACTCCGCCCGCGTCGGGTCCCGCGACCACGTGCAGCTGGGGTGTGCCCAGACCGTCCTCGGGCAGGACGTCCGGCACCGGGCCGTGCAGGGCCAGCACCGCGCCGTCCACGAGCGGCGGCTCCCCGAGCACCCGCCGCTGGAGGTCGAGGCGCTCGGAGCCGGCGTACAGGACGACCGTGCCTCCGGTGTCGGGTCCGCCGACGGTCGCCGCGAGGCCGGAGGCGACCGCGGCCAGCGCGGTACCGGCGGGCGCGGTGACGAGTACGTCACAGCTCGCGGGGGCGGTCGCGGTCTGGTGGCCGCTGCGCGACCCAAGGACGGTCAGCCGGATCTGCATCGCCGTCAGCGGTCCCTTCTGCGCGGTGCGCGGTGTGTGCGCCCGGCAGGGGAATCCCGTGACATGACCGTCCGGTCGCCCCCCACCCGGCACGGACGCGTCGTCCGGTCAGGTCTGCCCGGAAGGCGGGGCTCCCGTCCCGTGCCGTTCCGTACGGGTGCATCCTCGCACCTGTCACGGACAACACGCCCGGCACCCGGCAACAAATGATCTTGATGTGATCCGACCCGGGGCGGACCCCGGCCGGATCCGGACGGCGAGGTGGCGAAAGACGGGGAAAAACGCCTCCGGCATACCCCACAAACATCACCCTCCGTACATATGTGCGGCAACCAACCTCCGAGGTCCGGCGTCTTCCCGGGGGACAGCCCCTAGAGTGGGCCGGAAAACCAATCAGCAGAACGACCACATCAGGACGACAGCAGGGGAGCGCGAGACGTGCGGCCAGTCGGCAGCAAATACCTGCTCGAGGAGCCGCTCGGGCGCGGCGCCACGGGCACTGTCTGGCGTGCCCGCCAGAGGGAGGCCGCCGGCGCGGAGGCGGCCGTGGCGGGCCAGCCCGGCGAGACCGTGGCCATCAAGGTCCTCAAGGAGGAGTTGGCCCAGGATCCCGACATCGTCATGCGCTTCCTGCGGGAGCGCTCGGTCCTGCTGCGCCTGACCCACCCCAACATCGTGCGCACCCGCGACCTCGTCGTCGAGGGTGACCTGCTGGCCCTGGTCATGGACCTGATCGACGGCCCGGACCTGCACCGCTACCTCCGCGAGAACGGCCCCTTCACGCCCGTCGCCGCGAGCCTGCTGACCGCCCAGATCGCGGACGCCCTCGCCGCCAGCCACGCCGACGGAGTGGTCCACCGCGACCTGAAGCCGGCCAACGTGCTGCTCGACGAGCGCGGCGGGCAGATGAAGCCGATGCTCACCGACTTCGGCATCGCCCGCCTCGCGGACTCCCCGGGCCTGACCCGCACCCACGAGTTCGTCGGCACCCCCGCCTACGTCGCCCCCGAGTCCGCGGAAGGCCGCCCGCAGACCTCCGCCGTCGACATCTACGGCGCCGGCATCCTGCTCTACGAGCTGCTCACCGGACGCCCGCCGTTCGCCGGGGGCACCGCGCTCGAAGTGCTCCACCGCCACCTCAGCGAGGACCCGCAGCGGCCCTCGACCGTGCCCGAGCCGCTGTGGACGGTCATCGAGCGCTGCCTGCGCAAGGAGCCGAACGAGCGCCCCAGCGCCCAGAGCCTGGCCCGCGGGCTGCGCGTGGTGGCCGCCGGCATCGGCGTGCACTCCTCGGCCGCCGAGGTGGAGGCCGCGCTCGGCGTGGGCGCCCTGCTCGCGCCCGACCCCTCGCCGGCCCCGGTCCCCGAGACCCCCGGCGCCGCCGACCCCACCCAGATGCTTCCCGGGACGGGCGCGGGCGTCGGCGCGTACGACCCGAACGGCATGACCAGCGTCCTGCCGCCGGTCGGGGCGGCCGACGCCACCTCGGTGCTGCCGAGCACCGGCGGGCCCGGTGCCGACCCGACCTCGGTGATGCCCCCGGTGCAGCGGCCCGACCAGCCGCACCCGTGGCAGTCGCAGATGCAGGCCGCCCGTGACCGCAACGAGCAGACGCAGATCCAGTACCTCGACCCGAACGAGGACCCCCTGCGCCGCCGGCCGCAGCGACAGGCGCCCCCGCCGCCGCAGCACCGGCCCCAGCAGCAGCAGCCGTACCGGCAGGGCCCGCCGCCCCAGCAGCAGCAGTACCAGCAGCCGCAGCAGCCCCAGTACCGCCCGCCGCAGCAGCCGCCCCAGCAGCAGTACGCGCCTCAGCCGCCGCCGCAGCACTACCAGCCGCAGCAGCACCAGCCGTACCAGCAGCAGTCTCAGCCGCAGCAGCCCCAGTACCGCCAGCCGCAGCCGCAGCAGCAGCCCCCACAGGCTCCGCCGCAGCAGCGGCCGGCCCCCCGGGAGCCGCGCGAGCCGCGCCGTCGCAGCGCCAACCCGGTGCGCATCCCCGGCCTCGGCTGCCTCAAGGGCTGCCTGGTGCTGATCCTGGTGTTCTTCGTCGCCGGCTGGCTGATCTGGGAGCTGACCCCGCTCCAGGAGTGGGTCGGCACCGGCCGCGGCTGGTGGGACCAGGTGTGGACCTGGGGCTCCGACGTCGTCGACTGGGTCGGCACGATCGGGGATTCCGCGGGCTCGTCGGGCTCCTCGGGCCCTACGAATCCCTGACGGGAGCTCCCGTAGCGCCGACTTCGTAGATTTGTCGACTTCTGGGGGGTGATTTCGCCCCCAGAAGTGAAGGTCGCCGCGAATCCGGGCCCCTGCTGGCCTCCAAGGCCCACTCGGCCGCGTAGCTTTGGTGCGTACGCCAGCCGCTGAGGGAGCAGTCGTGGCACGGAAGATCGGCAGCCGGTACACCGCGCACCAGATCCTGGGGCGCGGCAGCGCGGGCACGGTGTGGCTGGGCGAGGGGCCTGACGGGCCCGTCGCCGTCAAACTGCTGCGCGAGGACCTCGCGTCCGACCAGGAACTCGTCGGACGGTTCGTCCAGGAGCGCAGCGCGCTGCTCGGCCTGGAGCACCCGCACGTCGTGTCCGTCCGCGACCTCGTCGTGGACGGCAACGACCTCGCCCTCGTCATGGACCTCGTCCGCGGTACGGACCTGCGCACGCGCCTCGACCGCGAGCGGCGGCTCGCCCCCGAGGCGGCCGTGGCGATCGTCGCGGACGTCGCCGACGCGCTCGCCGCGGCGCACGCGGCGGGGGTCGTCCACCGGGACGTCAAGCCGGAGAACGTCCTGCTGGACATGCAGGGCCCGCTCGGCCCGGGCGGCTCGCACCCGGCCCTGCTGACCGACTTCGGCGTGGCCAAACTGATCGACTCCCCGCGGCGGGCCTCGGCCGGCCGGGCCTCCGCCCCGACGACCCGGATCATCGGCACCCCCGACTACCTGGCGCCGGAGATCGTGGAGGGCCTGCCCCCGCGGGCCGCGGTGGACATATACGCCCTGGCCACGGTCCTGTACGAGCTGCTGGCCGGCTTCACCCCCTTCGGCGGGGGCCACCCGGGAGCGGTCCTGCGGCGGCACGTGACCGAGACGGTCGTCCCGCTGCCGGGCATCCCCGACGAGCTGTGGCAGCTCATCGTGCAGTGCCTGGCCAAGGCCCCGGCCTCGCGGCTGCGGGCCTCGGAGCTGTCGGTCCGGCTGCGGGACCTGCTCCCGATGCTGGCCGGGATGCCGCCGCTGGACGTGGACGAGCCGGACGACGCCGATCCGGACCCCGAGCCCTCGGAGGAGCCGGCGGCGGACCCGGTCCGGCGGCGGGGCGTTGTCCCGCTCGTGCCGGGCTCGGCGACCGACTCCAACCGGGACACCCACACCTCGATGCGCGTGCCGGGGCCGGACGAGCTGGCGGGCGGGGCGCTGGGCACCGCCCGCGTACCGCGTCCGGCGGGCGGCCACCGGCCGGGCTCCGCCCGGCACCGCGCCGAGGCCGCGCGCAAGCGCCGGCTGGTGCTGTCCGTGTCGGCCCTCGCGCTGGCCGCGGCGGTCGGGCTGGGCACGTGGCTGGCCGTCTCGGGCGACGACCCGGCCCCCCGGCAGGACAACAAGCAGTCGGTCCCGCGGGTCCCGTGACGCCGTGCGGCGCCGTGGTCGGGGGCGCTGCCCCCGAACCCCCGCGCCTCGAACGCCGGCGAGGCTGCATGTCCAGCCCCGCCGGCAGCGGGGCTTCGGCTACGCCGGGACCAGTTCCGGGTGCCAGCGCCGCGCGACGGCGGGGTGGGCGCGGACCCAGCCCTTCAGTTCGTTGCGGCCGTACTCGGCGTGCAGCGGGTTCGACTCGTCGTGCGCGACCCCGGGCGCGGAGCGCAGGTACTCGCCCGGGACGGTCTCGATCACCGCGTCCAGCCGGGGGTTGTAGAAGAACGGCACCGAGTACCGCTCCACCGCCCCGGGCGGGCTGATCACCCGGTGGTCCGTCGCCGTCAGGTAGCCCTCGGTCGCGATCTCCAGCAGCTCGCCCAGGTTCACCACGAACGCGCCCGGCATCGGCGGCACGTCCAGGTAGCCGCCGTCCCGGACCACTTGGAGGCCGCCCACCGAGTCCTGGAGCAGCAGCGTCAGGAAGCCGTAGTCCTTGTGTGCGCCGACCCCCTGGTCGGTGCCGGAGGGGGCCGATCCCGGGTAGCGGATCAGCTTGGTGTGCAGGTGCGGGCGGTCCGCGAAGGCCGCGTCGAAGAAGTCCGCCGGGGCGCCGATCGCGACGAGCAGCTCCCGCAGCAGCCGGTGGGCGACCGCCGCGAGGCGCGACTGCCAGTCCAGGACCACCGTGCGGAGCTCCGGGAGGGCGGCCGGCCACTGGTTGGGGCCCTCCAGCCACAGGTACGCCGGGTCGTCCGGGCCCACCGCCGGCGCCGGGCGCTCCGCGCCGACGTCCAGCTGGTCCCGCCAGTCGGAGGCCCCGCCGGTCAGCTCGTGGCCGATGCGGGTGTAGCCGCGGAAGTGGGGGGAGTTCAGATTGCTGACCGCGAGCCGGTCGGCCTCCGGGAGGGCGAAGAAGGCCTTGGTCAGATCGAGGATGCGGGCGCTCTCGGCGGCGGTGACGCCGTGCCCGGTCAGGTGCAGGAAACCGGAGTCCCGGGCGGCTGCGTGCAGCTTCTTCAGGAAGTCGGCCCGCTGGGCCGGGTCGTCGGCCTGGGAGAGGTCCAGGACGGGGAGGGTGTGCGCGGACGGCATGACGGCTCCGTTTCGGGATGTCACGGGGTCCTGTTCCCCAGAGGTGGCGGGGGCCGCGGGGCGGGGGGAGGGTCTCCGGCAGGGGTGGTGCCGGGACCGCGGGAGCCGCGCGTACAGGACCAAGTCGGATCGGGGTGGATCAGGCTTGGGTTCGGTCCGGCGGCAGACAGCTCGTCGTCGTGACACGCATGTGGTCCACATGGCGGCGCTTGACGAGAAGAACGGTCATACGGTGAGCGTACGCCCGTACGAGCTCTCATCAGTACGGGTGATCCGGCCTGCCCGGACGGCTTCGTCCGGGGACCGGCTACGCTGGACCCGTGGCAGTCGTCGATGTTTCCGAAGAGCTGAAGTCCCTCTCCTCGACCATGGGGTCGATCGAGGCCGTCCTGGACCTCGACAAGCTGAGGGCAGATATCGCCGTGCTCGAGGAGCAGGCCGCCGCGCCGTCCCTGTGGGACGACCCGGAGGCCGCTCAGAAGATCACGAGCAAGCTTTCGCACCTCCAGGCGGAGGTCCGTAAGACCGAGACGCTGCGGGGGCGCATCGACGACCTCGGGGTGCTCTTCGACCTCGCCCAGGAGATGGACGACGCGGACACCCTGGCCGAGGCCGAGGCCGAGCTCGTCTCCGTCCGCAAGGCGCTGGACGAGATGGAGGTCCGGACCCTGCTCTCCGGCGAGTACGCCGAGCGCGAGGCCCTGGTCAACATCCGTGCCGAGGCCGGCGGCGTCGACGCCTCCGACTTCGCCGAGCGCCTCCAGCGCATGTACCTGCGCTGGGCCGAGCGCCACGGATACTCGACGGAGATCTACGAGACCTCGTACGCGGAAGAGGCCGGCATCAAGTCGACCACCTTCGTCGTCAAGGCCCCGTACGCCTACGGGACGCTCTCGGTCGAGCAGGGCACCCACCGCCTCGTGCGGATCTCGCCCTTCGACAACCAGGGCCGCCGCCAGACCTCCTTCGCGGGCGTCGAGGTGCTCCCGGTCGTCGAGACCAGCGACCACGTCGAGATCGACGAGGCCGAGCTGCGCGTCGACGTGTACCGCGCCTCCGGCCCCGGCGGCCAGGGCGTCAACACCACCGACTCCGCGGTGCGCATCACGCACCTGCCGACCGGCATCGTGGTCTCCTGCCAGAACGAGCGCTCGCAGATCCAGAACAAGGCCAGCGCGATGAACGTCCTCCAGGCCAAGCTGCTCGAGCGGCGCCGCCAGGAGGAGAAGGACAAGATGGACGCCCTGAAGGACGGCGGCAGCTCCTGGGGCAACCAGATGCGCTCCTACGTCCTGCACCCGTACCAGATGGTCAAGGACCTGCGGACGGAGTTCGAGGTCGGCAACCCGCAGGCGGTGCTCGACGGCGAGATCGACGGCTTCCTGGAGGCCGGAATCCGCTGGCGCAAGCAGCAGGAGCAGACCGCGTAACGACGCGGCACGCGACGCAGCACGAGGAGAAGGGCCCGGACACCAGGTGTCCGGGCCCTTCTCGCGCAGCTGATCGGGACGCGGCACGGATACCGCGCGCACCGCGACGGGCGCGGTGAGGACGGCCTAGGCGGCGTGCTGGGCCACCAGCGCCAGAGCTGCCACGAGGACCACCATGAGCACGATGAGGGTCACGGGGTTCAGGCCGGAGAAGGGGCTGCCCTCCTGCTGGAGGCGCTCCCGGTTCGCCCGGCACACCGGGCAGCGGCCCTGGCTGACGGGTGCGGCGCAGTTCGCGCACACGAGCCGGTCATATGTCATGCGCTCCTCCTCTCGTCCCCTCGGTCTTGTCGTTGCGTACAACGGTGCGGGGGCCCGGACCGTTCCCCCTACCACTGTGCCAGCTTCGCCGACATTCGGCGCGGCCCGTCCGGGCAATCACGGTCCGGAGCGCCGACGCCACGGGATAAAACGGGCAAGTCCGGAGGCCGGGTCCACACCTCGCGCCCGTTCGCGTATGGTCACGCACACCTACTCCCGGCGACCGTGGTGCACCCGTGATCCGATTCGACAGTGTCTCCAAGTCCTACCCGAAGCAGAGCCGTCCCGCACTCAGAGAAGTCTCCCTCGACATTGCGAAGGGCGAGTTCGTCTTCCTCGTCGGCTCCTCCGGCTCCGGCAAGTCCACGTTCCTGCGCCTGATCCTGCGCGAGGAACGGGCGAGCCACGGCCAGGTGCACGTCCTGGGCAAGGACCTCGCCAAGCTCTCCAACTGGAAGGTTCCGCAGATGCGGCGCCAGTTGGGGACCGTCTTCCAGGACTTCCGCCTGCTGCCCAACAAGACGGTGGCCGAGAACGTGGCCTTCGCCCAGGAGGTCATCGGCAAGCCGCGCGGCGAGATCCGCAAGGCCGTCCCGCAGGTCCTCGAACTCGTGGGCCTGGGCGGCAAGGAGGACCGCATGCCCGGCGAGCTCTCCGGCGGTGAGCAGCAGCGCGTGGCCATCGCCCGCGCCTTCGTCAACCGCCCCGCCCTGCTGATCGCGGACGAGCCCACCGGCAACCTCGACCCCCAGACCTCGGTCGGGATCATGAAGCTGCTGGACCGGATCAACCGGACCGGTACCACGGTGATCATGGCCACACACGACCAGCAGATCGTCGACCAGATGCGCAAGCGCGTCATCGAACTCGAAAAGGGCCGACTCGTGCGCGACCAGTCGCGCGGCGTCTACGGCTACCAGCACTGAAAGGTCCCTGAGACGCAATGCGCGCCCAGTTCGTCATGTCGGAGATCGGCGTCGGTCTCCGTCGCAATCTCACCATGACCTTCGCGGTCATCATCTCCGTGGCCCTCTCGCTGGCCCTGTTCGGCGGCTCCCTGCTCATGCGCGAGCAGGTGAGCCGGATGAAGGGCTTCTGGTACGACAAGGCCAACGTCTCGATCTACCTCTGCAACAAGCAGGACGCCCAGGAGGCCGGCGAGGCCGCCGCCAAGCCGGACGGTTCGGCGAGCGGCTCCGGTGGCGTCGCCACCTGCCGCAAGGGCGCCGTGACCGACGAGCAGAAGAAGCAGATCGAGTCCGAGCTCAAGCAGATGTCGCTGGTCAAGAGCGTCGCGTACGAGTCGGCGGACGAGGCGTACAAGCACTACCAGGAGCAGTACGGGCACACCGCGCTCGCCTCCTCCATCACGCCCGACCAGATGCAGGAGTCCTTCCGGGTCAAGCTCAAGAACCCGGAGAAGTACAAGGTGGTCACCTCCGCCTTCGCGGGCCGCGACGGCATCCACACCGTCGACGACCAGCGCAAGGAGATCGACGACCTCTTCCGGATCCTGAACTACCTCAACTACGCGGCCCTCGGCATCATGTTGATCATGTTGATCGTGGCGCTGCTGCTGATCGTCAACACCGTGCGCGTCTCGGCATTCAGCCGCAGGCGGGAGACCGGGATCATGCGGCTGGTGGGTGCCTCCAGCTTCTACATCCAGGTCCCCTTCATCATGGAGGCGGCCGTCGCCGGCCTCATCGGCGCGCTCTTCGCCTGCGCCATGCTCGTCTCCGGGCAGTACTTCGTGATCGACCACGGCGTCGGACTGCGCGACAAGATCCAGCTGATCGACTTCATGGGCTGGGGATCGGTGCTGGCCAAGCTCCCGTACGTCCTCTTCATCGGCCTCCTGATGCCCTCCATGGCCGCCTTCATCGCCCTGCGCAAGTACCTGAAGGTGTGACAAGCGCCCCGCGAGCGGTCCGGTCAACCAGCCGTACCGGCGCGGGGCTTGTCCTAGACTCGGCGCCATGCTGGGCTTGCCGAGTATTCCCGCCTTCTGTCTCCGGCCCCGCGACCTGCGTCGCGGGGCCGTTTTGACGTTGGCCTTCCTCGCCGCCGTCGGTGCCGGTGCGTACACCGGCTGCTGGGACCGCGAGGAGGGCGCCGCGGCCGCCGCGGCGCTGACCGGCGCCCCCGCGCCCGAAGCCCCGCGCCAGGCCGGCACGGCCGACCGGGAGGCGGTCGCCCGGGCCGCCGCGGAGGCCGTCGCCGAGGGCAAGTCCGGCAAGAAGGCCGCGCAGGAGGTGGTCAGCCGCAGCGGAGACCGCTGGGGCACCGTCTACGACCAGGGCGAGTACGCCGCCTTCGCCGAGGGCCTCGACGGCCGCTGGACCGGCGTCGGCGTCTGGGCGGAGCGGGCCCGCGACGGCATGATCAAGGTCGACAAGGTCCAGCCCGGCAGCCCCGCCGCCCGGGCCGGACTGCGCGCCGGGGACCGGCTGCTGAGCGTCGACGGGCACACCGTGACCGGCCTGGCCGTCGCCGACGTCGTCGCCCTGCTGCGCGGCGAGGCCGGCACCCCCGTCGTACTGAACCTGAGCCGGGACGGCGCCGACCTCACCGAGACCGTGCGCCGCGAGCAGCTGCGCACCGAGCCGGTGGCCGTACGCCGGCGCCCGGACGGGGTCACGGTCATCAAGGTGGTCTCCTTCACCCGCGGTTCCGGCGAGCGCGTCAAGGCCGCCGTGCGCGCGGCCCCGCCCGGCGAGGGGGTCGTGCTGGACCTGCGCGGCAATCCGGGCGGCCTGGTCGCCGAGGCGGTCACCGCAGCCTCGGCCTTCCTGGACGGCGGGCTGGTGGCCACGTACGACGTACGCGGCGAACAGCGGGTCCTGTACGCGGCCCCGGGCGGCGACACCGCCCGGCCGCTGGTGGCCCTCGTCGACGGCGGCACGATGAGCGCGGCCGAGCTGGTGACGGGCGCGCTGCAGGACCGGGGCCGGGCCGTGGCGGTGGGCAGCCGGACCTTCGGCAAGGGCTCCGTGCAGATGCCGACCGAGCTGCCGGACGGTTCGGTGGCCGAGCTGACGGTGGGCACGTACCGCACACCGGCGGGCCGGAGCCTGGACGGCGGCGGCATCACCCCGGACGTGCCGGCGGGCGAGGCGGTCGAGGAACGGGCGGTCACAGTATTGGGTGGCCTCGGAGTGGGTCCGTAGTGCGAAAATGACCGCACTATGGCTAAGGAAAAAGGGCGCAAGCTGATCGCCCAGAACAAGAAGGCGCGCCACGACTACGCGATCATCGACACCTACGAGTGCGGTCTCGTGCTCACGGGTACCGAGGTCAAGTCCATGCGCCAGGGCCGGGCCTCGCTGGTGGACGGCTTCGTGTCGGTGGAGGGCGGGGAGGCCTGGCTCTACAACGTGCACGTGCCGGAGTACAGCCAGGGCACCTGGACCAACCACAGCGCCCGGCGCAAGCGCAAGCTCCTCATGCACCGCGAGGAGATCGACAAGCTGGAGCGCAAGGCCGACGAGTCGGGTCACACGATCGTGCCCCTCTCCCTGTACTTCAAGGACGGCCGGGCGAAGGTCGAGATCGCGCTGGCGAAGGGCAAGAAGGAGTACGACAAGCGGCAGACCCTGCGGGAGAAGCAGGACACCCGCGAGACGAACCGGGCGGTCTCGGCCATCCGGCGCAAGCAGCGCGGCACGGTTTAATCACCTGGCACGCGGTGGTCCACTTCGCGTACCATGGCGTCAGCACCGCCCCCCAGGGGTCGGCGCACCTTGAAAAAACAACATGGGGATGATCGGTTTCGACAGCGGATGTCGATGCAGGGGAAGCGAGCCGAGGAAGCGGCAATGATCTCGCTAACCATATGTCGCAAAAAATAATCGCCAACTCCAAGAGCGATAACTCCCGCTTCACCCTCGCTGCCTAATAACAGTGAGCTGAAGCCTCTGTGAGGAGCGTCAGCCCGGAAGTGGTCCCGGTCCGGATCCTGGCGTCAATTAGGGATCTAAACCTCTAGCCCCGGTCACGGGGGTTGGAGGGAAACCAAACAGTGACTGAGCCCGTCGGAGACTTGTCCGTGTGATCTCCGGGGCTGAGAAAAGCGCAGCGGACTGCGCTCGGAGAAGCCCTGCTTCTGCACCGTTGGACGCGGGTTCGATTCCCGCCATCTCCACTCATCCCATGTGGGCAAAGGCCCCGCAGCCTCTCGGCTGCGGGGCCTTTGTCATGCGTCAGTAGTGGTAGCGGGCCTTGAGGACCTTCACTTCCTTGTCGTCGGCCCGGTACACGAGGCGGTGCTCGTCGTCGATGCGGCGGGACCAGTAGCCGGTCAACTCGCCCTTCAACGGCTCGGGCTTGCCGATGCCGGTGAACGGGTCGCGCTGGATCTCGCCGATCAGGCGAGTGATCCGGCGGGCCATCTTCCGGTCCGACGACAACCAGAACAGGAAGTCCTCCCAGGCGGCGGGGTCGAAGTGAACGCTCCTCACTCCTCGCCCCCGGCCAACTCCTTCAGCTCGTCCACCGTCCTCGCGACCGTGGAGGCGCCCTCGCGGTCGCGCGCGACGGCCTCCATCAAACGCTGGGCGTTGGCGGGGGAGCGCAGGAGGTAGACGGTCTCCTGCCAGGAGTCGTAGTCGTCGGCGGACATGAGGACCGCGTCACCGCTCTTGGAGGTGATGCGCACCGGGGCGTGGTCGGTGTTGACACGCTCGATCAGCGGGAACAGGGTGGCCCTGGCTTCGCTGGCGCTTATGGACATGGTGCGCTCCTCTCTCAGGGACCGGACTCGTACGAGTTTATGGTACCTCTCTGGTACCGGAAACCGGTACGACTTTCGAGGTGGCGAGGGCGGCGAGGGCCGCCGCGGCCGGGAGGGCGTAGGCCGTCGGCGGGCCCAGGTGGTCGACCAGCGCGCCGGCCGAGGCGGCGCCCAGGGCGATGCCCGCGAGGATGGCGGTCACCGCCAGGGTCATGCCCTCGTTGAGGCGGCCCTCCGGGGTGAGCGCGTGGACCCGGGACATCGCCGTCACCATCGTCGGAGCCGTGGCCATGCCCGCCAGGAGCAGGGCGGCGGCCAGCGGCAGGAGCGAGCCCGTGATCGCCGCGAGCCACGGCAGGGTCATCGCGGCGGCCATGGCGACCAGGCAGGTCCGCAGGCCGCGCGGCCGCAGCGTGCCGTAGAGCAGCCCGGCCGCGCAGGAGCCCGCCGCCTGGAGGGCCAGCACCGGGCCGGATGCGGCGCCCAGCCCCAGGTCGGCGAGGTGGGCGATCGAGGCGATCTCCATCGAGCCGAAGACCACACCGGTGGCGAGGAAGAGCGGCAGCAGCGGGGCCAGGGCGCGCAGCGGTGAGCCGCGGCGCGGGCCCGCCGACACCGGCGGCTGGGTGGCGCGGCAGGAGGTGAACACCAGCATGCCGGTCAGCAGCAGGGCGGCCGCGGTGAGGGTGCCGGCCTCGGGGAGGACCGCCGAGCAGAGGAACGCCGCCAGGACCGGGCCGAGCATGTAGCAGAGCTCGTCGGCGGCCTGCTCGAAGGACATCGCGGTGTGGTGCGCGTCCGGGGAGCCGCGCAGCAGGTACGTCCAGCGGGCGCGGGACATCCCGCCGATGTTGGGGGTGGTGGCGGTCGCGGCGTACGAGGCGAAGAGGGTCCAGGCGGGGGCCCCGGTACGGACGCACGCGATCAGGGACAGCGAGCCCAGGACCGCGACCAGGGTGGCGGGGACGGCGATCCGGGCCTGCCCGTACCGGTCGACCAGCCGGGCGGTCCACGGCGCGACCAGCGCGGTGGCGGCCATCCCGGTCGCCGTGACCGCACCGGCGAGGGCGTACGAGCCGCGCTGGCCGGCGATCATCATCACCGCGCTGACCCCGAACATGCCCATCGGCAGGCGGGCGAGGAGGTTCCCGGCGGTGAAGCCGCGGGTGCCGGGCAGCGCGAACAGCCGGCGGTAGGGGCCCTGCGGGCGCGGCCGCGGGGGAGCGCGGTCGGGGAGGGGCGGTGCGGGCGGTGCGGCGAGGACGAGGGTGCTGCCGGTGACGGACATGAGGGGCATGGCCACCACCCTCGGCCGGGACCCCGCGCGGCGTCCAACACCTGTCCGGAGGCCATTCACATCGATCTGTTGTTAGTCTCCGGGGATGATGCCCCGTGACGTGGACCCCCGCCTGCTGCGCGGGTTCGTCGCCGTGGCCGAGGAGCTGCACTTCACCCGCGCGGCCGCCCGGCTCTACGTCGCCCAGCAGGCGCTGAGCCGCGACGTACGGCGCCTCGAAGAGGCCCTCGGCACCACGCTGTTCGTCCGGACGACCCGCGCCGTCGAGCCGACCCCCGACGGGGAGCGGCTGCTGCCCCTCGCCCGGCGGGTGCTGGCCGCGCACGAAGCGGTCGCCGCCGCCTTCGCCGCCCCCCGGGCGCTGCTCGTCGACCTGAACACCGACGGGCCCAGCACCGCGCGCACCGTCCTGGAGCGGGCCCGCGACATCGCCCCGGAGTGCGAGCTGATGGCCCGCTGGGAGAGCGGGCTGACGTACGCCGCCGCCGAGGTCGCCGCCGGCCGCCTCGACGTCTCCTTCGGGTACGCCGCCGGGCTGGACCCGGCCACGCGCTCCCGCATCGCCCACCGGCCCGTGCGGTACGAGCCGCTCGCCGTGCTGCTGCCCGAGGGGCACCCGCTGGCCGGGCGGGCGACCGTACCGCTGGACGCGCTGGCCGGGGAGACCGTGTACGCCGGCGCCGGGAACCCGCGCACGCTGGAGTGGACGGGGCTGGCGCGCGAACTGTTCGCCGGGCGGGGGATCCTGATGGCCCCGCCGGCACCGGTGGCCATGGGCAAGGACGAGTTCCGCCGGGTCATGGCCAAGACCGGCAACCCCGTACTGGTGACCGTCGACTTCGTCGACATGCCCGGCAGCGTGAAGCGGCCGCTCGTCGACCCGGTACCGCTGTCCCCGCTGTCCATGGTGTGGCGCAAGGGCTTCACCCACCCCGGTCTGGAAGCGCTGCACCGGGCCGCGGCCACCCTCTGCGCCGAACACGGCTGGCTGGAAGTGCCCCCGGCGAGCTGGCGCCCGGCCGCGCTCACAGGTGCCCCCGGCGGCGGGTGAGAGCAAGGTTTCCCGGCGGTCATCCGGCGGGGACCGGGGCGGAAACGCGCCGTTCCTACGGTCGTACCACGGACGCGACAGCTGTGGAGGCGTGTGATGACCGGTACGACCGCACCGCGCAAAGGGGGCCGCTGGATCGAGCGGTGGGACCCCGAGGACGAGACCTTCTGGAAGGAGACGGGGGAGCGGACCGCCCGCCGCAACCTGGTCTACTCCGTGTTCTCCGAGCACATCGGCTTCTCCATCTGGTCGCTCTGGTCCGTGATGGTCCTCTTCATGGGACCGGCTTACGGGATCGACCCGGCCGGCAAGTTCTTCCTCATCGCGACCGCGACCCTGGTCGGCGCGGTCGTCCGGGTCCCGTACACCTTCGCCGTCGCCCGCTTCGGCGGCCGGAACTGGACCGTCGTCAGCGCGCTGCTGCTGCTCGCGCCGACGGTCGCCGCGATCGTGGTGATGGAGCCCGGGACCTCGTACGGCACCTTCCTGGTCGTCGCGGCCCTCACCGGCGTCGGCGGCGGCAACTTCGCCTCCTCCATGACCAACATCAACGCCTTCTTCCCGCTGCGCAAGAAGGGCTGGGCGCTCGGCCTGAACGCCGGCGGCGGCAACATCGGCGTGCCCGTGGTGCAGCTCGCCGGCCTGCTGGTCATCGCGACGGCCGGGGCCGCGCACCCGCGCTACCTGCTGGGCGCCTACATCCCGCTGATCGTCCTCGCGGCCGTCCTGGCGGCGGTACGGATGGACAACCTGGCGCCCGTGCGCAACGACACCGGCGCGGTCCGCGAGGCGCTGAAGGACGCGCACACCTGGATCATGGCGTTCCTCTACATCGGCACCTTCGGGTCCTTCATCGGCTACAGCTTCGCCTTCGGACTGGTGCTGCAGACCCAGTTCGGCCGCACCCCCCTCCAGGCCGCCTCACTGACCTTCATGGGGCCGCTGCTCGGATCGCTGATCAGGCCGGTGGGCGGGGCCCTCGCGGACCGGTTCGGCGGGGCCCGGATCACCCTGGGCACCTTCGTGGCGATGGCGGCGGCGACCGCAGTGGTGGTGTTCGCCTCCCAGCGGTCCTCGCTGCCGGTCTTCCTCGTCGGGTTCGTGGCGCTGTTCGTCCTGAGCGGGCTCGGCAACGGATCGACCTACAAGATGATCCCGGGCATCTTCCAGGCGAAGGCGCTGGCGCGCGGCATGAGCGGCGAGGCCGCGGCCGCGTACGGACGGCGGCTCTCCGGCGCCTCCATGGGGCTCATCGGGGCCGTCGGCGCGCTCGGCGGACTCGGCATCAACCTCGTCTTCCGGGAGGCCTTCCGCACCTCCGGCTCCGGAACGGCGGCCTTCGTCACCTTCCTCGGCTTCTACGCCCTGTGCTGCGCCGTGACGTGGGCGGTATACCTTCGCCGCCCCGCGGCCCCGGCGGTCCACGCGGTCGGCGTCGAGACGAAACCGCAGCTCACGTCGGTGTAACCGGGGCGAAATACGGGTGAACCGAGTCCGACACGACAGCTTGGCAGGCTCGGTCCGCCCGTACCGCCCCCACCGCTCCGCATGCGTCACTAGGCAGGTCACGATGGTCACGATGGACGATACGAACACCGGCCCGCTCGCGGGCTTCACCGTCGGGGTCACGGCAGCCCGGCGGGCGGACGAGCTCATCGCCCTGCTGCGGCGGCGCGGGGCGGCCGTACTGCACGCGCCGGCGCTGCGCATCGTGCCGCTCGCCGACGACAGCGAGCTGCTGGCCGCCACGAAGGAACTGATCGACTGCGCGCCGGACGTGGTCGTGGCCACCACCGCGATCGGCTTCCGGGGATGGATCGAGGCGGCCGACGGGTGGGGCATCGGCGAGGACCTGCTGGAGCGGCTGCGCGCCGCCGAACTGCTGGCGCGCGGACCGAAGGTGAAGGGCGCCATCCGGGCCGCCGGGCTCGTGGAGACCTGGTCCCCGGACTCCGAATCGCTCGCCGAGGTACTGGAGCGGCTGCTGTCGGCGGGGGTGGCCGGCCGGCGGATCGCGCTCCAGCTGCACGGGGAGCCGCTGCCCGGCTTCGTCGAGGCGCTGCGGGCCGGCGGCGCCGAGGTGGTGGTGGTCCCGGTGTACCGGTGGATGGCCCCCGAGGACCTCGCGCCGCTGGACCGGCTGCTGGACGCGGTGGTCGCCGGCGCAGTGGACGCCGTCAGCTTCACCTCCGCGCCGGCGGCGGCCTCGCTGCTGTCCCGGGCCGAGGAGCGCGGGCAGCGGGACGCCGTACTGGACGCACTGCGCGGCAGGCTGCTGTCCGCGTGCGTGGGCCCGGTGACCGCGCTGCCGCTCCAGGCGCACGGCGTGGACACCGTGCAGCCGGAGCGGTTCCGGCTGGGCCCGCTGGTGCAGTTGCTCTGCCGCGAACTGCCCGGCCGGGCGCGGGTGCTGCCGGTGGCCGGGCACCGGGTGGAGATCCGCGGCCACGCGGTCCTGGTGGACACGCAGTTGCGGCCCGTCCCGCCGGCGGGCATGGCCCTGCTGCGGGCGCTGGCGCGGCGCCCGGGCTGGGTGGTCTCCCGCGCGGACCTGCTGCGCGCACTGCCGGGCGCGGGCCGGGACGAGCACGCGGTGGAGACGGCGATGGCCCGCCTGCGGGTGGCGCTCGGGGCGCCGAACCTGATCCAGACGGTGGTCAAGCGCGGCTACCGGCTCTCCCTGGACGCGGGCGGGGAGGCCAAGTACGGGGAGCTTCCCGCCGACGCGGTGACGGCCAGGGGCGTCCTCGGCTAGCGTGCCGGGGTGATCATTGACGGGGTCGAGATGAGGGGCGTCGTGCTCGGCGACGCCGCCGGGCTGGCCGAGGCGTTCGCCCGGAACCGCGCGTTCATGGCGCACGTCGAGCCGGTCCGGCCGGACGCGTTCTACACGGAGGACGGCCAGCGGGAGCGGCTGGAGGGCGTGCTCGCGGAACGGGACGCGGGGCGGATCGTCCCGTACGTGTTCGTCGAGACGGCCACGGGTGCGCCCGTCGGCGCGATCAACCTCGGCTCGATCGCGTACGGGCCGCTGTGCAGCGGCGGTCTCGGGTACTGGGTCGACCCCGCGTGGCACGGCAAGGGGCTGGCCACCGCCGGGGTGGAGGAGGTCTGCCGGGTCGCCCGCGAGGAGCTGGGCCTGCACCGGGTGGAGGCGGGCACCCTCGTCGACAACCTGGCCTCGCAGCGGGTGCTGGCGAAGGCGGGCTTCGAACCGTACGGCCTCGCGCCGCGGTACCTGCACATCAACGGCGCCTGGCGCGACCACCGCCTCTTCCAGCGCCTCCTCCACGACGACCCCCCGGCCTGACCCGGTGGAGCCGGGTTTCCCGGGGCTCCGCCCCAGACCCCGCGCCTCGAACGCCGGCGAGGCTGAGATCGGCCGGCGAGGCTGGGACGGGCCCACCGGTTCGGGGGCTTCCGCTGTGGCCCGCCGGGCGGCAATCTGGTACGGCACCCCCACGACGGGAGGCTGACGGCATGCGGTTCGATTCCGGGCGGGTCTGCCTGGACCTGGTGGCCACCTTCACCCCCCACGAGGCGATCCCGGACGGAGACGAGCTGCGGCTGTGGCTCGCCGGGGCCGGCCTGGTCCCCGACCGCACGCCGCTCGCCCGGGTGGGGCCCGACTGGGCCGCGGCCTTCCGGGCCCTGCGCGCCGACGTGGAAACCCTCGTACGGGCGGAGCTGCTCGGCACCGATCCCGACGACCACGCCCTCGCCCGGGTCAACGCCCTGGCCGCCGGACCACCCCCGGGACTGTGTGCCGTACGGGACCAGGAAGGGCACCTCGTACGGGAGTTGTGCGGCGGCGTGGAGTGCGGCGCGCTGCTCGCGGCCGTCGCCCGCGACGCCGTCGAGCTGCTGACCGACCCCGGTGACCGGGCCCTGCTGCGGGCCTGCGACGGCGACGGCTGCACCCGCGTCTACCTGGACACTTCCCGCGGGCACCGGCGCCGCTGGTGCTCCAGCGAGCGCTGCGGCAACCGCGAGCGGGTGGCCCGGCACCGCCGCCGGGCCCTGGCCGCCGGATCCCGCTAGACGGGCGCACCGCCCCGCGTACCACCAGGCGAGACCCATTCCGGAACGGGCGTGCGGACAAGGGGCCGATTCGCGTACGGTTGACGGTCGCCCATGCACGTCAGAAGGGGGCCTTGGTGGCCGCGCAGAATGCCGCTGTCGACAGCACGGCGGATTCCGTCCGCGATCGGGAGATCGCGGTCGAGCAGACGCATCTCGACCAGGTGTACCGACGCCTTGAGGAGAAGATCCACGAGGCCGAGTTCCTCATGAACGACGCCGCCAAGCGCGGCCAGGTGGGTACGCCCGGCGCACTCGCCGAGCGCGACGCGCAGGTCTTCCGGGCGGGCATCCACCTGAACCGGCTGAACAACGAGTTCGAGGACTTCCTCTTCGGCCGCATCGACCTGGTGCTCGGCAAGGACGGGGAACGCGGCGCGGACGGCGCGTACACCTCCGTCGAGCCCGCCGACGACGCGATCCGCGAGGACCTCACCGCCGACATCGCCGAGACGCTGCACATCGGCCGCATCGGGGTCCTGGACTCCGACTACGCGCCGCTGGTCATCGACTGGCGCGCGCCGGCGGCCGCGCCGTTCTACCGGTCCACGCCCAAGGACCCCGGCCGGGTGGTGCGACGCCGCGTCATCCGCTCCAAGGGCCGCAAGGTGCTGGGCGTCGAGGACGACCTGATGCGCCCGGAGGTCAGCGCGTTCCTGGACGGCCGGGAGCTCCCCGCCATCGGCGACGGCGCCCTGATGGCCGCCCTCGGGCGGGCCCGTACGCACTCCATGCGCGACATCGTCTCCTCCATCCAGGCCGAACAGGACCTGGTCATCCGGGCCCCCGCCGCCTCCGTCGCCGAGGTCGCCGGCGGGCCCGGCACCGGCAAGACGGCCGTCGCCCTGCACCGCGCCGCCTACCTGCTCTACCAGGACCGGCGCCGCTACTCCGGCGGCATCCTGATCGTCTCCCCGACCCCGCTGCTCGTCGCGTACACCGAGGGCGTGCTGCCCTCGCTCGGCGAGGAGGGCCAGGTGGCGATCCGGGCGCTCGGCTCGCTCGTCGACGGCGCGGAGGCCACCACCTACGACTCCCCGGCCGTGGCCCGCGTCAAGGGCTCCTCGCGGATGCTGAAGGTGCTCCGCAAGGCCGTACGCGGCGCACTGGAACTCGGCGGCGCCCCCGACCGGCTGCGCGTGGTGGCCTTCGGCCGCCGCCAAGAGCTGGAGGCCGACGAGCTGAACCGGATCCGGCAGAACGTGCTCAGCGGCACCGCCCCGGTCAACCTGCTGCGCCCGCGCGCCCGCAAGCTGCTGCTCGACGCCCTCTACGCGAAGTCGGGCGGGTCCGGCCGGCACAGCGACCCGGAGCTGGCCGCCGAGCTGCGCTCCGCCTTCGACGAGGACATCTCCACCGAGGACGCCTTCATCGACTTCCTCAATGCCTGGTGGCCCGAGCTGACCCCGCGCCGGGTGCTCGCCGCGCTCGCCGACGAGCGCCACCTCGGCCGCTGGTCGCGCCGGGACCTGAACCCGCGCGAGACCCGCCAGTTGGCCCGCTCGCTGCGCCGGGTGGGCCCGGACGGCAAGGGCCCCCTGTCGGTGCACGACGTGGCGCTGCTGGACGAGCTCCAGCAGCTGCTCGGCGCCCCGGCCCGGCCGAGGCGCAAGCGGGAGATGGACCCGCTCGACCAGCTCAGCGGGCTGGAGGAGCTGATGCCGACCCGCGAGGAGACCCAGTGGGAGCGGGCCGAGCGGCTCGCGGCGGAGCGCACCGAGTACGCGCACGTCATCGTGGACGAGGCCCAGGACCTGACGCCGATGCAGTGGCGGATGGTGGGCCGCCGCGGCCGGCACGGCACGTGGACGGTCGTCGGCGACCCGGCGCAGTCCTCCTGGACGGACCCCGAGGAGGCCGCCGCGGCCCGCGACGAGGCCCTCGGGTCGCGACCGCGCCGGCGGTTCACCCTGACGGTGAACTACCGCAACCCGGCCGAGGTCGCCGAGGTCGCCTCCCGGGTGCTGCGCCTGGCGATGCCCGGCATGGAGCCGCCGACCGCGGTGCGCTCCACGGGGCTGGAGCCGCGGTTCACGGCCGCCCCGGGCGATCTGGGCACCGCGGTGCGGGAGGAGACCCGGCGGCTGCTGGATCAGGTGGACGGCACGGTGGGCGTGGTCGTGGCCATGGACCGGCGCGCGGAGGCCGCGGGCTGGCTCGCGGACCTCGGCGAGCGGGCGGTGGCGCTGGGCAGCCTGGAGGCCAAGGGCCTGGAGTACGACGCCACGGTGGTCGTCTCCCCGGCGGAGATCGCGGACGAGTCCCCGGCGGGCCTGCGGGTGCTGTACGTGGCGCTGACGCGTGCGACGCAGCAGCTGACGGTGGTCTCGGCGGACCGGGACAAGCCCGACGCGGACGGGGTGCCGGAGCTGCTGCTGCCGTAGGGGCGGGCCGTACGGCCGGATGGTCCGCGGCCAGGCGCGTGGTGCTCGGATACGAGCGCGAGCAGGGGGATCACTTTCGGCGATCCTTTGTTAGCCTGGGTACGGCACCGACTCGATCCAAGCCCCCGGGCCCAACCTTCGTCGCTCAGAGCGACCACTTGCCGCGAGGCGAGCATGGCGGGTCGGTGTCATAGACGTATGAATGACCAGGTCCGCGTCCCCCACCTGTGGGGGGCGCGGACCTGTTTTGTATGACCCCACCATTCCGAACCCCCCTGGAATCTCGTATGGTGGAAGAGTCTTTCCGAATTTTGTAGCTGGTTACCTTGTACTGGCTGGTAGGTGGGACGATCGGACAACAGGTCCTGCCGCACCTGCTGTGCAGCGGGGCTCTGTGTGTTACAGCGAACCAGGGACAGAAGAGGAACACGGCCATGGCAACGGCGCCCAGCGTCTCGTATTCGATGACGGTCCGTCTGGAAGTGCCCGCGAGCGGAACCGCGGTCTCCCAGCTCACCACCGCCGTGGAGTCCTCCGGCGGATCGGTCACCGGCCTCGACGTGACCGCATCCGGCCACGAGAAGCTCCGGATCGACGTCACCATCGCCGCGACCTCCACCGCGCACGCGGACGAGATCGTCGAGAAGCTGCGCGGCATCGAGGGCGTCAGCCTCGGCAAGGTCTCCGACCGCACCTTCCTGATGCACCTCGGCGGCAAGATCGAGATGGCGTCCAAGCACCCCATCCGCAACCGTGACGACCTCTCGATGATCTACACCCCGGGCGTGGCCCGCGTGTGCATGGCGATCGCCGAGAACCCCGAGGACGCCCGGCGCCTGACCATCAAGCGCAACACCGTCGCAGTCGTGACGGACGGCTCCGCCGTGCTGGGCCTGGGCAACATCGGCCCGATGGCCGCCATGCCGGTCATGGAGGGCAAGGCGGCCCTCTTCAAGCGCTTCGCCGACATCGACGCCTGGCCGATCTGCCTGGACACCCAGGACCCCGACGAGATCGTGGCCGCCGTCAAGGCGATCGCCCCCGGCTTCGCGGGCATCAACCTGGAGGACATCTCCGCGCCGCGCTGCTTCGAGATCGAGGCACGCCTGCGCGAGGCCCTCGACATCCCCGTCTTCCACGACGACCAGCACGGCACCGCGATCGTCGTGCTCGCGGCCCTCACCAACGCACTGCGCGTGGTGGGCAAGGCAGTTGGCGACGTCAAGGTCGTCATGTCGGGCGCCGGCGCGGCCGGTACCGCCATCCTCAAGCTGCTCCTCGCGGCGGGCGTCAAGAACGCGGTGAGCGCCGACATCCACGGTGTCGTGCACGCGGGCCGCCCCGACCTCGTCGACGCCGCGGCCGACTCCCCGCTGCGCTGGATCGCCGACAACACCAACCCCGAGGGCTACACGGGCACGCTGAAGGAGGCCGTGGTCGGCGCCGACGTGTTCATCGGCGTCTCGGCCCCGAACGTGCTGTCCGGCGAGGACGTCGCCGCCATGGCGGAGGGCGCGATCGTGTTCGCGCTCGCGAACCCGGACCCGGAGGTGGACCCGGCCGTCGCCCGCCAGACCGCCGCCGTCGTCGCCACCGGCCGTTCCGACTTCCCGAACCAGATCAACAACGTGCTGGTCTTCCCGGGTGTCTTCCGCGGTCTGCTGGACGCTCAGTCCCGCACCGTGAACACGGAGATGATGCTGGCCGCCGCGAGCGCGCTGGCGGACGTCGTCGGCGAGGACGAGCTGAACGCGAACTACATCATCCCGTCGGTGTTCAACGACAAGGTCGCCGGTGCGGTCGCGGGTGCCGTCCGCAAGGCCGCCTCGGGGGCGTGAGCCCCGCTGTGACGGCCCTCACGACGCGCTGATCCCGGCGCGTCGCGAGATGCGGGCCCGACGGGCCGCCTCTAGGGTTGCGGGGATGCCCGCGAGGTCCGCGGTCCGCAGCGGCGTGTGAGCGAGGGCGTGGACGGAGCGTCACCGCGGCGTGACTGTGGCGCTTTTCGTGTGACCCCGACGGGTGCCGGATTGGCTTTCCCGCCGCTGGTGGGGGCAGGATGCGTAACCGGGCGAGAGGGTCTGACGTTCAGACCCGGGTCCGGGGACTGTCCTAGGGCCCTGGCAGCATCGGCTTCGATCTCACGCCTCTAAGGCAAGTTGAACACGGGAGTACAACATGAACCGCAGTGAGCTGGTGGCCGCTCTGTCCGAGCGCGCCGAGGTGACCCGCAAGGACGCCGACGCCGTTCTGGCCGCGCTCGCCGAGACCGTCGGCGAGATTGTCGCCAAGGGCGACGAGAAGGTCACCATCCCCGGCTTCCTGACCTTCGAGCGCACCCACCGTGCCGCTCGCACCGCGCGCAACCCGCAGACCGGCGACCCCATCCAGATCCCGGCCGGCTACAGCGTGAAGGTCTCCGCGGGCTCCAAGCTCAAGGAAGCCGCCAAGGGCAAGTAAGTCCTGCCCCGGCGCCGAGGGCCGCACAGGTCTTTGGAACGGCAGTAGCACGCAGAACGACGATGGGCGGTCACCCCCGGGCGGGGTGGCCGCCCATCGGCCTGTCCGGGGCCGGTCCGGCCCCGGTGGTCCGGGGCGGTCCGGCAGGCCCTGTGAGGCCCCGTCAGGGCCCTTGGCGGGGCCCCGGTATGCCCGTGGCATGCCCCACCCGGCCGCAGGAGGCCACGAGAAAGCCCCCCGGGCCCTGTGCGGGGCCCGGGGGGCTGTTGCGTACGTGCCGCGCGCGGCACGGCTCGTACGTCCCGTTACGGCTCAGACGAGGTCGCCGCCGGGGAGCTCGACCTTCGCGCCGAGTTCCACGAGCTTCTCCATGAAGTTCTCGTAGCCGCGGTTGATCAGGTCGATGCCGTGGACGCGCGAGGTGCCCTCGGCGGCCAGCGCCGCGATCAGGTACGAGAACCCGCCGCGCAGGTCGGGGATGACCAGGTCGGCGCCCTGCAGCTTGGTGGGGCCGGAGACGACCGCCGAGTGCAGGAAGTTGCGCTGGCCGAAGCGGCAGGCCGAGCCGCCCAGGCACTCGCGGTACAGCTGGATGTGAGCACCCATCTGGTTGAGCGCGGAGGTGAAGCCGAGCCGGGACTCGTAGACCGTCTCGTGGACGATCGACAGGCCGGAGGCCTGCGTCAGGGCCACGACCAGCGGCTGCTGCCAGTCGGTCTGGAAGCCGGGGTGGACGTCCGTCTCCAGCGCGATGGCGTTGAGCGGGCCGCCCGGGTGCCAGAAGCGGATGCCGTCGTCGTCGATCTCGAACGCCCCGCCGACCCGGCGGAAGGTGTTCAGGAAGGTCATCATCGAACGCTGCTGGGCGCCGCGCACGTAGATGTTGCCGCCGGTGGCGAGGGCCGCGGAAGCCCAGGAGGCGGCTTCCAGACGGTCCGGGAGGGCCTTGTGGTTGTAGCCGCCGAGGCGGTCGACGCCGGTGATCCGGATGGTCCGGTCGGTGTCGACGGAGATGATCGCGCCCATCTTCTGCAGGACGCAGATGAGGTCCTCGATCTCCGGCTCCACCGCGGCGTTGCTGAGCTCGGTGACGCCCTCGGCCAGGACGGCCGTCAGCAGCACCTGCTCGGTCGAGCCGACCGACGGGTAGGGGAGGCGGATCTTGCAGCCGCGCAGGCGCTGCGGGGCTTCCAGGTACTGGCCGCCCTCGCGCTTCTCGATGGTCGCGCCGAACTGGCGGAGCACGTCGAAGTGGAAGTCGATCGGCCGGCCGCCGATGTCGCAGCCGCCCAGACCCGGAATGAAGGCGTGGCCGAGCCGGTGCAGCAGGGGGCCGCAGAACAGGATCGGGATGCGTGAGGAGCCCGCGTGGGCGTCGATGTCGGCGACGTTCGCGCTCTCGACGTGGGTGGGGTCGAGGACGAGTTCGCCCGGCTCCTCGCCGGGACGGACCGTCACCCCGTGCAGCTGGAGCAGCCCGCGGACGACGCGCACGTCACGGATGTCGGGAACGTTGCGCAGCCGGCTGGGTTCGCTGCCGAGCAGAGCGGCGACCATGGCCTTGGGCACGAGGTTCTTCGCACCACGGACACGGATCTCGCCCTCGAGCGGGGTACCGCCGTGGACAAGCAGTACATCGTCACTGATGCCGGTCATGAATCTCGCGTTCCGGAGAGGGGTGGGCAGGGGGCCAGGGAAAAGGGTAAGGGTCACCACCCCCTTGTTCGTAAGGCCGACGTGGCCGTAGGACTGTCATGAATTCGGCACAACACCCTCCGTATCCACCACATGGCGGAGTGTTGCGTTCCGCCTACTCCGTCCGTGCGCGCTCCTCGCTGCTGCCGTGCGCCCTGAGCTGCGGGCGATCCGATCTCCGCGCCCGCTCCCCCTAATCGGCCGATGTGCGGGATCATGGCGGCATGACCGAGGTGTCCTCCCTCACAGGGCGGCTGCTCGTGGCCACCCCAGCCCTCGCGGACCCGAATTTCGACCGCGCGGTGGTGCTGCTGCTCGACCACGACGAGCAGGGCTCCCTCGGCGTGGTCCTCAACAGGCCGACGCCCGTGGGCGTCGGCGACGTCCTGCTGCCCTGGGCGCCCCTGGCGGGCGACCCCGGTGTGGTCTTCCAGGGCGGGCCCGTGGCGCTGGACTCGGCCCTGGGCCTCGCGGTCATCCCGGGCGAGGAGGGTCCGCTGGGCTGGCGCCGCGTGTACGGGGCGATCGGCCTGGTCGACCTGGAGGCGCCGCCGGAGCTGCTGGCCGCGGCCCTGGGAGGCCTGCGGATCTTCGCGGGTTACTCCGGCTGGGGACCGGGGCAGCTGGAGACGGAGCTCGGCGAGGGCGCCTGGTACGTGGTCGAGTCGGAGCCCGGGGACGTGTCCTTCCCCGACCCGGAGCGGCTCTGGCGGGCGGTGCTGCGCCGCCAGCGCAGCGACCTCGCGATGGTCGCCACCTATCCGGACGACCCGTCGCTCAACTGACTGGCGCGGGGTTAAGTACCCTGGGTTCCATGAGCACTCTTGAGCCCGAGCGCGGGACTGGCACGGGGACCCTCGTAGAGCCGACGCCGCAGGTGTCGCACGGTGACGGCGACCACGAGCGCTTCGCCCACTACGTCCAGAAGGACAAGATCATGGCGAGCGCCCTCGACGGGACCCCCGTCGTCGCGCTCTGCGGCAAGGTCTGGGTACCGGGCCGGGACCCGAAGAAGTACCCGGTCTGCCCCATGTGCAAGGAGATCTACGAGTCCATGGGCCCCGGTGGGGACAAGGACAAGGGCGGCAAGGACAAGTAGTCCGACCCCCGGCCCCCCTTTTCCGCAGGACCGAGACCCCCGGTGCGCGCCACAGCGCGTCCGGGGGTCTTTGCCGTGCCCGCACGGCGCGTTAGGGTCGGCGCCACGAGCGCCCTGCGGAACGAGCGTTGCGCAGCGCGCAACACGTGGTCGTGAAGGGCTGACGCATGGATCTGATCCCCGCACCGCAGGCCGTACTCCTCGACGAGGACGGGCGCCGCTTCGCCTTCGGACCCGAGCCGGTCCTCGACGCCGGGCCGGGCGCCGGGTCCGTCGCCCGCTGGCTGCGGCGGGAGCTGGGAGCGGCCACCGGCTGGGAACTGCCCGGGGTCGGGGCGGGTGCCGGGAACGGGTCCGGGAGCGGGTCCGGGTCCGGTTCCGGGGCGGGCGCGGTCGCGGAGCTGCGGCTGCGGATCGACCCGGGCGTCGCGGGGGACCGGGGCCCGGAGGCGTACCGCCTCGACATCGGCCCGGACGGGGCGGAGCTGGCGGGCGCGACGGCCGCCGGGCTCTTCTGGGGCGCCCAGACGCTGCGTCAGCTGCTGGGGCCCGACGCGTACCGCAAGGCGCCGCTGCCGGGCCGCACGTGGAGCCTGCCGTACGCCTCCGTCGCGGACGGCCCGCGCTTCGGCTGGCGCGGGATGATGCTCGACGTGGCCCGGCACTTCATGCCCAAGGACGGGGTGCTGCGCTACATCGACCTGCTCGCCGCCCACAAGCTGAACGTCCTGCACCTGCACCTGACCGACGACCAGGGCTGGCGGATCGAGATCGAGCGGTACCCGCGGCTCACCGAGGTCGGCGGCTGGCGGCCGCGCAGCCGCCGGGGCCACCGGGCCTCGCCGCAGTGGAACGAGACCCCGCACGGCGGCTTCTACACCCGGGACGACATCCGCGAGATCGTCGCGTACGCCGCCGAGCGGCACGTCCGGGTGGTCCCGGAGATCGACGTACCGGGGCACTCGCAGGCCGCGATCGCCGCGTACCCGGAGCTGGGGAACACCGACGTGGTCGACACCGCCGCCCTGGGGGTGTGGGACGACTGGGGGATCACCGAGAACGTGCTCGCGCCGACCGAGGCCGTGCTGCGGTTCTACGAAGGCGTCTTCGAGGAAGTGCTCGAGCTGTTCCCCGTGGAGGTCTCGCCCTTCGTGCACGTGGGCGGGGACGAATGCCCCACAGCGCAGTGGAAGGCCTCGGCGGTCGCCCAGGAGCGGATCCGCGAACTGGGCGTGGACGGGGAGGAGGGGCTGCAGTCCTGGTTCGTCCGGCACTTCGACGGCTGGCTCGCCGCACGCGGGCGGCGGCTGATCGGATGGGACGAGATCCTGGAGGGCGGGCTCGCGGACGGCGCCGCGGTCTCCTCGTGGCGCGGCTACGCGGGCGGGATCGCCGCCGCCGAGGCCGGGCACGACGTGGTCATGTGCCCCGAGCAGCAGGTGTACCTGGACCACCGGCAGGCGGGCGGCGCGGACGAGCCGATGCCCATCGGGTACGTGCGCACGCTGGAGGACGTGTACCGCTTCGAGCCGGTGCCGCCGAAGCTGTCGGCGCAGGCCGCCGCCCACGTGCTGGGCGCGCAGGCCAACGTCTGGACCGAAGTGATGGAGAACCAGGACCGGGTCGACTACCAGGTGTTCCCGCGGCTGGCGGCCTTCGCCGAGGTGGTCTGGTCGTCGCAGCCGGCGCCCGAGGAGCGCGACTTCGCGCGGTTCGAGGGGCGGATGGCCGCGCACTACGCGCGGTTGGCCGCGCAGGGGGTCGATTATCGGCCGCCGGGCGGGCCGTTGCCGCGGCAGCGGCGGCCCGGAGTGCCGGGGCGCCCGATCGAGGGCGCGCCCCCGAACGTGTGACAAGCAGGTGACGATGCGCACCGGAACCGAAAGGGAACGGGAACGGAACTCTGCCTCAATTTCCGGCTATACGGGGAAAACCGGGCAATCGGGGAGGAGGGTCGCCGAAGGCCGCGCGACGGGGCCCCGCACCCCGTACGGGACACCGCGCGCGGCGGCGGGGGCGGTGGGCGGACCCTCGCGCCGGGCGGCCCGGAAGATGTGCCAGAGTTGCCACGTCCCGGCGGTGAGCACGTACCGTACGGCGGACAGGCGTGAGCGCCGGGGACCGGGACATCGGGAAGGGGCAGCTGGGTTGACCACGCACGCACCGCACGCACTGGATTCACCTCAGGGGCCGCAGGGCCCGCAGGCGGCGCAGTCCGTGACGCTGCCGGCCTCGCTCGACGAGGCCGTGGCGGCGCTCACCGCCATGCCCGCCGCCGTGCCGGTCGCGGGCGGCACCGACCTGATGGCCGCCGTCAACGCGGGGCTGCTGCGGCCCGCCGCCCTGGTGGGCCTGGGCCGGATCAACGAGATCCGCGGCTGGCAGTACCAGGACGGCCACGCGCTGCTCGGCGCGGGACTCACGCACGCACGGATGGGGCGGCCGGATTTCGCCGCTCTGATCCCCGCGCTCGCGGCCGCGGCCCGCGCCGCAGGCCCCCCGCAGATCCGCAATGCCGGCACCCTCGGCGGCAACATCGCCACCGCCGCGCCCACGGGTGACGCACTGCCCGTGCTGGCCGCGCTGGAGGCCGTACTCGTCATCGTCGGCCCGGGCGGGCAGCGGGAGATCCCGGTGTCCTACCTGCTGGCCGGGCGGGAGATGCTGCGGCCCGGTGAGCTGATCGGCTTCGTGCGGGTGCCGCTGCTGCACGCGCCGCAGGTGTTCCTGAAGGCCACGGGCCGTACCGGCCCGGGTCGCGCGGTGGCCTCCGTGGGGCTCGTCCTGGACCCCGCGCGCCGGGGCGTGCGCTGCGCGATCGGCGCGGTCGCCCCGATGCCGCTGCGGCCGCTGGAGGCCGAGCAGTGGGTGGCCTCGCTGATCGACTGGGACGGCGGGCGGAGCCTGGCCCCCGAGGCGCTGGAGGCCTTCGGCGAGTACGTCGCGGCGGCCTGCGTGCCCGACCAGGGCGAACCGGTGGCTCCCGGAGTACTGCATCTGCGGCGGACGGTGGCCGTGCTGGCGCGCAGGGCCCTCGGGAGGGCGCTGACCTCATGAGCGAGAACGAGAACGAGAACGTGACCCAGGGGAACGGCACGGCGGGCTGGGGCTGGGAACCGGTCCCGCAGGGCGGCGAGTACGACTCGGACGCCACGGCCTTCGTGAAACTGCCGCAGGACATGCTGGACGCACTCGGCACCGGCGAGCCGCTCGCGGCGCCCGGGCACGGCTACGTGCCGCCGCCGATGATCGTGCCGCTCGGCTCGGCCAGTACGGATCCGGCGGCCACGGGCACGTGGACGATTCCGGTGCAGTGGCCGGAGGCGGGCGGCACGGGCCAGGCGGACGCGGGACACGGCGGCGCGGGCCAGGGCGGCACGGGTCACGGCGGCTCGGGCCAGGGGCAGGGTCCGGGGGCCGGTTCGGTGGGCGGGCCCATCCCGGCGTCGATCCCCATCCCGGCGTCGGTCGCGGCGGCCTTCGCCGAGGCGGAGCCTGAGCAGCCGGCCACCGATCCGAGCGCGACCGCCGAGTGGCGGTTCCCGGAGGCGGCGCACGAGCCCGAGGCGGCCTCCTCGGCGACCGGTCAGTGGGCCGTGCCCGAGTACGGCGAGTACAACGAATATCCCGAACCGCAGAACGACTTCCGGCCGGGCGCGCTGGACGCCGACTGGAGCCAGGCCCCGGCGACGCTGCCGGGCGGCGCCCCGGCGCCGTGGGCCTACCTGACGCAGCAGCCCGCCGCGGACCCGCACGCCGACACCGGTGCGGGTACGGCGGCCGGTGCGGGCGCCGGTGTGCTGCCGGGCACCGACGAGGCCGCCGCCGCTTCGGCCGCCGCAGCCGCGACCGCGCACGCCGCCGGGCGGCTGCTCGGCGGGCCCGGGGTGGGCGCCGCGGGCCGCGGGCCGCGGGTACTGGGCGGACCCGGCGTGGGCACCCCGCTGCCCGAGGGCGAGCCGGTGCACCAGGCCCCGCACGACATCGAGGCGGCGCACGGCCCGGCGGCGGAGCCGGCCGAGGGCGCCCGGGCCGCCGACCACGCGGGACACGCGGACTACGCGGGGCACACGGGGCAGGGCGAGTACGCCGGGTACGCGGAGGCGGCCGGTTACGCCGAGCAGGCCGCCGCGGCCGTCGCGGCCGTCGCCGCCACCGAGCAGCAGCAGCCGGCGGCCCCCGGCGGCCTGGACCTCTTCGGCGGGGTGCGCGCGCAGGAGCAGGCTCCGGCCGCCGAGTCCGCGCAGCCCGACGGCGCCGCGAGCACCGAGGGCCCGGACGGCTCCGAAGGCACCGATGGAACCGACGGGCACGGCTTCAGCGCCTTCGGCCACGCGCCCGAGCCCGAGCCCGGGGCCGCACCGGTACCGGAAACTGCGCCGGAGCAGGCGCCGCACGTCGCCCACCCGGTCGCGCACGAGGACGCCTACGCGGGCGAGCCCGCCGCCGAGCCCGACCCCGGGAGCGGGGACGGGCCGGCCGAGCAGGAGCCCCCGGCCGGCCTCGTGCCGACCGCGGACACCGCCGACAGCGCGGACGGACTCCCGGACGAGGGCGCCCCCGCGGGTCCCCCGGCCGAGGTGGCGACGTACGAGGAAGAAGCGACCGCCGGGGCCGTCGCCCATCACGAACACCCGTCGGCCTCCTACGTCCTGCGCGTCAACGGCGCGGACCGGCCCGTCACCGGCGCCTGGATCGGCGAGTCCCTGCTGTACGTGCTGCGCGAGCGCCTCGGCCTCGCCGGCGCCAAGGACGGCTGCTCGCAGGGCGAGTGCGGCGCCTGCGCCGTGCAGGTCGACGGCCGTCTCGTCGCCTCCTGCCTGGTGCCCGCGGCGACGGCCGCCGGCAGCGAGGTCCGTACCGTCGAGGGTCTCGCGACGGACGGGGAACTCTCGGACGTCCAGCAGGCGTTGTGCAGGTCGGGCGCGGTGCAGTGCGGGTTCTGCGTGCCCGGCATGGCCATGACCATCCACGACCTGCTGGAGGGCAACCACGCCCCCAGCGAGCTGGAGACCCGGCAGGCCCTCTGCGGCAACCTCTGCCGCTGCTCCGGCTACGCGGGGGTCGTCGACGCCGTGCGCGAGGTCGTCGCCGAGCGCGAGGCGGCGGCCGCGGAACCCGCGGCCCCCGGTTCGGGCGCGGCCACCGGCGGCCCGGGTGCACCGGAGCCGCGCATCCCGCACCAGGCAGCGCCCGGCGAGGGCGGCATCCACCACGGAGGCACGGCGTGAGCGGGCAGGACGCGGCGACCGCGACGACAACGGTGAACACCACGGTGACGGCGCTGTCCGCCGCCACCGGCCCGGAGGCCTCCGAGCAGCAGGTACCGCGCGGGATCGGCGCCTCCGTCCCGGCCGCGGACACCCGCGCCAAGACCGAGGGCACCTTCCCCTACGCCGCCGACCTGTGGGCCGAGGGCCTCCTGTGGGCCGCCGTGCTGCGCTCCCCGCACGCCCACGCCCGGATCCTGTCCATCGACACCACGGCCGCCGCCGAGATGCCCGGCGTCCGCGCCGTCGTCACCCACGCCGACGTGCCCGGCGCCACCACGCACGGCCGCCGCATCGCGGACCGGCCTGTGTTCGCGCACGACGTCGTACGCCACCACGGCGAGCCCATCGCCGCCGTCGCCGCCGACCACCCGGACACGGCGCGGCTCGCCGCGGCCGCGATCACCGTCGAGTACGAACTCCTCGACCCGGTCACCGACCCCGAGCAGTCCTTCGGCGCGCCCGCCCTGCACCCCGACGGCAACCTGATCCGGCACATCCCGCTGCGCTACGGCGACCCGGAGGCCACCGGCGAGGTGGTCGTCGAGGGCCTGTACCGGATCGGCCGCCAGGACCCCGCCCCCATCGGCGCCGAGGCCGGACTGGCCGTGCCGCGCCCCGACGGCGGCGTGGAGCTCTACACCGCCTCCACCGACCCGCACAGCGACCGCGACCTGGCCGCCGCCTGCTTCGGACTGGATCCGGACCGCGTGCGCGTCGTCGTCACCGGCGTGCCGGGCGCCACGGCCGACCGCGAGGACGCCGCCTTCCAGCTCCCGCTCGGCCTGCTCGCCCTGCGCACCGGCTGCCCGGTCAAACTGGCCGCCACCCGCGAGGAGTCCTTCCTCGGCCACACGCACCGCCACCCGACCCTGCTGCGCTACCGCCACCACGCGGACGCCGAGGGCCGCCTCGTCAAGGTCGAGGCACAGATCCTGATGGACGCCGGCGCCTACGCCGACGCCTCCGCGGAATCCCTGGCCGCGGCGGTCGCCTTCGCCTGCGGCCCGTACGTCGTCCCGCACGCCTTCGTGGAGGGCTGGGCGGTACGCACCAACAACCCGCCGTCGGGCCACGTCCGCGGCGAGGGCGCCATGCAGGTGTGCGCCGCGTACGAGGGCCAGATGGACAAGCTCGCGGCCGCCCTCGGCATCGACGGGGCCGAGCTGCGCCTGCGCAACGTCCTGGCGACGGGCGACCTGCTGCCCACCGGACAGACGGTGACCTGCCCGGCACCGGTGGCCGAACTCCTCCGCGCGGTCCGTGACTTCGAACTTCCCGCCCTGCCGAAGGACGCCCCCGAGGACGAATGGCTGCTGCCGGGCGGCCCGGAGGGCGCGGGCGAGCCGGGCGCGGTGCGCCGCGGGGTCGGCTACGGCGTCGGCATGGTGCACATGCTCGGCGCGGAGGGCACGGACGAGGTCTCCACGGCCACGGTGAAGGTGGTCAACGGCGCCGCCACGGTCATCTGCGCGGCCGTCGACACCGGCCAGGGCTTCGCCACGCTGGCCCGGCAGATCGTCCAGGAGGTCCTGGGCGTCGACGAGGTCACCACGGCCCCGGTCGACACCGACCAGCCGCCGGCCGGCCCGGCGGCGCACGGCCGCCACACGTGGGTGTCCGGGGGCGCCGTGGAGCGCGCGGCCAAGATGGTCCGCACCCAGCTCCTCCAGCCGATGGCCCACAAGCTGGGCATGTCGACGGAGCTGCTGCAGATCCAGGACGGCCGGATCACCTCGTACGACGGGGCGTTCTCGATGTCGGTCTCCGAGGCGATGGCCGGCAAGGAACTCTGGGCGACGGCCCAGTGCCGCCCCCACCCGACGGAACCCCTGGACGCGGACGGCCAGGGCGACGCCTTCGTGGGCCTCGCCTTCTGCGCGATCCGCGCGGTGGTGGACGTGGACATCGAACTGGGCTCGGTACGGGTCGTGGAACTCGCCGTCGCCCAGGACGTGGGCCGCATCCTGAACCCCCGTCAGCTGGAGGCCCGTATCGAGGCGGGCGTCACCCAGGGCGTCGGCGCGGCCCTGACCGAGAACCTCCGCACGGTCGCCGGCCTGGTCCGCCACCCGGACCTGACGGGCTACGCCCTGCCGACGGCGCTGGACGCCCCGGCGGTCCGCATCGTCAAACTGGTCGAGGAACGCGACGTGGTGGCCCCCTTCGGGGCGAAGGCCGCGAGTGCGATCCCCGTGGTCACGACCCCGGCGGCGGTGGCCTCCGCGGTCCGCGCGGCCACGGGCCGCCCGGTCAACCGCCTGCCGATCAGGCCCTCCGCGGCGGTGGGTGCGTCCAACTCGTGACCGTGTGACCCACATTGCACGTGCAACCCCGGACTTGGGGCTGTCCGTGCCGGTCGCTAGAGTGATCGGTACGGATGCGCGTGTACGTGTGCACGCGGGTGCGAACGGGGACGGGGAGCGGCGCGAGCGCTGCGACCACGGGGATGACGGGGAGTCGGGAGGCCAGCGTGGCAGAGGACAACGGGGTAGGTCTGATCGGGGTCGACATCGCGGCCGGAGTTGCGGCCGGGATCGCCGCGCAGGCAGCCGCGCAGGGCGCGGCGGCGGCGCTGCGGATCCAGTACGACGACCTGAAGGACTACAAGAACCTGGTGGACGGCCTCCTGACGAAGCTTCAGGAGTCCCCGGCACACCACGGGAAGCTTGCGGACGGCACGATCCCGGCGGGAGTCCTCGGCACGGGCTTCCCCGCGGCCGAGAAGCTCAACACGGCCTACAAGAAGGTCCACTCGGAGCTGCAGAAGCTGTCGAAGGGCCTGGCGGTGCAGATCGAGGCCCTGGGTATCGCCGTCCAGTCCGCGGGCAAGGGCTACAGCGGGGTGGACGAGGAGACGAAGCGCCGCATGGCCGCCCTCGCCAAGCAGGCCCACGACCAGTACGTGGAGAAGCGCGACCCGTATGCGGTGAAGCCGGCCGAGGGCTCGCAGCCCGAGCCGAACGGGAAGAAGAAGGGTGCGTCCTACGGATGAGCGGATTCGAGAGCTACACGCACGCACAGCTCTACGCGATGATCGCCGCGCTCGACGACGAGGTGGTCAGCGCCCGGGGAACGCAGCTCACCGAGGCCGCCAAGACGATCGAGGAGATCGGCAACAAGCTCAAGGACCACAAGGTCAAGGGCTGGGAGGGCGAGGCGGCCGAGGCGTTCCAGAACTGGGTGAACCAGGCGGGGAGCGCCACGCTGGTCCTGGCCGAGTACAGCGCCGCGGGCGGCAAGTACATGACGCAGACGGCCCAGGTCATGCGCGAGGTCAAGCCGAAGAGCGGTACGGGCGACATGCCGAAGTACAGCGCGTCGGCGGAGGCGACCCTCAAGGAGAACCTCGCGACGTCCCGCGAATACCACAACGACCCGGACGCGGTGCAGCTCGGCCAGGAGGCGTGGTCGAAGCTGAGCGGAGACCACGCGCGGGCCGTGGACGCGATGAACAAGCTGGCCGGGTCGTACGAGCAGTCGTCGACGCAGATGGACAAGGCCACGATCCCGACGTTCCCGCCGCCGCCGGATGTGCTCGTGCCGCCGGACCTCGGCGGCAGCGAGGAGATGGCCCGCTCTGGAGGCACCGGAGCTACCTACGGTGGCTCAAGCGGCTCAACGGGGTCCTCTTACCATGCGAATTCCGGCGATACGGGGCGCACGTCATCGGATGACCTTGGTCCGGTTGGACACCAGTCGAAGCCAGACAGCTCGCTCCCGCCGGTTGCTCCGATTCCGGACCGCGAGGTGGACGTCGACCTCGACTCCGTCACCACACTTCCGGACCGGACGGCGCCTCCGGTAACGACCACACCCGGTGGCCTGCCTCCGACCAGCCCTGTTGGCCCCACGCCGGGCCCCATTGCTCCGCCGATGGCTTTCCCGCCGGTCGGTGGACTGAAGGGTCCCGTCGGTGGCGGTTCCGGTATCGGCCCGTACCCGGGTCTGACCGGTCCCGGTGCCCCGGGCGGCAAGGTTGTCGGTGCGCCCGGCCTGCTCCCGCGTGACAGCGGAATCGTGGGCGGCCGTCCCGTGACCTCCACCGGACCCAGCTCGGGCATCCCGCGTGGCACAGTCATCGGCGAAGGTGGTACTCAGACCGGCCGTCCCATGGGCGGCGGCGGGATGGGCCACGGTGCCGGAGGCGGCCACGGCGTCGGCCAGGGAGGCCTCCCGGCCGGCCGTCGACTGGCCACGGAGCCGGGTGGCGTGCTCGGAGGGCGTCAGGCCGGTGCGGTCGGTCGCCCGATCGCCGGCGGTCAGCCGTTCACCCAGGGCGGCTCGGGTCTCGTGCGTAACGGCGCGGGTCCCATGGGCCACGCAGGCGCAGGTACGCAGGCTCCGGGCAAGCGACGGAACGACCAGGGTGGCGAGCGCCCCGACTATCTGACCGAGGACGAAGAGACCTGGCAGGGCAACCGCCGCGTTGCCCCGCCTGTGATCGACTGAGCAGAACGGACATTGCACGGGATGCGCATGCGTAAGGCGACCTCGGCCCTGGTGGGCCTCCTGCTGGCCGGGGTCGCCGCGACCCCGGCTCATGCGGAGACCATCCGATCGCAGCAATGGCATCTCGACGCCATGAAAGCCGACGAGATGTGGAAACTCAGTAGCGGGAAGGGCGTCACCGTCGCGGTAATCGACGATGGCCTCCAGGAGATCCCGGAACTAGAGGGCCAGGTTGTCCCCGGCACGGATCTCGTGTCGCAAGGAGGAAACGGGCGGAGCGATCAGAGCGGTCACGGCACGACCATGGCTGCCTTGATTGCTGGTACGGGAAAACATCCGACTGGTGACGGTGGCTTTGGGCTTGCGCCTGGGGCCAAGGTTCTTCCAATCCGTGTCTCCAACACGGAAGGGGCAACGCCGACGTGGGTCGCGGCGATTCGGTACGCGGCAGACTCAGACGCCAAGATCATCAACATGTCCCTGGGCATCGCCAGCAAGCCAGAGGATGACAAGGGCCGAGCCGAAGCGGTGAAGTACGCCCTTTCGAAGGGCAAGCTGGTCTTTGCTGCCGTGGGCAACACCGGCAACTCGACCAACTGGGTCTCCTACCCTGGTGCGACGCCCGGGGTGGTAGGGGTAGCTGCTGTGGACGCCAACGGGGAGCCGACCAAGGAGTCACAGCACGGAGCTCAGGTCGATCTGGCGGCGCCTGGTATCGACATCGTCACGGCTTGCAGCGGCAAGTCGGGACTGTGCAAGACCCACGGCACTAGTGACGCCTCCGCTCTCGTCTCCGCCTCCGCCGCCCTCATCTGGTCCGCTCACCCCGACTGGACCAACAATCAGGTTCTGCGGGTCCTCCTGAACACCGCCGGCAAGCCCGTCGACGGCTCCGGGCGCAACGACTACGTCGGCCACGGAATCGTCCGCCCCAACGTCGCGTTGAAGACGCCCGGTGACCCCGGGCCGGCCGATGTGTTCCCGTTGCCCGACCTGGCTGCCGCAGCCGGCGGGACGCCCTCCGGGGCTCCCGACGCCAAGGCGTCCGACTCTGCGGCGTCCAAGCCGGCCGCCAAGGCCGAGGAGAAGAAGAGCGGCAGCTCGCTCACCTGGATCGCGCTCGGGCTCGGGGCCTGCGTACTGCTCGGTGGGGCCGTGACCGTGGTCGTCATGCGCCGCAACCGCTGAACAGCGCGGCTGTTCAGGCCCGGAAAAGGCGAAGGCCGCTCAGGGGTGCGCCTGCCCCTGAGCGGCCCGCCGCGAAGCCGTGACCGGAATCGAACCGGCGTAACTCGCTTTGCAGGCGAGTCCCTAAACCTCTCGGGCACACGGCTGTGTGGTGGTGATGTGCATGACCGTACGGGGGCCCGCGAGGGTGGGGAAGGGATTGCCGGGTCGTGCAATGCGACTGCCATGCCGCGTTCACAGTCGGGTGGACCTAGGACTCCCGGCCGAGGGCGGGATCCGTCGAATTGACAGGGTCACTCCGGGGCTACGCACCTTACTCTGGGGCGATGAGCGCCCTTGAACCCCGCGTGCCCCAGCGAACCGCACCGCCTCCGCCCCTGCCCGGGGGCGGGGTTCTCGGGCCCGCGTACCGGACGCTCAGCGTCGGGATCATCTCCGTCGTCTTCCTCATCGCCTTCGAGGCGACCGCCGTCGGTACGGCCATGCCCGTCGCCGCCCGCGAGCTGGACGGGGTCGGGCTCTACGCCTTCGCCTTCTCCGCCTACTTCACCACCAGCCTCTTCGGCATGGTCCTGGCCGGCCAGTGGGCCGACCGGCAGGGGCCGCTGCGGCCCCTGACCGTCGGGATCGCCGCCTTCGCCTCCGGGCTCGTGATCTCCGGGACCGCCGGCGCCATGTGGCTGTTCGTGCTCGGCCGGGCCGTGCAGGGGTTCGGGGGCGGGCTGGTCATCGTCGCCCTGTACGTCGTCGTCAGCCGGGCCTACGAGGAGCGGCTACGGCCGGCGATCATGGCCGCCTTCGCCGCGAGCTGGGTGGTCCCCTCCATCGTCGGACCGCTGGCTTCCGGGACGGTCACCGAGCACCTCGGGTGGCGGTGGGTGTTCCTCGGGATTCCGGCGCTGGTGGTGGTCCCCCTCGTGGTGGCGCTGCCCGCGATACGGCGGACCGCGTCCGGGCCCGTCGACCCCGACGCCCCGCCCGTGGCCTTCGACCGGCGGCGGATCCGGCTGGCCCTCGGTATTTCGGTGGGGGCGGGGCTGCTCCAGTACGCCGCCCAGGACCTGCGGTGGCTGTCGCTCCTGCCGGGCATCGCCGGCGCCGCCCTGCTGGTGCCCGCCGTGCTGGGGCTGCTGCCGCGCGGGACCTACCGGGCGCGGCGCGGGCTGCCCTCCGTGGTGCTGCTGCGCGGGGTGGCCGCCGGGTCGTTCATCGCGGCGGAGAGTTTTGTCCCGCTGATGCTGGTCACCCAGCGGGGGCTGAGCCCGACGCTGGCCGGGTTCTCGCTCGCGCTGGGCGGGCTCACCTGGGCGGGCGGCTCGTGGGTGCAGTCCAAGGGGCGGATGGCGCCGTACCGGGAAAGGCTGATGGTGGGCGGCATGGTGATGGTGGCGCTGGCCATCGCCGCGGCGCCCGCCGTGCTGATCCCGTCGGTGCCGGTGTGGACGCTGGCGGTGGCCTGGGCGGTGGGCTGCCTGGGCATGGGCCTGGTGATCGGCTCCACGAGCGTGCTGCTGCTCCAGCTGTCGGCGCCGGAGGAGGCGGGGTCCAACTCGGCCGCGCTGCAGATTTCCGATGCGCTGGCGAACGTGGTGCTGCTGGCCGGCGGGGGCGCCGCCTTCGCCGCGCTGGGCGGTGGCGCCGTCGGCGCCTCCCACGCCCTGACGGACGGGGCGTCCGCCTCGCACCCGGCCGCCTTCGCCGTGGTGTTCCTGCCGATGGCCTGCGTGGCGCTGGTCGGCGCCTGGGTCGCGACCCGGCTGGAGCCCGCCGACGTGTGAGCCCCCGGGGGACGTGTGAGCCCCCGGGGGACGTGTGAGCCCCGGGGGACGCGTGAGCCCCCGGGATATGGGGCTGCGTCACCGCGGCCGTGTCGCTACCGTTCCGGTTCATGAACGAGCTGATCATCCGGTTGTCCGACGCCGAGCACGCGCAATGCGCCGACCTGGCCGACGCCAGCGGCCGGACCCCCGAGGAGCTCGCGCTGGACGCCCTGCGGGACCGGCTGCGGGCCGAGCGCGACCGGGTCGGGGCCGAGGCGCAGCGGCTCGCGCTGCGGCACGCGCCGCTGCTGAAGCGGCTCGGCGAGTGAACGCGGCCCCCGCCCCGGTGCGCCACCTCACGCTCGCCGAGGTCCTCGACCTGGCCCGGCACGCCTGCCTGGCCCAGGACCAGCCCGTCGAACTGCGCGCCCCCGGCCTGCTGGAGTCGGCGGTGCACCGGCCCCGGGCCCGGATGTACGGGACCCCGGCCTACGAGGACCCGTACGAGCAGGCCGCCGCGTTGCTGCACGGCATCGCGACGAACCACCCGCTGGTCGACGGGAACAAGCGCACCGCCTGGCTCGCCGCGGCGACCTTCCTCGCCGTGAACGGGGCCGACCCGGGCGACGCGGACCAGGAGGCCGCGTACGCACTGGTCATCGACGTGGCCGCCGGACACGAGAGCGGCATCGCCTCGATCGCCCGCCGACTGCGGGCGCTGTTCGAAGAGATGTGACGCTCGCCGCACCCGCCGAGGTCACGGGCCTGTCCCTCCGCGAGGGGCGGGCCCGGGCCGGTAGGGTGGCCCGGTTGTCCTACGTACGACTGCCTGCCACCCGTACCAGATACGCCGAGAGCACGAACCGGAGACCGTGACTACTACCGCCTCCCACCATCTCTCACCCGCCTTCCCCGGCCGTGCCCCGTGGGGTACCGCCAACAAGCTGCGTGCCTGGCAGCAGGGGGCGCTCGACCGCTACATCCAGAACCAGCCGCGGGACTTCCTCGCGGTCGCCACGCCCGGCGCCGGCAAGACCACCTTCGCGCTCACCCTCGCCTCCTGGCTGCTGCACCACCACATCGTCCAGCAGGTGACCGTCGTCGCGCCGACCGAGCACCTGAAGAAGCAGTGGGCCGAAGCGGCGGCGCGGATAGGCATCCGGCTCGACCCGGAGTACTCCGCCGGACCGCTCAGCAAGGACTACCACGGGGTCGCCGTCACCTACGCCGGTGTCGGCGTGCGGCCGATGCTGCACCGCAACCGCTGCGAGCAGCGCAAGACCCTCGTCATCCTCGACGAGATCCACCACGCCGGTGACTCGAAGTCCTGGGGCGAGGCCTGCCTGGAGGCCTTCGACCCGGCCACCCGGCGGCTGGCCCTGACCGGTACGCCCTTCCGGTCCGACACGAACCCGATCCCCTTCGTCACGTACGAGGAGGGGAACGACGGGATCCGGCGCTCCTCCGCCGACTACACCTACGGCTACGGGAACGCGCTCGGCGACGGCGTCGTCCGGCCGGTCATCTTCCTCTCCTACAGCGGCAACATGCGCTGGCGGACCAAGGCCGGCGACGAGATCGCCGCCCGGCTCGGCGAGCCGATGACCAAGGACGCCATCTCCCAGGCCTGGCGCACCGCGCTGGACCCGCGCGGCGACTGGATGCCGAACGTGCTGCGCGCCGCCGACCAGCGGCTGACGGAGGTCCGCAAGGGCATCCCGGACGCCGGTGGCCTCGTCATCGCCTCCGACCAGGACTCGGCACGCGCCTACGCCAAGCTGCTCAGGGAGATCACGGGCAGCAAGGCGACCGTGGTGCTGTCCGACGACACCGGCGCGTCGAAGCGGATCGACGAGTTCAGCGAGGACGGCAGCCGCTGGATGGTCGCGGTCCGCATGGTGTCCGAGGGCGTTGACGTACCGCGCCTCGCGGTGGGCGTCTACGCCACCACCATCTCGACGCCCCTGTTCTTCGCGCAGGCCGTCGGGCGTTTCGTGCGTTCGCGCAGGCGCGGCGAGACCGCGTCCGTGTTCCTTCCGACCATCCCCTACCTCCTCGGCTTCGCGAACGAGATGGAGGTCGAACGCGACCACGTCCTCGACAAGCCGAAGAAGCAGGGCGAGGAGGACCCGTACGCCGAGTCCGAGAAGGAGATGGACGAGGCGAACAAGCAGGAGGACGAGGACACCGGCGAGGACGAGCAGATGTCCTTCGAGGCGCTGGAGTCCGACGCGGTCTTCGACCGGGTCCTCTACGACGGCGCCGAGTTCGGCATGCAGGCGCACCCCGGCAGCGAGGAGGAGCAGGACTACCTCGGCATCCCCGGGCTGCTGGAGCCGGACCAGGTGCAGATGCTGCTGCAGAAGCGCCAGTCGCGGCAGATCGCGCACAGCCGGCGCAAGCCGGACGCGGAGGCGGACCTGCTGGAGCTGCCGGCGGACCGGCGGCCCGTGGTCTCGCACAAGGAACTGCTGGAACTGCGGAAGTCGCTGAACACGATGGTGGGCGCGTACGTCCACCAGAGCGGCAAGCCGCACGGGGTGATCCACACGGAGCTGCGCCGGGTGTGCGGCGGTCCGCCGAGCGCCGAGGCGACGGCGGGGCAGCTGCGCGAGCGGATCAAGAAGGTTCAGGAGTGGGCCACCCGTATGCGGTGAGTTCATACGGAGGAACAGAAGAGGGGACGGGGTCCGTGCGGAGGTTCGCACGGGCCCCGTCCCCTCTTCCGGCGGATCGAGGTCACGAAATGACACCGAGACCGATCAGGAAACGGCATAAACAGGTAGCGCGCGCCCGGATTCTGGACGAGCCCTTCCGCTGAGCGAACCTGCTCGCTAATGTCCCCGCATCAAACGCACCGTGGCAGCGCCGCCGCGGGAGCGCAGCCGGTGCAATGGCCGCTACCGGCGGCCTCTCCGTGCGTCGCCGCGGGACCGGCGACGTGCCACCTCGAGAGTCACCGCCGCTCACCGAAAGAGGGAGAGGCGTCGTGACCGCGGAAACCTCCCAGACTCTCGACAGAGGGCTCAGAGTCCTCAAACTGCTCGCCGACACCGACCACGGTCTGACCGTCACCGAGCTCTCCAACCGCCTCGGTGTGAACCGCACCGTGGTCTACCGGCTCCTCGCGACCCTCGAACAGCACGCCCTGGTCCGCCGTGACCTCGGCGGCCGGGCCCGGGTCGGCCTCGGTGTGCTGCGGCTGGGCCGGCAGGTCCACCCGCTCGTGCGCGAGGCCGCCCTGCCCGCGCTGCGGTCCCTCGCCGAGGACATAGGTGCCACCGCGCACCTGACCCTCGTCGACGGCACCGAGGCGCTCGCCGTCGCCGTCGTCGAGCCGACCTGGACGGACTACCACGTGGCCTACCGGGCCGGCTTCCGCCACCCGCTGGACCGCGGGGCCGCCGGGCGGGCCATCCTGGCGGCCCGTCAGGGCTCCCTCATCGAGCCGGGGTACACGCTGACCCACGGGGAGCTGGAGGCGGGCGCCAGTGGCGCTGCCGCGCCGCTCGTGGGCGTCACCGGGCTGGAGGGCAGCGTCGGCGTCGTCATGCTGGCGGATGCGGTGCCGGAGCGGGTGGGGCCGCGGGTGGTCGACGCGGCGCGGGAGGTCGCCGACGCCCTTCGCTAGGCCGCGGGCTCGGCGGATCCGGGCCTTCTGCCGCGTTGCCGGGTGCGGCGCCGTTGCGGGGGCGCTGCCCCGGACCCCCGCGCCTCAAACGCCGGCGGGGCTGAAGAGCGCCTCAAACGCCGGCGGCTGGAAGGGCGCCGGGCGGGGCTGGATCGGCGTCGGGCGGGAGCGTGGCGGGGTTGGGTGACGTGGGCGGATAGATTGGGCGGGTGCTCTCACGCCTCACACGTCTGCCGCGTCCCGCCGCCCTGGCCGTCTGCGCCGTGCCCGTGCTCGGGCTGTTCGTCGCGGCGGCCTTCGCGCCGCTGCCCTTCGTGGTCGCCATTCCGGGGCTCACGGCCGACGTTCTGGGGTCCGATCAGGGCAAGCCGGTCATCAGCGTCACCGGGGCCCCGGTCCGGGACACCAAGGGCGAGCTGCGGATGACCACCATCCGCGCCACCGGCCCGTCCTCGTCGATGAAGCTGCACGAGCTCGTCGGGTACTGGTTCAAGACCGATCAGGCGGTCATGCCCAGGGAGGCCGTCTACTCCACGGGCGGAAGCGACGAGGAGATCGAGAAGCACAATCTGGAGGAAATGGCCAAGTCGCAGTCGGCCGCCGCCGACGCCGCCCTCGGCTATCTCCACAAGGACCCCAAGGACGTGAAGGTCGAGCTCAACCTCGCCGACGTCGGCGGCCCGAGCGCCGGGCTGCTCTTCTCCCTCGGCATCGTCGACAAGCTCGACGGCGACGGCAGCGGCGGCGACCTCACCGGCGGTCGCAGCATCGCCGGTACGGGCACCATCACCGCCGACGGCCAGGTCGGCGCGGTCGGCGGGGTGGCCCTCAAGACGCAGGCCGCGCGGCGCGACGGGGCGAGCGTGTTCCTCGTACCGAAGGCCGAGTGCGCGGACGCGCAGTCGGAGCTTCCCGAGGGGCTGCGGCTCGTGCCCGTCACTTCGCTGACGGATGCGGTGAACTCCCTTCGGGCACTGAACCGGGGAGAGGCCGTTCCGAGCTGCTGACGGCCGGCTCCGGGTCCAGTCCGCGCCAGGCCGGGAAGGCCATCGGGGCGAGCGTCGTCAGCAGGTACGTGCCGCCGAACAGCAGCAGCGCCGGGGCGACCCCGAACCCGTCGACCAGCAGGCCCGCGGCGAGTCCGCCCAGCGGCATGGTCAGCTCGCAGCCCGCCGTGGCCACCCCCGAGACGCGGCTGCGCAGCGACTCCGGCACCTGCTCGTACATGACCGTGGTCAGGATGGGGTTGAGCATGCCCGCGCCCAGCCCGGCCAGCGCCATCGTGACCGCGAGCGGCAGGGTGGTGTCGGTGACGGCGGCCACCACGTACCGGGTCGCCCCGGAGAGCAGGAAGGCCGCCGTGAACACCGCCCGGCGCGGGAAGCGTTCGCCCCACATCCCGTAGAGCAGGGCGCCGAGCAGTGCGAAGCCGCCGAAGAGGGAGATCATCAGGCCGATCGCGGTGGCGCCGCCGAGGGTCTCGCGGCCGTGCACCGGCAGCAGGACCGCGGACCAGCCCTGGTCCAGGCCGTTGGTCATCATCACCATCACCGTGACGCCCAGCAGCAGCCGGGTGCGGACCATGAAGGCCCAGCCCTCGGCGAGTTCGGCCCGGTAGGCCTTGACGGACACCTTTCCGGCGGTGCGCTGCGGTTCGGCGGCCGGGACCCCGCGCAGGAAGGCGGTGATCAGCAGCGCCGACGCCCCGAAGGTGGCGGCGTCCAGCAGCAGGACGGTCTCGGCGCCGAACACGGCGATGAGCAGGCCGGCCACCGCGGCCCCGATCATCCGGGCGCCGCGCGAGACCGCGTCGTAGAGGCCGGCGGCCCGGGTGATGGTGGTGCCGGCGTGCTCGGCGAGATTCGGCAGGAGCACGGCGCGGGCGGTCAGCCCCGGGGTGTGCACGAGGCCGCCGACGGCCATCAGCGCGCACAGCATCCAGAACTCCAGCAGGCCCGCGTAGTGCAGCAGCGGGATCGCGCCGACCGACACTCCGCTGATCAGGTCGGAGGCGACGGAGACCCGGCGGCGGCCGATCCGGTCGATGACCGGTCCGCCGACCAGAGCGGCCACGATGACGGGCAGGGTGGCGCAGAAGGCGACGATCCCGGCCCGGCCGGCGCTGCCCGTGGTCTGGAGCACGAACCACGGCACGCCGATGAGGGTGAGGGAACTCCCGGCGATGGAGATGGTGTTGGCGGCCAGTACGCCGGCCAGCGGGCGCATGTCGCTGCGGCGCTCCGCGCGCGGCGACCCGTCGGATATCAAGGCGTGCACGGCTGGACTCCTCGGATGGCGGGGGAGGGGTGGTGGGGGCGGTGCGGCGGCAGTGGACGGCCGGGGGCGGCGGTGGCGCGGCCGGGCCGCTACTCGGCCGCGCCGAGCGGGAAGACGTGCGTGTGGAGGCGGACCGTCCGCGTGTCCTGCGCCTCGGGCAGTCCCCGGTAGCTGTTGATCACGTCGTGGATCCTGTGGAGCAGTTCCTCGCTCTGCCCGGCGGTCAGCCGCAGGGTGAAGTTGCTGAGGTCGGAGCCGCCGCGCCACGGGGCGGACCAGTTGTGCGCGTCCCGGAGCCAGGCGTCGAGCTCCTGCGCGTGGGTCGCGGCGATCTCCCGCAGGAAGACGTCCGCCGCGCCGCGCGTGGCCGGGTCGGCGTCGCGCATCAGGGATTCGTCGAGGCTGGTGCCCTCGTGGGCGGCCCGCCACCAGCGCTCGCGGCCCTTGCCGTGCCCGGGCGCGTCCTCGACGAAGCCGTGGGCGGCCAGCTGGCGCAGGTGGTAGCTGGTGGATCCGCTGGACTCGCCGAAGCGCTCGGCGAGCTGGGAGGCGGTCGCCGGTCCTTCGTGGCGCAGGGCGGTCAGCATCCGCATGCGCAGGGGATGGGCGAGACCGCGCAGTGAACGGGCGTCGAGCGCGCGGACGTTGGGCTCTACGGGGTTCTCGGGCATGGCTCGACGATAGAGTTGCAAAGACTTCTATGCAAGGATTTCTTTGCAACTTCTGCCGGATGCGAGTGGGACTCCTCGCCCTCAGCCCCGGGTGTCGTCCTCCGCCGCCTGCTCCACCAGCGGGATGATCCGCAGCGGCACCGGGTTCTCCATGACGATCGCCGTCGACGCCCGCACGATCCCCTCGAAGCCGACGACGCGGTCGATCACCCGCTGGAGGTCGGCGTTGGACCGGGCCACCAGCCGGCACAGCATGTCCCCGGTTCCGGTCGTGGTGTGCAGCTCCAGCACCTCCGGCACCCCGTTCAGGTGCGCCCGTACGTCCGCCCCCTGCCCCTGCTTGATCTCCAGCGTCGCGAAGGCGGTCACCGGATAGCCGAGGGCGGTCGGGTCGACCTGCGGGCCGAACCCTCGGATCACCCCGTTCGACTGGAGCCGGTCCAGGCGTGCCTGGACCGTCCCGCGGGCCACGCCGAGCCTGCGCGAGGCCTCCAGGACCCCGATCCGCGGCTCGCGGGCGAGCAGGACGATGAGCCGGCCGTCGAGTTCGTCGATGCCCATGGATGCCTCCGAGTGCCCACGCGTGCTCGCGGGTGGTCATAGTGCACAGATGTTTCAGCCAGCCTGCGGTCATCCTGGGCAGTTTGTACAGCCGATCAGGAAACTATTGCGCAGCTTGTGGATCGGCGGGACTCTGCGCTCATGACTGAGTCTCTGGCGAACCTCGAAACCACCCCGCACACCGCGCGTGAGGCAGACCCCTTCCCGGTGAAGGGCATGGACGCGGTCGTCTTCGCCGTCGGCAACGCCAAGCAGGCCGCGCACTACTACTCGACCGCCTTCGGCATGAAGCTCGTGGCCTACTCCGGACCGGAGACCGGCTCGCGCGAGACGGCCAGCTACGTCCTGACCAACGGCTCCGCCCGCTTCGTGCTGACCTCGGTCATCAAGGCGACGACCGACCACGGCCGCTTCCTCGACGAGCACGTGGCCGAGCACGGCGACGGCGTGATCGACCTCGCCATCGAGGTCCCGGACGTCCGCGCGGCCTACGCGTACGCCGTCGAGCAGGGCGCCCGCGGTCTGGACGAGCCGTACGAGGTCAAGGACGAGCACGGCACGGTCGTACTGGCCGCCATCGCGACCTACGGCCAGACCCGCCACACGCTGGTCGAGCGCGGCGAGTACACCGGCCCGTACCTGCCCGGCTACGTGGCCGCCGCCCCCATGGTCGAGCCCCCGGCCAAGCGCACCTTCCAGGCCATCGACCACTGCGTCGGCAACGTCGAGCTCGGCCGGATGAACGAGTGGGTCGCGTTCTACAACAAGGTCATGGGCTTCACGAACATGAAGGAGTTCGTGGGCGACGACATCGCGACCGAGTACTCGGCGCTGATGTCCAAGGTCGTCGCGGACGGCACCAAGAAGGTCAAGTTCCCGATCAACGAGCCGGCGATCGCGAAGAAGAAGTCGCAGATCGACGAGTACCTGGAGTTCTACAACGGCCCCGGTGTCCAGCACATCGCGCTGGCCTCGAACGACATCGTCTCCACGGTCCGCACCATGCGTGCGGCGGGCGTCCAGTTCCTGTCCGTCCCGGACACCTACTACGACACCCTCGGCGAGTGGGTCGGCGACACCCGCGTGCCGATCGACGAGCTGCGCGAGCTGAAGATCCTCGCGGACCGCGACGAGGACGGCTACCTGCTGCAGATCTTCACCAAGCCGGTGCAGGACCGCCCGACGGTCTTCTTCGAGATCATCGAGCGGCACGGCTCCATGGGCTTCGGCAAGGGCAACTTCAAGGCCCTGTTCGAGGCGATCGAGCGCGAGCAGGACAAGCGCGGCAACCTCTAGCCGCCGACGGCCCGGCCCGAGGGGGGCCTCGGCGCCGCACCCGCTTCCGGGTGCGGCGCCGCCGTGTTTCCCGGGGCCCCGACCCCGGACCCGCGCGCCCCGAACGCCGGCCGGGCCGGACCTCAGCGCCCCGACGGAGTCGGTTTCGGCTTCGCAGCCTTCGGCAGCTCCGGTTCCACCCACGGGGCCGTCGGCCGGATGTTCTCCGGCCCACCCGGCGGCGGAGCGGCGATCGCCGCCAGGGTCTCCTTCGCCAGCGGCCCGCGCAGCGGCGAGAAGTACGGGTTCGTCCGCACGGCCTCCTCCAGATGCCGCCGGGCCGCCTCCTGGTCGCCGAGGCCCCGCTCGATCATCGCCCGGTGGAAGGCGAACTCAGCGCTCCGCAGGCCCGGTTCCGTGGCCTTCTTCGCGTACTCCAGCGCCGCCTCGTCCTCGCCGGCCCGGTGCAGGGCCCAGCCCAGCGCGTCCGCGACCTGCACGCTCTTGTTCCGCGACCACTCCTCCGACAGCCGCCGGACCGCCGCCGCCGCATCGCCGTGGTCCGCCTCGTACAGGCCGAGGACCACATCGGCGTCCACCCCGTTGCGGCTGTCCCGGGTCGCCATCGAGGCCAGCGTCCCGTACTGGGCGCGCGCCTCCTGCCCCCGGCCCAGCGACTCCAGCAGCTCGCCCAGCTCCCGCGCCAGCTCCGGCACCGGGGTGCGTCCCAGCGCCATCCGGTAGTCCCGCACCGCCTCGCCGCCGCGCCCCAGCGCCGCCAGCGCGCGCGCCCGCCCGCCCAGCGCCTCCGCCTGCGCCGGATCCGTACGCAGCGCGCCCTCGTACTGCCGCAGGGCCTCCGCCGGGTCGCCCCGCTCCCAGGACAGCTCCCCGAGCCGGAACAGCGCGTACGCCTTCTCCGCCGGGGCCTTCGCCGCGCCCGCCGCGTGCTCCATCGCCACCACCGCGTCCTCGCGCCAGCCGCGGTCCCGGTAGACCTGCGCGGCCCTGACGTAGGCGACCAGGCCCGGCCGCATCTCCAGCAGCAGCTCCATCGCCTTCTGCGCGCCCTTGTAGTCGCCGAGCCCGGTGTACGCGTCCACCAGCACCGGGTACGCCGTCCACCGCTTGGGCGCCTGCGCCCGTACGAGCTCGCCCCACTTGCGGGCCGTCCCGAAGTCCCGCCGGGCGTTGGCCAGCGCGCCCATGGCCGTCATCGCGTCGAAGTTGCCCTTCTCGGCCGGCCGGAGCTCCAACGACCGTTTCAGGGCCTGTTCCGCCCTCGGGTACCAGCCCGAATCGGCCGTGCGCCGCGCCTGTTCTAGGTAGGCGGAACCGAGGACGGCCCAGGAGGCCTCGTCGTCCGGATGCGCGCTGAGCCACTTCTCCCGGTCCGCCACCAGCGCCTTCAGATCCACCACCGCCGCGGGCGCGCCCATCCCCACCGCGGAGGCGGCGCGCTCGCTCGGCCGGGGCGGTCGGGCGTCGTCATCGGTCCTGGCGGGCCGGATCAGCAGGGCCCCGGCGATCAGGACCACGGCGACCGCGGCCGCCACGAGCGTCTTGCGGCCGGTGAAGGTCACGGGCGGCGCCGGGGTCTGCGATTCCTCGTCGATACGGTCCATGGGGTCACTGTGCGTCAATATGAAGAGTTCGCCGAGGTGTCCGAAGCAGTGCGCGGGCGTGTTCACACCGATGGCCCCGGCTGCCACGCTGGTCCCATGGATGACGATCTCTTCGCACGTCTGCGGGCCGGCCTGCTCGAGGGGCTCCCCGCCGAGGCCCTGCTCACCGATCCCCAGGTGACCACCTCCTACGCCACCGACATGGCCAGCTTCTGCGCCGCCGGCACCCCGGCCGCCGTCGTCCTGCCCCGGACCGTGGAACAGGTCCAGCACGTCCTGCGCACCGCCACCGCCCTACGGATCCCCGTGGTCCCGCAGGGCGCCCGGACGGGCCTGTCGGGCGGCGCCAACGCCTCCGACGGCTGCATCGTGCTCTCGCTCGTCAAGATGGACCGGATCCTGGAGATCAGTGCCGTCGACCGGATCGCGGTGGTCGAGCCGGGCGTCGTGAACGCCGTGCTCTCGCGGGAGGTCGCCCGCCAGGGCCTGTACTACCCGCCCGACCCCTCCAGCTGGGAGCAGTGCACCATCGGCGGCAACATCGGCACCGCCTCCGGCGGCCTGTGCTGCGTCAAGTACGGGGTCACCGCCGAGTACGTGCTCGGCCTCGACGTGGTCCTGCCCGACGGGCGGCTGCTGCGCACGGGCCGGCGTACCGCCAAGGGCGTGGCCGGCTATGACCTCACCCGGCTCTTCGTGGGCTCCGAGGGCAGCCTGGGCGTGGTCGTCCAGGCCGTCCTCGCCCTGCGCCCGGCGCCGCCCCGGCAGCTGGCGCTGGCCGCCGAGTTCCCCTCCGTCGCGGCCGCCTGCGAGGCCGTGTGCGCCGTGATGGAGGCGGGCCTGACCCCCTCGCTGCTGGAGCTGATGGACCGTACGACCGTCCACGCCGTCAACCGGCTCGGCAGGATGGGGCTCCCGGAGGACACCGAAGCCCTGCTGCTGGCCGCCTTCGACACCCCGCACGCCCCCGAGGACCTCGCGGCCGTCGGGGAGCTGTGCACGGCCGCCGGCGCCACCTCCGTCGTGCCCGCCGAGGACGAGGCGGAGACCGAACTGCTGCTCCAGGCCCGACGGATGGCCTTCCCCGCGCTGGAGGCGCTGCGGCCCGCGACGATGATCGACGACGTGTGCGTACCGCGCTCGCGGCTCGGCGAGATGCTGGACGGGACGGCCGCCATCGCCCGCGCCCAGAACCTGCTCATCGGGGTCTGCGCGCACGCCGGGGACGGCAACACCCACCCGATCGTCTGCTTCGACCCCGCGGACGAGGACGAGACGCGGCGGGCCCGCGAGTCCTTCGGCGAGATCATGGCGCTCGGCCTCTCCCTGGGCGGGACCATCACCGGCGAGCACGGCGTCGGCGTGCTGAAGAAGGAGTGGCTGGCCCGCGAACTCGGCCCGGTGGGGCTGGAGATGCAGCGGGCCGTCAAGCAGGCCTTCGACCCCCTGGGGCTGCTCAATCCGGGCAAGCTCTTCTGACGCCTCCCGCGGCGGGCGGCCGCCGGGCGTGCGGTCGCCCGCCATCACAGCTCCCCGTCCGCCGACTCGTCCGACGGCCACGGGTCGCGCAGCCACAGGTCGTCGGCCGGGGTCGGGGTGAGCAGCTCGGCCAGCGCGGCGTCCAGGCCCAGCCGTTCGGACTCGGTGCCGGGCGGGACGACGCGCAGGGTGCGCTCCAGCCAGGCCGACACGGACGTCGCGGGCGCCTCCAGGAGGGCGTCGCCGTCGGGGGAGGTGAGCGCCATGCAGAGCACGGCCCTGTTGTCGACCTTGGTGGGCCAGATCCGGACGTCTCCGTGGCCGCAGGGGCGGAACACGCCCTCGACGAGCAGCTCGCGGGCGAAGGTCCAGTCCACGGGCGTATGGGAGCCGGTGTGGAAGGTGATGTGCACGGCGTACGGGTCGTCCGTGAGGTAGAGGAGCCGCGCGGGGACGGGGATGCTGCGCTCGGGGGACAGGACCAGCTTCAGTTCCAGCTCGCGCTCGATGACGGGGTGGTGCATGACGGCCTCACTTCGGTTCGGTGTGCGGGGCCGGACGGCGCCCCACACCCGCAGAGAGCGCCCTTGTGCCCGGGTATGACGCGACTTCGGGAAGCGAACCGGAGATTGGCCGATTTCTTTCGGCTGACCGAAAACCATCGCGCAGGGTGACGTTCGCTCGTTTGCTTGGATTCTCCCGTTACCGGACCTGTCGGGGGGAGGTTCTTGGCTATGGTCCTCCCTTGCACAAGCCTCAAGCCACGATCGGAGTTGGGGACATGACGGCCTCCCCTGGTGACGGCGAGCACGCGGCCCGCGAGGGCTACTACCCGGATCCGTCCATCCCGGGGTACATCCGCTACTGGAACGGCGCGGCCTGGGTTCCGGGCACGAGCCGTCCTGCCCCGCAGTCGGCCCCCGCCGCGCAGGCCGCTCCCCTCGCCGCGCCGGCCGCCCCCGCGGCCCGCGGCGGGCACGTTCCGCGCGCCGACGAGACCGGTCCGGTGTTCCTGGACGAGACCTCCATGACCGAGGCGCTTCCGGAGCCCGCACCCGCGCCCGCTCCCGCCCATGTCCCCGCACCCGCCCCCGCGCCCGTTGCCGAGGCGGCCGCGGAGCCCGTGGTGTGGCAGGCCGACCCCGTGCACCAGGCCGGCTTCGGCGGGCCCCGGGACCACCGGGTGTCGTGGGGCAGCGCGCCGGATCCGGAACCCGAACCGGAACGCGAACCGGAAGCCCATCCGGAACCGGTCCCGGAACCCTCCCCGCGGTCGGCGGGCATCTCGCTGGCCCGTACGGCGGCCGCTGCGGCCGCCCCCGCCGAGGCGCCCACGAGACGGCCCGAGCAGGCCTCCGCGGGGATCCTGTCGGTGCGCTCCCCGGCCGCCCAGAACCCGGCCCCCGCCCCGGCCCGTGCTTCGGCCCCGGCTTCGGCCCCGGCCCCGCAGTGGCCCGACGCCCCCGGAGCCGGCGGGTCCGGGCTCACCTCCTCCTGGCCCGAGGCTGCCGCCGCAGCCCCCGCCCCCACGCCCGCGCCTACGCCCGCCCCCGCGCCGGCCCGGCCCCGCCCGGCAGCGCCGTCTCCCGCGCCCACCCCCGAAACCCCGGCCGCCGACCGGCCCGAGGTGTGGGCGCCGCGCCCCGCCGGAGTGCGCCCGAGGATCGCCGCGGAGCCCCGGCCGCGTACGCCCGAGCCGCGCGGGCCCGAGGAGGCCCGCCCGGGCGACTCCGGCTCCCGGCCCGCGGGGGCCCGTACGCCCCGGGAAGTGTTCGAGCGCATGGCCGAACGGGCCGTGCGCCCCGCCGGGCTGGTGCGCCGCGCCGTGGCCCGCGTGCTGGACTCCCTCGTCCTGGCCGCCGTCGCGGCCGCGGTCGCCCGGCCCCTGCTGCCCGGAGCCACCGCCCACATCGAGGCCAAGGTCGACGCCGCCCGGGTGAGCGGCCGCACCACCACCGTCTGGCTCCTCGACGCCACCATCGCCGGCCGGCTGGGCCTGGTCCTCGGCGCGGTCCTCCTCTTCGGGATCCTGTACGAGGCGCTGCCCACCGCCCGTTGGGGCCGCACCCCGGGCAAGAAGCTGCTGGGCGTCCGGGTCCTGGCCACCGCCACCCTGCGCCCGCCCACCTTCGGTGCGGCCCTGCGCCGCTGGCTGGTGTACGCCCTCCTGGGCCTTCCCGGCAGCCTCTGGTGCCTCGTGGACCGCCCGCGCCGCCAGGCCTGGCACGACAAGGCGGCAGGGACGTACGTGGCCCGCTGAGCGCGTCCCGCCGCCTCCCGAACCGGCCCTCCCCCCGAATGGACGCGGTCCCGTTGCGGGGCCGCCGGAGCCGGGTTCGACTCGGGCCATGAGTACCGACCAGCCGCCGCCGGGCCAGCCGCCCGAGGACGACCCGTTCCTCAAGAAGCCCCAGGAACCGACGCCTCCGTCGGGCGGTTCGCCGTACGGCTCGCCGCCGCCCCCCGGAAGCGGTGGTCCGCCGCCGCCCCCGCCCGGAGGCCCGGGCGGCGGCGGGGGCTACCCGCCACCGCCGCCCCCGTACGGCGGCGGGGACCCGTACGGCGGGAGCGGCGGCTACGGCATGCCCGACCCGCTCGCCGGGATGCCCCCGCTCGCCGACTTCGGCAAGCGGCTCCTCGCGCGCATCATCGACGTCCTGATCATCGCCATCCCGCTGGCACTCATCCAGCTGGCCTTCGGCACCAACCGCTACCGGTTCAACACGGACCAGGGCGAGGACGTCAGCGAGGTCGTCACCAGGTCCTACAGCGGCAGCGGCCTGATCATGACCCTGATCTCGATCGTCGCGTACGTCGGCTACGACTGGTGGTTCACCAAGAAGAGCGGCCAGACGGTCGGCAAGAAGGCCATGGGCCTGCGCGTCGCGATGCTCAACGACGGCAGCGTGCCGGGCTCCAGTGCCTCGCTGACCCGGGCCGCGGTCCTCTGGCTGCCGACGCTGCTGTGCTGCGCCTGCCTGTGGCCGATCGCGCTGATCGTCTCGATCCTGGTCGACAAGCCGTACAAGCAGGGCCTGCACGACAAGGTGGCCAAGACGGTCGTGGTCCGGGCCACCACCTAGGCGCCGGGCGCGGGCGCGGGCATCACGCGGGCACCACGCAGCGCAACGCGGGCGGTCTCCCTCCGGGGAGGCCGCCCGCGCCGCGTCGGGCGCGGATCCTCAGCGGATCGCCGGCGGAGCGTCAGCGGATCCTCAGTGGTGCACGGGGTGTTCGGCCGTGGCCGTCCGGGGCTCGGGCACCCGGGCGGCCCCGGTCGCGCCCTGCCGGTCCGCGGGGGACGCGTCGGTCGCGGGGGCGCCCGTACGGGCCGCATGGCGGCCGCGGCGGCGCGGGAGGGGCACGGTGAGGGCGACGAGCAGACCCAGGGCGAGCGCCGCGGCGGAGATGACCGCGACGCCGAGGCCGGTGGTCGTCTGCGAGAGCAGCAGCATGGCGATCGTCGACACGACGACCGTGGCGGACCCGTACGCGAGCTGTGCGGCAGTCGGTCGCGGCATGGCGATATCCGTCCTCGGGAGGGGAGGGGGAGTCGGCTCGACCGGTTCGCGCGTCGAGGGACTCTACGACGGGATGCCCGAGCCGGACCGCCGGTAAGCGTGACCTAACACACGGTGCCGGAGCACAGGGGGCGCACGGGATCATTTTCCGGGTGGTGCCGGGGGGAGAAAGGGGGACGGGACGGACCGTCAGCGGGGTCGGGAAGGGGCGTTCGCCCCGTATGGCTGTGGAACGTCCGGATAGCGGAACTCCCTGACCGCATAGTGCAGTTGTAAGGGTCAAGTCAAGGTCTGTCTTTTCTTGCTTCCCTCCGGTCAAATGTCGTCACTTGAGACGCGCGCCGCGCGGAACCCCCCGCTCCTATGGAGAAGTTCCGACCAACGTTGCGGCCGCGGGAGGGGAACGACATCAAGTGACCAGCAATTCCGCCAGACGGCGTGCGATACGTGCTGCCGCCGTCACCGTGACCATGGCCGCTTGTGCGACAAGCGCCACCTTCTTCACCGTCACCGCGGCCCAGGCCGAGGGCAAGGTCCAGGCCGCACCCGTGGCCGGGGCCGACGGGCAGGACCCGACCGCTCCTGCCAAGGTCGTCGAGCACGACCTCAAGGGCCCGTTCAGCGAGCAGCAGGCCCAGCAGCGCAAGGCCGCTCTGGACCAGGTGCTCCAGGGCAAGAAGGGCGTCGAGCAGCGCGGCGCCTCCAAGGTCGTCAAGCTGGACGACAAGAAGTACGTCGAGCTCGGCCGCGAGAAGACCGACAAGATCTTCACGATCCTCGTCGAGTTCGGCGACCAGGTCGACAACACGACCATGCACGACCCGGACGGCCCCGGCCCGAAGCCGGCCGTTCCGAAGTTCGGCGGTACGCCGGGTCCGATGCACAACACGATCGCCCAGCCGGACCGCGCCAAGGACAACAGCACCGCCTGGCGCAAGGACTTCAGCCGTCAGTACTTCCAGGACCTGTACTTCGCCACGGGTCAGGGCAAGGACTCGCTGAAGACCTACTACGAGAAGACCTCCTCGGGCCGTTACTCGGTCGAGGGCGAGGTCGCCGACTGGGTCAAGGTCCCGTACAACGAGGCCCGTTACGGCTCCAACTTCTGCGGCCAGAGCAACTGCTCCAACGTGTGGGACACCGTCAAGGACGGCGTCACCGCCTGGTCCGAGGCGCAGAAGAAGGCCGGCAAGACCGACGCGCAGATCAAGGCGCAGCTGTCCCAGTACGACCAGTGGGACCGCTACGACTTCGACGGCGACGGCAACTTCAACGAGCCCGACGGCTACATCGACCACTTCCAGATCGTCCACGCGGGCGAGGACGAGTCGGCCGGTGGCGGCGTGCAGGGCCCCGACGCGCTGTGGGCGCACCGCTGGTACGCCTACGGCACCGCGGCGGGCAAGACCGGCCCGGACAACAACAAGGCCGGCGGCACCCAGATCGGCAGCACGGGCATCTGGGTCGGCGACTACACGATGCAGCCCGAGAACGGCGGCCTCGGCGTCTTCGCGCACGAGTACGGCCACGACCTCGGCCTGCCCGACCTGTACGACACCTCCGGTGGCGGCGACAACAGCGTCGGCTTCTGGTCCCTGATGTCGGCCGGTTCCTGGCTCGGCAAGGGCAAGGACTCCATCGGCGACCTCCCCGGCGACATGACCGCCTGGGACAAGCTCCAGCTGGGCTGGCTGAACTACGACACGGCCAAGGCCGCGACGAAGTCCACCCACAAGCTGGGCGTGTCGGCCTTCAACACCAAGGACAAGCAGGCGCTGGTCGTCGAGCTGCCCAAGAAGAAGGTCCAGACGGACATCGTCGCTCCCGCCGAGGGCTCCGCCCAGTGGTGGAGCAACATGGGTGACGACCTCAAGAACACCCTCACCCGCTCCGTCGACCTGACGGGCAAGAAGTCCGCCGCCCTGTCCCTCAAGGGCTGGTGGGACATCGAGGCCGACTACGACTACCTCTACACCGAGGTGTCCACGGACGGCGGCGCCACCTGGACCGCCCTCGCCGGCACCGCCGACGGCACGGCCATCCCGGCCGACGCCTCCGGCAGCCCGTCGCTCACCGGTGTCTCGGGTGCCTGGAAGAACCTGAACTTCCCGCTCGACGCCTACGCGGGCAAGAAGGTCGACCTCCGCTTCCGCTACCAGACGGACGGCGGCGCGGGCGGCAAGGGCTTCGCGGCCGACGCCCTCAACATCACCGCGGACGGCTCCGCGCTGTTCACCGACGGCGCCGAGAACGGCGACAACGGCTGGACCGGCAAGGGCTTCTCGCGCATCGGCAGCGGCTTCACCAAGGAGTACGCGCAGTACTACCTGGCCGAGAACCGCCGCTACGTGTCGTACGACTCCACCCTCAAGGTGGGTCCGTACAACTTCGGCTTCGGCAACACCAAGCCGGACTGGGTCGAGCACTACCCGTACCAGGACGGTCTGCTCATCTGGCAGTGGGACACCAGCCAGAAGGACAACAACACCAGCGTCCACCCGGGCCAGGGCCTGATCCTGCCGATCGACGCCAACGCCAAGCCCATGAAGTGGGCGGACGGCACCCTGCTGCGCAACAAGATCCAGCCGTACGACGCCACCTTCAGCGCGTACTCGACGGATGCCTTCACGCTGCACAAGAACGGCGAGGAGCTGTTCCTGAAGCCGAAGCCCGCCAACCTGGTCTTCGACGACCACAAGGGCAAGTACTACTACGACGAGAACCCGACCGGATCGGTGAAGGTCACTGACACCAACACCAAGATCAAGATCCTGAAGGAGACCTACGACGGTGAGGTCATGACCGTCGAGGTGGGTCCCTCCTCGAAGTAATTCGGTAAAACCGCAGGTCAAAGCATGATCGGCCGTCGCCCTCTAGCGGGCGGCGGCCGTTCGCGTTTAGATGCCCGGTACGAGTTTCTTATTGACGGGGGAGATGACAGCCATGCCAGGCGGAGGTTTTGTCAGATTGCCGGGCGGCAGTGTGGTGGTTGCACTCATGCTGCCGAGGCCGTCCGGAGAAGGTGGAAATGTCCGCGTGCTGGTGCACGCCGCGAACCGGGCCCGCGCCCTGACCAGGCTGCGGAACCTCGGGATGCGGGCGGTGTACCTGCGGGGCAACGCGCACCCGCCCACGCCGGACGAGGTCACGGCCGTCCTGCACCACCCGGACGGGCTGCTCTGGCGGGGCGCACCGGACCGGGCGCAGGAGCTCTGGCACCCCATCCGGGCCCTGCTGGGCACCTAGGCCCAGGGGGTCCCCGGGCCGTCTCGGCCTAGGGGGTGTCCGCCCGGCCGCCGACGAGGGTCACCCCGGCCGCACGGAGCTCGTCCAGGGCCCGTGCGGTCGTGTGCGGGGCCACGGCGGCGGTCAGGTCCAGCAGGACGCGCGTGCCGAAGCCGGCGCGGGCGGCGTCGAGGGCGGTGGCCCGCACGCAGTGGTCGGTGGCGATCCCGACCACGTCCACCTCGGTGACCTGCCGGTCCCGCAGCCACTGGCCGAGCGTCGTCCCGTTCTCGTCGGCGCCCTCGAAGCCGCTGTACGCGGCCTCGTACGCGCCCTTGTCGAAGACGGCGGAGACGGCTCCCGAGGCGACGGCGGGGGCGAAGTTCGGGTGAAAGCCCACGCCCTCGGTCCCGGCCACGCAGTGGACGGGCCAGGACGTCTCGTAGTCCGGCTCGGCCGGGGGGCGGGCGAAGTGCGACCCGGGGTCGACGTGGTGGTCACGGGTGGCGACGACGTGCCGGTACGTGGGCGTGGCCTGGCCGATGTACTCGGTGACGGCGGCGGCGACGTCGGCTCCGCCGGTGACCGCGAGGCTGCCGCCCTCGCAGAAGTCGTTCTGTACGTCGACGACGATCAGTGCGCGGTGCATGACGTGTCCTTCGGCTCGATGTGTCTGTGCGGCGGCGGGGCCCTGCGGGGGCCATTGCCCCGCCCGGCCCCTTCCCCGCTGTGCTGTACGGCGGCTGCGCCGCGTGGGGGCTCTGCCCCCGGACCCCCGCGTCTCAAACGCCGTCGGGGCCGGGATCGCCCTGCGGGCGACCCGAGCGGCGCCGGGCGGGCGGCCCCGGCCGGACCGGCCCCGCCGGCGTTCCAGACGCGGGCGCGGAGCGCCGTAGGGGTCCGGGCGGCGCCCCGGCCGCGGAGGCGCGGCTACACGTACTCCGTGGGGAGCACCGCCTCGCCGCGGGACAGCTGCGTCGCGGACAGCGGCAGGCCCGCGCGGGCCGCGCGGTGGCGGTCCCGGGCCGCCTCCAGCGGCTCGCGGGCGACCACCTCGCCCGCCTTGACCAGCTGGGTCAGGAGCTGCTGGTCGGCCAGGGCCGCCGGCACCGGCCCCACGCCGATCACCTCCGCCTCCGCCACCCCCTCCGCGTCCCGCCGCCGCGCCGCCCACTTGCGGCCGCCGATCGAGGTCTTGCCGCCCGAGGACTTCTTCGCCACCGGTGCCAGCGCCGCCTTCGGGTCGGCCGAGGTGGCCCGCGCGACCAGCTTGTAGACCATCGAGCACGTCGGGTGCCCGCTGCCGGTCACCAGCTGGGTGCCCACGCCGTACGCGTCCACGGGGGCGGCCGCCAGCGAGGCGATGGCGTACTCGTCGAGGTCCGAGGTGACCACGATCTTCGTCGAGGTCGCGCCGAGCTCGTCCAGCTGCTGCCGCACCCGGTGGGCCACCAGCAGCAGGTCGCCCGAGTCGATCCGGACCGCGCCCAGCTCCGGTCCGGCGATCTCCACAGCCGTGCGGACGGCCTCGGCCACGTCGTACGTGTCCACCAGCAGGGTGGTGCCCCGCCCCAGCGAGGCCACCTGCGCGGTGAAGGCGTCCCGCTCGCTGTCGTGGACCAGGGTGAAGGCGTGGGCGCTGGTGCCCACCGTCGGGATCCCGTACCGGAATCCGGCCGCCAGGTCCGAGGTGGAGGTGAAGCCGCCCACGTACGCGGCCCGCGACGCGGCGACGGCCGCCAGCTCGTGGGTGCGCCGGGCGCCCATCTCGATCAGCGGGCGTCCGCCCGCCGCCGAGGACATCCGGGAGGCGGCCGCGGCGATCGCCGAGTCGTGGTTCAGGATCGACAGGATCACGGTCTCCAGCAGCACGCACTCGGCGAAGCTGCCCTCCACCCGCAGGACGGGGGAGCCGGGGAAGTAGACCTCCCCCTCCGGGTAGCCCCAGATGTCGCCGGAGAAGCGGTACGAGGCCAGCCAGTCCAGGGTCCGCATGTCCACGACGGCCCGCTCGCGCAGGAACTCCAGCACCGCGCCGTCGAAGCGGAAGTTCTCCACCGCGTCGAGCACCCGCCCGGTTCCGGCGACCACACCGTAGCGGCGTCCTTCGGGCAGCCGCCGGGTGAACACCTCGAAGACCGAGCGTCGGTCGGCGGTGCCGTTGGCCAGGGCGGCCTGCAACATCGTGAGCTCGTAATGGTCCGTGAAGAGCGCTGTCGACGGCACGTCCACCGGCAGGCCCAGGTCCGCAGGGTTCATGGCTGGGATGCTAGCGCACATTTCGTCAAAGTGACGAGATGTGGGTGCCGATTGTGGAACGGGCCCGTCACGGGGCAGGGGAACGGTCGGTGGCGGGGGCCGTCCGGCCCCTGTTTGGGCAGCGGCGCAGTCGAGGTGGCAGCATGGGACGAGTGAGTGTTGCTCCTGTTGAGATCGAACGCACCGAATCCGCCGAAGAGACCTTCGCGGTCCCCGAACCCGACGTCCCCTGGGTGACCCTGGTGCACAACGACCCGGTCAACCTCATGAGCTACGTGGCGTACGTGTTCCAGGCGTACTTCGGCTATTCGAAGGACGTGGCGCACAAGCTGATGCTCGACGTCCATCACAAGGGGCGGGCCGTCGTTTCCAGCGGCACCCGCGAGGAAATGGAGCGCGACGTGCAGGCCATGCACGGCTACGGCCTGTGGGCGACCCTCTCGCAGGACCGCAACTGATGGGCGGCACCTTCGAGTCCATGAAGGGCGGCGGCGCCGCCATCGCGCTCGACGAGATCGAGATCTCGATCCTGCGCTCCCTGGCCGTCCAGTTGCTGGAGTTGATCGGCCCCGGCGAGCCGGAGCCGGCCGAGGACGCCGACCCGCTCGCCGCGCTGTTCGCCGAGGGCCCCTCCGAGCCCCCGTCCGACCCGGCGCTGGCCCGGCTCTTCCCCGACGCGTACGGGGCCCCGGACGGGAGCGGCGACAAGGGGGTGGACCCGCAGGAGCTGGAGGCCCGTTCGGCGGAGTTCCGCCGCTTCACCGAGAACGACCTGCGTGCCCGCAAGCGCGAGGACGCGCTCGCGGTCGTACGCAGCCTGAACGGGCTCACCCCGGCCGGCGACGGGGCGGCGGTGCTGGAGCTCTCCGGCGAGCTGCCGCTGCGCTGGCTCGGCGCGCTCAACGACCTGCGGCTGACCATCGCGGCCCGCCTCGACATCACCGAGGACGACGAGAGCGCGATGCTGTTCCGGCTGCCGGACGAGGACCCGCGCAAGCCGATGGTGATGGCCTACCTCTGGCTCGGCGGACTCCAGGAAACCTTGATCGAAACCCTCTGAGAATCCTCAAGCGGGAACATCGTTCGCTCAGCGGACGCTCAAATCCGGATAACGATCAGATCACCGCCATGCGGTGATCTGATCCACTTCTAGGGCTTTGGGGTGATTTTTTGATGCCCTGCGCCACATTTCTCCCCCTCGGGCAGCCGTAAGCACGTGATAAATCTTCACGATCGCCGACGGGACGCCACCCATGTCCCCCGGCTCGCTTGGACCGGCTGACCGCCGGCGTGCAACTCCATCCGTATCCGGGGGGATCGAGGACCCGATCCGCAGCCAACGACGGCGCGGGTCGGCGTGGAGAAAGGCGCACCAGACATGACCTCTGTGCAGGTCGAGCAGCACGACAAGAAGCCCGGCGAGGGCACGCAGGGCGACGGCGGCGAGGGATACCACCGCACGCTCGGCGCCCGCCAGATCCAGATGATCGCGATCGGCGGCGCCATCGGCACCGGCCTGTTCCTGGGCGCGGGCAAGGCGATCTCCAAGGCCGGCCCCAGCCTGATCCTGGCGTACGCCATCGCGGGCCTGGTCATCTTCTTCATCATGCGGGCCCTGGGCGAGCTGCTCATGTACCGGCCCGTCTCCGGCTCCTTCTCGGACTACGCCCGCGAGTTCCTGGGCCCGTTCTGGGGCTACGTCACCGGCTGGACGTACTGGCTGTTCTGGGTGGTCACCGGCATCACCGAGGTCACCGCGGCCGCGCAGTACATGTCGTACTGGACCCATGACAGCTTCCCGCAATGGGCCTACGCGCTGATCTTCACGGTCATCCTCTACGCCGCCAACCTGATCTCCGTGAAGCTCTTCGGTGAGCTGGAGTTCTGGTTCTCCATGGTCAAGGTCACCGCCATCGTCGGCATGATCCTGATCTGCGCCGGCATCCTCACCATCGGCTTCTCCGACGCGGCCGACACCGCCACCGTCTCCAACCTGTGGAACGACGGCGGCTTCTTCCCCAAGGGCATCGGCGGCACGCTGATGACCCTGCAGATCGTGATGTTCGCCTTCCTCGCCGTCGAGCTGGTCGGCGTCACCGCCGGCGAGTCCAAGGACCCCGAGAAGACCCTGCCCAAGGCCATCAACACCGTGCCGTGGCGCATCGCCGTCTTCTACGTCGGCGCACTGATCATGATCCTGTCGGTCGTCCCGTGGACGCACTTCCAGCCCGGCGTCTCGCCCTTCGTCGCCGCCTTCGAGCGCATGGGCCTCGGCGTCGGCGCCGCGATCGTCAACTTCGTCGTGCTGACCGCCGCCCTGTCCTCCTGCAACTCGGGCATGTACTCCACCGGCCGCATGCTGCGCGACCTCGCGCTCAACGGCCAGGGCCCGAAGTTCTTCACCAAGCTCACCAAGAGCGGCACCCCCCTCATCGGCACCACCTTCTCCGCCGCGCTGATGCTGGTCGGCGTCTGGATCAACTACGTCGCCCCGGGCAAGGCCTTCGACTACGTCGTCTCCTTCGCCACCATCTCCGGCATGTGGGCCTGGATCATGATCCTGGTCTGCCAGATCCGCTACCGGGCCAAGGCCGACCGCGGCGAGCTGCCGCAGTCCGCGTTCCGCGCCCCCGGCGCCCCGTACACCAGCTGGTTCGCCCTGCTCTTCATCGGCATGGTCATCGTGATGATGGGCGCCGACAAGGACTCCCGCGTCTCGCTGTACTGCGCCCCGCTGTGGGGCCTGATCCTGGGCGTCTCCTACCTGGTCATGAAGTCCCGCGACCCGCGCGGCGCGGCCTTCAGCAAGGCCTCGTAGGACCCCCGAGCACCACCGCAGTACCGGGTCCCGGCCGCCTGCCGCGGCCGGGAACCGCGCTCCCACGGACCTCGTGTCCACCATGCGGGCCCTTCCGTACCACTCCTCGGTACGGAAGGGCCCGTCTGCTTATCCTGTCGCTCATGCTGACCCTCACCCAGGACCTGTACGACCGGATCGTCGAGCACGCCCGCAAGGACCACCCCGACGAGGCGTGCGGTGTCGTGGCCGGCCCGGCGGGCACCGACCGCCCCGAGCGGTTCGTCCCGATGCTCAACGCCGCCCGCTCGCCCACGTTCTACGAGTTCGACTCGAAGGATCTGCTGCGGCTCTACCGCGACCTGGACGACCGCGACGAGGACCCGGTGATCGTCTACCACTCGCACACCGCGACCGAGGCCTACCCCTCGCGGACGGACGTCACCTACGCCAACGAGCCCGGCGCCCACTACGTCCTCGTCTCGACGGCGGACGAGGACGGCCTCGGCGAATTCCAGTTCCGCTCCTACCGCATCGTCGACGGAGTGATCACCGAGGAAGAAGTGCAGGTCGTCGAGGCCTACTGACCACCATGTGAGCGGTGGACGTCCACGATGCGGGATCACACTCCAAACGGGGGACCGGGAATCGTTAACATGACCGCATGGTTTCCCACGACGTGAGCATCGAGACGCCCGGCAGGCTGCTGCTCGTGGCGCGGCTGCACGTCGACCTGTGCCGCCTCGCCAGCGCCATCTGTCCTGCGCTCTGATCCGGAGCCCTTCCGCGCGCAGGGCCGACGAACCGCGCGCCGCACCTTTTCACGCTTCTCACGCTTCTCACGCACTCCCAGACGACTGGAGACAGCCATGGCCATCGAGGTCCGCATCCCCACCATCCTCCGCACCTACACCGAAGGCGAGAAGGCCGTCTCCGGTGAGGGCGCGACCCTCGCCGACCTCTTCGCGGACCTGGAAACCCGTCACAAGGGCATCGAGGAGCGCATCGTCGACGGCGGCCAGCTGCGCCGCTTCGTCAACGTCTACCTCAACGACGAGGACGTCCGCTTCCTCGACGGCATCTCCACCGCCCTCAAGGACGGCGACAGCGTCACCATCCTCCCGGCCGTGGCCGGCGGATCGAAGTAATGCGCTACGACTCCCCGCTGGCCGCGGTCGGCAACACGCCGCTGGTCCGGCTGCCCCGGCTGTCGCCCTCGGACGACGTCCGCATCTGGGCGAAGCTGGAGGACCGCAACCCGACCGGCTCGATCAAGGACCGCCCCGCGCTCCACATGGTCGAGCAGGCCGAGAAGGACGGCCGGCTCCGGCCCGGCTGCACCATCCTGGAGCCCACCTCGGGCAACACCGGGATCTCGCTGGCGATGGCGGCCAAGCTCAAGGGCTACCGCATCGTGTGCGTGATGCCGGAGAACACCAGCCAGGAGCGGCGTGACCTGCTGGCCATGTGGGGAGCCGAGATCATCTCGTCGCCGGCCGCCGGCGGCTCGAACACCGCGGTCCGGGTGGCCAAGGAACTGGCCGCGGAGCACCCGGACTGGGTGATGCTCTACCAGTACGGCAACCCGGACAACGCGGGCGCCCACTACGCCACCACGGGCCCGGAGGTCCTCGCGGACCTCCCCTCGATCACCCACTTCGTGGCCGGCCTGGGCACCACCGGCACCCTCATGGGCGTCGGCCGCTACCTGCGCGAACACGTACCCGGCATCAAGATCGTCGCCGCCGAGCCGCGCTACGACGACCTGGTCTACGGGCTGCGCAACCTGGACGAGGGCTTCGTCCCCGAGCTCTACGACGCCTCCGTCCTCACCACCCGCTTCTCGGTCGGCTCGGCGGACGCGGTGACCCGCACGCGGGAGCTCCTCCAGCAGGAGGGCATCTTCGCGGGCGTCTCCACGGGAGCCGCCCTGCACGCGGCGATCGGCGTCGGCCGCAAGGCGGTGGCCGCGGGCGAATCGGCGGACATCGTCTTCGTCGTGGCCGACGGCGGCTGGAAGTACCTGTCGACGGGCGTCTACACGGCCGCGACCACGGAAGAAGCCATCGAGGTCCTCCAGGGCCAACTCTGGGCGTAACCCGACCCCGGTCCTCGGACGCCGGGCGGGCTGAAATCCAGCCCCGCCGGCGTTTGAGGCGCGGGTCCGGGGCGGAGCCCCGTGCAGCGGCGCCGCACGGTCAGGCCGACAGCCGCTCCGCCAGGATCGCCGCATGGCTCGACGCCGGGTCCTTGACCGCGGTCAGCAGCGTGACCGGCCCCGCCGCGGCCAGCGTCCGGAGCCGCGCCAGCTCCGCCTCCGCCCCCGGCCCGGCCAGCTCCGCGAGGTACCGCTCCCGGAACTCCGCCGCGGAGCCACCCCCGTGGAACCACTTCCGCAGCTCCGACGACGGCGTCACCGCCTTCGGCCACTCGTCCACCCCGGCCACCGCCTTCGCCAGGCCGCGCGGCCAGAGCCGGTCCACCAGCACCCGTACCCCGTCCGCCGCCGGCTCCGGCGGGTCGTACACCCGCCGCAGGCGGATCACCGGCTCCCGCGTCACCGCGCGCCTCCCAGGCCCTTGATCTCGTCCCACACCGCAGGGTCCAGCATCCCCAGCCTGGTCCGGAACTCCCACAGCGACACCTCCGCCGGCCGGTCCGCCTCCAGGAAACGAGCCCGGCCCTGCGCCCCCACCGTCCCCGGGGGCAGCGGGATCACCCCGGCCCGCCGGTCGTCGTACTTCGCGGTGATCCACGCGACCCGCGCGCGGTGCCCCCGTACCGACCGCACCGCGAGGACCAGGCACGTACGGCCGTCCGCCAGGGACCACAGCTCACCCGCCTTCGGCTGCGGGGGCGGACCGGTCCCGTGCGCCGGCGGGACCCGCCGGGGCAGCCCGGCCCGACCCCCGGCGAACAGCACCAGCAGCGCCACGGCCACCACCGCGGCCACCGCGGGCCACCAGGACGTGTCCATGTTTCGACCGTAGCCGCGCGGGAACGCCCCGGCATGACAACGCCCGTGCCCACTGTCGCTCCCCCGGGTGACAGCGCAGGTGATTCCCCCCACAACGGCCTGCTGCGGAGGAGCGACCGGACGTTTCGCGCCTTACGCTCGACCCACGCACGGCCCGCATTCCGTCCACGGACCGTCCTCGGAGGTTCACGCTCCATGAAGCTCACCGTCGTCGGCTGTTCGGGGTCGTTCCCCTCTGCGGAATCGGCCTGTTCGAGCTACCTCGTCGAGGCCGACGGTTTCCGGCTGCTCCTCGACATGGGCAACGGCGCCCTCGGCGAGCTCCAGCGCCACATCGGTCTCTACGACCTCGACGCGATCTTCCTGAGCCACCTGCACGCCGACCACTGCATCGACATGTGCGCCTACTTCGTGGCCCGCTACTACCGGCACGAAGGCGGCCGCTGCGGCACCATCCCCGTCTACGGGCCCGAGGGCACCGAGCGTCGTCTGACCACCGCCTACGACGACGTCCCCGACGAGCGCTCGATGAGCGAGGTCTTCGACTTCCGCACGCTGAAGCCGGGGACCTTCGAGATCGGCCCGCTCCAGGTCCGTACCGAGCGGGTCTCGCACCCGGTCGAGGCGTACGGCATCCGCATCGAGCACGACGGACGCTCGCTCACGTACTCCGGGGACACCGGCACCTGCCCCGAGCTGGGCCTGCTCGCCGAGGGCACCGACCTCTTCCTGTGCGAGTCCTCCTTCACGCACGGCAAGGAGGACATCCCCGGCCTGCACCTGAACGGCCGCGAGGCGGGCGAGTACGCGGCGGGCGGCGGCGTCGGCAGGCTCGTCCTGACCCACATCCCGCCGTGGACGGACCCGCAGCAGAACCTCGCCGACGCCCGCGCGGTCTACGGCGGCCGGGTCGACCTGGCGCACGCGGGCGCGGTCTACGAGGTCTGAGGCGTCCGGCCCTGCGGAACACGCGGAAGCCCCCGCCCTTCCTTCCGGGAGAGCGGGGGCTTCTTCGGTTCTGCGGGGCTGCTTACTTGGCCTCGGCCTTCACCAGCTCGGCGAGCTCCTCGTCGGACTCGCGGCCCGGGGTGGGCAGGTTGAACTTGACGATCGCGAAGCGGAACACGACGTAGTAGACCGCGGCGAAGCAGAGGCCGACGAGCGCCAGCATCCACGGCTTCTCCGCGATGCCCAGGTTCAGCAGGAAGTCGACGAGACCGGCCGAGAAGCCGAAACCGTCGCGCATGCCCAGGGCCCAGGTGAGGGCCATGGAGACACCGGTCAGCACCGCGTGGATCGCGTACAGCACCGGGGCGATGAACATGAAGGTGAACTCGATCGGCTCGGTCACACCGGTGACGAAGGAGGTCAGCGCGAGGGAGAACATCATGCCGCCGACGACCTTGCGGCGCTCGGGGCGGGCGCAGTGGACGATCGCGAGGCAGGCCGCCGGGAGGGCGAACATCATGATCGGGAAGAAGCCGGTCATGAACTGTCCGGCGGTCGGGTCACCGGCGAGGAAGCGGCCGATGTCACCGTGCACGGCGCCGTTCGCGGTGTCGAAGGAGCCGGCCTGGAACCACGGGAAGGAGTTCAGCAGGTGGTGCATGCCGATCGGGATGAGCGCACGGTTGGCGATACCGAAGATGCCCGCACCGACAGCGCCGGAACCGGTCAGCCACTCACCGAAGTTGTGCAGACCCGTACCGAGGACCGGCCAGATGAGACCGAAGACGACACCGGTGACCAGACCCGCGAGGGCGGAGAGGATCGGGACGAGGCGACGGCCGCCGAAGAAGCCCGCCCAGTCCGGCAGCTTGGTCCGGTAGAACTTCTGGTAGAGCAGGGCGGTGATGATGCCCATCACGACACCGCCGAGCACCCCCGCGTTGACCGGAGCGTCCACGTTGACGATCTTCCCGCCGACGACCTTGGCGACCTTGGGCAGGTTGCTGTCGGTGAAGGTGGCCAGGACCTTCTGGAAGACCAGGTAACCGGTGACGGCGGCGAGAGCCGTGGAGCCGTCCGACTTCTTGGCGAAGCCGATGGCGATGCCGACGGCGAACAGCAGCGCCATGTTGTCGAGGATCGCGCCACCGCCGGCCGCCATGTAACCGGCGATCTTCAGGACGAAGGTCGGGAAGACGTCCTTGTCGCCGAGCATGTCGTCCGCGCCCAGGCGGAGCAGGAGCGCGCCGGCAGGCAGCACGGCAACGGGGAGCATGAGGCTCCGGCCGATGCGCTGCATGACGGCCATCACGCCAGCGCCCTTCTTCTTTTCCGCCGAGGGGGCGGTAGCCGTGGACACAACTTCCTCCAGTGGGCAAGGCGACGCCAGAGGGAAACGGGGGACGGCGACGTCTCAGATACGGGGATACGCGGGCTCGGACAGGCCCGCGTGGTCTACACCAATCGTGGTGTAGACCAGTTGTAACACGGTGAGGGTTAGATAAGGAACCTTCGTTTTCCTGTGGCCTGGATCACATACCCCGACGTATGCCGAAGGGCCCCCGGATCGTGATCCGAGGGCCCTTGACGGACCGCCTCAACCCCCTGCCGGGGAGGGGGGAATCAGGCCTTGGTCGTCTCCGACTCCATCGCCGCGATCTCCTCGTCCGACTCCCGGCCGGGCGTCGCGAGATTGAACTTCGTGATCGCGAAACGGAACACCGCGTAGTAGACGACCGCGAAGCACAGCCCGATCGGAATGATCAGCCAGGGCTTCGTCGCCAGGCTCCAGTTGATGACGTAGTCGATCAGGCCCGCCGAGAAGCTGAAGCCGTCGTGGACGCCCAGCCCCCAGGTCACCGCCATCGAGACGCCCGTCAGGAGCGCGTGCACCGCGTACAGGGCCGGCGCCACGAAGAGGAACGAGTACTCCAGCGGCTCCGTGATCCCGGTGACGAACGAGGTCAGGGCCACCGACAGCATCAGGCCGCCCACCTCCTTGCGCCGCTGCGGCTTCGCGCAGTGGGTGATCGCCAGCGCCGCCGCAGGCAGGGCGAACATCATGATGGGGAAGAAGCCGGACAGGAACAGGCCCGCGTTCGGGTCGCCGTGCAGGAACATGTTGATGTCGCCGTGGTACGTCTTCCCGTCCGCCGCCGTGTACGACCCGAACTGGAACCAGATCGGCACGTTCAGGAACTGGTGCAGGCCGATCACCAGCAGCGCACGGTTCGCGACGCCGAAGATGCCACCACCCCAGGCGCCCAGCCCGCGCAGCCAGTCGGAGAAGCTCTCCAGCGCGTCCCCGACCGGCGGCCAGACCCACAGGCAGAGCGCGGCGAAGGCGATCGCGACGAAGGACATGATGATCGGGACCAGCCGCCGGCCGTTGAAGAAGCCGAGCCAGTCCACCAGCTTCACCCGGTGGTACCGCTGCCAGAACCAGGCTGCCAGCAGGCCCATGATGATGCCGCCGAAGACCCCGGGGTTCTGGTACGTGTACGCCGCGAAGGTGTCGTTCGGGCCCAGACAGCCGCCCCCGATGTCCTTGGTCCCCGGCGGACACGCCTTCTGGAACGCGTGCAGCACCCCCCGGTAGACGAGGAAGCCCGCCGTGGCCGCGAGGGCGGTCGAACCATCGGCCTTCTTCGCCATGCCGATGGCGACGCCGATGCAGAAGAGGAGGGGAAGGCCGAGATCGGGGTCGAGCAGCGCCCCGCCCGCACCCGCCATCACCTTGGCGACGTCGGTCCACTGCAGGCCGTCCGCACCGAAGACGTCCGGCTGACCCAGCCGCAGCAGGATGCCCGCCGCAGGCAGTACGGCGATGGGGAGCTGAAGGCTCCGCCCCATCTTCTGCAGCCCCTGGTACAGGTTGTTCTGCCACGACGGGCGTGGAGCTGCTCCGGCCTTGCTCGCGCTCATAGGCGTCCTCCCTGACCGGCCCGTTTTGGCTGCCGCAACACTTACGGCACACTGGTGTAGACCAGTTGTGGGTAGGTTGCCGCTGATCGCCATCATTCGGCAGGGACCGGACACGCGCTCGCGTAGATGGGCCAACCGTGCGTTACCGTGACAATGCGGGCCGTGCGGGTGGGTATCCATGTTCCGGCCGCTGAGACCCGTTCTTCGCATCACTCAGGGAGAAACACATGGCCACCAAGGCTGAGAAGATCGTCGCCGGGCTCGGCGGCATCGACAACATCGAAGAGGTCGAGGGCTGCATCACCCGCCTGCGCACCGAGGTCAAGGACCCCGCCCTCGTCGACGAGGCCGCGCTCAAGGCCGCCGGCGCCCACGGCGTCGTCAAGATGGGCACCGCGATCCAGGTCGTCATCGGCACCGACGCCGACCCGATCGCCGCCGACATCGAAGACATGATGTGACACGAACCCCCTAGGGGCCGCCACCCGGCCCCCACCAGACCCCGTCCTGCAACCACCCGGACGGGGTCTTCGCGTTCACCGGCACCGACTAGGCTCGGAGCCATGTCTCGCATCGACGGCCGTACGCCCGAACAGCTCCGCCCGGTCACCATCGAACGCGGATGGAGCAAGCACGCCGAGGGCTCCGTCCTCATCTCCTTCGGAGACACCAAGGTCTTCTGCACCGCCTCCTTCACCGAAGGCGTCCCGCGCTGGCGCAAGGGCAGCGGCGAAGGCTGGGTCACCTCCGAGTACTCGATGCTGCCGCGCTCCACCAACACCCGCGGCGACCGCGAATCCGTCCGCGGCAAGATCGGCGGCCGCACCCACGAGATCTCCCGCCTGATCGGCCGCTCCCTGCGCGCCGTCATCGACTACAAGGCCCTCGGCGAGAACACCATCGTCCTGGACTGCGACGTCCTCCAGGCCGACGGCGGCACCCGCACCGCCGCCATCACCGGCGCCTACGTCGCCCTCGCCGACGCCGTCGCCTGGGGCCAGAAGAAGAAGCTCATCAAGGCCGGCCGCAAGCCGCTCACCGGCACCGTCGCCGCCGTCAGCGTCGGCATCGTCGACGGCGTCCCGCTCCTCGACCTCTGCTACGAGGAGGACGTGCGCGCCGAGACCGACATGAACGTCGTCTGCACCGGCGACGGCCGCTTCGTCGAGGTCCAGGGCACCGCCGAGGGCGAGCCCTTCGACCGCAAGGAACTCAACGCCCTCCTCGACCTCGCCGCCGGTGGCTGCGCGGACCTGGAAGCCATCCAGCTGGGCGCGCTCGAACTGTAGGGCAACCGCCGGGCCCCGCCCGGCGTCCAGGAAGATACGGGCGCACGGTGTCACAGCCGTGCGCCCGTCCTCGTAGCCGTCCGTCCAAGCCCGCATCGTCAACTCCTCAGGGGGAGAACCGCATGAAGCTCCGCATAGCCGCCGTGGCCGTGGCAGCCGTACTGACCGTCCCGGCCCTGACGTCCTGCGACGCGATCTCCACCGCGATGGACTGCGCGAACACGGCCGTGGCCATCACCGACGGCGCCAACGACCTCCAGCAGGCCGTCTCCCAGGCGGGCAACAGCCCCCAGGACGCCCAGAACGCGCTCGACCAGATCGAGTCGAACCTCAAGAAGATCGGCGACCAGACGGACAACGCCGACCTCGGCAAGGCGATCGACTCGATGAACACGGCCGTCAAGAACGTCCGCACCTCGATCGAGAGCGGCAACACCGCCCCGAACATCCAGCCGGTCGCGGACGCGGCCAGCGAGCTCTCCAAGGTCTGCACCCCGGGCTGATCCGGCCCCCGGGATAATGGGGGCATGACCTCGACGCCCAGCCGCCTCATCCTGGCCACCCGCAACGCGGGCAAAGTCTCCGAACTCCGCGCGATCCTGTCCGACGCCGGCCTGCCGCACGAGCTGGTCGGCGCGGACGCGTACCCGGAGATCCCGGACGTCAAGGAGACCGGCGTCACCTTCGCCGAGAACGCCCTCCTCAAGGCCCACGCCCTGGCCCGCGCCACCGGCCTGCCGGCGGTCGCCGACGACTCCGGCCTCTGCGTGGACGTCCTGCACGGCGCCCCCGGCATCTTCTCGGCCCGCTGGGCCGGCACCCACGGCGACGACAAGGCCAACCTGGACCTGCTGCTGGCCCAGCTCGGGGACATCGCCGACGAGAACCGCGGGGCCCACTTCGCGTGCGCGGCGGCGCTGGCCCTGCCGGACGGCACCGAACGCGTCGTCGAAGGCCGCCTCCTCGGCACCCTCCGCCACACCCCGTCCGGCACGGGCGGCTTCGGCTACGACCCGATCCTCCAGCCGCAGGGCGAGACCCGCACGTGCGCGGAGCTGACGGCGGCGGAGAAGAACGCCATCTCCCACCGCGGCCAGGCCTTCCGCGCCCTGGTCCCCTTCGTCCGCGCCCTCCTGGGCTGAGCCCCGCACGACGACGCCGAAGACCCCGTACGCGTGGTGCGTACGGGGCCTTCGGTGTGGACGTGCGGTTGGGGGGACTCGAACCCCCACGGGTTTTACCCCACTTGGACCTAAACCAAGCGTGACTGCCAATTCCACCACAACCGCGACATGTAGCCTAATTCGGATATTCGGTCCGTCTGGGCTGTGCTCAGTCTACGGGCAGGGTCCCAGCATTGGCGCGACGGTTTCGGCACCACGTGTCGGTCAGTGAGTGGCAGTTGGGGCACAGGTGTCGGAGGTTCTCGCGGTGGTTGTCGCGCCAGTCCCCGTTGATGTGATCGATCTGAAGGGTGATCGGTCGCCCGAGCCACTCCCCGGTGTTGCCGCAGCCTTCGCAGGCGTAGGGAACACCGATCTCCTGTAGTGCCCGGTGCAGACGGGGGCGATGAACGCGTGACGCCCCCTCGGGAAGCCTGGTCAGGACGGTGTCGGCGGGATCCTTTCGCCGGGGTGCTGCCTGAGTGGTTGCCCAGGCCCGCCGCTTGAAGTGGCTGACATCGAGTCCGAGCCGAGCGACCAGGCGCCGAACGCGCCGGTGGTTCACGTCGTCGACGTGCAGGCCGAGGGCGCGCATGAGGTCCGCGTAGCTCAGCGCTGCCGGAACTGCTGCGCGCAGCGCGTCCTCGGGGATGCGGATCCGTGTGTTCCGGAAATGGGTGGTGTCTATTCCGTGCACCTTCAGCATCCTTCCGAGGGTGGCACGGGAGCGACTGTCGTCCGGCACCCCCAGGGCGCGAGCCGTGCCGCGCACGCTGTCCGCGGAGGCTGCGGCACCGGCAAGCTCCTCCCTGGTGAACGGGAGCTCGACGCCGCTCCGTTGCATGCCGCAGAAATGGCTGATGTCCACACCGGCGGCGGCTATGCGGCGGACGATGTGAGACAGAGTGCCTGTGGCGGGGGGTGCGCCGAGCTTCACCGCAACCTCACGCAGGGTGGTGGACGTCGCTGCCGCCGCGGCAATGACCTCATCGGGGTACTTGCGCCACGGGCTCCTTTTCGCGAAGTGGCTGGTGTCGATTCCGTAGGCGGTGACCTTCTCCTGCAGCATGCGGCGTCGCCCTCCGCTCTCCTTGAAGCCGAGGCGCCGCATCAGGTCGGCCCAGCCCCTCGATGCGGCGACCGCTGCGGTCAGGGTGTCGCGGTCGTGCGGTTCTCCCATGGTGTGGCCCTTCCGTGACGTCCGGCCGCCTGTGCGGCTCTCGTATGGAGTAACGGGCCGATAGTCGGACGGTTACGGCTGGTTTCGTCCGATAAGCGGAGCGGCCCGCACCGGGGGTGCGGGCCGCTTGTGGAAGGGAGGGCGGGGGGTCAGAGGCCCAGGTCTTTGATGATCTTGGCAACGTGGCCCGTCGCCTTGACGTTGTAGAAGGCGTGCTCGACCTTGCCCTCCTCGTCGACGACCACCGTGGAGCGGATGACCCCGGTGACCGTCTTGCCGTACAGCTTCTTCTCGCCGTACGCGCCGTACGCCGTCAGCGTCTCCTTCTCCGGGTCGCTGACCAGGGTGACCTTCAGGTCCTCCTTCTCGCGGAACTTCGCCAGCTTCTCCGGCTTGTCCGGGGACACGCCGATGACGTCGTAGCCGTGTCCCGTCAGGAAGGACAAGTTGTCCGTGAAGTCGCAGGCCTGCTTCGTGCAGCCCGGCGTCAGCGCGGACGGGTAGAAGTAGACGATCACCTTGCGGCCCTTGTGGTCGGCGAGCGAGACCTCGTTGCCGTCCGCGTCGGGCAGGGTGAAGGCGGGGGCGGTGTCGCCCGGCTGGAGCCGCTCGCTCATCGTTGACACTCTCCTCGGGAGGGGATCGGTATGCCATGAGACTAAGCTGACAGACTGTTCATGGCGGACTACGCCCCACAGGACCACGACGACGGAGGCAGCGCGGTGTCGGAAGCCAGGACCCCCGCACAGATCGAGGCGGACATCGTCCGCCGCCGCGAGCAGCTCGCCGAGACGCTCGACGAGATCGGCGTGCGCATGCACCCGAAGACGATCATCGGGGACGCGAAGGCGCGGGTCGCCTCGACCGTCGACAACACCGCCGGGCGGGCCTTCGCCACGGTGAACCGGGTCGTGACCGACCTGAAGGACGGCCTGCGTCATGAGGACGGGGCTCCGCGCGTCGACCGGATCGTGCCCGTGGCCCTGGTCGCGGTGGGCCTGGTCGGGCTGCTCGTGGTGTCGGCGCGCCGCAGGCGCGGATGACCCTGAGCGGTACGGGGCCGGTACGGACAGGTAGGTTCGGGGCGTGAGCGAGAACACCACCCACGACAAGCTGCCCATCCGCATGCTGCACGACCGCGTGCTCGTGAAGTCCGATCTGCCGGAGGGCGAGCGCCGCTCGGGCGGCGGCATCCTGATTCCCGCGACGGCCGCGGTGGGCAAGCGGCTGGCCTGGGCCGAGGTGGTCGCGGTCGGGCAGAACGTACGGACCGTCGAGCCCGGGGACCGCGTGCTGTACGACCCCGAGGACCGTGCCGAGGTCGAGGTGCGGGGTGCGACGTACGTGCTGATGCGCGAGCGGGACCTGCACGCGGTGGCCGCGGAGCGGCTGGAGGGGTCGGAGGACTCCACCGGGTTGTACCTGTAGGACCTTGTGAGAGGGCTGGTGGCGCAGGTCACCGGCCCTTTTCGTTGCCTTTTGCTACGGTGGAGGGGAACCCGACGAGACGCGCCGTACCGGGTACGACAAGACGACGCACCCCGTATCGCTCGATGTCTCGGAGGTGCCGTCATGGCATGGGTTCTTCTTCTCGTCGCCGGTCTGCTCGAGGTCGGCTGGTCGATCGGCATGAAGTTCACCGACGGTTTCACCCGGCTGTGGCCCAGTGTGTTCACGGGCGCCGGGATCGTCGCGAGCATGGTGCTGCTGTCCTATGCGGCGAAGACCCTGCCGATCGGCACGGCGTACGGGGTGTGGGTGGGTATCGGCGCCGCCGGTGCGGCCGTGCTCGGTATGGCGGTGCTGGGTGAGCCCGTCACCGCCGCCCGGATCTTCTTCATCTGTCTGCTGCTGGTCGCCGTGGTGGGGCTGAAGGCGACCTCCGGTCACTGATTCCGACCAAAACGGTCGCTCTATTCGAGGAACGCCGACGGCGGTCGCAGGCCCTCCGCCGGGTCGCCGTCGATTCCTTGCGTGGCTCCCTGGGCGCTGCCCTGGGTGCCCTGGGTGGTGCCTCCCTGGTCGCCGCCCTGGGTGGTGCCGCCGCTGTCCCGGCCGCCGTCGCCCTGGCCGCCGTCGCCCTGGCCGCCGTTCGTCCGGCCGCCGTTGTCCTGGCCGCCCTGGTTCTGGCCGCCGTTGTTCTGTCCGCCCTGGTTGCGGCCGCCCGTCCCGTTCGAGGGGGTGGGGCGGGTGGGGCGTTCGGGGGTGCTGGGCGAGGGTTCGCCGGGGGTCTCCTGCGGCGGTTCGGTCTCGGGGCCGGTCGAGGGCGGGGGCTGTGCGGCGCCGGGCTGGAGTTCCAGGTCGAAGTCGACGGGGTCGGTGCCCTCCAGGGCGGTCTTCGTGTACGCGGCCCAGATGCGGGCGGGGTATCCGCCGCCGCCGATGCGGGACTCGCCGAGGGCGCCGTAGAGGGATTGCAGGGTTCCGGTGTCCGGGTCCTGGCCCATCATCGCGACCACGGTGACCAGCTCGGGGGTGTAGGCGGCGAACCAGGCCGAGCGGTCCAGTTCGCCGGTGCCGGTTTTGCCCGCGGCCGGGTGGCCGGCGGCGAGGGCGGCCGTACCGGTGCCGTTGTCGACGACGCTGACCAGCATGGACGTGGTGGTGTCGGCGGCCTCGCGGCTGATGGCCTGGGTGGGGGTGCGTGGGGGCAGGCCGATCGTGTCGCCGCCCTTGGTGATCTTTTCGAGGAAGGTGTAGGGGGTGCGGCGGCCGTGGTCGGCGAGGGTGGCGTAGGCCTGGGCCATGTCCACGACGCCGGCCTGGAGGGTGCCGAGTGCCATGGCGGGGCCGGGTACGAAGTTGGGGGTGTTCTCGGGGATGCCGAGGCCGATGGCGGTCTGCTTGACCTTGCCGGTGCCGACGTCGACGGCCATCTGTGCGTACACGGCGTTGACGGAGAGGTCGGTGGCGGTGTTGACGGTGATGTTGCCGTACGAGACCTGGCCCTCGTTCTCGGGGGCGAAGCGGATCCGGCCGCCGGTGACGGGGCGCTTGTTGTCGCCGTTGTAGATCGTGTTCGGGGTGATCCGGCGGCCGTCCTGGGTGCGGGAGCCGTTCTCGACGGCGGCGGCGAAGACGAACGGCTTGAAGGTGGAGGCGACCTGGTAGTCGTGGCGGGTCGCGTTGTTGACGTACTGCTTGGTGTAGTCGATCCCGCCGTACATGGCGACGACCTTGCCGGTGGCCGGGTCGATGGAGGCGCCGCCGGCCCGGACCAGCCGGTCGGCCTTGCGTGTTTCGGGTTCGAGTTTGCTGACCATCTGTTCGTCGACGGCGTCGACGAAGGCGGTCTGGCGGCGTTTGTCGATGGTGGAGGTGATGCGGTAGCCGCCCTCGGCGAGGGTTTTGTCGTCGAGGATCTTGTTGTCGACGATGTAGTCCTTGATGGCTTCGACGAGGTAGCCGCGCTGGCCGGACAGTCCGGCGGCCGCGCGGACCTTGCCCGGTTCGGGGAAGGCGGTCGTCGTGCGTTCGGCGGCGGGCAGCCACTGCTTCTTGACCATGCCGTCGAGCACGTAGTTCCAGCGGGCGAGGGCGCGCGGGCGGCTCTGGGGGTGGGAGACGACGTCGAAGGCGCTGGGGGAGTTGAGGAGGGTGGCGAGGTAGGCGCCCTCGGCGGTGGTGAGCTTGTTGACGTCCTTGCCGTAGTAGGCCTGGGCGGCGGCCTGGATGCCGTAGGCGTTGCGGCCGAAGTAGCTGGTGTTCAGGTAGCCCTCGAGGATGTAGTTCTTCGACTTCTCGCGGCCGAGTTTGATCGCGATGAAGAACTCCTTGACCTTGCGTTTGATCGTCTGTTCCTGGCCCAAGTAGTAGTTCTTGACGTACTGCTGGGTGATCGTCGAACCGGACTGGGTGCCCTTGCCGGTCGCGGTGTTCCAGGCGGCGCGGAGCATCGCCTTGGGGTCGACCGCCCGTTCGGAGTAGAAGTCCCGGTCCTCGGCGGCCAGTACGGCTTCCTGCACGGTCCGCGGGATCTGTGAGAGGGGCACGTTGACGCGGTTGACCTCGCCGTCGCGCGCGATCAGGGAGCCGTCGGAGTAGAGGTACACGTTGGACTGCGCGGTGGCGGCGGCGTTGGCGGGCGGGATGTCGACCAGCAGGTAGCCGGCCACGAGGGCGCCGCCGATCAGCAGGGCGAGGAGCAGGAGACCGCCCAGGACCATGCGCCAGGTGGGGACGGCGCGGCGCCAGCCGGTCCTCGGGCGCCGGGGCTTTCTGCCCCGGCCGGGCGGCTTCGGCGCCTGCTGCCGGTCCTGCTCGTGCGCCCGCGGGTGCGGGAGGTCGTGGGGTGCGCCGGGCGGGGTGTCGGGGTCGCGAGGGGTCCAGCCCGGGGGTGGTGACTGGTCGCTCATCTCCAGGACTCCTCGACGCCGTTCGAAATATCCACTTCTGTACCTCATGGTGTCTACCCGATGGCCGCTGATTCCGCTCCGGACGGGCATAAATCGGTCGCGTGGCTCGCCCCTCCGCACTAAGCTCGCGCGCTTTGGCCGACGTAGGAACGACGTGGGAAACGGAGGGATACGGTGCGCCGGAGAGTGCGTCTCTACCTGGCGGTCGCGGCAGGCGGATTCAGGCGGTACGCCACCTACGGGACGGCGACAGCGGCCGGGGTGTTCACCAACACCGTGTTCGGGTTCATCGTCGCGTACACGTACATCGCGCTGTGGGACGAGCGCCCCGGACTCGGCGGATACGACCAGGCGCAGGCGCTGACCTTCGTCTGGGTGAGCCAATCGCTGCTGGCCGCCGGTGCGCTGATCGGCGGCGGGTTCCAGGAGGAGCTCCAGGAGCGGATCCGGACGGGCGACATCGCGGTCGACCTGTACCGGCCCGCGGACCTCCAGATGTGGTGGCTCGCGGCCGATCTGGGCCGGGCGGGCTTCCAGTTGCTGGGGCGCGGGGTGGTGCCGCTGGTGGCGGGGGCGCTGGCGTTCCCGCTGGCGCTGCCCGTCGATCCGCTGCGCTGGCTGCTGTTCCTGGTGTCCGTCCTGCTCGCCCTGGTGGTGAGCTTCGCGCTGCGCTACATGGTGGGGCTGGTGGCCTTCTGGCTGATGGACGGTGCGGGCGTCAACATCATGGCCACCGTCACCTCCATCTTCTTCTCCGGGATGCTGCTGCCGCTGACCGTCTTCCCTGGCGGGTTCGGCGAGTTCGTCCGGGCCCTGCCGTGGTCGGCGATGCTCCAGGTTCCGTTGGACGTCCTGCTGGGCAAGCACGCGGGGGCCGGGGGCGCGGCCGAGGCGCTGGGGTTCCAGGCCGGGTGGGCGCTCGTACTGCTGGGCACGGGGCGGCTGTTGCAGTCGGCCGCGACACGGAAGGTGGTGGTCCAGGGTGGCTGAGGCGGAGGTGGCGGCGACGCGGGAGCCGGCCGTGGGGGAGGCGGCGGGCGGGGCCGTGGGCGGGGTCGTGGGGGTCCGCCCGGCGCCGGTGCGGCACGATTCCCGGCGCGGCGGCCCGGTCCGCGAAGGGCTGCGCGGCTACCGGCTGATCGTCGGCATGTGGATCCGGTCCACGATGACCTACCGGACGTCCTTCGTCCTGACGACCGTCGGACACGCGGCGATCACCCTGCTGGACTTCGTCGCGATCTACATCATGTTCTCCCACGTGGAGGCCCTCGGCGGTTTCACGCTGCCCGAGATCGCCCTGCTGTACGGCTCCTGCTCGGCCTCCCTGGGCCTGGCGGACATGCTGCTGGGCAACACCGACCGGATCGGCGCCCGGATCCGCGACGGCTCGCTCGACACGATGCTGGTGCGTCCGGTCCCCGTCCTCGCACAGGTCGCGGCGGACCGGTTCGCGCTGCGCCGGCTGGGCCGCATCGGGCAGGGGCTCGGCGTGATGGGCTGGGCGGTCTGGACGCTGGACGTGGACTGGACGGCCGGGAAGGTGCTGCTGGTCCCCGGGATGGTCCTCGCCGGGGCGGCGATCTTCGCGGCGGTGATGGTCACCGGCGCGGCCTTCCAGTTCGTGACCGGCGACGCGGCGGAGGTGCAGAACTCCTTCACCTACGGCGGCTGCACGATGCTCCAGTACCCGCCGACGATCTTCGCGAAGGACCTGCTGCGCGGGGTGACCTTCGTCGTCCCGCTGGCCTTCGTCAACTGGCTGCCCGCACTGCACGTGTTGGGGCGGCCCGATCCGCTGGGGCTGCCCGGCTGGGTGGCGTACCTGAGCCCGCTGGTGGCCTTCGTGGTGTTCCTGCCCGCGTCGCTGGCGTGGCGCGCGGGAGTCCGTTCGTACCGAAGCACGGGGAGCTAGAGCTGTGGCGGATGCGCTGATCTCGCTGGACGGGGTCGAGAAGGTCTTTGACGTACGGCGCCGGGTGAGCCTGATGCGCCGGGAGAAACACCGCGTCAGGGCGGTGGACGGGATCAGTTTCGAGGTCGCCCGCGGGGAGATGGTCGGCTACATCGGGCCGAACGGCGCCGGGAAGTCGACCACGATCAAGATGCTGACCGGCATCCTGACCCCGAGCGGCGGCCGGCTGCGGGTCGCGGGCATCGACCCGGCGCGCGAGCGGATGCGGCTCGCGCACCGGATCGGGGTGGTGTTCGGGCAGCGCACCACCCTGTGGTGGGACCTGCCGCTGAAGGACTCGTACGGGCTGATGCGGCGGCTGTACCGGGTGCCGCGGGCCCGGTTCGAGGAGAACCTGGAGCGCTGCGTGGACCGGCTGGACCTGGCCGAGCTGCTGGACGTACCGGTACGGCAGTTGTCGCTCGGGCAGCGCATGCGCGGGGACATCGCGGCGGCGCTGCTGCACGATCCGGAGGTGCTGTACCTGGACGAGCCGACGATCGGGCTGGACGTGGTGAGCAAGGCGAAGGTACGGGGCTTCCTGCGGCAGCTGAACGAGGAACTCGGCACGACGGTGCTGCTCACGACGCACGACCTCCAGGACATCGAGCAGCTGTGCGAGCGGGTGATGGTGATCGACCACGGGCGGCTGATGTACGACGGGCCGCTGGGCGGGCTGCACGCGGCGGGGTCGGCGGGGGAGAGCGAGCGCACCCTGGTGGTCGATCTGGAACGGGAGCTGGCGCCGATCAGCGTGCCGGGCGCGCGGGTGGTGAAGGTGGAGGGGCCGCGGCAGTGGCTGGCCTTCCCGGCGGGGGCGTCGGCGGCGCCGCTGGTGGCCGCGGTGGCGGCGGACTACCCGCTGGTCGACCTGTCGGTGCGGGAGCCGGACATCGAGGACGTGATCGCGAGGATGTACGCGGGCCGGGGGTGATGCCGGGGCGGGCCCGGGGCGTTCTCGGGAAAAGGTGGGGGAAAGGTGGGGTCGATCCCGGGACGATCTCAGGGGCCGGGCCATACAACTCCCCGACAACCCTGCATAGTCTGGTCCGTATGAGTGACGAGCGGCCGGAGAAGCCGTTGCCGGAGCTGAGGGCGTCGGATGCCGACCGGGACCGGGTGGTGGAGCGTCTGCGGGACGCCGTCGCCGAGGGCCGGCTCGACATGGAGGAATTCGAGGAGCGGCTGGAGGCGGCGTACAAGTCCCGGACGTACGCGGAACTGGAACCACTGACGCGGGACCTGCCGGCCCCGGCGGGCGGTCCCGTGGGCCACCGGTCGGAGGCCGCCGCGGAACCCTGGAGGGGCCGGATCGGCGGGCCGGGCAGCTCGTCGGCGGCGGTGGCGGTCATGTCGGGCTTCCAGCGCAAGGGCCGGTGGACGGTGCCGGCGCGGTTCGACGCGGTGGCGTTCTGGGGCGGCGGCGAGCTGGACCTGCGCGAGGCGGACTTCGCGCAGCGCGAGGTGGTGATCAACTGCGTCGCGATCATGGGCGGCATCGAGATCACGGTCCCGCCGGGGGTGGAGCTGGACGTCCGCGGCTTCGGCTTCATGGGCGCGTTCGACCAGCGGGACAACCCGGGCCCGTTCGAACCGGGCGCTCCGCGGGTGGTCGTGACGGGCTTCGCCTTCTGGGGCGGCGTGGAGGTCAAGGTCAAGAAGCGCAAACGCCCCTTGGACGGCCGGTCCCTCCACAAGGACCTGTAGCCCTGCCGCGCCGTTGCCCGGGCCTCCGCCGCGCCGTTGCTCGGGGCTCCGCCCCGGACCCCGCGCCTCAAACGCCGGTGGGGCTTGATGTGGCGGGGTCGTGGGGTGGGTCGGTGCCCCGCACGAGGGTCTCCTCGGCTCGGCGCGCGCGGCGGCGTCGTGGCCGTGCGGCGGGGGTCGCGCCTCGTCCTGCGGGGACCCTCCTGCGTGTCCCCGCCCCACGCCCGGCTTCGGCTGTACGCGGGACCCGATTGGGGGGTAGGGCTTTCCCGGGGGTGTGTCGGCGGAGGGGAGTGGGGACGGGGCGGGGTGTCCCCGCAGGACGAGGCGCGACCACCGGGTACGGCCGAGACATGCCCGCGCGCGCCGAGCCGAGGAGACACCCCGCCCCGGCCCCACGCACCGACCCAGGCCGACCACCCCGCACCACTCAGCAACGCCGCTCACGAAGGCACGGGCCCGCACCACTCAGCCTCGCCGGCGATTGAGACGCGGGTCCGGGCAGCGCCCGGCACACCGCCGCGAGCCGCACACCGCCGAGCCGCCCGCAGGGCAACGGCGCCGAGCCGGACACCGCCGGGGCGCCCGGACTGCTGCCCCCGCGGGAGCGGACTGGCGTGGCGGGAACTCCGCGTCCCTCCCGGGAGTCGGATGCTATGCAGACAAAACCGGCGCCCCCGGGGGAAGGCAGGAGCACGTGGAGAACCGCAGCACCACCGGAGGTAGCGGCACCACCGGAGGTAACCGCAGTACCACCGGAGGTACCGGCGTCGCGCCACCCACCCGCGGCGCGTTCGTCTTCAGCGCCGCCGATGAGGAGCGCCGTCGCGGGGTCCGGCGGATGAAGGCCACCGCGACCGGCCTGCTGGTCCTGGTCGCGCTGGTCTACGTACTGGCCAAGTACGCCCAGCACGCCTGGGGTGCCGGCGGCTGGGCCGGTTACGTCGCGGCCGCCGCGGAGGCCGGCATGGTCGGCGCGCTCGCGGACTGGTTCGCCGTCACCGCCCTCTTCCGGCGTCCGCTGGGCCTGCCGATCCCGCACACCGCGATCATTCCGACCAAGAAGGACCAGCTGGGTGTGTCCCTGGGCGAGTTCGTCGGGGAGAACTTCCTCTCGTCCGACGTGGTCCGGGCCCGCCTGCACGCCCTCGGTATCGGCGGCCGTCTCGGTTCCTGGCTGGCCGAGCCCGAGCATGCCGACCGGGTCACCGCCGAGCTGGCCGCGGCGCTCCGGGGCGCGCTGACCGTGCTGCGCGATTCCGATGTGCAGGCTGTCGTCGGCGAGGCCATTACGCGGCGGGCCGAGACCGCCGAGATCGCGCCGGGCATCGGCAAGACGCTGGAGCGGGTCGTCGAGGACGGCGGTCACCGCCGTGCCGTCGACCTCATTTGCGCCAAGGCCCATGACTGGCTGGTCACGCACGGGGCGTCGATCACGGACGCGGTCCAGGGCGGCGCCCCGGGCTGGACCCCGCGGTTCGTGGACCGCAAGGTGGGCGAGCGCGTCTACAAGGAGCTGCTCCGGTTCGTCACGGAGATGCGGGACATGCCGGAGCATCCGGCGCGCGGGGCGGTGGACCGGTTCCTGACGGATTTCGCGGCCGACCTCCAGTCGGACACGGAGACCCGTGCGAGGGTGGAGCGGCTGAAGTCCGAGATCCTGGCCCGTGACGAGGTCCAGGACGTCATCGCGTCCGCCTGGTCGGCCATCCGCTCGATGATCATTTCGGCGGCGGAGGACGAGCAGAGCGAGCTGCGGCTGCGGGTCCGTGCCTCGCTGATCTCGCTGGGTGCGCGACTGGCCACCGACGGCCGGCTCCAGGCGAAGGTGGAGGGCTGGATCGAGGGCGCGGTCGTGTATGTCGTGACCACGTACCGGACCGAGATCACCTCGCTGATCACGGACACGGTGGCGGGCTGGGACGCCGAGCACACCTCCCGCAAGATCGAGGCCCATATCGGCCGTGACCTGCAGTTCATCCGTATCAACGGCACGGTGGTCGGCGCCCTGGCCGGCCTGATGATCTATTCGGTGTCGCGTGCCTTCGGGGCGTAGGGCGGCGGGAGCGGCAGTTCCAGCTGGGCGTGGCCGCGGGCGGTGACCGTCGGGGGCGCGGGGCGGGCGGCGCCCAGGGCGAGGAGGGCGCGCAGGGCGGCGATCACGTCCGCCGGTCTGTCGCGGAGGATCCCCGGCGTCGTACTGGCCACCAGGACGCCCCGGGACTCCAGGCGCAGCCGCCGGTGCAGGGTGGCCTGCCAGGCGTCGCGCGTGTAGTGGTATTCGGCGGAGTCGATCTCCAGGGCCACGCCCTCCTCGGGCCAGTAGGCGTCCGGGCTGGCGAGGAAGGTCCCGTCCGGGTCGTGGAGGCGGGCGTTCCAGAGCGGGGCCGGGAGGTCGGTGGCGGCGAGGGTGTCGCGTGCGCGGCCCTCGGCGATCGAGCGGACCCCGGCGACGAGTTCCGCGGCCGCGACCCGGACGGCGGGGCGGCCGCGGATCCGGGCCGCGCGGAGTTCGGCGTGCAGGTCGTGGGGGTGGCACCAGCCGCCCTGGACGACGTTGGCCAGTACGGAGCGCACCAGGTCGGGATCGTCCGTCCGGGCCGCGAAGTCCGCGGCGGCCCGGACGGGGCGGCTGCTGGGGACGCCGCGGATGTGGATGGTGGCGGGCCAGCGCGAGGTCGGGCAGGGCCGGACCCGGCCTGCGGCGGCCGGCGAACGAGGGGCGCGTACGAGGACGTCCAGCGGCTCGGGCGGGGCGTCGCGGATGCCGAGGAGCGCGAGGGCGGCGCCGCCCGTGAGTGCGGCGGTGGATCCGGAGAGCGGATCGGCCGCGGGGTGGGCGGCGTACAGGACGGCGGACAGTGCCTGCTGCCGGGTGTCCGGCGGGCCGGTCTGCAGCAGGTACACCCGTGGCAGGAGCCGCTGCCAGGGCCCTCCGCGGCGGCTGCGGCCGCTGATGGTGCCGGCCGGGATGCCGGCCTGCTTGAGCTGGTGGTAGGTGGCGAGGTTCAGCTGGCGCTGGGCGACGCGGGCGAGGGAGGCGCTACAGGCGATCATGCCCGGGGTATGCCCGGTGGGGTGCGCGCGATGCTCAGGCCGAGGGGTGGTTCGGGGCGAGGAAGACGACGACGCCGTTCTCCGTTCCGGGCAGCGGGGTGATTTCGTGCCAGCCGAGGCGCCGGTAGGTGGCGACGGTGTCGGTGGCGACCCGGGCGGTGAGCAGCCAGGCCCGGGCGTCGGGGGCGTCGGCGGTGATCTCGGCGAGCAGGGCGCGGCCGGTGCCGTGTCCGCGTGCGTGGGGGCGTACGGCGAGTTCGTCGATCTCCAGGGCGCCGATGAGCAGTTCCCGTACGCGCTGCCGGCCGAGCTGGGCCGCGACCTGCCCGTACGCGCGGTCGCGGGGGAAGGTTTTAGGGGTCAGCCAGGCGGTGGCGAAGCCGTCGATGCCGGCGGGTGACTGGGCGAAGGCGGTACGGAATCCGGCGCGGCGGCTGTCGGCCTGGAGCCGGAGGGAGAACTGGCGAATGGTTTCTTCGTCCTCGTTCCACGGTGGTGCGGAGAAGACCTCGCTGTAGGTGTCGGCCAGTTCGTCCGACAGGTCCAGCACGGCCGGTCCGTAACAGATCACGTTTGCAGCTCCTTGGGCCGGCTTGGGCGTCTTCGGTCGTATCGCCCGTGTAGGAGAGTGAATCTACGCCGGGGAGGTTCCACGGAGGGCACGTGGGCGGATCCGGAGGGTGTGCGACAAATCCGACGTCCGTCCCCGGTCCGGGCCGCCCGTATCGCCGTCCCCCGGTGCGGCGTTGAACCCGTGTGCGTACTTCTCTCCTGCGCCGGGCCCTGGCCGGGCTCACCGCGTGCGCGGTGGCGTTCTTCATCATCCTGGGCGTCATGGCGGTGCTGCCCCGAGCCGTCCAGGACACGCTGCCGCCGGGCGTACTCGGCGGCGCGGTCGTGGTCCTCGGGGTGATGGCCGCCCGCCGCTTCACGCGGCGCGCGCGTTAGCCTCGTACCGACGTCACGTTCGAACGACCGGAGGCCCCACGATGGCGCAGATCCCCACCTCGGCAATAGCGGCGGCCGGCCTCGTCGGCGGCTACGCCACGGCCCGCTGGACCGGCCGGCGCCCGCTCGGTGGCGTGATCCTCGCGGCCGCCGGCACGCTCGCGGGCCGCGAATGGCACCGCCGCACGTCCCCGACGACCACGGCGCTCCTCGGCACGGCCTACGTCGCCGCGTTCGCGGGATCGCACCCCCTGGCGAAGCGCATCGGAGCCTGGCCGGCGGTCTTCACGGCAGCCGCCGCAATGGCCGCGGCCACGTACGCGGCCGCCGACCGCCGGAGCTAGGCCGTCTCTTCCGGATCTTGTCGGGCCCGGCCCGCCCGGCACGGCACCTCGCCGCGTTGTCGGGGCGCCCGAGTACGTCCAGTACACGGGCGCCCCTCCGCCTTGCGATGTACCGCACCGGACGACCCGGGCTGATCCGACAAGATCCGAAAGAGACGGCCTAGCCCCGCTGCGCGCCGGCGCGCGTCAGTGTGATCGTGCGGGCCACTGCCTCCGGTGTTTCGTGTTCCCAGAACCGCAGGACCGTCCACCCCGTCGTCTCCAGGTGGGCGGTCGTCTCGCGGTCGCGGGACATGTTCTTCTCCAGCTTGGCCCGCCACCATTCGGCGTTCGCCTTCGGCCGCGTCGCGTGCTCGGGGCAGCCGTGCCAGAAGCAGCCGTCGAGGAAGACGGCGATCCGCGCGCGGGTGAAGGCGATGTCGATGGTGCGGCGGCGTATGCCGGGAACCGGGAGGTTCACGCGGTAGCGCAGGCCGGACGCGTGCAGGAGACGGCGCACGGCCAACTCCTGTGTCGTGTCGCGCGAGGCCTGTCGACTCATACGCGCCGAGACACCGGGGGAGGAGGGGACGGCACCGGTCATGCACGCATGATGTCAGCCCCTCCCCCGTCCACCGTCGACCCGTACTCAGCCGGTGCTGTGGCACTCCGAGTACGGCTTGCCGGAGGTGCACCAGCAGGGGGCCGTGGGGGTCGGGGGCCACGGGGTGGCCTTGCCGCGGGCGGCCAGGGTCGTGGCGTATTCGGCCAGGAGGGACGGGGAGGCCGGGGAGGTCTTCTCCGACGCGGCGAAGGCCTCGTAGGACGGGACGCTCGCCGTGACGATGCCGAGGTTCGTGGTGCCCGAGGCGGCCAGGGCGCGCAGGGACGTCTCGATGTCCCTCAGGTGCGCCTCGTGCGAGGGGTACTCGGAGGCGAGGGTCGGGTAGCTGGTCAGCAGCTCGGACAGTTCGCGCTGCGGCCAGTGGAGGATCGCCACCGGGAAGGGGCGCGAGAGCGCGGCGCGGCGGTCGCCCAGTTCGGCGCGCAGGCGGGCGATCTCGGCGCGCAGCTCGGTGGGGTCGTCGGAGCCCAGGGCCCAGATGCGCTTCGGGTCGTGGAGCTCGTCGAGGGGGATCGGGCCGATGTGGCGGGTGTCCGCGACCATGTCCCAGTCGTCGTGCGGGCGTCCGAGGAGCCGGCGTACGCGGTGGCGGCCGGTGAGGAGGGCGGTGGTGGCCGGGGTCAGCGGGTCGTCCTCCGTGATGAGGAGGGTGGCCGCCTCGGTGAAGCAGTCGTGCGAGGCCTCCAACTCGTCGTGGGCCTCCAGGGCTTCCGCGATGACCTCCCACGGCGCCGGGTCCTTCGGCGAGGCGGCCCGGATGCCCGAGATGAGGGCGCGGGCCTCGGCCTCGTGGCCGTACTCCCAGAGGTTCGCCGCCTGCAGGGCCTTGACCAGGTGGGGGTCGGACGGGGAGGAGGAGAGGAGTTGGTCGTACAGGGCACTCGCCCGGTCGCGTGCGTCGGCCAGTTCGAGGTGGGCCGCGGCCTGGAGGAGCAAGGGCTCCTGGTCCTCGGGGTAGCGGGTCGCCGTGCGGATGAGGCGCTCGGCTTCGGCGATGTGCTCGGCAGGCGTGTCGGGGCGCATGGTTCACACCGTACTGCCCTGGTCAGTTGACGGGGGAGGTCTTAAGGTGCCGCCCGTGCGAGATCGCGTACCTGTGGTGGTGCAGGGGGGCGGCCGGCGGGGGCGCCGGGCCGGTCTCGCCGGTGTGCTGTGGGCGTCCGCCGAGCTGATCGTCACCATGGGCGTGGTGGTCCTGTTACTGGTGGTGCACCAGGTGTGGTGGACCAACCGGCAGGCGATGGCCGCCGCGCACGAGCAGGTGCAGGCCCTGGAACGGTCCTGGGATTCCTGGGATGGCGCCGGCCCCGACCCCGGGCCCCCGCCGCAGGCTCCCGCCGGGGGCGGTCCCGGGCCGGGGGTCCCGTCGCAGGCTCCCGCCGGGCGCGGTCCGGAACCCGCCGCGACGGGCGCGGCGGCCGGGCCCGCGCAGCGGGGCGGCCGGGAGGGCGGGGACGGCAGGCAGGACCGGGCGTACGCCGTCCTGCGCATCCCGCGCCTCGGCCTCGTCGTCCCCGTCGCGCAGGGGGTCGACAAGCGGGCCGTCCTGGACAAGGGCTACGCCGGGCAGTACCCGGGGACCGCGGGGCCCGGGGAGCGGGGGAACTACGCCCTCGCCGGGCACCGCAACACCCACGGGGAGCCCTTCCGCCACATCGACCGGCTGAGGGCGGGCGACGAGCTGATCGTCGACCTGCGGGGGCGCCGGTACACGTATGTGGTCGGGAAGACCCTGAGCCAGACGACCGAGCGGGACACCGGGGTGATCGCGCCCGTGCCGCGGAGCGTGGTGAAGCCGGACCACGGCTACAGCGAGCCGGGCGCCTACATCACGCTCACCACCTGCACGCCCGAGTACAGCTCGAAGTACCGGCTCGTGGTCTGGGGGACCCTCAGGGCGGCCCGGTAGTCCGGCCCCGGTGGGTTGTCGGTGGGCCCGGCTACTATCGGTCTCGTACGGGAGTTCGTGCGCGGGAGTGGAGAGGAGGAGGTCCGTATGGCTCGGCAGCAACCACAGCATCGGGGCGGCGGCCGCCTGCTGTCCTTCGCGCTGTTCGCCCGGACCTCTCGGGTCCTTGCCGTGCTGCTCCCGCTCGTGCTGCTCGGGGGTCTCCTCGGGCTGTTCGCCGGGGAGGGCGGGCTCGGCGCCGTGGTGGTCGCCTTCGCGGCCACCGTCTCCGTGGGCACCGCGGCCCTGGCCGCCGCCGCGCGGCTCGTGCGGCCCGTGCCGCCGCACCGAATACGCACCGCGATCCGTGATCGCGAGCAGCGCACGGCGTTCCTGCCGCAGCGCGATCCCGATGCCTCGGGCCGGTCGCGGCCCAGGGCGCCCGGTCGTCCCGTCCCGACGGCCGCGTAGGGGCGCGCAGTACATCCCGCCTTCTGCTGACTGATCACTGTTGTCGCCCCTCGCGGGTCGTCACGCCGAAATGCATCTCTTTCGACGTTCGACGAGACCCTTCGGAGGGCCCGCGTGTCCGTTTTCACCCACCTTGTTGCTGAGCTGGGCCGGCTTCTCGAGCCGGTGCTGGCGCAGTCCGCGACCGCTGCCGCGATCGTGCTGTTCACCGTGCTCGTACGGCTCGCCCTGCACCCGCTGAGCCGTGCCGCGTTCCGCGGGGCGACCCCGGTGGCGGGGTGCCTGCCGGTGCTGCTCCAGCTGCCGGTGTTCTTCGTCATGTACCACGCGTTCTCCTCCGCCGAGGTGGGCGGGAAGGCCAACGAGTTGCTCGGGCACCGGCTCTTCGCCGCGCCGCTGGGTTCCCGGTGGACGGAGGCGCTGGGCGAGGGCGGTCTGTTCGGGGCGCAGGGGCTGGTGTTCCTCGGCCTGTTCGCGGCGATCGCGGTGGTGGCCGCGTGGAGCGCGGTGCGTGGGCGCCGGGCGGCCTCCGCGGCCGCGGAGGCTGCCGCCACCGCCGCTGCCGCGGCCCCGAAGAAGGCCGCTGCCGCCAAGAAAGCCGGGGCCCCGAAGAGGGCCGGGGCGGGTGCCGGCGCCGGGGCGGGGGTCATGGCCGAAGTAAGCGCCGAGCAGCAGGAGGTCATGCGCAAGCTGGGCGGCGTACTGCCCCTGCTCTCCTTCGGGACGCTGATCACGGCCGCCGTGGTGCCCCTGGCCGCCGGGCTCTACCTGGTGACCACCACCGCGTGGTCGGTGGCGGAGCGGGCCTGGCTCCAGTACCGCAAGGATCGGGCGCAGGAGCGTGCGGAGCAGGCGGCGGAGCACTCCGTGGACGGAGGCGTGCGTTCCAGTCTGTGAACAGGGTCTTGCGGATTGGGTGGCCATCTTGGAGGATCGACCAAATCCTCCGATGGCCGCAACCCATCGGCCGGCCCTGGGCACGCCCATGGGCCGACCACCCACGACCACGGGAGAATGCCCATGAAGCTGCTGCGTGTCGGACCCGTCGGGTCGGAACGCCCCGCGCTGCTCGACCAGGACGGCACCCTCCGTGACCTGTCCGGCCTGATCACGGATGTGGACGGCGCCCTGCTCGCCGACGACGCCGTGCTGACCCGGGTGCGGGACGCGGCCGAATCCGGCGGGCTTCCGGTGCTGGGCGCCGAGGGCCTGCGGATCGGTGCGCCGGTCGGCCGCATCGGCAAGGTCGTGGGCATCGGCCTGAACTACTTCGGGCACGCGGCCGAGATCGGGGCGGAGCCGCCGGCCGAGCCGATCCTGTTCCTGAAGGCCGCGGACACCGTGGTCGGCCCCGACGACACCGTGCTGATCCCGCGCGGCAGCGTGAAGACCGACTGGGAGGCCGAGCTCGGCGTCGTCATCGGCAGCACCGCGCGCTACCTGGACTCCGCGGAGCAGGGGCTCGGGCACGTCGCCGGCTACGTCCTGGTCAACGACGTCTCGGAGCGCGAGTTCCAGATCGAGCGCGGCGGCACCTGGGACAAGGGCAAGAACTGCGAGACCTTCACCCCGCTCGGCCCGTGGCTGGTCACGGCCGACGAGGTGGCGGACCCGCAGGACCTGGACGTGAAGCTCTGGGTCAACGGCGAGCTCAAGCAGGACGGCAACACCGCGGACCAGATCTTCCCGGTCGGCGAGGTCGTCCGGTACCTGAGCCACTTCATGACCCTCTACCCGGGCGACGTCATCGTGACCGGTACGCCGGCGGGCGTGGCCATGGGCCAGCCGGAGCCGAAGCCGTACCTGCGCGCCGGTGACGTCGTGGAGGTGGAGATCGAGGGTCTCGGCCGTCAGCGCCAGGAGTTCAAGGGCGCGTAGCGGCGCGCCAACGAACGGAACACGGAACACGGAACACGGAAGGGGCGGGGCTGCCGGTGGTGGCCCCGCCCCTTCCGCATGCCTCACTGCGCGGCGGGCAGCTCCACCACCACACCCTCGCGGGACGACCGGCGGGCCGCCTCCAGTACGTCGAGGCACTGCGCGGCCTCCTGCGCCGTCACCGGCGCGGGCCCGCCCGTGCGCAGGGCGGCCTCCACCGCCGCGTAGTACGCCGGGTAGTCGCCCTGCTCCGTCGGCACCGGGATCCCGCCGCCGGTCAGCGGCGATTCGCCGGAACCCAGCCGGCCCCACAGGTGCGGGGGCTCCTCGCCCCAGGGCAGGTCCCCGTTCGGCCGCAGCCCGTCGCGCAGGGCGCCCTCCTGCGGGTCCAGGCCGTACTTCACGTAGCCGGCCCGGGAGCCCAGCACGCGCAGCCGCGGCCCGAGCTGGGCGGTGGTCGCGCTGACGTAGAGGTGGGAGCGGACCCCGTTCGCGTGCGTGAGCGCGATGAAGGTGTCGTCGTCGGTCTCGGCGCCCGGGCGGCGTACGTCGGTCTCCGCGTAGACCCGTACCGCCGGGCCGAACAGGACGAGCGCCTGGTCGACGACGTGGCTGCCGAGGTCGTACAGCAGGCCGCCGATCTCCTCCGGGGCGCCCGACTCGCGCCAGCCGCCCTTCAGCTGCGGGCGCCAGCGCTCGAAACGGGACTCGAAGCGCTGGACCTCGCCGAGTTCCCCGTCGGCGATCAGGCGGCGCAGGGTGAGGAAGTCGTTGTCCCAGCGCCGGTTCTGGAAGACGGAGAGGAACGTTCCGCTGCGGTCCGCGAGAGCGGCGAGCTCGCGGGCCTCGGCGGCGGTGGCGGCGAGCGGCTTGTCCACGACCACCGGAACCCCGGCTTCGAGGGCGGTGGTGGCGAGCGGGACGTGCGTCCGGTTGGGGGAGGCGATCACGACGAGGTCGAGGTCCCGGTCCCACAGCTCGTCGGCGGTGGCGGCGATGCGGACGTCGGGGAACTCCGCGCGGGCCTGCGCCTGCCGGGCCGGGTCGGAGGTGACGACGGTGTCGAGGGCCAGCCCGTCCGTCGCGGCCACGAGGGGGGCGTGGAAGACGGAACCGGCGAGTCCGTAGCCGATGACGCCGACGCGCAGGGGTGCGGGGGCGGAAGAGGTGGGGGAGGCGGAGGAGGCGGAGGTGCTCATGGAGCCACTTTGGCAACAGTGTTGCTGGAGTGCAAGGAAGGTGGACAATGGGCTCGTGAACAGGGGAAGCGGGCACGGACGCGGCGGGGTGAACCTGCCGGCACTGCGCGGGTACAACGAGGCGCTGATGCTGGATCTGCTGCGCGGCGCGGGCCCGGCGGGCCTGGGGCGCGCCGAGCTCGCGACCCGTACGGGACTCACCCCGCAGGCCGTCAGCAAGATCACGGCCCGGCTCGGCGCGGACGGGCTGATCGCCGAGGCCGGGCGCGCCGCGTCCACCGGCGGCAAACCGCGCACCCTGCTCCGCCTGGTGCCGCAGGCGCGGCACGCGGCCGGGGTGCACGTGGACCGCGACGAGCTCCGGGCGGTACGGGTGGACCTGGCGGGCCGGGTCGTCGGCGAGTGCCGTGGCCCGCTGGACTTCGGGGCCGGCCCGGAAGCGGTGGTGGAGGCGGTCGTACGGGCCGTCGCGCGGGTCGCGGACCCGGTCGGGCTGCCGCTCCTGGGCGTCGGAGTGGTCGCACCGGGACCGCTCGACCACCGGGCCGGGACGATGGGGCGGGTCACCGGGTTCCCGAGCTGGAAGGGCTTTCCGCTGCGGGGGGTGCTCCAGGGGCGGCTGGGCCTGCCGGTCCTGCTGGACAAGGACACGAACGCCGGTGCGGCGGCCGCCGCCGGGGCGTGGCTGCGGGCCACGTGGCCGGATGCGGATGCGGATGCGGACGGGGACGCGGGGCTTGTGGCGGGCGCCGCGGGCGGCGTGCCGGATGCGTACGGGTATGCGGGCGGCGGGCCCCGCACCTGCGTGTACCTGCACGTCGGGACGGGGCTCGGCGCGGGGTTGTGGCTGGGCGGCGGGGTCTACCGGGGTGCGCGCTCGGCGGCGGGGGAGTTCGGGCACCAAGTCCTCCTGATGGACGGCCCGCCCTGCCGGTGCGGGGCGCGCGGCTGCGTGGAGGTGCTGTGCCTGGGGGCGGTGGCCCGGGGCGATCTGCCCGAGGCGGCGCGGATCCTGGGCGAGGCCGCGGCGAACCTGGTCGCGCTGCTGGACGTGGACCGCGTGCTGCTCGGCGGGCGGGTGGTGGAGGCGGCGCCGGACGTCTTCGTGGCCGGCGTCGGGGCGGTTCTCGCGGCCCGCGCGCTGGATCCGGCCCGGCCGGTGGTCGCCCTCGCGGGGGCGGGCGTGGCGGAGGGGGCGGCGGAGCTGGCGCTCGGGCCGGTGTTCGGGCGGGCGGAGTGACGGTCCCAAGCCGGGTGCGGGGCCTGGTGTCGTGCCGGGTGCGGCGCCGTTGCCGGGGGGCGCTGCCCCCGGACCCCCGCGCCTCAAACGCCGGCGAGGCTGGAAGGGGGCTGGAGGGGGTGGGTTGACCTGTGGGGCATTCGGGCGTAAACCGGAACGACTCAGGCGTGGCTCCCGGAGGGGGGTTGCGCGGGGGTGGCAGGGTGCGGGCAGGGCCGGGGCGATTGTCACCTGGTCCGATCATCGTCCCGTCCGGCGAGCAGCGAAGGTCTTCCATGCGACTGCGCAAAGCCCTTGCCCTCACCGCCGTTCTCTCCGCCGCCCTGGTCGCCGCCACCGCGCCCACCGCCGGGGCCGACATCGGTGCGGGCGGCGGCCGTCCCGCGCCCGCGCTGCCCTCCCGTACGCAGGCCACCTGCGGCGACGGAAAGAGCACCGCCTTCCCCATCGGGGCGCGCATCCGCGGCGGCCCGGCCGTGTACCGCACCGGTGCCGGGCCGCAGACCTGGTTCCTGGACCTGACCAACACCACGAACTCCGAGTGCACGGCCATCCACCCGATCGTCGTCTTCACCGACAAGGCCCGCACCCTGCGCCCCGCCCACCTGCGCATGGAGTTCGACGCCCCGGGCGGCACCTTCCCCGTCAGCCTGGAGCGGAGCGACCGCGACGAGATCATCGCCGTCTTCGACGGCGGTGACGCCTTCCCCGGCTTCACGGTCGGTCCCGGCGGCTCCCTGACCGTCAAGGTGGGTCTCGCCTTCGCCCCCGACGCCCCCGTGGGCGAGGTCGTCGCCGATGCCGCCCTCGTCCAGCGCAAGGGCGACGACGGCGACTGGATCGGCGAGGCGGGCGGCTACCAGTTCTCGGTCGAGGGACCGGCCGACCCCGTCGAGGCGGGCTCCCTCGCCCACACCGGCCACCGCGAGTGGGCGTACGGCGCCGCGGCCGTGACCGCGCTCGCCACCGGGGGCGGGCTGCTGCTGGGGGCCCGGCGCCTGCGCCGTACGCCCACGAGCTGACCGCGGCCGGCGCGCCCCGGCACCCGGCGCGCCCCAGTACCCAGCACCCGGCACCCCGGCACCCCAGCACCCCGGCACCCGGCACCCCGGCGGCCGTGCCGGGCCGCGGCCCGTCACCGTGCCGTCCCGGCCGCCCCGCATAGAGTCCCACCGTGGAAGAACAGACCCAGCGTCACCGCCCCGGCTCACCCGTCCGTTCCGGCATTCCCGAGCACGGCCGCATCCCCAAGTACTACGCCGTCAAGGCCCGGATCGCCGAGCTCCTCGACGAGCTCGGCGAGGGCGGCACGCTGCCCACCGAGCGGGATCTCGCCGAGCGGTACGAGGTGTCCCGCGAGACCGTCCGCCAGGCCCTGCGCGAGCTGCTGCTGGAGGGCCGGCTGCGCCGTTCCGGCCGCGGGACGGTCGTCGCCGGGCCCAAGCTGGAGCAGCCCCTCTCCCTCGCCAGCTACACCGAGGGCGTGCGCCGCCAGGGCCGCCGTCCGGGCCGTCACCTCATCGGCCTGGAGCAGTTCCCCTGCCCGCCCGACGTCGCTTCCGGTATCGGCGCCGAGCCCGGCGAGCCCGTCTGGCACCTGGAGCGGGTCCTGCTCGCCGACGACGAGCGCGTCGGCCTGGAGAGCACGTACATCCGGGTGGCCCGGGCCCCTCGCCTGGACGTCGATTTCCAGCCCGACTCCTCCTTCTACGCGTACCTCCGCGACAGCCTCGGAATCTCCTTCGGCGAGGCCGACGAGAAGCTGGAAACGGTCCTCGCGACCCCCCGCGAGGCCCTGCTGATCGGCACGCCACCCGCCCTCCCCATGCTGCTCATCCACCGCTTCTCACGGGACCAGGACGGCCGGCCGCTCGAGCGGGTCCGTTCGCTCTACCGTGGTGATCGGTTCAGCTTCACGACCCGTCTGCAGACCGCATAGCCCAGGACGTACCGCGCCGTATCGGACATAGTGGGGTGCTGTTCGATCACAGAAAGATAACGGGTCTAGTCCAAGTGTCGAGGTCTGTTCACCGGAGCGTTGCCGCACCGCCCCTCCCGGGTCACGGTCCGCACCCACCGTTGCCGACGTGAGAGTCATAGTCGTCGGAGGCGGCGTGGTCGGCACCATGCACGCCTGGCAAGCAGTCCAACGCGGCCACGAGGTCGTCCAGATCGAGCGAGAAGCGGAGGCCCGCGGAGCGTCACTGCGTAATTTCGGCCAGATCTGGGTCAGCGGACGGGCCGGGGGCGAGGAGCTCGACACCGCCCTGCGGGCCCGCGAGCTCTGGGAGCGCATCGGCGCGGAGGTGCCCGGCCTGGGCTTCCGCGCCAACGGCTCCCTCACCCCCGTCCACACCGCCCGCGAACTCGCGGTCGCCGAGGCGGCCCTGGCCCGCCCGGACGCCGCCGCCCGCGGCTACAAGCTGCTCACCGCGGCCGAGGCGCGGGAGATCAACCCGGCGCTGCGCGGCACCTTCGAGGCCGCCCTGTGGTGCGAGCGGGACGCGGCCGTCGAGCCGCGCACCGCGCAGCTCCACCTGCGCGAGGCCCTGCGCGCGTCCGGCCGCTACACCTTCCTCGCCGGCCGCGAGGTCCGCGAGGTGGTCGGCCCCGGAGCCGCCCGCGACGACCACGGCGACGTGCACCGCGCCGACGCCGTGGTCCTGGCCACCGGCGCCTGGCTGTCCGGCCTGGTCCGCGAACTGGCCCCCGACCTGCCCGTGCGCCGCGTCCGCCTCCAGATGATGCAGACCGACCCGCTCGGCGAGCAGCTGACGACCTCGGTCGCGGACGCCGACAGCTTCCGCTACTACCCGGCCTACGGCTCCCCCGCGCTCGACGTCCTCAACGCCGAGCAGGAGCAGGCGCCCATCGCCGCCGCGCACAAGATGCAGCTGCTGATGGTCCAGCGCCGAGACGGCGGACTGACCATCGGTGACACCCACGAGTACGAGCACCCCTTCGCCTTCGACACCCTCGAAGACCCCTACGAGCACGTCGCCGCCGTGGCCGAGTCCTTCCTGGGCCGCCCGCTGCCGCGGATCCGCCACCGATGGGCGGGCGTGTACGCGCAGTGCACCGACACCACCCGCGTCGTCCACCGCCAGCAGGTGGCCGACGGCGTCTGGCTGGTGACCGGACCCGGCGGGCGCGGCATGACCTGCTCGCCCGCCATAGCCGAGACCACCGCGAACGAACTGGGCTGGTAAGTCTGATGACCGAGAACCGCACGCAGAACCTGATCGTCCTCGACATGGCCGGTACCACCGTCGCCGACGGCGGCCTCGTCGAGCGCGCCTTCGGGCAGGCCGCCGAGCGCCTCGGGGTCGAGCCCGGCACCCCCGACCACGCCGAGAAGCTCCAGTACGTCCTCGACACCATGGGCGAGTCCAAGATCTCCGTCTTCCGCCACCTCTTCGGTACGGAGGAACTCGCCCGGCGCGCCAACTCCGCCTTCGAGGAGGCCTACGGGGAACTCGTCGACGGCGGTCTCGTCACCCCGATCCCCGGCGCCCGCGCCGCGATCGAAAAGCTCCGCGCCGACGGCCGCACCGTCGTCCTGACCACCGGCTTCGCCCGGGTCACGCAGGACGCCATCCTCGAGGCCCTGGGCTGGCAGGACCTCGCCGACCTCACCCTCTGCCCCGCGGACGCGGGCGGCCGCGGCCGCCCCTTCCCGGACATGGTGCTGACCGCGTTCCTGCGCACCGGCGCCGTGGACGACGTACGCGACCTCGTGGTCGCGGGCGACACCGCCTACGACATGCTCAGCGGCCGCCGCGCCGGAGCCGGGACCGTGGCGGGCGTCCTCACCGGCGCCCACGACCGCGCGGCGCTCACCGAGCACGGCGCGACGCACGTCCTCGCCTCCGTCGCCGAACTCCCCGCCCTCCTCGTGGAGTCGGCGTGAGCGGGATCCGCTTCGACGGCGTCACCGTCGCGTACGGCGGCAACACCGTCCTGGACTCCCTCGACCTGACCGTCGAACTGGGCGAGGTGATGGCCCTGCTCGGCCCCTCCGGTTCGGGCAAGACCACCGCCCTGCGCGCCGTCGCCGGCTTCGTACGCCCGGCCGACGGCCGGGTGCTGATCGGCGACCGGGACGTCACCGCGCTCCCGCCGCACAAGCGCGGCATCGGCATGGTCGTCCAGCAGTACGCGCTCTTCCCGCACATGCGGGTCCAGGACAACGTCGCCTTCGGCCTCAAGGCGCAGAAGGCGCCCAGGGCCGAGATCCCGGGACGCGTCGCCGAGGCGCTGGAGATGACCGGCATGGCCGCGTACGCCACGCGCTACCCGCGCGAGCTCTCCGGCGGTCAGCAGCAGCGCGTGGCCATCGCCCGGGCGCTCGCGATCCGCCCCGGGGTGCTGCTGCTCGACGAGCCGCTGTCCGCCCTCGACGCGCAGCTGCGCTCCGGGATGCTGGCCGAGCTGGCCCGGCTGCACCGAGAACTGCCCGACGTATCGATTCTGTACGTCACCCACGACCAGGTGGAGGCGCTCACCCTGGCCGACCGGATCGCCGTCATGGACCGGGCGAGGCTCCAGGACTGCGGGACCCCGCAGGAGCTGTACCGGGCCCCGCGCACCGAGTTCACCGCCTCGTTCGTCGGCAACGCGAACCTGCTGCCGGTGACGGTCGCCGAGGGCGGCGCGGTCTTCGAGGGCCGGGCGCTGGCCCTCGACCGCGGCCGCGCGGCGCCGGGCTCCAAGGCGACCCTGTGCGTACGGCCGCACCTGCTCGGGCTCGAGGCCGGGGCCGGCCGCAACGCGCTGAGCGGCACCATCGCCGAGGTCCAGTGGCGCGGTTCGACGCACCGGCTGTACGTGGACGTCGGCGGGCACCGGGTGAAGGCGGACCTCCCCGAGCTGCGGGAGACGCCCGCGCTGGGGGACCGGGTGACGCTGCACTTCGAGCCGCGGGATGCGGTGCTGTTGGGGGCGGGGGTGTCGGATGGCTGAGCGCACGCGGCGCGCCGTGGCCGTCCCGGCCCAGGATCGGGGCTCCGCCCCGGACCCCGCGCCTCAAACGCCGGCGGGGCCGGAGAGGCCCCCGGCGAGGCCCGAGAAGTCCCCGGCGGGGCTGGACAGGTCCCCGGTGGGGAGGGGCGGGGTGGCTCGTTGGTTGTGGGTGTTGCCGCCCGTTGTCATGCTCGGGCTCGTGTTCCTGTATCCGCTCGGGCTGGTCGTCCAGCAGTCGTTCAGTCCCAAGAGCGGCGGCGGCGCCTTCGACGCGTACGCCTCCGTCTTCGCCTCGCAGAGCTTCCGTGAGGCCCTGGGGACCACCGTCTGGCTGGCCGTCGGTGCCACGGCCGGCTGCCTCGTACTCGGCTTCGCGCTCGCGCTGGTCATCGCCTTCGTGCCCTTCCCCGGGGCCCGAGCCGTCGCCAAGTTCATCGACGTCTTCCTCTCCTTCCCCTCCTTCCTCATCACCCTCGCCCTCCTCTTCGTCTACGGCACGGTCGGCATGGCCAACGGCCTCGTCGCCGACCTCACCGGCGCTGCCGAAGGCCCCTTCCACTTCCTGACGACACCCTGGGGCGTCCTGCTCGCGGAGATCACATACTTCACGCCCTTCGTGATGCGCCCGCTGCTCGTCGCCTTCTCCCAGCTGGACACCGCCCAGCTCGAGGGCGCCGCCGGGCTCGGCGCGCGGCCCGCCCGGATCGTCCGGCAGGTGATCCTGCCCGAGGCCCTCCCGGCCCTCGCCGCCGGCGGCAGCCTCGTCCTGGTCATGTGCCTCAACGAGTTCGGGATCGTCCTGTTCACCGGCGCCAAGGACGTCACGACCCTCCCGATGCTCATCTACGGCAAGGCGATCCTCGAATCCGACTACTCGGCCGCCTGCGTGGTCGCCGTCGTCAACATCGCGATATCCGTCGGCCTGTTCGGCCTCTACCGGGTGGTGGGCAAGCGTGCTGGTGCATAGCAAGAGCGGCCGCTGGGCCGCCTGGGGCCTCTTCGGTCTCCTCTTCCTGCCGCTGTTCGCCCTGCCCCTGCTCGTCGTGGTGGCCGCTTCCTTCTCGACCCACTGGTCCGGGGCCTTCCCCTCCGGTCCGACCACCGAGAACTACGCCGGCGCCGTGCGCGGCGAATCCCTCCAGGCCCTGACCACCAGCCTGGTCACCGCCGTCGCCGCCAGCCTGCTCGCGCTGACCGTCGGGACCTGGGCCGCGCTGGCCGCGGCCGCGTTGAAGAAGCGCGGGAAGCGGTTGCTGGACGCGCTGTTCATGCTGCCCGTGGCCGTGCCGTCCGTGGTCGTCGGCCTCGCCGTGCTGGTCGCGTTCAGCCGGCCGCCGGTCCTGCTCAACGGCACCGGCTCGATCGTCATCCTGGCGCACACGATCCTTGTGACGGCGTTTGCCCATCAGTCGGTTTCGGCGGCGATCGTACGACTCGACCCCGCGTACGAGCAGGCGGCGGCTTCCCTGGGGGCCCGTCCCGCCTACGTGCTGTGGCGGGTCAAGCTCCCCCTCCTGCTGCCGTCGCTCACGGCCGCGGCCGGACTCTGCTTCGCCCTGTCGATGGGCGAGCTGAGCGCCACGATGATGCTCTACCCGCCGGACTGGATGCCCCTGCCGGTCCGTATCTTCACCGCCACCGACCGGGGTTCGCTCTTCAGCGGTTCCGCCGTCGCCGTGGTCCTGATGGCCACCACCCTCCTGGTCCTCCTGGCCGTCTCCCGCGTCCGCACCAGGGCCTCCTACCGCTGAACCGTCCCCCCTCCAGCCCCCCTTCCCTCCCTTCAGTCCTCCTTGCGACTCCCTTTCCGACTCCCTTTCCCCGTAAGGAAGTTCCATGACCGGCACGAGACTCCTGCGCACCGCCACCGTCGTCACCGGCAGCCTCGCCCTCGCCTCCTCCCTCACCGCCTGCGGCGGCTCCTCCGCCGCCGACTCCGAGGGCGGCGAGAAGATCGTCACCGTCTACAGCGCCGACGGGCTCAAGAGCGAGAAGGGCGACGGCTGGTACGACAAGGTCTTCGCCGACTTCACCAAGAAGACCGGCATCGAGGTCAAATACGTCGAGGGCGGCTCGGGCGAGATGGTGCAGCGCGCCGTCCGCGAGAAGACCAACACCCAGGCCGACGTGCTGATCACCCTGCCGCCCTTCATCCAGCAGGCCGACGGCAAGGGCCTGTTGCAGTCCTACCGCCCGCAGGGCTCCGACAAGGTCAACGGCGGGGACAAGTCCGCCGACGGCAAGTGGACCTCGGTCGTCAACAACTACTTCGGCTTCGTCTACAACAAGAAGGAGCTCGCCGAGGCCCCCAAGACCTGGGAGGAGCTGCTGGACGCCAAGTACAAGGGCAAGCTCCAGTACTCCACCCCGGGCGTCGCGGGCGACGGTACCGCCGTGCTCATCAAGTCGATGCACGACTTCGGCGGCAAGGAGCCGGCGATGGAGTACCTGAAGAAGCTCCAGGCCAACAACGTCGGCCCGTCCTCCTCGACCAGCAAGCTGGCTCCCAAGACCGACAAGGGCGAGCTGCTCGTCGCCAACGGCGACGTCCAGATGAACTTCGCGCAGTCCAAGTCCATGCCGAACCTGGGCATCTGGTTCCCCGCGAAGGAGGGCGGCAAGCCCACCACCTTCGCCCTGCCGTACGCGGCCGGGCTGGTCGACAAGGCCCCGCACACCGAGAACGGCAAGAAGCTCCTCGACCACCTGCTGAGCACGGAGGCCCAGGAGATGGTCAGCGGGATCGGCGGCGGCTTCCCGTCGCGTACGGACGTCAAGCCGACCGACGCCAACGCCGTCGAACTGACCCGGCTCATGGCGGGTGTCGATATCTTCGAGCCGGACTGGTCGGACATCGACAAGAACCTGACCGGCTACGTCGACGCGTGGAAGTCGGCAACCGGAAGCTGACCGGTTACTTCCTGGCCACCCAGGACCGGCAGAGTGACGCTTGCATAACGGGTCTGGACCGAAGACCGCACCTTCGGTCCGGACCCGGCACCTGCCCCACGCCCCACGCCCCGCTCCTTTCGCCGCTCACTTGCTCCCAGGAGGAGTACGTGTCCCCTGCCCTGCCCGGACGTCGTGCCATCGCCGCGACCGCCGTCACCTCCGCCCTGATCGCCGCCACGGTCGCGGCCACCCCGGCCGGCGCCGCCGACGCGGCCGCCAACACCGACAAGGTCCTCGTCATCGGCATCGACGGCGCGGTCCTGGACCGCGTCAAGGCCGCCGACGCACCGCACCTGAACGGCCTGATGGCCCAGGGTCTGACCGCCCGCAGCACCCTCTACGCGAGCCCCATGGCTGCCACCTCCTCGGGCCCCGGCTGGTCCACCATCGCCACCGGAGCCTGGCCCGACAAGCACGGGGTGAAGGACAACTCCTTCACCGGCAAGAACTACACGGCCTACCCGGACTTCCTGACCCGCATCGAGAACGCCAAGCCGGCGCTCAACACGTATGCGGCCGCCGACTGGGAGCCCATCACCTCCACCGACCAGAACGGCCCGATCTTCTCCCCGAAGGTGGACAAGCGCCTCTCCCTCAAGGGCGACCGCGACGGCTACCGCAACGAGGACCCGAAGATCGCCGCCGCGGCCGCCGCCGAGCTGCGCGACCAGAACCCGGACGCCGCCTTCGTCTACCTCGGCGAGATCGACGCGGCCGGCCACTCCTACGGCGCGGCCAGCCAGCAGTACCTCGACACCATCGCCCGCGTGGACACCCTGGTCGGCCAGCTCCTCACCGCCGTCCAGAACCGCCCGACGTACGCCCAGGAGAACTGGAAGGTCCTGGTCACCACCGACCACGGCCACACCAACTCCGGTGGCCACGGCGGCTCCACCATCCAGGAGCGCGGCACCTTCGTCATCGCCCGGGGCGCGGGCATCCCGGCCGGTTCGGTACGCGACGACGTGAAGCTGGTCGACGTCGCCGCGACGGCCCTCGCCCAGGTCGGCGTCGGCGCCCCCGGCATCGACGGCACCCCGCTGAACGCCCCCGACTCCGACCCCTTCGACACCCTGCGGCCGAACCTCCAGGCCCGGGTGGACGAGACGGGCATCCCGGCCGGGGTGAAGGGCTTCACGCACACCCCGCCCGCCGGCTGGTCCGTCGACAACTCGAAGATGGGCACCGGCGGGGTCGCCGAGTGGGCCGGCTGGGCCTTCGCGACCGACGAGTTCTGGAGCCAGTCGCAGCGCGACCAGTGGCGCGAGCTGAACGTCCGCTCCCGTGACGTCTTCGCCGTCGCCGACTCCGACGAGTGGGACGACAAGAGCCACACCGGCACCTTCGACTCCACCCTGATCACCCCCAAGTGGGCGGTCACCGGCGGCAGCACCCGCAATCTGACCTTCCGGACGCACTACCGCCAGGAGGCCGGCCAGACCGCCCAGGTCCTGGTCTCCTACAACGGGGCCGCCCCGACCGTGGTGAAGTCCTACACGGCCGACGCCGTCGCCAGGTCCGAGTCCATCGCCCTCCAGGTCCCGGCCGGCGCCACCGACGTCCAGGTCCGCTTCCGCTACAGCGGCAACAACAACTGGTACTGGACCGTCGACGACGTCCGTCTGGGCTGATCCGGCTGATCCTCCGGTCCGATCTCTCGGGGGCCGGTGCCTCCTCGGGTCCGGGCTGTGGACGTCCCTGCCGTCCACGGCCCGGCCCCGATAGGGTGGTAGAGACCAGATGTCGCAGGTCACCGAGAGCGGAGAACAGTCCAGTGGCAGAGCGCAAGCCGATCGAATCCTGGCTCACCGACATGGACGGGGTCCTCATCCACGAGGGCACCCCGATCCCCGGCGCCGATGCCTTCATCAAGCGGCTGCGCGAGTCCGGCAAGCCCTTCCTGGTGCTGACCAACAACTCGATCTACACCCCCCGCGACCTCCAGGCCCGGCTGCACCGCATGGGCCTCGACGTTCCCGTCGAGAACATCTGGACCTCGGCGCTGGCCACCGCCAAGTTCCTCGACGACCAGCGCCCCGGCGGCACGGCGTACGTCATCGGCGAGGCCGGGCTGACCACCGCCCTGCACGACATCGGTTACATCCTGACCGACCACGAGCCCGACTACGTGGTCCTGGGTGAGACCCGGACGTACAGCTTCGAGGCGATGACCAAGGCGGTCCGCCTGATCAACGCGGGCGCGCGCTTCATCTGCACCAACCCCGACGAGACCGGCCCCTCCACCGAGGGCCCGCTCCCGGCCACCGGCGCCGTCGCCGCGCTGATCACCAAGGCGACCGGCAAGAAGCCGTACTTCGCCGGCAAGCCGAACCCGCTGATGATGCGTACCGGCCTGAACGCCATCGGCGCGCACTCGGAGACCAGCGCGATGATCGGCGACCGGATGGACACGGACGTGCTGGCCGGTCTGGAGGCGGGCATGCAGACCTTCCTCGTCCTCACCGGGCTGACCACCGAGCGGGACACCGAGAAGTTCCCCTTCCGCCCGACCAAGACGGTCGCCTCGATCGCGGACCTGGTCGACCTGGTCTGACGCGGATCCCGGACGGCGTACGGCCGAACGGGCGTACCGCGTTTGGGGTGTACGGCCGACACGTACGGCGCCGCTCCGGATGCGCGGCGGCGCGCCGCGCGTGAATCTCCTTGTCGAGGAGGTTCACCATGCGCAGTGTTCCGATCGCTGTCCGCGCCACCGCGATGGCCGCCACTCTGGCGGCGTTCTCGGTGGTGACCGCGCCGACCGCCCTGGCGGGCGAGGAGGATCGCGGTGGCCGCGGCGACCGCGGCAGCATCTCGGTCGACCCGAATCCGGCTCACCCCGGAGCGCAGGTCAAGCTGCGCGTCCAGGGCTGCGACGGCACCCGCGGAGCGGCCAAGTCCGCCGCCTTCGTGTCCGACGTCGACCTCTACGGACGGGACGGCGGCCGCAGCCCGCTGTACGGCGAGGGGACGATCAGCTCGCACGTCTCGCCCGGCTGGCACTCCGTCCGGGTGATGTGCGACGGGCACGAGAAGATCAGCGGCTCGATCCAGATCTCCCAGTACCGCCCCTCCCACCACCCCAGTCCCGTCTGGCCGGTCCACGCGGGAGGCGGCGGCATGGCCGCCGAGCTCGCGGCCGACACGGCCAAGAAGGACCACGGCAGTGACGGTCCGGGGCTGCCGCACACGCTGATCGGCGCCATCCTCGCCGCCGTGGCCACCCTGGCCGTCGCGGGCCGGGCGCTCACGCTGCGCCGCCGCCGCAGCGGTGAGTGAGGACGGTGAGCGAGGACAAGGCCTCCGCGGGCGGCCGGCTGCTGACCTTCGCCGCCTGGGCGGTGCTGGTCCTCGGCCTGTGGCTGTGGGGCCGCCAGCTCACTGTCGCGCCGGCCCCGACCGCGGGCCAGGCGGGCGGCACGGTGGGTCCGGGGCTGCCGGCCGCGCACGCCCCGCTCGCCGCGTCCCTGCCGCAGCGCGTCGACCTGCCCTCCATAGGCATCCAGGCCCCGGTGATCTCCCGGGACCTGGACAAGGACGGCGCGATCGAGCCGCCCCCGTACGACCAGCCGGGCACGGTGGGCTGGTGGGGCCGGGGCACCCGGCCGGGGGCGGCCGGGACGGCGCTCATGGTGGGGCATGTGGACACGCGTTCGAAGCCGGCGGTGTTCTACGGCCTGAGCTCGGCGCAGCCGGGCGACAAGGTACGGGTGGTGCGGGCGGACGGTTCGGTCGCCGAGTTCACGATCGAGGACGTACGGGTCTACGAGCGCGCCGCCTTCGACCCGCACAAGGCCTACGGCCAGCGGGTGCGCGGCCGCGCCGAGCTGCGGCTGGTGACCTGCGGGGGCTCGTACGACAAGGTGGCCAAGGAGTACACGGCGAACGTGGTGGTCTCCGCCTATCTGACGGGCGTCGGAGCCCGCCCGGGCACGCCGGGCACCGCGGCCTGACCGCGCAGCACAGCACGAGGCGCAACACGAACGCAGGACGACACGAAGAAGCCCCTCGCAGCTTTCGCTGTGAGGGGCTTCTTCCGTCTGTGCGCCGCCAGGGACTCGAACCCCGGACCCGCTGATTAAGAGTCAGCTGCTCTAACCAACTGAGCTAGCGGCGCTTGCTGACAGAGAAAACTCTACCCCACGTCCGGGGGTGTCCGTGACCAGCCACGCCCGCCTTGTCCGATTAACCCATGTTTGACGGGTTTATCGTGCACGATATGTCTGCGCGTGCCGCATCTGATGCCTTATCAGGTGCGGCTTCCGCCGACCAGTGGACGAGTGGGATGAGCAGGGGAGTGGACGGAACCGCATGACGATGCAGCCTCCGACGACGCATGTGCAGATGCCGATGCCCGGTTTCGAGGAGTACGAGCCCGCGGGCGACTGTGCGTGCCGGGGCTGCGCCCAGCGCCGCCGCGCCCTCGCCCGCGCGCGGGCCATACCGCTCCGGGACGGGGGGCACCCGGCCGCACGCGGCGCCCGCCGGGCGCTGGTGCTGGCCACCGCCGCGGGAGTGGTCCTCGGCGGCACGAGCGCGACCGCGGTGGCCGTGACCACGCCGGCGCCGGGGCCGGTGGCCCTGGACGACCCCGGTTCCCCGCAGGGCGGGCGGACCCCGCTGCACGGCCCGAAGGGCGGCCCGGTCGGGAAGCCCGGCGCTCCGGCCAAGCCGGGCGCCGTGCGGCGGATCGACCGCGCGACGATCATCAACCGGGCGAAGCTGTGGCTGGACGCCAAGGTCCCGTACAGCATGTCCGAGTACTGGACGGACGGATACCGGCAGGACTGCTCGGGCTACGTCTCCATGGTCTGGAACCTCGGTACGAACGAGTGGACCGGCAGCCTCGACAAATTCGCCACCAAGATCACCAAGGATGAGCTGCTGCCGGGGGACATGCTGCTCTTCCACAATCCGGCGGACCCGAACAACGGCTCGCACGTGGTCATCTTCGGCGGCTGGGTCGACGAGACGCACACGCACTACGTCGCCTACGAGCAGACGCGCCCGACCACGCGGAAGCTGGCCACGCCCTACGGGTACTGGAGCAACGCGACGAAGTACGTCCCGTACCGGTTCAACGGGGTGCCGGGCGGGATCCTGCCGGACACCCCCGCCGATCCGCCCGCGGGCCCCAAGCCGGGGGACGTGAAGGCCTTCCCGGGCGCGGGCAAGTTCGGCCCCGGCGCCACCAACGACCACGTGGCCCAGCTCGGCCGCATGCTGATCGAGCGCGGCGCCTACCGCTTCTACCCCAAGGGGGTGGCGGACCGGACGTGGAGCGACCACGACAAGCTCGCCACCGCCGCCTTCCAGCGCGCGCAGGGCTGGTCGGGCGCCGAGGCCGACGGGATTCCGGGCGCTCACACCTGGCGGCTGCTGGTCGACAAGCAGGGCAAGAACATCCCGCCGACGGTGGCGGGCGCGCCGGGGCCGGGTGGCGTACGGGCCTACCCGGGCGCCTCGGTGTTCCGCCCGGGCAGGCCGAGCGAGGCCATCAGGGCCCTCGGCCTCCAGCTGGTGAAGAAGGGCTTCGGCAAGTACTACACATCCGGTCCGGGCCCGCTCTGGAGCGAGGCCGACCGCCGCAACGTCGAGGCCTTCCAGCGTGCGCAGGGCTGGACCGGGGCCTCGGCCAACGGCTACCCGGGCCCGGAAACCTGGCGCCGGCTGTTCGCATGACGGAGGTAACGATGTTCCCCACGCGCACCACCTCGACCACGGGCACCCTCCGAGTGCCGCCGCTGGCCTCCCCGGTGGCGGTTTGGGCGGCGGACCCCGCCCCCGCCCCCGCCGCGGTGCCGGTGCCCGCAGCCGCGCCCGAACCGACGCCCGCACCCGCAGCCCACCCTGTGTACGCCGCCGCGCCCACCCACACGGCGGTGGCCGTGGCCGTGGCCGCGCCGCGCGAGGCGGTCGAGCCGGGCCCGCCGCCGGCCATGGTGAGCAGCCCCGCCATGACGGAGCAGAATCCCTTCGGCCGGTCCGCGGCGGATCTGCCGCAGGGGTGGGAGGTGCCGGCGGCCCGGGCCCACCCGTACGACGAGGGGGACCAGGGCGCCGACCCGTCGGCCGCCGCAGCGGGCCTGGACATCCCGCACCCGCAGGACGAGGAGGCCCACGCCGGGGTCGCCACCCTGCGCCTACGGGCCGCCGAGCCGACGCCGCCGGCGGACCCCGAATCCGACCCCGCACCCGCTCCCGCGGCAACCGCGCCCGCACCCGCACACGCTCCCGAGTCGGCGCCCGAGCCGGTGCCCGCGCCCGAACCGGCGGCAGCCTCTCCCTCTCCCGCTCCCGAGGCCGAGCCCGCACACGCACACGCGCCCGCTTTCTCTTCCGCTCCCGCACCCGCACTCGCGCCCGAGGTCGAGCCCGCACAGGCACACGCGTCCGCACCCGCCTTCGCACCCGCGCCCGCGCCCGCGCCTGCTCCTGTGCCCGCACCCGAGCGACCCGCACCCGCACCGGCGGCAGCCGCACCCGCGCCGGCGCCCGCGCCCGAGCGGCCCGCTCCCGGAGCGCCGGTCGCGGCGCATCCGCACTCCGGGATTCCCGGCCCCGGGCCGGTAGAGATCGTCGCCCGGGCCGTGGCCCGCGGCCTGGGCGAGGCCGAGGCCGCGCCGGACCTCCCGCTCCCCTCGGCCCACCGGGGCGCCTCGGCCGTCGAGGTGCCGGTGCACCTCCCGTTCCGCAGCACGCAGCAGCTCCCGGTGGTGCCCGCGCCCACGCCCGAGCGGCCCGCGCCCGCCCGGTCCACCGCCCGGGCCCCCCGCCCCGCCCCCGGTCGCCGCGTCCCCCGCGGTGACGACCGGCTCCGGGAGCACCGCGGCCCGGTGCTGCCGGGCTGGGTCGGCGTGTCCGTCGGCGGGCTCGCGCTCGCCGGCTGTGTGGCCGTGCTCTGGCGGGCCGGTGTCGTCCCCGCCCCCTTCGTGGCGGCCTTCGGCGCGGCCCCCCGGGTCTACCACGGCCTGCGCGCCACCCACTGGCCCCCGCTGGCCTTCCTCGGCATCGTCGCCCTCGTGGCGCTCGGCGGCCTCGGCCGGGCCCGTACCGGGCACGCCTGGGTGCTCACCCTCTTCGGCCGGTACCGCGGCACGGTCCGCCGTACCGGCCTGACCTGGGTGAGTCCGCTCCTGCTGCGCCGCCGGGTCGATGTACGCCTGCGGCACTGGCGCAGCGATCCCATGCCCGCCGTGGATTCGGGCGGCCTCGCCCTCCAGGTCGTCGTCCAGGTCGTCTGGCAGGTCAGGGACACCGCCCGGGCCACCCTCGCCGTCGAGGACCACACGGAGTACCTCGCCGAGCAGGTCGAGTCGGCGATGGCCCGCGTGCTCTCGCAGCTGCCCGCCGACGCCTTCCACGAGGACGCCCCGACCCTGCGTGACGCCGAGGCCGTCGGTGACGCGCTGACCCGGATGCTGGCGGCCGAGACCGAGGCCGTCGGGATCGAGGTCTTCTCGGCCCAGCCGACCCGGATCGAGTACGCGGCCGAGGTGGCCGAGGCCATGCGCCGCCGCCGGGTCGCGGCGATCGACGCCAAGCACCGGGACACCGTGCTCACCTCGGTCGTGGACGCCGTGGACGACACCGTCCACCGGCTGACCTCGCGCGGACTGGTGGAGCTCGACGACTACGAGCGCAAGGCGCTGGTGAAGGACCTCACGGTCGCCTTCTACACGGGCCGCTCCGAGTAGGAGGGCGACCGGGGGAGTCCGCAGGGGGCCGGGGGGAGATTCAGCGGTACGGGAGCGGGTGGCCGGAATTTACCGGACCACCCGTTTTCCCATTGGTATGGACATGGCCAACTCTCGTCAATAATCTGGAACTTGGTCTAGACCTAATCCCCACGCGAGCGCGCTCTCACCGAACTCCCCCCACGTTCAAGGAGCATCATGCGTCCCATCCGCATGCCCAAACGCGCCGGCGTCGCCGCGCTCGGCCTCGGCCTCGTCGCCGGAATCACCCTCGTCAGCGCCCCCACCGCCAGCAGCCACGGCTACACCGACACCCCGATCAGCCGCCAGAAGCTCTGCGCCAACAAGACCGTCTCCGACTGCGGCGCGATCCAGTGGGAGCCGCAGAGCGTCGAGGGCTTCAAGGGCTTCCCGGCCGCCGGCCCCGCCGACGGCAAGATATGTGCCGGCGGACTCTCCCAGTTCTCCGAGCTCGACAACCCGCGCGGTGGCGCCTGGCCCACCACCAAGGTGACCAGCGGGCAGAGCTACGCCTTCCGGTGGCAGTTCACCGCCAACCACTCCACCACCGACTTCAAGTACTACGTCACCAAGAACGGCTGGACCGGCACCAAGGCCCTCACCCGTGCCGACCTCGAACCCCAGCCCTTCCTCACCGTCGCCTACAACGGCGCCCGCCCCGCCATGACCACCGTGCACCAGGGCGCCATGCCGAGCGGCAAGTCGGGCCGGCACCTGATCCTGGCCGTCTGGACCGTCAACGACACCCCGATGGCCTTCTACGCCTGCTCCGACGTTCAATTCTGACGGTACGTCAGCTACCCTCCGGCGGCATGCGGACGACGACTGCACCCGACACCGTCGCGGAGCTCATAGCGCGCCAATGGGGCGACCACCGGCCCGGGCTGAAACACGAGGACGGCCTCCTCAGCCACCACCGGACCGCCCAGGAGGCCGCCGCGCGCGCCGCGCTCCTCGTCGACCTCATGCCCCCGGGGGCCGAGCCCCACCTCGGGATCCTGCTCGACAACACCCCCGAGTTCCCGTTCTGGCTCGGCGCGGCGGCCCTCGCCGGGGCCGCCGTCGCCGGGATCAACCCCACCCGGCGCGGCTCCGAGCTGGCCCGCGACATCCTGCACACCGACTGCCGGATCCTGATCACCGAGCGGGCCCACCTGCCGCTGCTGCGCGACCTCGACCTGCCCGGCGTACGGATCCTGGTCACCGGCACCGAGGAGTACGAGACCCTCCTCGCCCCCTACGCCGCCGCCGAGCCCGGCGAAGCCGCGCTGCGCACCCCCGCCCCGGACTCGCGCCTCCTCCTGTACTTCACCTCCGGCTCCACCGGCGCCCCCAAGGCCGCCATCTGCACGCAGGGCCGGCTCGCCGCGGCCGGCTCGGCACTGGCCCGCCAGTTCTCCGTCACCCCCGACGACGTCCACTACGTCTGCATGCCGCTCTTCCACGGCAACGCCGTCATCGCCGACTGGCTGCCGGCGCTCGCCGGCGGGGCCGCGGTGGCCCTGCGGCGTCGATTTTCGGCCTCCGCGTTCCTGGACGACGTTCGGGGATACGGGGCCACGTACTTCACCTACGTCGGGCGGGCGATCCAGTACCTCCTGGCCACCGAACCCCGCCCCGACGACCGCACGCACACCCTGCGCCTCGGCTTCGGCACCGAGGCCGGGGCGGTGGACGCGGCCCGCTTCGCCGAGCGGTTCGGGGTCCGGCTGGTGGAGGGCTACGGAGCCACCGAGGGCGGCGCCTCCGTCCAGCGCACCCCGGACACCCCGCCGGGCGCCCTGGGCCGGGCGGGCGCGGGCGACGACCTGGCGGTGATCGACCCGGAGACGGGTGCGGAATGCCCGCCTGCGCTGCTCGCCCCGGACGGCCGCCTGCTCAACGGCTCGGCGGCGATCGGCGAACTGGTCAACCGGGGCCGCAGCCTGTTCGAGGGGTACTGGCGCAACCCCGATGCGGAGGTCGACCGCACCCGGGACGGCTGGTACTGGACGGGGGACCTCTTCTTCCGCGACGCGGCGGGCTTCCTCTACTTCGCGGGCCGCACCGACGACCGGCTCCGCGTCGACAGCGAGAACCTCGCGGCGGCGATGATCGAGAACATCCTGGCCCGCTGGGCGGACGCGGCCGCGGTCGCCGTCTACGCCGTCCCGGACGAGGTGGCGGGGGACCAGGTGATGGCGGCGCTGGCCCTCCGGGAGGGCGCGGAATTCTCCCCGGAGGCCTTCGCGGCCTTCCTGGCCGGCCAGCCGGACCTGGGCACGAAGATGGCCCCGCGCTACGTCCGCATCGTCGGGGCCATGCCGACCACGGCGACGAACAAGGTCCACCGCGTCGCGCTCCGCCGCGCGGGCTTCCGCTGCGCGGACCCGGTCTGGCACCGGTCCCCGGCCGGGGCCTACACCCCCCTCGGCCCCCCGGCGCTGACCACCCTCCTCGCCACGTACGAAGCCCAGGGCCGCAGCCACCTCCTGCCCCGGTGCGCATCCAGCCTCGCCGGCGATTGAGGCGCGGGGTCCGGGGCGGAGCCCCAGGTTCTTGGGCCGCACCGGCCCCCCGGGTAATGGTTTTGAGCACCCCCGAGGACCGGGTAGTATTTTCTCTGTCAGCAGGCGCCGCTAGCTCAGTTGGTTAGAGCAGCTGACTCTTAATCAGCGGGTCCGGGGTTCGAGTCCCTGGCGGCGCACCTGTCCTTCGGGCGGTTTCCGGTTCACCGGGAACCGCCCGAAGTGTTTTCCGGCCCCGCAAACGCACCGGCCCCGCCCTAGAGCGTGAGCGACAGCAGCAGCGGTGCCGCCTTCCGGTTCAGGGTGTCCGCCGCGGCCCGCAACCGGTGCGCGTGCTCGACCGGCATGGACAGCGCCAGGCAGCCCACCGAGGCCCCGGCCGTGATCGGAACCGCCGCGCAGACCGTGCCCACCGCGTATTCCTGGAGGTCCAGCACGGGCACGGTGGCCGGCTGCGCGTCCAGCTTGGAGAACAGGATCCGCTCGTTCACGATCGTCTTCGACGTCAGCCGGGCGATCTTGTGCCGGGACAGGTGGTCGCGCCGCCCGTTCAGGTCGAGCTGCGTCAGCAGGCACTTTCCGACCGCGCTGGCGTGCGCCGCGGAGCGGAAGTCGACCCACTCGTGGACCTTCGGGGTGCGCGGACTGTCCGCGAACTGGGTGATCCGGACCTCGCCGTCCACGTACCGGCTGATGTAGACGGCCGCGCCGACCGAGTCGCTCAGCCGGTCCAGCGTCTCCTGGAGCTTGTCGGTGAGCGCCTGCTGCCGGTCGATGCCCGAGCCGAGCAGGACGAGGGAGTCCCCTATGGCGTACGCCCCGTCGGACACCTGCAATACGTACCCCTCCCGGCGCAGCATGAGCAGCATCGGGGCGAGATGGACTGCGGGCAGGCCGGTCTCACGCGCGATCTGCACGTCCGTCACACCCCCGGTGTGACGCGCGATCGTTTCGAGTACGCGTAGTGCGTACTGCACCGAGTGGAACGGCGCGGTCGGCTCGGGCTTCAGCGCCACGGTTTCCCCCTAGCAGGTTGTTACCGCTTGCCCTACCACGATAGCCATCAAGAGGCCCATGTGGAGCGCCTGTTGAGGAGATTGATGGCTCAATCATGACTGTCTGCCTGGACCTACTCCTCTGGCATATGCCACAGACATGAACGGTACCCCGCACGGCCGGGAATGCCCGGCCGCCGCGCACGGTTCGAGTTCTTCGTACGGTGTCGCACTGATGTCGTGCGCACGGAAGAGCGAAACGGGAGCGACGATGAGTGACGCAGGGGACGACGCGCAGGGCCGCGCGAGCGCGAGCGGGGCGGCGAACCGGAACGCGAGCGGGATCCGCGGCACCGCCCACGGCCGGGCGACCGTACCGCTCTCCGTCCTGGACCTCGTCACCGTGGGTGCGGGCAGCACCGCCCACGCCTCCCTCCGCACCAGCGTGGAGATCGCCCGCCTCGCAGAGTCGCGCGGCTACCACCGCCACTGGGTGGCCGAACACCACTCCATGCCCGGTGTCGCCAGCTCCTCACCGGCCGTGATCCTGGCCCACCTCGCCGCGCACACCTCCCGCATCCGGCTCGGTTCCGGCGGGGTCATGCTGCCCAACCACGCCCCGCTCGCCGTCGCCGAGCAGTTCGGCACCCTGGAGGCGCTCGCCCCGGGCCGGATCGACCTGGGCCTCGGCCGCGCCCCCGGCACCGACGGCCGCACGGCCGCCGCGCTCCGCGGGCCCGGGCGCCTGGACGAGGCCGCGGACGAGTTCCCCCGGCGCCTCGCGGAGCTCACCCGCTTCCTCGACGACGACTTCCCCGACGGGCACCCGTACGCCCGCGTGCACGCCGTACCCGGCCCGGTGCAGGGCCCCACCGGGCGCCCGCCGCTGTGGCTGCTCGGCTCCTCCGGCTTCAGCGCCCGCCTGGCCGGCGAGCTCGGCCTGCCCTTCGCCTACGCCCACCACTTCTCGGCCGCCGGCACCCTGCCCGCGCTCGACCTCTACCGCCAGAGCTTCCGCCCCTCGGCCGTCCTCGACGCCCCCTACGCCGTCATCGGGGTCTCGGCGCTCGCCGCCGACACCGACGGGGAGGCCCGCGCCCAGGTGCTGACGGGCGCGCTGTCGATGCTGCGCCTGCGGACCGGGCGGCCCGGCCTGATCCCGACGCCCGAGGAGGCGGCGGCGTACGCCTTCTCCGCGCCGGAGCGGGAGTTCGTGGACAGCTGGCTCGCGAACGTCGTCCACGGCACTCCCGACGAGGTCCGCACCGGACTGGACGACCTAGCGAAGCTGACGGGGGCGGACGAGCTGATGCTGACCGCCAACGCCCACAGCGGGGCGGCCCGGTTGCGTTCGTACGGGCTCGTCGCAGATGTATACGGCATGCCGGCGCAGGCGCCCGCCGCTCATTGACGGAGTGCGAACGGGGTTTTGCTGGTTCGTTGCCGAAATCTTGCGGAGAGCTTCCTGAAGGGAGCCTTAAACCGCTCGTCACCCGGGGTGGCGAGCGGTTTCTGATGTGCGCTCGAGTCTCTGACTTGGGGAAATAGCGTCTGAGTGGTCTAGTCCTTCTTTGGTCCGAACCATTGACGCGGGGCTGGAGTGATCGCTATCACTTCTCTCACCCGAACCTCTTGCTCTCTCCTCCCAGCCCCCCGGAGGCAGTTCATGCACATCCGTAAACCCCTCATCGCGGCCGCCGCCACGGCCGCGCTGGCAGCCGGAGCGCTTGCCTCCTTCGCGGGACTCGGCACGGCCCAGGCCGCCGGCGCCGGCACCACCGCCGCGGCGGGCGGTGTCCGTATCGCCTACTACGACCAGTGGAGCGTGTACGGGAACGCCTTCTACCCCAAGCACCTCGACACCCGCGGCATAGCGGGCAAGCTGGACGTCATCAATTACTCGTTCGGCAACATCCACCCCACCAACCTCACCTGTTTCGAGGCGAACAAGGCGGCGGGCGACGACAACAACCCCAACGCCGGTGACGGTGCGGGCGACTCGTACGCCGACTACCAGAAGTCCTTCAGCGCCGCGGACAGCGTCAGCGGGGTCGCCGACAAGTGGGACCAGCCGATCGTCGGCGTCTTCAACCAGTTCAAGCAGCTGAAGGCCAAGTACCCCCACCTGAAGATCAACATCTCGCTGGGCGGCTGGACCTACTCCAAGTACTTCAGCGACGCGGCCAAGACCGACGCCTCCCGCAAGAAGCTCGTCTCCTCCTGCATCGACCAGTACATCAAGGGCAACCTGCCCGTCGAGGGCGGCTACGGCGGCCAGGGCGTCGCGGCCGGCATCTTCGACGGCATCGACATCGACTGGGAGTACCCGGGCTCCTCCGGCGGCCACCTCGGCAACCACTACGCCCCCGAGGACAAGCAGAACTTCACCCTCCTGCTCAAGGAGTTCCGCGAGCAGCTCGACGCCTACGGCCAGGCCAACGGCGGCAAGAAGTACCTGCTGACCTCGGCGCTCCCGGCCGGCCAGGACAAGATCAAGTACATCGAGACGGACAAGATCGGCGCGTACCTCGACTACGCGAACATCATGACGTACGACATGCACGGCGCCTGGGACAGCGACGGCCCGACGTACCACCAGTCCCCGCTGTACTCCCCGGCCGGCGACCCGACCGACCCGATCGCCCCGGGCACCCAGAAGTACAGCATCGACAACGCGATCGACTCCTGGATCGACGGCAACCCGGCCTACGGCATCACCGGCGGCTTCCCCGCCAGCAAGCTGACGCTGGGCTACGAGTTCTACTACCGCGGCTGGAAGGGCGTCCCCGCCGGGGCGAACAACGGCCTCGCCCAGTCCGCGACCGGCGCCTCGGGCGCCCGGCCCACCAGCCAGCAGGCCGGCATCGCCAACTACAAGGAGCTCGGCGGCCTCGTCGACAACGCGGCGACCACCTTCTGGGACGACCAGGCCAAGGCCTCGTACTTCTACAAGGACGGCGAGTTCTTCACCGGCCTGAACCAGAAGTCCATCCAGGCCCGGGTCGACTACGGCAAGCAGCGCGGCCTGGCCGGCGCGATGATGTACTCCCTGCTCGGCCTGGACAACAACACCACCCTGCTGAACCAGATCTCGGACGCCCTCGGCGGCACCACGGTCCCGCCGACCACCCCGCCGACGACGCCTCCGACCACTCCGCCCACCACGCCTCCGACGACCCCGCCGACCACCGGCTGCGGCTCGACCCCGGCGTACGTCGCGGGCACCGTCTACACCGCCGGCAACGAGGTCTCCCACAACGGCCGCAAGTACAAGGCCCAGTGGTGGACGCAGAACGAGACGCCGGGCACCACCGGTGAATGGGGTGTCTGGAAGGACCTCGGCGCCTGCTGATCTCCCCCCACCCCGCGCCGAGCGACACCTCCGCCCTGTCCCCTCTCCGGGGGCGGGGCGGAGGTGTGTCACATGGTTGCCGGATTCCGGACATCCCTGCGTGTCGGTATCGCTACGCTCGGCCACAAGCTCGTTCTCCGCTTGGGGGTGCCGTTCCCATGGCCGTCGTCCGTGACATCGATCCCAGCGCCTCGCCGCTGGACTACTACAGCTACGAGCTGCGGCGGTTGAGGGAAGAGGCGGGCCTGAAGCAGGCGCAGTTGGGCGCGATCATCTTCTGCACCGGTTCCCTGATCGGCATGATCGAGAACGGCAAGCGGGTCCCGACACGGGACTTCTCGGAACGGGTGGATGCCGCGCTCGGCACGGGCGGTGTGTTCTCCCGCCTGGTGGGGCTGGTCCTACGGAGCGTCCTGCCGACGTGGTTCCAGCCGTACGCCGAGATGGAGGCCCGGGCGACCTTCATCTCCACGTACCAGTGCCAGCTGGTCTACGGGCTCCTCCAGACGACGGACTATGCGCGAGCAGTGCTCGGCGTCGACAACCCCGGAACGCTCGACACTGCTGTGGCGGCTCGCATGGATCGGCAGCGGATCCTCGGTCGTGCGAATCCGCCAGTGCTGTGGGTGGTGCTGGATGAGGCCGCCCTGTACCGGGAGATCGGCGGGCCTGAAGTCATGCGCGCCCAGCTCGCCCACCTGTTGAGCCTTCAGAGCCAGCAGTGGCTCGAGATCCAGGTGCTGCCCTTCGCAGTGGGCCAGCATGCGGGAATGATGGGCTCGTTCAACCTGCTGCGGTTCGACGACGATCCGGACATCCACTACAGCGAGAGCTATGACTCCGGCCATATGACGGCCAACGCGCAAGTGATCAAGGAGCGTTCGGTCGGCTACGCTCGCCTGCAAGCCGAGGCCCTTTCTCCCCGGGCGTCGGCAGAGCTGATCGCTCGCGTAATGGAGGAACGCTATGGGAAGCATCCAGAACCTGACGGGCGCGCGGTGGCGTAAGTCGTCCTACAGCGGCTCCAGCGGCGGCGACTGCGTGGAGTGCACCCCCCTCGGCGGAGCCGCGTGGCGCGAGGCCGCGTACAGCGGAACCACCGGAGGAGACGGCCGGGTCGCGGTCCGGGACTCCAAGAACCCCGGCGGGCCGGTCTTCACGGTCACGGCAGACGCGTTCGGCGCCTTCGTGCGGAGTCTCTGACCTCAGAGCCAGCCCTGCTGGGCGGCCTTGAGGCCGGCCTCGAAGCGGCTCGTCGCGTGGAGGCGTTCCATGAGGGCGGCCATCTGGCGCCTGACGGTACGCAGCGACACCCCGAGGCGTTTGCCGGCGGCCTCGTCCGTCATGCCCGAGGCGAGGAGCTTCAGCAGTTCGAGCTCGGTCGCGGTGGGGCGGGTGTCGGTCGGGCGGGGCCGGTCCGCTCCCAGTGGTACGGCGGAGTTCCACGTCTGCTCGAACAGGGTGGCCAGGGAAGCCACGATCCCGGGCGCGCTGGTGCACAGCGCGCCCAGCCGGGAGTGGTCGGGGTCGATCGGGACCACCGCCACCGTCCGGTCGAATATCAGGAGGCGGGGCGGCAGGAGCGGGCTGGTCCGCACCTGGCCGCCCTGTTCCGTCAGCCAACGGGCGTAGGCCAGCGTCGTCGGATCGTTGCGCGCGCTGTCCTGGTAGACCGACCGCATCTCGATGCCGCGGGCCAGTGCGCGCCGGTCGAGCGGCCGGGAGGCCTCCAGGCTCGCTTCGGACAGTGCGCCGCCCGGCAGGATCGCCAGGCATTCCCGGGTCAGTCCGTGGGCGAGCTGCTCCAGCCGGCTCTGGATGGCGTCCATGCCCACGAGCCGTTCCGCGCCGTCGACCTCGGTGTTCGGGCTGAGTTCCGCGAACTCGGAGACCACCTGCGCCGCGGCCGCCTTGCTGCGGGCCAGCTCCTGCTGCTGTCGGGCCAGCTCCTCCTCCTGGCGGCGCAGCAGCAGCTCCAGGCCCAGTTCGGGTCGCACCGCACGCAACCCGCCCGGGCAGTCCCGCGACGGTCTGAGCAGGTCGAGGTCGACGAGCCGGTCCAGGCTCTCGCGGACCCGGGTCTCGGTGAGGCCGAGTCGGGCGCTCAGCTCGGCGATCCCTCCCGATGGGTCGGCCAGCATGCCCCGGTACACGGCTTCCACGTCCGCCCCGAGACCCAGCGTTTGCAGCATCTCCCAGCCCCCCAGCTGTAGTTGGGTCGCCCCCCGCGAGCGCCGCCTTCGCGATCGTAGGCGAAATCTGTCACCAAGGTGCCTGGCCCGTTGGTGACAGCCGGAACCTCTTCTGCGCCCGGCCCGGGGGCAGCAACATGGTGATCACCGGGACGGCGGGGACGAGAGTCCCCGACTCAGGCCAGAGCCGCAAGGACGATCCGGACCAGCGCGCAGCACACCGCACCGAACGCATCGCTTCCGAGCCTGTGACCTGGGGGAACCATGTCCCGTACCACCCGCTTCGCCGCTGTCGCCGCCGTCCTCACCGCCCTGTGCGCCGGCGCCTTCACCACCGCCCCGGCGGTCGTCCCCGACGGGAGCCACCACGTCAGTGCCTCCGTCGACGGCAGCATCAACTGGGACACGGCGCCGGAGTCCGCCCGGGACAGCATCAACTGGGACTAGCGGGCATGCGCGTCATCCGAGCGTCCCTGTCGGGGCCTTGTGACGATCCGGACCGGGAGGGCGCGCTCGCGCTCGTCTCCGATCTGATCTGGGCCCACACTCCCGCCGTGCATGGACTGGAGCACCTGCGGACCCGAGCCGCCGACGACGGCGTGCACGTCTACCTCTTCCTGAGGGCCGCCTCCGAGGCCGCGGCCCTCACCCAGGCCCGCGCCATCCTCGACGGCGCCCGTGTCCCGCTGCGGGCGCACGGCTACCGCACCGCCGGCCCGTACCCCTGAACGTTCCCCGAGGAGAACGCATTGACCACCACCCTCCGTCAGGCTGCCCGCAAGAGCGCGGTCGCCGCCCTCTCCGCCGCCATCGGAGCCGGACTGCTCACCGCCGCGTCCGTCGCCACCGCGCCGACCGCGCAGGCCGCGACCACCTGCAGCGGGACCGCGTCGATCTACGGCATCCTCCCCGACGGCCGGCTCACCTTCAGCAGCATCACCCCGGCCACCGGGCAGTTGAAGAAGGTGCACGTCGGAGTCGACCTGGGGTTCGAGCCGAAGGCGATGGCCACCCTCAACTTCAACACCGTGCTGGTGACATCGACGACGGGAGCGCTCTACCGCGTCGACGTCCGCACCAACAACGAGTCCCTCGTCCTGGAGCGCCCGCCCGTCAAGATCTTCGACAGCGGCTGGACCCACGACAAGCTCACCTACGACGGCCACGGCCACCTGTACGGCACGGCCGGCGGGCTCCTCCTCCAGTACCTGGTCTCTCAGCCCAAGCCGACCGGCTCGGCGCACATCGGGCAGCGCAAGGAGATCGGTACCGGCTTCGTCCTGAAGACCCTCACGGCCGTCGGCGACGACCGGCTGCTCGCCACCACGTCGGCCGGCGCGCTCTACTCCTACAAGATCGGCAGCGACGGCAGCTGGGACCGCGACGACCTCAAGAGCACCGGCTGGTCCGGCTTCGACCAGGTCGTATCGCCCGGCGGGGGCCTCTACTACGGCCGGATCGAAACCACGGGAGCCATGTACTGGTACAAGGACGCCAATCCGGCCGACGGCAGCGGCGCCGACATCGCCCACCACAACGACACCCCCGTCAACACGGGCGGCTGGACGCAGGAGCTGCTCTCCGCCCAGCCGGCGACCTTCAGCTGCACCACCGCCGCGGACCCGCTCGACGGCAAGGACATCCCCGCCGTGAAAACGGCCGGCCGCGACCTGATGAACAAGCACGACGGCGGCGCCTGGAACAGCTCCACCCAGTGGAACTGCCTGGAGCAGCTGTGGGACAAGGAGAGCGGCTGGCGCTACTGGGCCGACAACCCGAACTCCACGGCGTACGGCATCCCCCAGGCCCTGCCCGGTTCCAAGATGGATGCCTTCGGCGATGACTGGCGCACCAATCCGGTCACCCAGATCAAGTGGGGCCTGTCCTACATCGACGGCCAGTACGGCACGCCCTGCGGCGCCTGGACCCACTTCCTGAACAACAACTGGTACTGAGCGGCCCCCGAGTCACGCCCGCTCTCCCGCTCTCCCGCTCTCTCCCCCTCACTTCCCCGGCCCGACGCGCGTACGTCAGGGCTGCCCAGAATCCGGAGACACCCATGTTCCCGTCGTCCCTCAAGCGCCGCCTCGCCGCCACCCTGGCCGTCTCTGCCACGACCCTCGGCATGGTCACCGTCGCCTCGGCACCGGCCCAGGCCGCCGCGGTCTGCGGCGGCGACGTCTCGATCTACGGCACCCTCGCCGACGGCCGCCTCACCTACACGGCGATATCCCCCAACACCGGCGACCGGGTGAAGACCCTGATCGGCTCGAACCTCGGCTTCACGCCGAAGGCGATGGCCACGCTCAACTTCAACACCGTCCTCGTGACGTCGACGGCCGGCGAGCTGTACCGCGTCGACATCCAGACCAACGACAGCGCGCTGGCCCTGGCCGGAGTCACCAAGATCTGGGACAGCGGCTGGACCTTCGACAAGCTGACCTACGACGGCGCCGGCCACCTCTACGGCACGGTCGCCGGCGAGCTGCACCGCTACAACGTCTCCCAGGCCAAGCCCAGCGGTCCGGCCCACATCGCCAAGCACGCGGTGATCGACACGGGATTCGTCCTCAAGACGCTCGCCGCGGCGGGCGACGACGTCCTGATCGCCAGCACCGCCGACGGCAGGCTGCTCTCGTACCAGATCAACGGTGTCGGGGACTGGGAGAGTTCGCAGCTCAAGAGCTCCGGCTGGTCGGCTGTCGACAACCTGGTCTCGCCCGGCGGCGGCCTCTACTACGGCCGGACGAACGGGGGGATGTACTGGTACCACGACGCCGACCCCACCGACGGCAAGGGCGACGACATCGCCTACCACCCCGCCGATCCGGTCGATGCGAGCGGCTGGACGCAGACCCTGCTCTCCGCCTTCGCCAACGACTGCACCTACCGGCCGCCGGCGCCCCCGACCCCCACGCCCTCCACCAAGGGCGGGCAGATCGCCCGCAGCGAGATCATGAGCCGCGCCGCGAACTGGCTGAGCCGTGACGTCCCGTACAACCAGGGTGCGTACGCCTCCGACCCGGACGGCGACCACACCTACCGCACCGACTGCTCCGGCTTCGTCTCCATGGTCTGGCACGCCGGTACCAGCTACACGACGCAGAGCCTGCCGGGCGTCACCGCCACCATCTCCAAGTCCGACCTGCAGCCCGGCGACGCGCTGAACACCCTGGACGGGCACGTGGTGCTCTTCGAGAAGTGGGTCGACAAGGCCGCCGGGAAGTTCTCGTACATCCACGAGGCCAACACGAACGACGACATGATGCGCGGTCAGGACTACCTCAACGGCGGCAGTGACGGCCGTATCGCGGGTCACGCCGCCTCGGGCTACGTCGCACTGCGCTACGACAAGGTCGTCAGCGGCTAGGGAGTGTCCTGTGGATCAGGCCGGACCGCCGACGGGCGGTCCGGCCTCCTCGTGTCAGAACTGGTACTGGCCGACCGTGATGAAGTGGCGCAGCACCTCCGGGGTGCCGTCGTCCAGTACGCGCTGGCACTCCGCGTACAGCGCGGCGCTGATGCCCGGGCGGGCGAGGATGGTGGCGACGGCGACGCGGTCGTCCTCCGCCTGGGCGAGCCGCAGACCGGTGGCGAGGAAGGCGGCGCGGTCGGCCGGGGTGCCGTCCAGGGCCTTGTTGGCCTCGCGGGTCACGCCCTTGCCCGGCTTGGTGAACAGGATCCGCAGGATCGCGACCTTGTTGTCGTCGTCCTGGGCCTTGGCGAGGCCGGTGGCGAGGAAGGCGGCGCGGTCGGCCGGGGTGCCGTCCAGGGCCTTGTTGGCCTCGCGGGTCACGCCCTTGCCCGGCTTGGTGAACAGGATCCGCAGGATCGCGACCTTGTTGTCGTCGTCCTGGGCCTTGGCCAGACCCGTCTTCAGGAAGGTGCGCACGTCCTCGGTGGTGCCGGCCAGGGCCTCGTGGGCGGCACCGGTCACGCCCTTGCCCGGGTTGGCGGCCAGGATCCGGGTGACCTCGGCGCGCAGCTCGGCGTCCGACATGGTGTCGTACGGAGACTCCCCCGCCGTCAGCGCCGCCACCTTCGAGGGCGCGGTGGCGGGCGCGGCGGCGGACGGGCCGGCGGCGAGGGCCGGGGTGGCGAGGAGCAGGGCCGGGGCCAGGGCGCCGACGGTCAGGGCGAGCGCGGAACGGGTGAGCTTCATGCTGGTTTCCCCCCAGGAATCACGGAAGTCGGTCAAAGCCTTTCGCTCGATGATCGTTTCAGGGGGCGCTTGGGCTGTCCAACGCCCATACCGCGTCAAATTGCCCGCCGAACAGCTAAGTGGAATAACGCTAGAGGCGGTTCTCCGCACCCGGTCGGGTGCCGATCATCTCGGCGATCCGCTCCGGGGCGACGGCCCGCGAGTAGAGCCAGCCCTGGCCCGTGTCGCAGCCCACGCGGCGCAGCCGTGCGGCCTGCCCGGCGGTCTCCACGCACTCGGCGGTGACCGTCAGGCCCAGCCGGTGCGCGAGCTGGACCAGCGCCTCGACGATGGTCTCGTCGGCCGGATTCGGGTGGGTGCCCTCCTCGTAGCGGAATCCGCGCACGAAGGAGCCGTCCAGTTTCAGAACTGATACAGGGAGCCTGCTGAGGTAGGCGAGGTTCGAGTAGCCGGTGCCGAAGTCGTCGATCGCGATCCGCACGCCCATGTCGCTGAGCGCCTGAAGGGCTTGGAGGGGGCGCCCGGCCGAGCCCATCACCGCCGACTCGGTCAGCTCCAGTTGGAGCAGCTGCGGGGCGAGGCCCGTCTCGGCCAGGATCTCCGCGACGTCCGCCACGAGGTCCGAGTCCCAGACCTGCCGGACGGCGACGTTCACGGATACGAAGACCGGGGCGTCACTGGGCTGTTCGATCTGCCAGCGGCGGGCCTGCCGGCAAGCGGTCCGCAGGACCCACTGTCCCAACTGGACGATGGAGCCGTCCTCTTCGGCGATCCCGATGAACCGATTCGGCGTGAGTGTGCCGAATTGCGGGTGGTTCCAGCGCACCAGGGCCTCGACGCCGCGCACCGCGCCGCTCTCCAGGTCCACCAGCGGCTGGTACTCCAGCTCGAACTCGTCCCGCTCCACGGCCGGTCGGAGCGTCGAGGAGAGTGCCTGGCGGGTCATGCGGTGGGCGTTGCGCTCGGGGTCGAACAGCGTCCAGCGGGCCTTGCCGTCCGCCTTGGCCCAGTACAGGGTCGTGTCGGCGGCCTGCATCAGGCCGGTCGCCGTGGTGCCGGCCGCCGCCCGCTCCACGACCCCGATCGAGGCGGAGACGGACAGCCGCTGCCCGGCCAGGTCGAAGGGCTCCTGTACGGCGGCCAGGACGCTGCGTGCCAGGTCCGCGAGCTGTTCGGTACCGGTGGAGTCCTCGACGAGCAGGGCGAACTCGTCGCCGCCGAGGCGGGCGACCAGGTGCCCGCCGGTGCGCCCGTAGCCGGACTGGTCGGCGCACTGGGTGAGTCGGGCGGCGACGGCGGTGAGCAGCCGGTCGCCGACCCGGTGGCCGAGGGTGTCGTTGACGGCCTTGAACCCGTCCAGGTCCAGGTAGCACAGCCCGATCCGGCCGGTGCCGCCGCCGTGCTCGTACGAGGCGGCCTCCAGGGCGGCGGAGAGCCGCTCGAAGAAGAGGGCGCGGTTGGGCAGGCGCGTGACCGGGTCGTGCATCTGGAGGTGGCGCAGGCGGGCCTGGAGGTCACGGCGGTCGCTGATGTCGGCCACCGACAGCAGGACGTCCCCGGTGCCGGGGACGGGTCCGAGGGTGACCTCGGTCCAGAGCGAGTGCCCGTCGGGGTGTTTGAGGCGGCGGGTGCAGCGCAGCCGGGCCTGGCGCCCGCGGAGCACCTCCTGGTACGCGGCCCAGGTGCGGGCCTCCGCGGCCAGGTCCACCAGGTCGGCGGCGCACCGGTGGACGAGGGCGCGGGGCTCACTGCCGAGCAGCCCGGCGAAGGCCTGGTTGGCGGCGACGACGTAGCCCTCGCGGTCCACGACGGCCATGGCGAGGTGGGCCGCGTTGAAGGCGGCCCGGTAGTCGCGCAGGTCGGACTCGGCGCGGTGCGGCGCCGCCGGGGCGGCCCGGGTGGCCGATGCCGACGGCACTGCCGGCACTGCCGGGTGACGCTCCGTAATGGCCGATCGGATGCTGTCGGCCGCCGAACCGGTTCCTTCTGAGGTTCCGCTCACCGTTGGCTCCCGCAGTGTTCGTGAGTGTCCGCGCAGGAAAGTGTGCCGATCATAGAGGCTGCCGGGAGGCCCTATCCAGCGGCGCCACCGGTTGAGACGGGTCAGTTCGGTGTGATGACGGATCGCGGGCCGAAGACCGGGCGATCGTTTCTGCGCGGCTCTGAGCATGCGGATGCTTCTGCTGATCTCAGGTGATCGGTCGTGACGTTCTGTAGGCAGGGGCGTGAAGTTCGAGGGTCACCGGCTTGACGTATTGCTCACTCGTGTGGGGCAGCGGAACAGGGCATTAGTAAGACAATCGCCTCAAGGTGGATGAACAGGCACGAATCCACCACCGGAGGTCGATGTGGCGCGACAGCAGACACCCGGGGGAGTGGAACGCTCCCGCATCCGAAGTACCGCCGCGGCGCTCACTTCCCTGACGGCGCTGGCAGCTATGTCGCTCGTCGCCGGACCCGCGGTGGCCGACTCCGGAGCCGGACCCTGCGCGCTGACCCGCACCACGGCGCACCACTCCCTCGGCCTGGACACCTGGAACGGCGCCTACCCCAAGCCCGAGCGCACGCTCGACGCGGTCATGGTCTTCCTCTCCTTCCCCGACCACCGCAGCGCCCTGACGACCGACGAGATCGTCGGCGACTACTTCCCCGCCACCAGCGACTTCTTCCAGCAGGCCTCGTACGGGCGGTTCCGGCTGGTCCCGCACCCGCAGAAGCAGTGGATCCAAATGCCCAGGCCGTCCACCGCGTACGGCATAAAGCGCGACTGGGCCGCCGGGGACCGGGCGGCCTACCTGCGGGACGCGGTCGCCACCGCCGACGCGCAGGTGGACTTCCGCAAGTACGACGTCGTGTACTTCGTGGCCGACCCGGACGCGCCCGGGGTGGACTCCGACGCCACGAAGGTCGTCAACTTCGAGCACCCGATCGTCGCGGACGGCACGGAACTGCGGCGGATCGTCACCGTCTTCGAGCGCCACCCGCCGGACCGCAACGTCCTGGCCCACGAGACCGGGCACGTCTTCGATCTGCCCGACCTCTACCACCGGCCCACGGACGGCAAGGGCGACTGGGACACCTACGTCGGGGACTGGGACGTCATGGGCAGCCAGTTCGGCATGTCCCCGGACCTCTTCGCCTGGCACAAGTGGAAGCTGGGCTGGCTGGACGCGTCCCAGGTGGACTGCGTGCAGTCGGGCTCCTCGCTGCACACCCTCCAGCCGCTGGCCGAGGCCCCGCCGAGCGGCGGGACCGGCGGGACCCGGCTCGCGGTGATCCGTACGGGCCCCGGCAGCGCGATCGCCGTCGAGGCGCGGGGCTCCGCCGGCAACGACGGGGACACCTGCACGGAGGGCGTCCTGGTCTACCGGGTCCGCAACGAGGCGGCGTCGGGCGGCGGCCCCATCGAGGTGCTGGACGCACACCCGTCGACGGAGGCGTGCTGGGACCGCTCGGTGTACCCGCCGCTGGCGGACGCGCCCATGGAGGTGGGCGAGACGTACACCGTGCCGGGGGAGCGGATCACCATCGAGGTGGCGGACCGCACCCGGTCCGGCGCCTACACGGTGAAGATCACGACCTGACGGCCGGGCGACACCGCCGGACGACGAAGAAGGCCCCCACTCGCGTGGAGGCCTTCTTCCGTCTGTGCGCCGCCAGGGACTCGAACCCCGGACCCGCTGATTAAGAGTCAGCTGCTCTAACCAACTGAGCTAGCGGCGCTTGCTGACGAGGAAGACATTAGCAGGAGGATCCGCGGAACGAAAAATCGATATCCCCAGGTCCGGTCGGTGCCTGGGTACGGGCCGCCCGGACGAAGGCCCAGAGCAGGGCCTCGGGCCCGGGCAGCCAGGGCTCGCGCGCGTCGGGCGCCACGAGCCACCGGGAGGGGCCGGGTGCGGCGGCCAGCGGCGGCACGGTGACGGCGTCCCCGCGGCCGTGGCAGAGCGGCGCCGGGGCGGTACGGGAACCTCCCCATTCCTCCCACGCCAGCAGGGCGGGCAGCCGCTGCGCGGTACCGGGGGCGGCGAAGAGCAGCATCCGGCCGCGGTGCACGGCGACCGGCCCGGATCCGGGCCCCTCGGACCGCAGCAGGTCCAGGACGCGGCGCCCGAGGACGAGGGGGACGTTGACGACGTCGAAGGGGTCCCCGCAGGGCAGCGTGGCGGGGAGTGCGGGACGCGCCTGCCACACCGCGAGGGTGCGCCGGGGGTGGGCGGCCGCCGAGGCGAGCCAGGCGGCGCCCTGCGGGGTGACGTGGGTGGCGGGAGCGGGGAGCGCGGGTGCCGTCGTCAGCGTCGTCATATGCCAGGTGTACCCGCCGTAGCGATATGAATGCCCCGAGTTACCGAAAACCGGGACGCGGCGGGTGCCCCTGGAGTATGTTGCGCCGACGCCGAGTCAGCCCGCCGGGATCTCCTTCATCCGGTCGACGACCGTGCGCGTCGTGATGGCGCTGGTGAAGATGACCGTGCCGGGCTTGATCAGGCCCTGCTCGCCGGACTCGCCCTGCACCTGGACGCTGCGCTCGCCGAGGAACGCGAGGGTCTGCCGGTCGAAGATCCACTCCTCGCGCACGCCCGAGGAGTCGTCGAGCCGGGCGACCGCGATGCCGCTGCGGCCCGCGGCGTCGACCGCCTCGTCCACCGTCACCACGCCGGGGATCTTCGCCGCCGCCTTGTAGAGCGCGGCCGTGAGCTCGGCCGGCGGGTAGCTGGAGCGCAGCAGGTCGCCGATCGTGGTGAAGGCCTCCTGGTCGGGGCCGTGGCCCATGCCCTTGGTCTCCTCGTAGATCCGCCGGAGCAGCACGTCGGGGTCGGTGGGCAGCGCCGCGAGGTAGTCGTAGCTGGGTGCGTTGAGGTACGGCGCCACGGCCTGACCGTTGACGACGCGCCGGTCCAGGGACACGCCCTTCGGTCCGGTGTTGCCGGGCTCGATCAGCCAGCCCTTGGCGCCGTCGGGGGAGTTCCACTCGTGGCGCATGTGCAGCTGCTGGCTGACCAGCGTGCTCTTGTCGTCGACGGTCTTCACGTAGGTGGTGGCCGTCTTGCTGCCGATGTAGATGAACTGGTCCGGGCGCACCGCCGGGCCGGAGCCCGTGGCCGAGGACGCCAGGGAGATGCGGTCCAGGAGCTGCGTCGCGCCCTTGGGGTCGGCGGTGCCGATACGGGTGGTCAGCGCCGGGCCCGTGGCGATCGTCGAGCCGTACCCGTCCGCGGCGCCCCGGTCCACGTACGAGAAGAAGCCGACGGCGAGCGCGCCGGCCAGGGCGAAGCCCGCGACGGGCACGAGGAACGAGCGGCGCAGGAACGGGTTGCGGGAGCTCCTGGCGCGGGAGCCGGTGCGGGCGGGGCCCGTGGCGGTGGTGTCGGCGGCGCGGAGGTCTTCGTGGATCTGGGCCATCAGTCGCTCCTTGTGGAACTGGTGGCGGCCCGCGGGCAGTTCCCGTTCGGCGAACGGCAGGAGCGGAGAGCTCTCCTCCTGGCCGGCCGGGCGGGGGCGGGAAAGGTCGGCGTTCATCGGGTTCCTTCCTGTGCGGACCGGACCGCTTTCGTGCGGTCGCCATGTGTCTGTCGGGGGCGAGCCGCGAGTTCCCGTCTGCTCTTCTTCAGTTCCGCGTCGGCGAGTTTGCGCAGCTTCGAACGGGCCCGTGACAGCCGCGAGCGCACGGTCCCGACCGGGATGCCGAGGACCCGGGCGGCCTCGGCGTACTCCAGGCCCTCGCACAGGCACAGCAGGAGGACCTCGCGCTCGGGTCCGCGCAGGGCGCTCAACTGCGCCAGCGTGGCCGCGATCTGCTGCCGGTCGTCCAGCCGGCCCGCCACCTCGTCGGCGTGGTCGGGCGCGGACGCGGCGCCGGCCGCCGCCGTGGCGGCGGCAGCGGCGGCCCGGTAGCGCCGGTTGCTGCGGCAGTGGTTGCGGGCGAGGTTGGTGGCGATCCCCAGGAGCCAGGGCCGCAGCGAACCGCCCTCGGCGTCGACCGTGGCGCGCAGCCGCCATGCCTCCAGGAAGACCGCCGACATGACGTCCTCGGCGGAGGCCCAGTCCCCGGTCATCCGGAAGGCATGGTTGTAGACGGTGCGGGCGTAGCTGTCGAACAGCTCCGCATAGGCGTCCGGATCCCCGGACCGCACCCGGGTACGCATTTCTGTTGTCACTCCTGTCGGCTGTCCGGCACCCACGAGCGGGTTCCCGTGACCTGCGTCACGTCCGCCGTGGGGCGACCCCTCAGGTGAGGTCGGTGCCGGTGCCGCGTTGGAGGGTCTCGCCGAACTCGATCATCTTGCGGGCGTAGTCCTCGGTCCACTCCGCCTGCTCGGCGATGAGCGCCGGCGTCAGGCGGTCGAACCTCCGGGGGTCCGCCAGCTGGGCCGCCGCCAGGGCCTGGAACTCCACCGCCCGCTCCTGCGCGGCCCGGAAGGCCAGCGTCAGCTCGGTCGCACGGGCCAGCAGTTCACGCGGGTCCTCGATCGACTCCAGGTCGAAGAAGTGCTCCGGGTCCGCCACGGCCTCCGAGGGCTCGAAGAGCAGAGGCGCCGGCCGCAGCCGCCGCTCGGTCCGCTCGGGCTCTGCCATGCGTGTCCTCCTGCTGCGCGTGCGAAGTGATTCCGGGCCACCGTCCATTGTCCAACGCCACGCAAGACCCCTGCGCGACGGGCCGGAACACCTGTACGAGCGATGGGGCGGGGGAGCAGGACGGGAGGCCCGCGGGGCGGGGGGGTCGAGCGGACGATCGACCGGCGCCCGGATCCGCACCCGTGGGAGGCACCCCGGCACCGTGCGCCGGGGTGGTGCTCCGGGTGTCGCGCTACGCGCCGCGGGGGGCGGACATCCGGTCCACCATCCGCACGACCGTGCGGCGGCTCGCGAACCGTCCGGCGAAGGCCATGGCCCGGTTCAGGCCCCCGGAGATCACGCTCGGCGGCGGGTTCTTGCGGTCCAGCGCCTTCAGCGCGGTGCGCACGACCTCCTCGGAGGTCTGCATCCGCGTGCCGCCCGTGGCGTCCTGCGTGCCGACCACGTCGAAGAACTCCGTCTTCGTCGCGCCGGGCGACAGGGCCAGGACGCGCAGCCCGGTGCCCCGGTTCTCCTGCCAGAGGGCCTCGGTGAAGCTGAGGACGAAGGCCTTGGTGGCGGCGTACACGGCCATGTTCGGGACGGGCTGGTAGGCGGCCATGCTGGCGACGTTCACCAGTACGCCCTCGCCCTGGGCGCGCAGCCGCCCGATGAACGCGCGGCTGATGTCGACGACGGCCATCACGTCGAGGGCCACTTCCTGACGGAGGCGCTGCGGGTCTTCCTCGTGGAAGCGGCCGTAGGTGCCGAAGCCGGCGTTGTTGACGACGCCGGTGACCTTGATGCCGCGCCGGTCGACCTCGGCGGCCAGCAGCTCCCCCGACCCGTCGACGGCCAGGTCCATGGTGATCGTCTCCACCGCGACGCCGTGGGCCGCGGAGAGCTGCCCGGCGAGTTCCTTCAGGCGGTCCTCGCGGCGGGCGACGAGCACGAGGTCGGAGCCCCGCGCGGCGATCTGACGGGCGAACTCGGCGCCCAGGCCCGAGCTGGCGCCGGTGATCAGGGTGGTCCTGCCTCGGTAGTCGACCGCGTTCACAGTGGCTCCTCGCACATGGGATGACGGACACCTTCGAGCATCACTGTATGCCCGCCTGGCAGTCACTGCCAACCGGACAGTAAGGGACAGATGGGCGGTTCGCCTATATGCTGGCCGAATGGGGACCACCGCAACGCAGCAGAGCCTGTGGGACCGCTCCCGGCAGGCCGTGGTCGCGAGCATCTTCGACACGGCCATGCGGCTCTTCGCCGAACAGGGCTACGAGGCCACGACGATCGCGCAGATCGCCAAGGAAGCGGGCATCTCCCAGCGGTCGCTGTTCCGGTACTTCGGTACCAAGGAGGACATCGTCTGCGGCGAGCAGGAGGAACACGGCGAACTGCTCCGCGCGGCGGTGGAGGCCCAGCCCGCCGCCGCCACCCCGTGGCAGGCCCTGCGGGCCGGCTTCGAGGCGCTCATGGACGCCCACGGCAGCCCCGAACAGCTGCTGGAGATCACCTCGCTGATCTTCGGCACGCCGTCGCTGCGCGCCCGCTACTTCCAGAAGCGGCTGCGCTGGCAGGAACTGGTCCTGCCCGCCGTCACGGCCCGCATGGCCGCGGGGGAGGGCCCGGTCTCCGAGGTCCGCGCCGCGGCGGTCGTCGCGACCGTCTTCGCCTGCGTGGACGCCGCCACCGAAGCCTGGGTCCGCAGCGGCGGCCGCACCGACCTGGCGTCCCTCTACGACGAGGCACTGGCCGCCGTACGGGGCTGAGCCAACGGCAAAGGGCGCCCGCGCAGTTCCCCGGCGGAGTTCCCCGCGGACGCCCTCGAAGCGGAGGTCAGACCGTGACGGCCTGCGCGGCGCGCTGCGCCGCCAGCTCGGCCACGTCGTCCAGGACCCCGGCGAGTTCGCCCGCGAGCGCCTCCGGAGCCAGGAAGCCCTCGGGACCGACCAGCTTGGGGATGCCCGGGATCGCGACCGAGCGCTCGGCGGGCAGCATGCCGAGCCGGGTGAGGACGGGCAGCAGCATCTGCGCGGCCGGGACACCGCCCGTGGGGCCCGCGCTGTAGCTGACGATGCCGACCGGCTTGCCCTTCCACTCGTTGTAGAGGAAGTCGATCGCATTCTTGAACGGGGCCGTGAAACCGCCGTTGTACATCGGCAGGACGAAGACGAAGGCGTCCGCCGAGTCGACCAGGGCGCTCCAGTCACGGGTGTGCTGATGCGCGTAATGGCCGGTGGAGGCGTACTCGGGCTCGTCCAGGAACGGCAGGGCGATCTCGGCGAGGTCGACGGGAGTGACCTCGAAGCCACCCCGCTCGCGGGCCTGCTCGATGACCCAGCGGGCGAGCGGGCGCCCCGACGAAGTGGGGCGGGTGGCAGCGGAGATGACGTGCAGGCGGGTCATGATGAACGCTTCCGATCCATGCGGCTGTTGATGTGTCATCTATAGCAACCGGCACGGCGGACCCACCGAAGCGGACCACAACACCCCCTGCGTGCCGACCCGTCGGCCCACCCGCCGGCGGGCCGGATCGGCCCCGACCCGTTCAGGGACGCCACGACACCCGGTGCTCGGCCAGATGGGCCAGGACCGAATGGTTCGCCTCCCAGCCGTCCGGGAACTTCACCGTCACACCCAGCTGGACCGGCTCCGTCGACGGGTGGTCGTCCAGCAGCTCCGCAATCCCCGCCCGGGCCACCACCACACACGCATGCCGGTGCCGCGACGCCAGCACGCACAGCCGGCCCGTCTCCAGATGGAACGCCGTCGCGTCCGGCCGCCCCGACAGCGGATGCAGCACCACCGTCAGGTCGTACTCGCGGCCCTGCAGCCGGTTCGCCGTGTCCACCGTGACCCCCGCGACCCCCAACGCGGCCAGCGCCGCACGCACCGCGGCCGCCTGGTCCCGGTGCGCCGTGCCCACCGCGATCCGGTCCGCCGTCAGCGGAGCCGGGGCCGGGGACTGCTCGTCGGAGGTCACCGCCCCCCGGTCCAGAGCCCGGCGCACCACCAGGGCCACCGCCCGGACCGCCTCCGGATCCGTCCGCGGAGTGTGCCGGGCGGGCAGCTCCAGCAGGCCCCAGCCCGCCTCGGCCGCCTCGTCCAGGACCCGGTCCGGGCCCGACCCGTCCGAGGGCACCCCGTACGACAGCCGCCGCTCGCCCGGGCCCGTACCGCTGCGGAACTGCGTGTACGGGTAGAAGGCACGGGAGACCAGCGGCGCGGCCGACGCCGGAAGCCGCCAGGACACCGGCAGCCGGTGCTGCGGCAGTTGAGGGTTGTGCGCGAGCAGGGTGCTCACCGCCGACGAAGAAGGGTCGTAGGACAGGCCCGCCCACTGCTCCGCGCCGACCACACTGAACGGGTCCAGCTGCCCCGGGTCGCCCACGAACAGCGCCCGCTCGAACAACCCCGCCACGGCCAGCAGCGCATCCGAACGCATCTGGTACGCCTCGTCGACGATGGCGTGCTCCCAAGGCTCCACATCCTTGACGAACGCCCACTTCGCCGCAGTGGAAATGGTGATCGGCAGCTCCGCCAGGTCCTTCGGCTTGGCCGACAGCGTCACCGACGGCAGCTCGCGCAACGCCGGATCGTAGGCGTCGCCCTCGCTGCTGTGCAGCCGGCCCACCTTCAGCCCGGGATCCTTGTCGGCGAGGCGCAGCACCAGGTCGTCGACCTGCGCGTTGGTCTGCGCGACCACCATCAGCCGGCGCCCGGCCGCAGCCAGCTCCCGGGCCGCCCGGACCACGAGCGTGGACTTGCCGGCGCCGGGCGGGGAGTCGACGACCACCCCCCGCTCCGTCCCGTGCAGGGTGTCGGCCAGGATCGCGGCGGTCGCCCGGGCCGCCGCGGCACCCGGGTCGAAGGAAGCGGTCGTGGTCACAGCAGGTCCTCGTCGGTCACGGAATCGGGCAGGGGGAGGACGGCCGCGCTCCCGGGCGGGCCGCCATGGGTCCACGGGGTCTGCTCGGGCTCCGGGAGCTTCGGGCCGCCGCGCGCGTCGTGCTCGAACAGCGTCCAGCAGAGCTGATCACCCTTCTCCGGGACCGACCCCGGCTCCGGGTCCCGGCCGCGGCCCATCTTGTCGAGGAGCCGCAGCACCAGCCGCCCGTCCTCCTCGAAGCGGACGAACTGCGCGCTCTGCGGGCGCCCGTCCAGCGAACGGAACACCTTCCCGCCGCCCTCCTCCGAAAGCTGCGGCCGGTCCTCCGTCACCACGGTCACCAGCGGGCGCGGGCTCGGCCGCTTCGACTCCGTCCACTCCATCACCACCTCGGTGACCTCACCGGCGAAGGCCTCGCCCGCGAACCGCCGGCCCGCCATCACCAGCGGGTCGTCCAAGGCCTCCTGGGCATCGAGCCGCACCTGCTCCGTCTCCCGCGTCGCCAGCTTCTGGGCCGCCGTCACCGCGTCGTCGCGGCGCGGCTGCGGCGGCTCACCCGCCCGAACGCGGTCCCGATGACCGGTGTACGACCAGCGGTCGCGCGTCCAGCGCTCCTCCGCACGCTCACCCGGCGGCAGCGCCCGCAACAGGTCGATCGCCTCCCACGTCCTCCACCACGTGCCCGACAGCTGGGAAGCAACCAGCCGGTGCACCTCCTGCTCGGCCTCCCGGACCCGGCGGTCGTCGCCCCCGGCACCGGCAGCCGACGCCGCGCGCGCGGCGTCGTACCGGGCGATCGCCGGAGCCAGCAGCTTGTTGTCGAACGCAGGGTCGGTGGCCGGACCGGCGGGCGGGCACACCAGCTGGCCGTCCTTGTCCCGGCCCAGCTCCGCCCGGTCGGCGGCCTCGGCGCCCGAAAGGCCCTCGGGCGGATCGATCCAGCCCAACAGGGCGCCCAGGTGCTGGTCCTCCAGGTTGCTCTGGCCGGTGGCCCAGTGCCGCGACAGCAGGTCGGTGGCCGACAGCAGCATCGAGGAACCGGGCACCCGGGACCGCTCGGCGAGATGGGTGAACCAGCGCCCGAGCATCGGCACCTGCGAAGGTGCCGGATACGGATTGTCCGGGTCCTCCTCGGCGGTGCGCCGGAACCGCATCGAGCGGCCGAGCAGCCGTACGTACTCGATGCCCGCCCGGCTCGGCACGATCAACTGTGGCGCGTCCACGCACAACTCGGTCTCGACCTTGACCCGCTTGCCCGTCTCCGGGTCGGTCTCGCTGCGCTCGGCCGGCTCCACGACATCCGCGTACGCGTCGATGTGGGCCAGCACCTGGACCGCCAGGTCCGCGAGGAACGCCCAGCGCCGGTCGCGGTCGCGCGGCTGGGGTATCACGAACACCTGCGGCGCGTGCCGGTCGGTACCGACCATGGCGCCGAGCGGCGCGCCCGCCTCACCGGCGGTGGTCAGCGGCACGAGGACCATCGGGTGCTCGCTCAGATGGCGGTGCCGCACGGTCGCGAGCGGCTGGGCGCGGCCCGCGCGCACCGCCTCCAGCCGGGCCAGCGTGCTCAGCAGGGACATGCGGGGGTCTCCGGAAGGTGGTGCGGCGGACGGGCGGCGGCCGCGTCCAGGGCCTCGGCGCGCAGCCGGGCGGCGCGGTGCAGCGCGACGGCGGTCGGATCCTCGGCGCAGCCGGCCCCGGCGGCCGCCGCGAGGGCCGCCTCGACGGTGGTCAGCGCGCCCAGCTCACCCCGCACGGACCGGCCCAGCGCGGTCACCCCGTCAGCGGCGCGGGCCCGGTCACGGCAGTGGAAGGCCAGCTCGCAGGCGGCCAGGCACTCGGGGGCGTACGCGGCGTCCACCGCGGACACCGCCTCGACGAGCTCCTCGGTGGTCCGGGTCGCCGGATCGAAACAGAGGCCCTCCGGCAGCGCGGCCGCCAGCACCTCGACACGGGTCAGCCGGTCCAGCTGGCGGCGGGTCACCGAGCGCTCGCGGCGGATGTCGACAGGGGCGGCGGTCGGCAGGTTCGAGAAGTCCTTCGGACAGACCAGCAGCACGGTGTGCCCCACCTCGGCGCCGGGCAGCTTCTCGGCGGTCCTCTCCAGCGCCAAGACGTAGACGGCGGCCTGCCGGGCGGCAGCGCCCACCTTCGCGGCATCCGCGACGCCGTCGATCATCGGGAACGACTTGATCTCCACGACGGTCCAGCGGCCGTCGGGATGCACGACGACGGCGTCCGGCTCCAGGTAGGCGGGGGAACCAGCCACCTCCAGGGCGAGCATCGGGTGGTCCAGCAGCGTCCAGGCCCCGCTCTCGCGGGCGGCGGCAGTCGCCTCGCGCAGCGCCAGCGCCGTCCGGGCGGCACGGCCCTCCGGCCCGGCCGCGGCCAGGTCGGGGACCAGGGCGCCGGCCCCGGGGGACCCGGGGGGCTCGGCGGCGGGCGCCAGATGCGCGTGGACCAGCCGCAGCAGCTCCGCCCCACCGTCACCCTTGACCTTGGCCTCGAAGGAATTCCCGCGGACTATGGCGAACTGCGACTGCCCGAAGGAGGCCGGGGAACCGAGCGCCGTGGCAAGGGCGGTCTTGTCCACACCGGCACCGTCGAGCAGGGCGCGTCTGCCACAGCCGGGATTCGCGGCCAGGGCCGCGAGCGCCCGGGCATCGAGCGGACGGGGCGGCACGGCAGGGCCGCGCAGACCGGCGAGCCGCTGCCGCAGCGTCGTCGGCTGCGCGGGGCTGCTGGGCGGGTAGGAGCTCACCCGCGGAAGTGTCCCATCCGCCACTGACAATCGTGGACGTAGCGCGGAAACCGGCCGTCGAAGCAGGTGATGGATGATGTACGGACCTCGAACGAACCGGGAGAATTCACATGGCCCCCCGCATCCTGCTGGCCCGTCACGGCCAGACGGCGTGGTCCCAGCTCGGCAAGCACACGGGACGCACGGACGTACCGATGCTGGAAGAGGGCAGGCAGGGCGCGAAACTGCTCGGCGAGCGGCTGGCCCGTGACCCGTGGCGGGGACTGCCCGGCGTGGAGGTCCGCACCAGCCCGCTGCTGCGCGCGAGCGAAAGCTGCGACCTGGCCGGCTTCGGAGCCAGGGCCGAGCCGTGGGACGCGCTCATGGAATGGGACTACGGCGACTACGAGGGCATGACCCCGGCCGAGATCCAGGCGGTCCGGCCGGGCTGGCTGATCTGGCGCGACGGGGTCCCGGGCGGTGAGTCCGTGGCGGACGTCGCGGCCCGCGCGGACGAGGTCGTCGCGTGGGCCCGCGCGGCGGAGCGCGACGTCCTGGTCTTCGCGCACGGCCACATCCTGCGGACGCTGGCGGCGCGCTGGCTGGGCTTCGAAGCGGCCTTCGGGGCGCGGATCCGTCTCGAGCCGACCTCCCTGTCGGTCCTGGGCTGGGCGTACGGCGCGCCGGCCCTGGAACGCTGGAACGACACCGGTCACCTGGCGTAGCCCTTGCGGCGGTGTGCCGGGTGCCCTGCGGGCGGCTCGGCGGTGTCCGGCTTGCGGTGGTGTGCCGGGCTCTGCCCGGACCCGCGCCTCAATCGCCAGCGAGGCTGAGTAGTGCGGGCCCGTGCCTTCGTGAGCGGCGTTGCTGAGTGGTGCGGGCATGTCGGCCTGGGCCGGTGCGCGGGGCCGGGCCGGGGTGTCTCCTCGGCTCGGCGCGCGCGGGCATGTCTCGGCCGTACCCGGTGGTCGCGCCTCGTCCTGCGGGGACACCCCGCCCCGTCCCCACTCCCCTCCGCCGACACACCCCCGGGAAAGCCCTACCCCCCAATCGGGTCCCGCGTACAGCCGAAGCCTGCCGTGGGGCGGGGACACGCAGGAGGGTCCCCGCAGGACGAGGCGCGACCACCGCCGCACGGCCATGACGCCGCCGCGCGCGCCGAGCCGAGGAGATCCTCGTGCGGGGCACCGACCCACCCCACGACTCCGCCAAGCCGCCCGCAGGGCAACCCGCGCGGGGTCCGGGGCCGAGCCCCGGGCAACGGCGGGGTGGAGGCCCGGGCAGCGGCGGGGTCAGGGTGTGGTGTGGCGGGTGAGGAAGGTGGCCACCCGGGGGGAGCGCTGGTGGGGGACGAGGGCGTCGGCCGTTTCCGACAGCATGGAGCGGACCCGCGTCGACTGCACCTCCGCGAGGAGGTCCAGCACCCGGCCCCCCGCCCACGCGGCCTCGTCCGGCGCCCCCGCCCGCGCCAGATCGCCCGCCAGTTCCGCCGTGTACAGCGCCACGTTCCGTGCGAAGTGCGGGTCCTGGAGGTCGGCCGCGCGGCGGGCGTGCCGGGCCGCGCGGGCGTGCTCGCCGAGCGCCGACCAGCAGCGGGCCTCCAGGGACTCCAGCTCGGCCTGCCCGAAGAAGGACATCCACTCGGGGTCGGCGTCCGCCGCGCCCCGCGAGAATTCCGTGTGCGCCCGCGTCAGCGCCTCCTCGCAGGCCCTGCGGTCGCCCAGCCCCGCCCAGCCCCCGGCCTCCCGCAGGGCGAGCAGGGACAGCAGCCGCGGGGAGCCGAGGGAGCGCGCGGCGCGGCGGCCCGCCTGGGCGGCCCGTACCGCTTCGCGGGAGCGCCCGCAGTCCCGGGCCAGGAAGGACATGTTGCTGAAGGCGTGCGCCTCCAGGCCCGCGTCGCGGGCGACCCGGGCCGTGGCCAGGGCTTCCGCGTAGTGGGAGCGGGCGTCGTCGAAGCGGCCCGAATCGTGGGCCAGCCAGCCGACCGAGACGGCCAGTTCCCCGGCGCCCGAGTGCAGCCGGTCCTCGGTGGACTGCCGGGTGGCTCCCGCGTCGAGCAGCGCGTAGGCGGTGCGCAGCGGCTCGGCGGCCCGGCGGTACAGGGCGTCGGCGCCGTGCCGGTCGTCCAGCAGGCGGATCTGGCGTACGGCGTCCTCGACCGCGGCGGCTTCGGACTCGCCGGCGCGGGAGGGGAGCCGGCGGGTGTCGCCGAGCAGGGTGAGGCTGAGCGTCGCGGCCGCCACGGTTGCGGAGCCGCCCGCCATGAACGCGCGACGCAGCACGTCGCTCTCCTTGGCACTGGAAGGGGAACGGTGGGTGGGGACGGGGGAGGGGTCGCGCTGGGCCGAGCGGCCTCGGACGCTTTCGCGGGGGGAGAAGCCCAGATCGGCCAGGGCGCGGCCGGGGAACATGTGGCGGAAGACGCGTTCGTACGCGTAGTTGGGGCAACGGATCTCGCCGGATTCGACCCGGCCGATGTAGCGCGCGTCGCAGGAAACCGTTTCTCCGATTTCCTTCGCCGCCCGGCGCACCAGGGCCGCGAACTCGGCCGGGGAGTGCTGACCGCGCAGCCGCCGGAACGTGGAGTTGGGTGAGTGGGGGGACGCCGCCATGGACGTGGCCTCTCTGGCAAGGAACGCAGCACCGGTGCTGTGACTTGGGGTCCGGCGCGCATGAACGTACCGCCAGTGACAGGGTGTTCATGCGATGTTTGGCTACAAAACGGATATCTCACCCGCGATCCGCCATGAACTGCCATCCTTTGCGGCGTCTTGCCACCGCACCCGTTGACGTTCCCGTGCGTTGAACCCATGCGGATACGGATCGAGGAGGGGTTCCCTTGGTGGAGGGCGGCATGGAGAGCACTGGAACGAATACCGCGTCCGAGACCGGCGCGGCCCCGGACCTGGATCTGGTGACCGTTCCCACCCGGCAGGGGCTGGAGGCGGTGGACATCATCCGGCGCGCGGCCAGTCAGGCCGGCGGGGTCGGGCCGGTCCTGCACGACGGGTCCGGCGACACCCTCGGCTTCCTCGTCCCGCCCGGCACGGCCGACGCCTGGGACCTGCCGGGCAGTGCGTGTACGCAGACCAACGGGCGCGGGATGCGCTTCGGTGACGCCGCCGCCTCGCCCACTGCGGGTGCCACGGGCTGGCTGCTCCCGCCGGAGGCGGTCGGGCCGGTCACCGACCCGGACGTGCTGCGGGCGGCGCTCGGCGAAGCGGCCCGGCTGATCGAGGCCGCGGACAATTGCCGCTGACCGGTCCGGAAGCTGCCGCCGTCCGCCGCCCCGCACAATGGTGGGGTGGCGGGCAAGGACAGGAACAAGGGCAAGCAGCAGCGCGGACGCGGCGGCGCCGAGGCGGTCGTCGGGCAGGTGGACGGCGGCCGGGCGGAGCTGGAGCCGGACCGGGAGCGGGCCGAGGCCTGGACGCTGCTGATCGACGGGGCTCCGCAGTCGCACGTGGACCTGGCCGATCCCGGGTACCTGGACTTCGCGTACCAGCGGCGGATCGGCCACCTGATCGACCTCGTCGCGCCCGCCCGGCAGCCCCTGAACGTGGTGCACCTGGGCGGCGGCGCCTTCACCCTCGCCCGCTACACCGCCGCCTCCCGGCCGCGTTCCACCCAGCAGATCGTGGAGATCGACGCCGCTCTGGTGGCCTTCGTACGGGAGCACCTGCCGCTGGATCCGCAGGCGCGGGTGCGGGTGCGTGCGGTGGACGCACGGGCGGGTCTGGCGAAGGTCCCGGACGGCTGGGCGGACCTGGTGATCGCGGACGTGTTCAGCGGGGCGCGGACTCCGGCGCACCTGACGAGCGTCGAGTTCCTGGACGACGTACGCCGTGCCCTTACGCCCACCGGCTGGTACGTGGCCAATCTCGCGGACGGCCCGCCGCTGACCCACCTGCGGAGCCAGATCGCGACGGCCGCGTCCCGGTTCGCGGAGCTGGCGCTCGCCGCCGACCCGGTGGTGTGGCGGGGAAAACGATTCGGTAACGCCGTCCTGGTGGCGGCCGACCGGGAGCTGCCGGTGGCGGACTTCACGCGCCGGGTCGCGAGCGACCCGCACCCGGGCCGTGTCGAGCACGGCCGGGCGCTCGCGGACTTCGCGGGCGGCGCGGCCCCGGTGGCGGACGCCTCTGCGGTGGCCTCGCCGCAGCCGCCGCCCTCGGTGTTCCGGTAGGGCTCCGGCCCACGATGTGGACGCGGCCTTGGCAGATAAGATCCCCGGGAGTACTCCCGGTGAGCCCCAGCTCTGCGTAGCCTGTGAACCCCGAGGAGGTTCACCCCCTTCTATGACGCGTTCAGGAGATGGCACGAGCAATGTCTGAATCCCCCGCCACCCCCGGTGCTCCTTCCTCGGGCACCCCGAGTGCTCCCAGCACCGCCACGTCCGACTACACCCAGCGGCTCGCGCGCCTGGAGCAGTCCGGAATCAAGCGGTTCGTGCCCACGCAGGCGCCCTACCGGTGGAACCTGCAGCGGCTGCAGCTGGGGCGGGTCCTCGACGTCGGCTGCGGCCTGGGCCGCAACCTCCTGAACTGCGGACCCGACAGCGTCGGGGTCGACCACAACCCGCACTCGGTGCAGACCTGCCGTGAGCGCGGACTGAACGCGTACACGCCCGACGAGCTGGCCGCCGCGCCGGACTGCGGGCCGGGGTCCTTCGACAGCATGCTGATCGCGCACGTGCTGGAGCACATCGACGAGGAGACCGCGGCCTCGCTGCTGGAGCAGTACCTTCCGCTGGTCAGGCCGGGCGGCTCGGTCGTCATGATCACCCCGCAGGAGCTCGGCTACCGCACCGACGCCACCCACATCCGCTGGGTCGGCTTCGAGGAGATGCGCAGCCACGCGGGCAGGGCGGGGATCGCGGTCCGGCGGACCTACTCCTTCCCCTTCCCCCGCCCCATGGGCAAGGTCTTCCCGTACAACGAGTTCGTGCTGGTCGGCACCGTTCCCGCGTAGCACCCCCGGTCCCGGTCCCGGGACCTCGGGCTACGAGGGTCGAGGTCCGGGGCAGGGATCTCAGGGGTCGACGATCTCCACCATCGGCGGGTGGTCGTGCCAGGTGCAGAAGACGGACACCTCACGGCCGTCGCGGGTGAAGGTGACCCGGATCCAGAAGTCCTGCTTCCACACCTGCATCCGCCACCCGGCCGCCGGGGTCGCCGAGACCAGCTCGGCGGTGGACGTGCCCAGCGAGAAGACGACGCGGCCACCGGACACCGGGTAGGCCTGCACCTTGCCCGCGTCCTGCCCCACCGCCGGCCGGTACCCGTCGGGGGTGGCCGAGGGCTTCGGGGACTTCTCCGGGGTCGCCCCGGTGCTCGGTGAGGCGGCCGGGGCGGGCGATCCGGAGGGCGACGGGGACGGGGACCCGGACGGCGACCCCGACCCCGACGGGGACCGGGACTCCTGCGCGTCGTGCGTGGACGAGGACAGCGGCCGGCTGGCCAGGGGCACCGCGAGCGGTGGATCGTAGGCCGTTCCCGACATGACGGCGTGGACGCCCCACCAGGACAGCGTCACCGCCGCACCGGTCGCCAGCGTCCAAGCCATGGCGTGTAGAAGTCCTCGTCGCATCAGGGCACATACTGCACCACGCGCCCCAAGAGTAGCCCGACACCCCGCTGGGTCGCCCGGATGGACTACGGTGCGGGCCATGGCAAGTGTGCTCGTGGTCGAGGACGACCAGTTCGTACGTTCCGCCCTCATCCGGCACCTGACCGAGGCCTCGCACGCCGTGCGGAGCGTCGGCACGGCCCTGGAGGCCCTGCGCGAGGTCGCGCACCACCGCTTCGACGTGGTCATCCTCGACCTCGGGCTGCCCGACCTGGACGGGTCCGAGGCGCTGAAGATGCTGCGCGGCATCACCGACGTGCCCGTGATCATCGCCACCGCGCGCGACGACGAGGCGGAGATCGTCCGGCTGCTCAACGACGGCGCCGACGACTACCTGACCAAACCCTTCTCCGTCGAGCACCTCTCCGCCCGGATGTCCGCCGTCCTGCGCCGGGCCCGCGCCGCCGCCGGCGGCGAACCGCCCTCGCGCGTCCTGCGCGTCGGCGGGCTCGCCATCGACCCGCTGCGCCGCCAGGCCGAGCTCGACGGGGCCGTACTCGACCTCACCCGGCGCGAGTTCGACCTGCTGGCCTTCCTCGCCGAGCGGCCCGGGGTGGTCGTGGCCCGCCGCGAACTGCTCGCCGAGGTCTGGCAGCAGTCGTACGGGGACGACCAGACCATCGACGTCCACCTGTCCTGGCTGCGCCGCAAGCTCGGCGAGACCGCCGCCCGGCCGCGCTACCTGCACACGCTGCGGGGGGTCGGGGTCAAGCTGGAGCCGCCCCGGTGAGCGCGCGATGAGATGGGCGCTGGTCAAGGTGTGCCTCGCGGTCACGGCCATGGTGGTCGTGGCCTTCGCCGTACCCCTCGGGCTCGTCGTCCAGGAGATGGCCAGCGACCGGGCCTTCTCCAACGCCGAACGGCAGGCCGCCACCATCGGGCCGACGCTGTCCATCACCACCGACCCCGTGCAGCTGCGCAAGGCGGTGGAGTCCACGCAGATGGGCGCCGCCCGGCGGATGGCCGTCCACGTGCCCGCGATCGGCGACAGCCCGCCGGTCAGCATCGGCGAGGGCCGGGCCGGGGAGCGCGCCGTCGCGGAGACCCGGCGGATGGGCCGGGCCACGACGGCCTCGGTGGCCGGGGGCGGCTCGGCGCTGCTCCAGCCGACCGCGCTCGGGTCCGGGGACATCGCCGTCGTGGAGATCTTCGTACCGGAGAGCGAGGTCAGCAACGGGGTCGCGACCGCCTGGCTGGTGCTCGCGGGCGTCGGCCTCGCCCTGATCGTGGGCTCGGTCGGGGTCGCCGACCGGCTCGGCGCCCGGCTGGTGCGGCCTGCCGAACGGCTCGCGGACGCGGCGCACCAGCTCGGCGAGGGCCGGCTCGGCGCCCGCGTGCCCGAGGACGGGCCCAAGGAACTCCGCTCGGCGGCCGTCGCGTTCAACGCCATGGCCGACCAGGTCGTCGAACTCCTCGCCAACGAGCGGGAACTGGCCGCCGACCTCTCGCACCGGCTGCGCACCCCGCTGACCGTGCTGCGGCTCAACACGGCCTCGCTCGGCGACGGCCCGGCCGCCGAGCAGACCCGGGCGGCCGTGGAGCAGCTGGAGCGCGAGGTCGACACGATCATTCGGACGGCCCGTGAGCAGCGCCCGGCCACCGGTCTGGTCGGGGCGGGCGCCGGCTGCGACGCCTCCGAGGTGATCCGCGACCGGATGGCCTTCTGGTCGGCGCTCGCGGAGGACGAGGGCCGCGAGGTGCGGCTCGCGGGCGTGGACCGTACGGTACGGATCCCCGTGGCCCGGCCCGAACTCGCCGCCGCCCTGGACGCGATGCTCGGCAACGTCTTCCGGCACACCCCGGAGGGCACCCCCTTCGCGGTGGACGTGCACGACGCGGGTGACGCGGTCATCGTGCTCGTCTCGGACGCGGGTCCCGGGATCGCCGACCCGGACGCGGCCCTGCGCCGCGGCAACGACGGCGGCCGCGACGGGTCGACGGGCCTCGGCCTGGACATCGTGCGCCGGGTCGCCGAGTCGACCGGCGGCGACGTACGGCTGGGACGCTCGGTGCTCGGCGGGACGGAGGTCCGGGTCTGGATCGGCCTGGACGGCCGGAGCCTCGGCGGACCCGGCGCGGGGCGGGCCGGGCGCGGCCGGCGCGGCACCCGACGTAACCGGGGGCGCGCCGCGCAGGCGTGACCCCGCCGTCCCGGTACGGTCCGCGGCAGGGACACCCTGATCTCCGGCGGGCTCCTCGCCGGGCCCGGACGGGGGCTTGTCCTGCCGCCGGAGGCCGCCTACTTCGGCCTGCACGAGGGCGTGCGCTCCTGCTGGATCGTCTTCGACCACCAGGACAGCTCGCAGATGCCGTCGCTGACGGAGGACCTGTTCCTGGAGTTCAATGCCGAGGTCGAGGTCGCTCCCGTGATGACGGCCGAGGATCCGGCGAAGGGGCTGGCGGCGATGCGGTCCTGAGGGCGCACCGCTCCAGCGCACGCGGCGCGGGAGCTGCTACTGGATGCTGAATCCGTGCGGGTGGGCCGGGTTCCGGGGGCAGGCGAAGATGTTGAGCCTGCCGTGGTTGCCGACGACCACCCCGGTCGGATCCCGCGGACCGTCCTGCACCGGCTTCCAGCTCAGGCTGTCCGTGTACCACTCGTTCGTCGCGACGGTCAGCAGCAGCTCCATCGGAGCGGCGCAGTCCTCGCAGTCCACGGACCCGGGCCCGGTGAGGTTCCAGGCGGCGTGCCCGCCGGCCTTCCAGCCGGGGGCGATGGAGAGATCGCCCTGGTAGGACGGCGGCCAGGCCTCCTGAGGGGTCTCCTCGCCGTTCGCCTCCGCCGCCTCCTCGGCCTCGTAGGCGGCCTCCTCCTGGGCGTCCTCCCACTCCTCGACCGCCGCCCCCAGCTCCCCGGTGAGCAGCTCGATGTACGGGTACTCGGTGACCTGCTCCGGATGCAGCAGGCAGGGCGTGGGCACATACCCGTCGAAGCCGACGGCCCCGGGCGCCGGCTGCTGCGCCGCCACCGGGCCGGCCTCCGCCGCACGGCGCCACCGCAGGTGCACGTACATGCCGTGGCCGGTGGGCCCGTGGGCGTCGAAGGGGCACCAGAACACCTGGAGCAGGTCGCAGCCGTCCGGCCCGGCCGGCAGGTCCGGCACGTCCCCGGCGTGGAGCTGGGCCAGGGCGAGCAGCGGCAGCGGCCCCGGTCCGGGGGCGCGCCGGTGCGGGGTCGTGCACACCGGCCACGGGTCGTCGGCGGGCCACAGCAGCGGCCCGCCGACGTGGCTGTCGTGCGGACCGGGTGCGCCGGGGCGCGGGTGCAGCCGGGTCGCTGTCCGGCGGTGGGCGGCCAGTTCGGGGAAGAGGGACTCCACGTCCAGGGGGCGCGGGGGCGTGGTGGGGCGCGGGGGCGTGGTGGGGCTCGGCCCGTCACCTGCGTGCACGGTCACTGCTGCGCTCCTCGGGTGAGGGAGTCGATCCAGCGTTCCAGGCGGCGGGCCTCGGTGGTCATGAGGTCCGGGTCGCGGAAGGTGTTGGTGAGCAGCGAGATGCCCTGGTAGGCGGCGATCAGGGCGACGGCGAGTTCCCAGGCGTCGGCGCGGCCCATCTGTGCGAACTGCCGCTCGGCCCAGTCGAGCAGGACCTGCATGACCGCCGCGATCGACCGGTCGAGTCCGTCGGCGCGCTTGTCGAGCTCGGAGGCGAGGGTGCCGGTGGGGCAGCCGTAGCGGGCGGTGAGCTCGCGCTGTTCGACCCAGCCGTTCAGCAGGGCCTTCAACCGGTCCTCGGGGGTGGGGAGTTCGTCGAGGGCGGCGATCAGGTCGCCGAGGGTCCGGGCGTGCGCGTCGATGGCGGCCTCGACGAGCTGGTCCTTGGTCTTGAAGTAGTAGTAGACGTTGCCCACCGGGACCTCGGCCGCCCGGGCGATGTCCGCGAGCGTGGTCCGGTCGACGCCCTGGGTGTGGAGGACCTCTGCCGCGGCGGATGCCAGCCGCTCCCGCTTGCCCGAACCTCGCCGGACCTTCTTTGAGTCAGTCACCTGACTGACTCTAGACGAGCGCCCGGGGGAGGGCTATGGTCATAACTAAGTCAGCCGACTAACTCACAGGGGGAATCGTCATGATCGTAGTAACGGGTGCGACCGGGAACGTGGGACGGGAACTCGTACGGATCCTCGCCGCGGGCGGCGAGCGCGTCACCGCCGTCTCCCGCCGGCCGGGGCCGCTCCCCGAAGGGGTCCGCCACCACCCGGGCGACCTCGCCGAGCCGCAGAGCATCGCCCCCGCGCTGGACGGGGCCGAAGCACTGTTCCTGCTCGTCGCCGGCGAGGACCCGCAGGGCATCCTGGACCGGGCCGCGGCCGCCGGGATCCGACGCGTCGTCCTGCTCTCGTCCCAGGGTGCCGGAACCCGCCCGGAGGTCTACGCCCACCCCGCGCGGTTCGAGGAGGCCGTCCGCCGCAGCGGCCTGGAGTGGACGATCCTGCGCTCCGGCGGCCTCGACTCCAACGCCTACGCCTGGGCCGAGAGCATCCGTACGACGCGCACGGCCGCCGCGCCGTTCGGCGACGTCGGGCTGCCGACCGTCGACCCGGCCGACATCGCCGAGGTCGCGGCCGCCGTCCTGCGGGATCCGGGCCACGCCGGCCGGACCCACGAGCTCACCGGACCCGCCCCGGTCACCCCGAGGGAGCGGGCCGAGGCCATCGGCGCGGCCCTGGGCGAGCCCGTCCGCTTCATCGAGCAGACCCGCGAGGAGGCCCGCGCCCAGATGCTGACCTTCATGCCCGAGCCGGTCGTGGAGGGCACCCTCGCGATCCTCGGGGAACCCCTGCCCGCCGAACGGGAGCCCAGCCCGGCCGTGCGCGAGATCCTCGGCCGGGCGCCGCGCCCCTTCACGGACTGGGCGGCCCGCTCCGCCCCGGCCTTCCGCTGAGTCCGTGGCGCGGCTCTAGAGCGCCTCGTCCCCGTAGCTGAGGAAGCCTCCCGTCCGGGCCAGCCGGGCGTACCAGTGGGCGCTGGAACGCGGGGTGCGGGCCTGGGTCTCGTAGTCGACGTGCACGATGCCGAAGCGCTTGCTGTAGCCGTAGGACCACTCGAAGTTGTCCATCAGCGACCAGAGGAAGTAGCCGTCCACCGGGGCGCCGTCCGTCAGGGCGCGGTGGACGGCCGAGAGGTGGGCCTCCAGATAGCCGATGCGCTGCGGGTCGTGCAGGTCGGGGGCGTACGCCGCACCGTTCTCGGTGACCAGCAGCGGCAGCCCGGGCGCCTCGCGGGTGAAGCGCATCAGCAGGTCGTACAGGCCGGTCGGGTCGACCGACCATCCCATGTCGGTCCGCTCGCCCGGCGGTTGGTGGAAGGCGACGGTGTCCCCCGCGGGCCAGGGCGAGTGCTCCGCCGCCCCGTGCCCGTCGGCGCGCGGGCCGTTCCCTCCGGGGGCGGCCGAGACCACCGCCGGCGTGTAGTAGTTCACCCCGAGGAAGTCCAGCGGCTGGTGGATCAGCGCCTCGTCGCCGTGGCGGACGAAGGACCAGTCCGTCACCGCGGCCGTGTCCGCGAGCAGGTCCTCGGGATAGGCCCCGTGCAGCAGGGGACCGGTGAAGACCCGGTTGGCCAGGGCGTCGATCCGGCGGGCGGCGTCCAGGTCGGCCGCCGAACCGGTCAGCGGCCGCACCGCGCTGGGGTTGAGCGCGATACCCGCCCTGGCCCGGGCGGGCAGGGCCGCGGCGGCCAGCCCGTGCGCCAGGTTGAGGTGGTGGGCGGCGCGCAACGAGTCCGCGGGGGAGGTTCGGCCGGGGGCGTGCACCCCCGAGGCGTAGCCGAGGAAGGCGCTGCACCAGGGCTCGTTGAGGGTGGTCCACAGCTCCACCCGGTCGGCCAGCACCTCCGCGACCTGCTCGGCGTACCGGGCGAAGGCATAGGCGGTCTCCCGCTCGGGCCAGCCGCCCGCGCTCTCCAGCTCCTGCGGCAGGTCCCAGTGGTACAGGGTCACGCAGGGCTGGATCCCGTACGAGAGCAGCTCGTCCACCAGCGCGTCGTAGAAGCCGATCCCGCCGGCCAGCACCCGCGGCCAGGACACCGAGAAGCGGTAGGCGCCCAGCCCGAGCGAGGCCATCAGCCGGACGTCCTCCCGCCACAGCCGGTGGTGGTCCGCGGCCACCTCGCCCGTGTGCCCGCCGTACACCTTGCCCGGGGTGCGGCAGAAGGTGTCCCAGATGGACGGACCGCGCAGCGCGGCCGCGCCCTCGATCTGGAAGGCCGCGGTGGCCGTGCCCCACAGGAACCCGTCGGGGAAGCGCAGTTCCCGCGCCCCGACGTCCGTGTCCGTGATCGTGTGCGTGCTCGCGTCCGTGCTCGCGTCCGCGTCCGTGTTCGTGTGCGTCATCCCTTGACCGCTCCCTGCATGATGCCGCCGACGATCTGGCGGCCGAAGACGAGGAACACCAGCAAGAGCGGGAGCGTGCCCAGCAGCGCGCCCGCCATGATCACCGACTGGTCGGGGATGTACCCCCGGCCCAGCCCGGTCAGGGCCACCTGCACCGTCGGGCTGCCGTTCTGGGTCAGCGCGACGATCGGCCAGAAGAAGTCGTTCCAGGCCATGACGAAGGTGAGCATCCCCAGGACCGCCATCGCGGGCCGGGCCGCCGGGAACACCACGTGCCACAGCACCCGCAGCGAACTCGCCCCGTCGGTCCGCGCCGCCTCCACCAGCTCCATCGGCAGCGCGTGCACCAGGTACTGGCGCATGAAGAACACCCCGAAGGCACCCACCAGGCCCGGCAGGATCACTGCCTGGAGCCGGTCGGTCCACGACAGCTTCGCGATCAGCATGTACAGCGGCACCACACTCAGCTGCGGCGGGATCAGCATCGTCGCGACCACCAGCGCCAGCAGCCCACGGCTGCCGCGGAAGCGCAGCTTGGCGAAGGCGAACCCGGCGAGCGTGGAGAAGAAGACGGTGCCGGCGGCGACCGTGCCCGCCACGATCACCGTGTTCAGCAGGGCGGTGCCCATGTTGGCGTCCGTCCACGCCACCCGGAGGTTGTGCCCCAGATTCCCGCCGAACCAGAACGGGGGCGGGGTCTGGGCCAGACGCGTGTTGCTCCGGGAGGCCGCGATCGCCGTCCACACCAGCGGGAAGAGCGAGCCGGCCGTGAACAGGGCGAGCACCACGTAGGTGAGCCGGCCCGCGCGCAGTGATCTCATCGGGAGTCGTCCTTCCGTCCGCGCAGCAGCCGTGCGGCCCCGGCGATCAGCAGCAGGATCAGGAACATCGCCCACGCGATCGCCGAGGCCCGCCCGAGGTGCAGGTTCACCCAGCCCTGCTCGTACAGGTACAGCCCGAGCGTCTGGAACTGGTGGTCCGAGCCGCCCGTCGCGCCCGCCCCGCCGTTGAACAGCAGGGGCTCGCCGAACAGCTGCGTCGCCCCGATCGTCGACACCACGCAGGTGAAGAAGATGGTCGGCCGCAGCGAGGGCACCGTGACATGGAGGAACTGCTGGAAGCGCGAGGCCCCGTCCAGCGCGGCGGACTCGTACAACTCGCCCGGTACGGCCTGCATGGCCGCCAGGTAGATCAGCGCGTTGTAGCCGGTCCACCGCCAGATCACGATGGTGGAGACCGCGAACTGGGAGGCGAAGGTGCCGTTCTGCCAGTCGACCGCGTCGAAACCCACCGCCGACAGCGCCCAGTTGACCATCCCGTAGTCCCGGCCGAAGAGCAGCACGAAGACGAGCGTGGCCGCCGCCACCGAGGTCGCGTACGGGGTGAGCACCGCGACCCGGAAGAACGCCGAGCCCCGCAGCCGGTAGTTGAGCAGATGGGCCAGGCCCAGCGCGATCGCCAGCTGCGGCACCGTCGACAGCAGCCCGATGGTCACCGTGTTGCGCAGGGCGTTCCAGAAGAACTCGTCGTCCCACAGCCGGGTGAAGTTCCGCAGCCCCACCCACGTCATGCTGTCGGGATCCGTCAGCTCCACCTGGTGCAGCGCCGCCCAGCCCGTGTAGAGCAGCGGGAACAGCCCGAAGGCCGCGAAGAAGAGGAAGAAGGGCGCCACGAAGGCGTACGGGCTCCAGCGCAGGTCCCAGCGGTAGCGGCGCGAACGCCACACCTGGCCCGGCCGGCCCCGGCCGCCCCCCTCCGCCGCCGGCCGCTCCGGGCCGACGGCGGAAGGGGACAGAACAGCCGTCTCGTCCGTCACCGGCGCCTCACTGGTCCAAGGCGTTGTCGATCGCCTTCACCGCGGCCTCCCAGCCCTCCTGCGGGCTGCGCCCCTTCTGGTCGACCTGGAGCATCCCGATGTCCGCCAGGTTCTGAGCGATCACCAGGTCCTTCGGACCGACCACGGTCACCGGCACCCCCTCGGCCGCCTTCGCGAAGATCTCGCCGATCGGAGCGCCGCCGAAGTACGCGTGCTGCGCACCCGACACCGACGGCAGCTTGTAGGCGGCGCTCGCGCTCGGGAAACTGCCCCGCTTCTCGAAGAGCTTCGCCTGCTGCGCCGGGGCCGTCAGCCAGGCCGCCAGCTTCGCCGCCTCCTCCGCGTGCTTGCCCGCCTTCGGCACCACCAGGAAGGAACCGCCCCAGTTGCTGGGCTTCGGGGCCTGCGCCACGTCCCACTTGTCCTTGCCCGCCGGGCCCGCCTTGTCCTGGATGTAGCCGAGCATCCAGGCCGGGCAGGAGACCGTCGCGAACGAGCCGTTGGAGAAGCCCTGGTCCCAGGCCGGGGTGAACTGCTGGAGCTTGGCGCTCAGCCCGTCGGTGGCGAAGGAGGCCGCCAGGTCGAAGGCCCCGCGCACCGCCGGGTTGGTCTTGTAGACGACCTTGCCCTGCTCGTCGTAGAACCGCTGGGCGCTGCTGCCGGTCACCGCCGCCATCACGCCCGACGCCGAGTCCACGAAGGCCTTCCCCTCACCGGCCTTCGCCTTGTACGCGCGGCCCGCCTCCAGGTACTTGTTCCAGTCGCCCGCCCACAGCGCCCCGACCGCCGCCCGGTCGGTGGGCAGCCCCGCCGCCTCGAAGAGGTCCTTGCGGTAGCAGATGCCCTGCGGGCCTATGTCGGTGCCGAGGCCGACCGTGGCCCCGCCCTTGGCGGCGCTCGCCGTGCCCTGCGCCCACTTCCAGGGCAGGTACGCGGCCTTGTCCACGCCGGGTGCCTTGGCCAGGTCCACCAGCTTGTCGGCCTGGGTGGCGGTGATCTCGGCGATGTTGTTGACCTCGACGGCCTGGATGTCGGCGAGCCCGCTGCCCGTCCCCAGGTGGGTGAGGAGCTGGGGGTAGTAGTTCTCGTTGCGCTCGATGGAGGTCTGCTCGATGCGGATCCCGGGATTCTGCGCCATGTACTCGTCGTAGAGCCCGGCCTCCTGGAGGCCGAAGGCCCCGAAGACGCCGACGGTGAGCGTGGTGGTGGCGCCGCCGCCGGACTTGCCGGCGGCCGGGGCGCCCTTCCCGGCGCCCTCCCCGGGGTCCTGGGCGCACCCCGCGAGCAGCAGGGCCGCCGCTCCGACGGCGGTGACTGCTGTGAGGAGGGTTCTTCGGGATCGGGCTCGGGTTCGGGCTCGGACGCGCATGGGCTTCCTCCCTGACGGACGAAACGTGCCGGGTGTCTGTGACACAGTGTGGGAGCGCTCCCATAGTCGTCAAGGGGTAGATTCACAAGCGGGAGGAAGCCATGAACGGGCACGGGCGCAGCGGGGGACGGCCGACCCTGGAGGAGGTGGCGGCGCGCGCCGGAGTCGGGCGCGGCACGGCCTCCCGGGTGATCAACGGATCCTCCAAGGTCAGCGAGCAGACCAGGGTCGCCGTCGAGGCGGCCGTGGCCGAGCTGGGATACGTACCGAACCGCGCCGCACGCGCCCTCGCGGCCAACCGCACCGACGCCATCGCCCTCGTGATCCCCGAACCCGAGGCCCGCTTCTTCGCCGAGCCCTACTTCTCCGAAGTGGTCCGCGGGGTCGGCGCCGCCCTCGCCGAGACCGAGGTGCAGCTCGTCCTCACCCTGGCCGGCGGCGACCGCGAGCGCCGCCGCCTCTCCCAGTACCTGGCCGGGCACCGCGTCGACGGAGTGCTCCTCGTCTCCGTCCACGCCGGGGACCCGCTGCCGGAGCTGCTGGCCGAGCTCGGCATCCCGACGGTGATCAGCGGCCGCCGCTCCGCCGCCGAGACCCTGCCCAGCGTGGACTCCGACAACCTGGCGGGCGCGGCCGAGGCGGTACGCCACCTCCTCGACCGGGGCCGCCGCACGATCGCCACGATCACCGGCCCGCTGGACGTGTACGGCGCCCAGTGCCGCCTCGACGGCTACCGGCAGGCCCTGGCCACCGCCGGGCACGCCGCCGACGAGCCGCTGATCGCGGTCGGCGACTTCACCGAGGAGGGCGGCCGACGGGCCATGCGCGAACTGCTGGAGCGCCGCCCCGCGCTCGACGCCGTCTTCGCCGCCTCGGACGTCATGGCGGCCGGCGCCCGCAGGGAGCTGCGCGCGGCCGGCCGCCGGATCCCCGAGGACGTGGCGCTGGTCGGCTTCGACGACTCCGTGGTGGCCCGGCACATGGACCCGCCGCTGACCAGCGTCCGGCAGCCGATCGAGGAGATGGGCCGGACCATGACGGCGATGCTGCTGGGAAGGATCGCGGGGGAGACGGGCGAGGCGGCCGCCGTGCTGCCGAACCGGCTGGTGGTCCGGGAATCGTCCTGATGCATGCAGAAGGCCCCGGTCCGCTTTCGCGTACCGGGGCCTTCCCACAGGGTGAGTGACGGGACTTGAACCCGCGGCCACCTGGACCACAACCAGGTGCTCTACCAACTGAGCTACACCCACCATGTCCGGTCGGAAAACCGACCGGCCGAAGAAAAGGGTACAGGGTCCGGGAGGGTGCTCGCTCCCCCGTTTCCCGCCACCCCCTCCGGAGGGGCCTGGTCGGACGCCCGGACGCCCGGACGCCCGGACGCGCCTAGGCGCCGGGCGTGGCGTGCTTGGCGGCGATGCCGCGGGCCGTGTCCGAGTCGGGCCCGGGCTGCGGCACGAAGACCGCCTCCCGGTAGTAGCGCAGCTCGGTGATGGAGTCCTTGATGTCCGCCAGCGCCCGGTGGTTGCCGTTCTTCGGCGGGCTGTTGAAGTACGCCCGCGGGTACCAGCGGCGCGCGAGCTCCTTGACCGAGGACACGTCCACGATCCGGTAGTGCAGGTAGCCCTCCAGCGCGGCCATGTCGCGCAGCAGGAAGCCGCGGTCGGTGCCGACCGAGTTTCCGCACAGCGGCGCCTTGCGGGGTTCCTTCACGTGCTCCCGCACGTAGGCCAGGACCTGCGCCTCGGCGTCCGCGAGGGTGGTCCCGCCGGCCAGCTCGTCGAGCAGGCCGGAGGCGGTGTGCATCTCGCGCACCACGTCGGGCATGGTTTCCAGGGCGGCGTCCGGCGGGCGGATCACGATGTCCACGCCTTCGCCGAGCACGTTGAGCTCCGAGTCGGTGACCAGTGCGGCCACCTCGATAAGTGCGTCGTCCGCCAACGAGAGCCCGGTCATCTCGCAGTCGATCCACACCATGCGATCGTTCATGTGTCCCACCTTATGCGGTCCCCCGTGGCGCGGACCGCATATGCGGAAGGTCCCCCATCGGCCGTGACCGATGGAGGACCTTCGTGCGTCGTACGGGCCGAGCGGCTACGCGTGTTCCCGCAGCGCCCGCCCCGGTGCGTACAGCTCCGTCACCGTGGGACCCGCCGCGGCCAGGGCCGCCGCCGCCCGGTGGGGCTGCGGGGTGCGCTGGTGCGGCACCGGACCGGAGTTGATCTCGGCCACCTGTGCCACGTCGGCCTGCGGCCGGCGTGCCCGGTAGGCGGAGCGGTAGGCGGCCGGGGAGGACCCCAGCTGCCGCCGGAAGTGACCCCGCAGGGCGACCGGCGAACGGAAGCCGCAGCGTCCGGCGACCTCGTCGACCGAGTAGTCGGAGGTCTCCAGCAGCCGCTGGGCCTGGAGCACCCGCTGCGTGATCAGCCACTGGAGCGGAGCGCTGCCGGTGAGCGAGCGGAACCGCCGGTCGAAGGTGCGCCTGCTCATGTAGGCGCGGGCGGCCAGCGTCTCCACGTCGAACTGCTCGTGGAGGTGTTCCAGGGCCCAGGCGACGACCTCGGCCAGCGGGTCGGCGCCGATCTCCTCCGGCAGCGACCGGTCGAGATAGCGTTCCTGGCCGCCCGTGCGCCGCGGCGGTACGACGAGCCTGCGGGCCAGGGCCCCGGCCGCCTCACTGCCGTGGTCCGTGCGCACGATGTGCAGGCACAGATCGATTCCGGCCGCCGTGCCGGCGGACGTGAGCACGTCGCCGTCGTCGACGAACAGTTCGCGCGGGTCGACATGGACGGACGGGTACCGCTTGGCGAGCGTCGGCGCGTACATCCAGTGCGTCGTCGCGGGCCGGCCGTCCAGCAGGCCTGCGGCGGCGAGCACGAAGGCTCCCGTGCACAGGCCTACGATCCGGGCCCCCTCCTCGTGCGCCAGACGCAGTGCGTCGAGCGCCTCCGGCGGTGGCGGTGAAGTGATGGAGCGCCAGGCGGGAACGACGACCGTTCCTGCCCGGGCGATCGCCTCCAACCCGTATGGCGCGGTCAGTTCGAGTCCGCCGGTGGTCCTGAGCGGACCGTCCTCACCGGCGCACACGAGCAATCGGTAGCGTGGAACTCCCGCGTCCTGCCGGTCAATGCCGAACACGGAAAGTGGAATGGAGCTCTCGAAGATCGGTCCGCCGCTGAAGAGCAGCACCGCGACGATCTCCCTGCGGCGACGCCCCGCGAGCTTCCGGCCGGCGTCTGCTGTGACGACGGCGGTGGAATCCTGGCTCATGGCGCTAAGCCCCCCTTGGGTGTCGCGACTCCTTGGTCTGGTCGCACCTGCACGTTTCCCCTCGGCCTTGCACGTGGATCCCCCGCCGTAAATACATGATCGAATCTACTGCGTCCCGTGGTGTCGGCGTGACAAGTTCAGCACGCAGCGCTATGTCGACTTCTCAACTTGGCGAAAAGCATTCGATCAGTAAGCGTTCCACTCCGCTACCCGAACAGGAAGCGTGCTCCCCGGCCATGGCCAGTACCTGTAGGGCCAGAACGCCCCCCGCGGTCTGTCGTCGCTGGTGGTGAGGGGGGCGGGGGGACATTCCGGCAAGGAGGGCACCTTGCCGGGAAGTTGGCTGAAAACATGCGTGTGTGGGTGTGCGAATGAGTCAGTCCTGCGGGGAGCCGGGTCCGGAGACCCGGCAGCCGCGGCGGTTCCCGGCGGCGCCGCGCGAGTGCCGGCCGCGGTGCGCGGGCGGCAGCGGCTCGTGCGCGCGCACCCGGGCCTCGGCCCGCTGCGCCTTCTCCGAGTGGCGCAGCAGGACCCGGCACGCGGCCGTGACGGCGAGCAGGCCGAGGGTCGCGACGGCGGCCCCGCCGTAGGAGGTTCCGTAGACGACGAGGACCACGGGGACGAGCAGGCAGCTGAAGGCGGCCCAGCGCACGACGTCACCCGCGGGGTCGTCATGCGGGTGCCCGGCGGGACGCACGGACGAGTGAAGGGGCGAGCGGGGGACTTGCGTCGGCTGAGCTGGCTGGACGGGGTGAACCGGATGACCGGGCACGGCGTGCTCCCTGCGGGCTCTTACCTGTTGGTCGGACGCATGTCCCAACGGCCGGTGCCGGGGCTCGGTCACTGCGCGCACGGGTGGCGCTGGCCGGTCTCGTCACTGGCTGTAGGGGGCAGCGGCCATTGCCAAGGCGCGTTCGCTCCGGCATGCTCCCTGGGACGCTCTCCAAGGGCGGCATGCCCTGTGCAGGACAGGAGTGTCGCCGTACCCTGGTGGGTATGGGCTTGGGAAGATGCTTCCCGGACATAGCTCCGTCACACTGCGTCGCCGATTTCGCCCCTGTTGCTTCCTCCAAGGACCTCCTCGCCGAGACACCCATGGCCGGTCACGAATTCTCCGAACCCGCGGACCGCAAGCGCAAACGCGTCGCCGACCCCGCGTCGGCCGCCGATCTGCGCGCGGTGGAACAGACACGCACGCACTGCGATCCGGCCTTCCGGCACGGGGTCGTTGTGGGATTCGACGGATCCACGTCGAGCGAGCGCGCGCTCGCCTATGCGATCGGCATGGCCCGTCGCTCCGGATCCGGTCTGATCATCGTCCATGTCGCCAACCGGCTGCCCACCACGGTGTGGGCCGGCTGCGAACCGCCCGTCTTCGTCGACGTGCCGGACCATCGGACCGAGGTGCTCGGGCTGGAACTCGCCTGCGCGGACTACCTGGCGGAAGTGCCGTGGATCCTGGTCGAGCGCGGTGGTGACATCTGCCATGAGCTGGAGGAGGTCGGCCGGGAGTATTCGGCCGACGCCATCGTGGTCGGCTCCACGCACGGGATCGTCGGCCGGATCTTCGGCTCGGTCGCCGGCCGCCTGGCCAAGCGCGCGCAGCGACCCGTCGTTGTCATTCCTTGACTGCTCCCCTCCCTGACGGGAGGGGATTCCTGGCTCACGCAGCCTCCCGGGGCGGCGCCCCGGGAGGTCTTCCGCGATCAGCACCAGCCGGGGTCAGGCCTGCCCGGACGAGCATCACGCGTGCGGAGTTCTTGTCCCGTGGGGACACGGCTCCGCACGCGGTGCAGGTGTAGGTGCGCTCTCCCAGCGGCAGTGCGTGCTTGGCTCTCGCTCCGCACTGCGCGCAGTCCATCGTGGTGTGCGCGGGGTGCACCAGGTGCATGGCGCGTCCGTGCTTGCGGCCCATTTCGATCAGGGCCTTTTTGGTGGCGCCGATGGCGGCGTCGGCTGCCTTCCTGGCCATGGTGGTCTTCGCGAGGAACTTCGGCCGGAAATCCTCCACCGCAAGGGCATCGTGGTCGCGCACCACCGACTTGGCCCACTTCCGGGCTGCATCCTGCCGCTGCCGGGCGACCTTCTTGTGGAGCTTGGCGCGCTGTCTCTTCGCCGTGCGGTGGCCCTTGGACGCGGCCCGCCCTCTCTCGGGCTTCCGGCGGGCCATCATGCGGTCGTACCGGGTCAGCTTCGCGGCAGCCTTCCTGCCGTGCTCGGCGTGCGGCAGATCGTGATGGTCACTGGTGGTGGTCGCGGTCTCGCGCACGCCCCAGTCGATACCGATGACCTGTCCGGTTGCAGGCAGCAACTCGGTTTGGGCCGGGACGACGAATGAGCAGTACCAGTGTCCGAGGCTGTCCTGATGGACGCGCACGCTGGACGGGTCGGCGGGCAGCTCCCGCGACCACACCACCGTCAGGATGATGCCCCCGGCCAGGTGCAGAGTGCCGTTCTTCAGGCGGAAGCCACGCTTTGTGTAATTCAGCGACGGGGCGCCCTCACGCTTCTTCCTGTACTTGGGCATCCCGGCCCGACGTGCCATGGGTAGGCGGTCCTTGATGTCCTTCTGCGCCTTGGCCCTGGACCTGCCGAAGTCACGTACCAGCTGCTGCTGCGGGACCGAGGCGCCTTCTCTCAGCCAGGCGTTGGCCTTCCGGGCCTCGGTCAGCATTCTGTCGAGTTGCGCCGGACCGCAGGTGCGCTTGTCCATGCCGTCGGCCTTGGTCATGTTCCATGCGTGGACTTGCTTGGACTTGGCCACGCACTCGTTCCAGATCCACCGGATTCGGTCCCACTCGTCCAGTAGGGAGGCACGGGCAGTGGATGACACCCGAAGCCTGAAGGTGTATCGGGCGAAATGCCCGGCATCCTCGGCCCTTCCTGGTGTCGTCATGACGCGACCGTAAAGCCGTGCCCTTCACGAGCCACCCGTATTTCGCGACGTTCCCTCGAACGAGTGGCCGACCCGGTCGGTCGCACGCCGTTGTCATCCTGTGACCCTTTGTTAAGTCGCTTGTGCGGTTGTGCCCCCGTGTAAAGGGTAGATAAATGCTGCTGGGACGCAGCAAACAACTGCAGATCGAAGGGAGCCCGCCGTGGACAATGGTGTCTCTGCGGGAAGCACGGCCTCGACTTCGACCCTGGGGAACATAGCCCTGGGTCTCACCCTTCTCGCATTCGGTATCGGCCACACCGGTGTCATCGACGGTGTGTCCGCTGCCAACTCCGTGTCGCTCGCGATGTACGTCGGCGGCGCGGCCCTCTTCCTCCTCGGGCTCCTCGAGTACCGCGGCGGCAACGGGTTCAACGGCACCGCGTTCGCGGGCCTCGGCATCTTCTGGTTCACGTGGGCCAAGGGTGCGGGCGGTTCGGTCTCCGACGAAGCCGCCGGAACGTTTCTTGTCCTGTTCGCGATGCTCGCGCTGACCCTCACGGTCGCCGCCGCGAGCGGTCTGTTCAGCCAGGGCGTCTACGCCCTGCTGACCCTGTCGCTGCTCCTGCTGGCCATCGGCGCCTTCGTCGACAACGGCGCGCTCGCCAAGGCGGGCGGCTGGGTCGCCGCGGTGACCGGACTGCTGGCCTGGTACGGGGCGACCGCGGCGCTGGCGCACTGGCCGATGGCCTTCGGCAAGGCCCGGCACGGGGCGGTCGCCGCGAGCTGAGCGGCGGCGGGACACACGGCACCACCGCACCACAGCGGAGAACCACCGTGCGCACACCGCGCACGGGGGTTCTCCGCTGTGGGGACGTCGATTACTCGACGGTGACCGACTTCGCCAGGTTGCGCGGCTTGTCGATGTCCCGGCCCATGGCCAGGGCCGTGTGGTACGCCAGCAGCTGGAGCGGGATGCCCATCAGGATCGGGTCCAGCTCGTCCTCGTTCTTCGGCACCACGATGGTGTGGTCCGCCTTCTCCTGCTCGCGGTGGGCGACCGCCAGGATCCGGCCGCTGCGGGCCTTGATCTCCTCCAGCGCCGCCCGGTTCTTCTCCAGCAGGTCGTCGTCCGGGACGATCGCGACCGTCGGCAGCGAGGGCTCGATCAGGGCGAGGGGGCCGTGCTTGAGCTCGGAGGCCGGGTAGGCCTCGGCGTGGATGTAGGAGATCTCCTTCAGCTTGAGGGAGGCCTCCAGCGCCACCGGGTAGCCGCGCACCCGGCCGATGAACATCATCGACTTGGCCTCGGCGAACTCGGCCGCGAGCTTCTTGATGTCCTCTTCGCCGTCGAGGATCTCCTGGATCTGCGCGGGCAGCTTGCGCAGGCCCTCGATGATCCGCTTGCCGTCGGTGACCGAGAGGTCCCGGATGCGGCCCAGGTGCACGGCGAGCAGCGCGAAGGCCACGACCGTGTTGGTGAAGCACTTGGTGGAGACGACGCAGACCTCGGGGCCGGCGTGCACGTACACGCCGCCGTCGGCCTCGCGGGCGATGGCGGAACCGACCACGTTGACCACGCCGAGGACGCGGGCGCCCTTGCGCTTGAGCTCCTGCACCGCCGCGAGCACGTCGTACGTCTCGCCCGACTGGGAGACCGCGATGTAGAGGGTGTCGGGGTCCACGACCGGGTTGCGGTAGCGGAACTCGGAGGCCGGCTCGGCGTCCGCGGGGATGCGGGCCATGCCCTCGATGAGGCCGGCGCCGATGAGGCCCGCGTGGTACGAGGTGCCGCAGCCCAGGATCTTGACCCGGCGGATGCCGCGCGCCTCGCGCGGGTCCAGGTTCAGGCCGCCCAGGTGCACGGTGTTGAAGCGGTCGTCGATCCGGCCGCGCAGCACGCGGTCGACCGCGTCGGGCTGCTCGGAGATCTCCTTGTGCATGTAGGTGTCGTGACCGCCCATGTCGTACGAGGCGGCCTCCCACTCCACGGTCTCCGGGGTGGCGGTCGTGGTCGCACCGCTGGTGGTGTAGGTGCGGAAGTCGTCGGCCTTCAGGGTGGCCATCTCGCCGTCGTCGAGGGTGACGACCTGGCGGGTGTGGGCGACCAGCGCGGCGACGTCCGAGGCGACGAACATCTCCTTCTCGCCGATGCCGAGGACGACCGGGGAGCCGTTGCGGGCGACGACGATGCGGTCGGCGAAGTCGGCGTGCATGACGGCGATGCCGTAGGTGCCCTCGATCGCCTTGACGGCCTCGCGGACCTTGTCCTCCAGGGACTCGGCCTCGGAGCGGGCGATCAGGTGGACGATCACCTCGGTGTCGGTCTCCGAGACGAAGACGACGCCCTCGGCCTCCAGCTTGGCGCGCAGCTCGGAGGCGTTGTCGACGATGCCGTTGTGGACGACGGCGACCTTGTTCTCGGCGTCCAGGTGGGGGTGCGAGTTGATGTCGCTCGGGGCGCCGTGCGTGGCCCAGCGGGTGTGGGCGATGCCGGTCGTGCCGGCGAAGCGCTTGGGGACGCGGGACTCCAGCTCGCGGACCCGGCCCTTGGCCTTGACCACCTTGAGGGTGGAGGCCTTCGGGCTGTTCACGACGATGCCCGCGGAGTCGTAGCCGCGGTACTCCAGCCGCTGCAGACCTTCGAGCAGCAGCGGTGCCACGTCACGCTTGCCGATGTAACCGACGATTCCGCACATACGGTTTAGCCCCTCCTGAGGTTCGGTTCGTGTACCCGCCCGCAGCCGCCTCCGCGGCCGCCGGCTCAGCCGTAGACGATGCGGCGCAACTGCCGGAGCGAGAGCTCCGGCGGCGCCACGGCGCGGTGCGGCAGTTCGGCCGCGATCCGCTCGAAGATCTCCGCGTTGACCGCTCCGCCGGACTGCAGTTCCCGGTGGCGGCGGCGGACGAACTCCTCGGTCGTCTCGTCGAAGTAGGCGAGCACGTCCAGTACCACCCGGGCCGCTTCGCCGCGCTGCAGCGCGGTGCTGCGCACCAGGTGGTCGACGAGGTCGTCATGCGACGGGCGGCGATCGAGCATTCGTAGATATTGGCGGCTAACGGCGGTGAACGCAAAGATCCTGCCCGTTTTCGGGCAGGATCCACCTGGTCTGGACCAGAAGGGGGCTCGGCGTGCCCCTCCTTCGGATGATTTCCGCCCGGTCCGGAAGACCGCAGCGGACGGGACGTCCCACTTGGCCTATACCTGTGCGCATGAGAGTCCTGCGACGTACGCTCGGCGCCCTCCTCGCCCTCGGTGCGACCCCGGCCCTGCTCACGGCCTGCACCTCCGCCCACGGTGACGACTCCCGGCCCGGTGACGATCCGCCGGCGGCCCTCACCCCCTTCGAACGGCTGCTGCCGGCACCCCTCTCCGCGCGGGCCGCGGGCCCCGGGTACGCCTTCGGGGCGGGCACGGTCATCCGTACCGGCCGCGGCAGCGGCGAGGAGGTCCGCCGGGTCGGCGAACTCCTCGCCGAGCAGCTGCGCGGCCCGAGCGGGCTGCCGCTGCCCGTGGTCGACGGGGCGCAGGGCGACGGGATCCGGCTCCGGCTCGACGAGGGCGCGCAGGGGGTGGGTGACGAGGGGTACCGGCTGGAGTCGGACCCGAGCGGGGTCACCCTCACCGCGCGGACGCCGGCCGGGCTGTTCCACGCGGGGCAGACGCTGCGCCAGCTGGTGCCGGTGGCCGGCCCGGGGACGGTGCCGGGCGGCACGGTCACCGACCGGCCGCGTTTCGCCTACCGGGGGGCGATGGTCGACATCGCGCGGCACTTCTTCACGGTGGAGCAGGTGAAGAGGTACGTGGACCAGCTCGCCCAGTACAAGGTCAACACCCTGCACCTGCACCTGACCGACGACCAGGGCTGGCGCCTCGCGGTCGACTCCTGGCCGCGGCTGGCGCAGTACGGGGGCGGCAGCGAGGTCGGCGGCGGGCCCGGCGGCCACTGGACGAAGGACGAGTACCGCGAGCTGGTGGCCCACGCGCAGCAGCGGTACGTGGACGTGGTCCCCGAGATCGACATGCCCGGGCACACGAACGCGGCGCTCGCCTCCTACGCCGAGCTGAACTGCGACGGGAAGGCACCGGAGCGGTACACCGGCACCAAGGTGGGCTTCAGCTCGCTGTGCGTGGCGAAGCAGCGGACCTACGAGTTCATCGACGAGGTGCTCGGCGAGCTGGCGGAGCTGACCCCCGGCCGCTACCTGCACATCGGCGGCGACGAGGCGCACGCGACCCCGGCGGCGGACTACGCGGCCTTCATGGACCGGGCGCAGGAGGTGGTGGGGCGGTACGGGAAGACGGTGGTGGCCTGGCACCAGCTCGCGGCGGCCCGTCCGGCACCGGGAGCGGTGCTCCAGTACTGGGGGCACGACCGGACCGCGGCCGCGGACAAGGCCGCCGTGGTGGCGGCGGCGAAGGCCGGGCACCCGCTGATCCTGTCGCCGGCGGACCGGCTGTACCTGGACATGAAGTACGACCCGGCGACGAAGCCGGGCCTGGCGTGGGCGGGGTACGTCCCCGTGCAGCGCGCCTACTCCTGGAACCCGGGGGCGTATCTGGCCGGGGTCCCGGAGTCCGCGGTCCTGGGGGTGGAGGCGCCGCTGTGGACGGAGACCGTCCAGACGCGGGCGCAGTGGGAGGAGCTGGCCTTCCCAAGGGTCCTGGGCCTGGCGGAACTGGGCTGGTCCCCGGCCTCCGCGCTCGACTGGACCGCGTACAGCCGGCGGCTGGCCGCTCAGGCGCCCCGGCTGGACGCGCAGGGCATCGGCTTCTTCCGGGCGCCGGAGGTGCCCTGGCCGTAGGGGGAGGAAGAGCGAGGGCGTGACCGCGAAGAGGGCCAGTCAGGGCTTCGCGGTCACGCCGTCGGTTCTCGGGGGTGGGGCGGGGGAGGCGTCGAGGGACCGTATCGATGCCTCCCCCGCCCCGTGTGTCACCGCCGGGCGAAGGCCGCGACGGGGTTCTTGAGGTTGCCGATCAGCTGGAGGGCCGCAGCCGGGTCGGCGAGGTCGACCATCTGCTTGTTGTTGCGCAGCTGGAGGCGGTTCAGGCAGGACAGCTGGAACTCCTGCGCGAAGAGGTCGTACCGCTCGAAGCGCTCCGCGAGCTGCGGCATCGAGTCCTGGTACTCGTGGCCGCAGTCCGCGACCGCCTGCCAGAAGGTGTCCTCCTCGCAGATGCCCTCGTCCGCGAGGATCGCGCCGAGGAAGCGGAAGAAGCAGTCGAAGACGTCGGTGAAGATCGACAGGAGCTTCATGTCCTCGGGGATGTCCGCCCGGACCCGCTCGACCGCGGGCGGCAGCACCGCGTCCGCGTCCATGATGACGATCTCCTCGGCGATGTCCTTGAAGATCGCCCGCTTCACCAGGCCGCCCTCGATGACGAGGATGGTGTTCTCGCCGTGCGGCATGTACGCGAGGTCGTACTGGTAGAAGCAGTGCAGCAGCGGCACCAGGTAGGCGCGCAGGTAGTGGCGCAGCCACTCGGCCGGGGTCAGGCCCGACTCCGCGATCAGCGCGCCGACGAAGGACTTGCCCTCGGCGTCCACGTGCAGGAGCGAGGCCATCGTGGCGAGGCGCTCGTCGCCCTCGATCCGGTTGACGGGCGACTCGCGCCACAGCGCGGCCAGCATCTTGCGGTACGGGGAGTACCGGTCGGTGGCGCGCTCGTACTGGCGGTGGTGGTAGCCGATCGCCGCGCGTTCGCGGATGATCGAGAAGTCCACCGACTTCAGGGTCTCGTCGCCCTCGATCAGCTGGTGCAGCCAGTCGTTGATGGCCGGGGTGGCCTCCATGTAGGCGGCCGACAGGCCTCGCATGAAGCCCATGTTCAGGACCGAGATGGCGGTCTTGACGTAGTGCTTGCGCGGCGCGCTCCGGTTGAAGAACGTGCGGATCGACTGCTGCGCGAGGTACGCGTCCGGGCCCTCGCCCAGCAGCACCAGGCGGCGGTTCGCGATCTCGGCCGCGAAGGTGACCGTGGTCTTGTTCCACCACTGCCAGGGGTGCACGGGGAAGAGGTGGAAGTCGGCCAGGTCCAGGCCCAGCGCGGTCATCCGCTCGGCGAAGACGCCGATGGTCTCGTCGCCGAGCTCCTCGCGCATGAAGGAGTCGTGGTCCAGGCCGGCGCCCGCGGTGAAGGTGGAGACGTCCTTGCGGGCGGCGACCCACACGAGGTGGACGGGGCTGGCGGCCTCCGGGGCGTACGAGAGGTACTCGTGCACGCCGAAGCCGAGCCGGCCGTTGTTCGCGACGAAGCAGGGGTGGCCCTCGGTCATGCCCGTCTCGATGTCCTGGAAGGAGGACTTCGCGAGGACGTCGGAGGAGACCTGCGGCTTCGTGTACTTGTAGCCGGTGCCGGCCAGGGTGGAGGAGATCTCCTCCAGGTAGACGGGCAGCACCTCCGGGCTCAGCCCCAGGGTCTCGCGCAGCTCGATGTGGAAGTCGAGGGCGTCCAGCTCCAGCTCGGCGCCGTCCCGGTGGCGGGTGATGGAGGCCTCGTCGACCGACCAGTGGTCGAGGGCGTGCAGGACCGCCTTGAAGCGGTACTCGACGCAGGAGTCGTCGCTGCGGACCGCGTACCAGGAGTCCCCGAGGGGCTCGGGGGTCAGCAGGCGCTCGTGGGAGAACTCGGCGAGGCCCTTGCGGACCAGGGCGCGGTTGGCGCGGGCCCACAGCTCGGGGGAGAGGTGGGCGACGGCGTCGGCGAGGCTCATATGGAGACCCCCTGGGCAGCCGTGGCGGCCTCGAACTGCGCGCGGGTGCAGAAGCTCAGCAGCGCTTCCTTCTCCGGCTTGGTGACCTGGCGCTCCGGCACGAAGCCGACGGCCTCGTTGAGGGCGTGCACGGCGGTGTTGGCGACGTCCGGCTCGACCACGACGCGTTCGGTGGCCGGGTCGGCGAAGATCGCGGCCATGACGGTGGTGATCACGGCGCGGGTGAAGCCGTGCAGCGGGGTGTCGCTGGGCGCGACGAGGAAGTGCATGCCGACGTCGCCCGGCACGGCGTCGTAGAGGCCGACCAGCTCCAGCTCGGACGGGTCGTAGGTCTCCATCAGGAACGCGGGACGGCCCTCGTGCAGGCCGATGAAGGCCTGGTGGTGCTCGTGGGCGGCGATCCTCATGTACTCGCGCTCGACGTCCGGCAGGGACGCGTCCTGCATCATCCAGAACGACGCCTTCGGGTGGGTGACCCAGCCGTGGAGCAGCTCCGCGTCGGCGAAGGGGTCCAGGGGGCGCACGGCGAAGGAGCCGAGTTCTTTGTCGGTGCGGGAGAAGAGGAGTTCGGTGGTGCTCATCAGAGGGTGCCTTCCGGGGCGGCGAACTGCTGGAACGCGATGGACTTCTCGACCTTGTAGTGCTCGCGGCCGAGGAGCTCACCGACGATGTACGCGTTCCGGTACGCCGCCATGCCCAGGTCGGGCGAGGTGAGGGAGTGGTTGTGGGTGGTGCCGTTCTGCAGGTAGACCCCGCGGCCCGTGGTGTCGATGCTGTAGTTGCGGGCGGCGTCGAGACGGCCGTGTCCGTCGAAGTTCAGGCGGTCCCGTACCGGGTTCAGGAACTCGGGGAAGCTGTACTTGTAGCCGGTGGCCAGGACCAGGCCCTCGGTGGTGAGGGAGAAGTCCCGCTCCTGCTCCTCCTGGCGCAGCCCCAGCGTGTACGTGCCCGTGGTGGTGTCGTACGCGGTGCTGTTGAGGGAGGTGTTGGTCATCAGGGTGGTCGGGACCTGGCCCGGCATGCTGATCTTCTTCTGGTAGAGCAGGTCGAAGATGGCGTTGATCAGGTCGCCGTCGATGCCCTTGAAGAGGTTCTTCTGCTGGGTCTCCAGCCGGTACCGGGTGTCCTCGGGGAGCGCATGGAAGTAGTCCACGTACTCGGGGGAGGTCATCTCCAGGGTCAGCTTCGTGTACTCCAGCGGGAAGAACCGCGGGGAGCGGGTCACCCAGTTGAGCCGGTAGCCGTGGACGTCGATCTCGGCGAGGAGGTCGTAGTAGATCTCGGCCGCGCTCTGGCCGGAGCCGATGAGGGTGATCGACTTCTTCTTCTGCAGCTCCGCCTTGTTCTGCATGTAGGCGGAGTTGTGCAGGAAGTCGCCGCCGAGGCCCTCGCAGGTCTGCGGGACGTGCGGCGGGGTGCCGGTGCCCAGGACCAGGCGGGGGGCCCGGTGGGTCTCGCCCTTGTCGGTGTGGACCTCGTACAGGCCGGCCTGCTCGTCGTAGGTGACCTCGGTGACCGAGGTGGACCACTGGACGTTGTCGAGGCGGTCGGCGGCCCAGCGGCAGTAGTCGTTGTACTCGGCCCGCAGCGGGTAGAAGTTCTCCCGGATGTAGAAGGAGTACAGCCGGTCCTTGTCCTTCAGGTAGTTCAGGAAGGAGAAGGGCGAGGTGGGGTCGGCGAGCGTGACCAGGTCCGACATGAAGGGCGTCTGCAGGTGGGCGCCGTCCAGGAACATCCCGGCGTGCCACTCGAAGTGCGGCTTCGACTCGATGAAGAGACCGTCGATCTCGTCGAGCGGGGCGGTCAGGCAGGCGAGTCCCAGATTGAACGGACCGACGCCGATGCCGATGAAGTCGTGGGTCTCAGCGGTGGAGGGCAAGGGATTCTCCCAGGAACTGCTCGGCATGTGCGGCGAGAAGGTCGAGGACGGCCGCGATGTCGGCCGTCGTGGTCTGCGGGTTGAGGAGGGTGAACTTCAGGTACTGCTTCCCGTCCACCTTGGTGCCGGCGACGACGGCCTCGCCGGAGGCGAACAGGGCCTTGCGGGCGTGCAGGTTGGCCTCGTCGACGAGGTCGCTGCGGATCCCGTCGCCCTCGGGGACGTAGCGGAAGACGAGGGTGGAGATCTGCGGCTTGACGACGACCTCGAAGCGCGGGTCGGCGTCGATGATGTCCCAGCCGGCCGCGGCCAGGTCGATGACCTCGTCGAAGAGCGAGCCGACACCGTCGGCGCCCATGACGCGCAGGGTCACCCAGAGCTTGAGCGCGTCGAACCGGCGCGTGGTCTGGATGGACTTGTCGACCTGGTTGGGGATGCGCTCCTCGGCCATGCGGCGCGGGTTGAGGTAGTCCGCGTGGTACGTGGCGTGCTTGAGGGTGTCGCGGTCGCGCACCAGCATGGCGCTGGAGCTGACCGGCTGGAAGAACGACTTGTGGTAGTCGACCGTGACCGAGTCGGCGCGCTCGATGCCGTCGAGGAGGTGGCGGCGGGTCGGGGAGGCCAGCAGCCCGCAGCCGTAGGCGGCGTCCACGTGCATCCACGCGGAGTGCTCGTCGGCCAAGCGGGCGATCTCGGGGAGCGGGTCGATGGACCCGAAGTCGGTGGTGCCGGCGGTGGCGACGACGGCCATCGGGAAGAGGCCCTCGGCGGCGCACTCCTCCAGCTCCAGGGCGAGCACCGCGGTGTCCATCCGGCGGTTGCGGTCGACCGGGACGGAGATGACGGCCTCGTAGCCGAGTCCGAGCATCGCGGCCGACTTCTGGACGCTGAAGTGGCTGGCGTCGGAGGTGAAGATGCGCAGCTTCGGCAGGAGTTCGGCCTTGGTGAGCTCGCGTCCCTCGTCGAGCGCCTTCTTCATGACGAGGCGGCAGGCCTCGTCACGGGCCAGGAGCAGCGCGTGGAAGTTGGACTGGCTGCCGCCGGAGGTGAAGATGCCGTCCGCGGCGGGGCCGAGGCCGATGCGCTCGGTGGTCCAGTCGATGAGGCGGCGCTCGATGAGCGTGCCGCCGATGGACTGGTCCCAGGTGTCGAGCGAGGAGTTGACGGCCGACAGGATCGCCTCGCCGAGCACGGCGGGGATGACGACCGGGCAGTTGAGGTGGCCCAGGTAGCGCGGGTGGTGGAAGTACACCGCGTCGCGCAGGTAGACGTCCTCGAGCTCGTCCAGGACGGCGGCCGCGTCCGCGAGCGGCTTGTCCAGGTCGATTCCGTTGATGACCGGGGCGAGTTCGTCGACGGATATACCGGTGTGGGGCCGCTGCGTCGTCGCGAGTTTGGCGGCGACGCGGTCGACGCCCTCGGTGACGGAGCGCCGGTAGAGGTCCGCGGTCGTCTCGTTCAGCAGATGCGAGCGCATCAACTTTCCTCCGGGCAGGGGGGAGAAGGGGGGTGTGTGGCGTGTGTGAATTAGGTTAGCCTAACCTTAGTATTTCGCCAAACGCAGATGGGCCCCGGCTGAAAAGCCGGGGCCCGTCGCAACTGCACTATGGGGTAAGGAAGCTGACTACAGCTCGGACGCCGGGTCCTCGCTCGGGGCCTTGCCCGCGTACGCCTCGGCGAGGAGCTGCTCCTCGCTCGCACCGAGGCGCCAGTAGCCGGTGAAACGGACGGCGCGGCGGTCGACGAAACGTTCCTGCACGAAGTGCCGGCGCACGGCGCGAATCGTGCCCGCCTCGCCCGCCAGCCAGGCGTACGGGGCTTCGGCTGCGACGGGTCCGGCCGAGCGCAGCGCGTTCAGCACCTGCTCCGTCCGCTCCCGGCCCTCGCTCTCGCGCACGATCCAGGTGATGTCCGCGTCGGCGGGCGCCGCCAGGTCGAGCCGGTCGTCCTCGTGCGGGACCTCGAACCAGGCCCGGACGGCGGTCCCGTCGGCCAGTCGCTCCAGGATCGCGGCCGCGGCCGGCAGGGCGGTCTCGTCCGCGTACATCCAGATCGCGTCGGTGCCGGCCGGCGGCTGGAAGCGTACGGACTTGTTCTCCGCGACGGCCGGCCCGATCGCCATGATCCGGCGGCCGGCCACGGCCTGCCCCGCCCAGCGGGACGCCGGGCCGGTGTCCCCGTGCAGGACGAAGTCGATGTCGACCTCGTCCGCCCCCTCGGGCGTACGGCGCTGCTCGCGCACCGTGTAGGAGCGCATCACCGGCCGCTCCTCCTCCGGCACGGCGCGCCAGGCGGCGAACCAGGTGTCCTCGTCCGTGGACGGGAGCACCGTGTGCTCCTGGCCGGACGGGGGCAGGAAGAGCGACAGGCTCTGGTCGAAGCCGCCCGAACGGAAGGCCGCGAGGGACTCCCCGCCGAACGTGACCCGCAGGAACGAGTGGCCCAGACGGCGCGTGCGGACGACTTCGAGCTCGAAGAACCGGAAGTGGGCGACGGCCGGGGCGTCGGATGCGGTGGCGGTCATGCGGAGAGGTCCCCCTGGAGTCGGAACGGCCTGCCTGGCGCCCGGGGTCACCGGGCGCCGAGGGTCAGCTGACCTTCTTGGCGCTCTGGATGGACTTCGCGAGGTCTTCCAGGAGCTGGGCGCACTTGTCGTACGAGAAGATCGGCTCGGTCACGCGCGGGGTGATCTGGCCGGCCTTGACGGCGGGGAGCTCGGCCCAGGTGGCCTTCTCCTTCAGGGCGTCGGGCTGCAGGGTGCCGGTGCGGTTGTCGAGCAGGACGACGTCGGCCTTGTACTTGCCGGCGTTCTCCCAGCTGAGGCTCTCGAAGAAGCCGCCCTCGTCCAGCTTCTCGGGGGTGACGAACTCGACGCCGAGCTGCTGGAAGTACTTCAGGTCGGCCGAGGTCTCCGGGGTGGAGACGTAGAACAGGTCGGCGGAGCCGGAGCCCACGAGGACCTTGATGCCCGGGTTGGCCTTGGTTGCCTCGCGGACCTTCGCGGCGGCGGCCTCGAAGCGGGCCTTCGCGTCGACGGTCTTCTTGGCGTTCATGTCGGCGCCGAGGGACTTGGCGAGGTCCGCGGTGCGCTCCAGCGCCTTGTCGAGGGTGACGTCGCCGCCCACCTTGACAGCGGCGGCCGGGGCCAGCTTCAGGATCTTGTCCTTGGAGGCCTCCGGGACGTACCAGTACGTGCCGTCCCAGGTGTTGGTGACGAGCAGGTCGGGCTGGAGGGCCGCGTACTTCTCGACGTTGAACTCGTCGTAGACGTTGCCGAGGATCTCGACCTTGGAGATGTCCATCGAGCCGGCCTGGACGTCGGGCTTGCCGTCGGCGGTCTTCGTCGGGCCGAACACGCCCTTGACCGGGACGCCGTAGTCGTACAGGGCGGCCGCGGTGCCGGTGAAGGCGACGATGTTCTTCGGCGTGGACTTGGTGCTGACGTCCTTGCCGAGGTCGTCCTTGAAGGTCCAGGGGCCGGAGGCCGCGGCGCCGTTGTCCTTGCCGCCGTCACCCTTCGCCGAGTCGGTGCCACCGCAGGCGGCGAGGACCGCTACGAGGCCGAGGGCGCCACCGGCCGCGACGAACCCGCGACGGGTGAAGGAGGAGGTTCGGGACTTGGGCATGTCGATGTCCGTTTTCGTGCGTACCGGGCGGCCACTGAGCCGTTCGTGGGGAAGGTTAGCCTAACCTTGGCCTGAAACGATAAGGGGGTCCTAAGTTTTTTCAGGACCCCCTCGCTCAGCCCGTCGCCCCGTCCGCTCGCGGACGGGCCCGACGACTAGCCGGCGAAGCCCAGTTCGCGCGCGATCAGCATGCGCTGGACCTCGCTCGTGCCCTCGCCGATCTCCAGGATCTTGGAGTCCCGCCACATGCGCGCCACCGGGTACTCGTTCATGAAGCCGTAGCCGCCGTGGATCTGGGTCGCCTCGCGGGCGTTGTCCACGGCGACCGTCGAGGAGTACAGCTTCGCGATCGCCGCCTCCTTCTTGAACGGCTCACCGGCCACGAGCCGGGAGGCCGCGTCGCGCCAGCCGATGCGGGCCATGTGCGCGCGCATCTCCATGTCGGCCAGCTTGAACTGGATCGCCTGGTTGTCGCCGATCGCCTTGCCGAAGGCGTGCCGCTCCTTGGCGTACTTCACCGACTCGTCCACGCAGCCCTGCGCGAGCCCGGTCGCGAGCGCGGAGATGGCGATGCGGCCCTCGTCGAGGATCCGCAGGAACTGCGCGTAGCCGCGGCCCTCCTGGCCCACCAGGTTGGCCAGGGGGACCCGTACGCCGTCGAAGGACAGCTCACGGGTGTCCGAGGAGTTCCAGCCCACCTTGGAGTACGGAGCGGCCACCGTGAAGCCCGGGGTGCCGGACGGGACGATGATCGAGGAGATCTCCGGGCGGCCGTCCGCCTTGCGGCCCGTCACGGCCGTGACGGTGACCAGACCGGTGATGTCCGTACCCGAGTTGGTGATGAAGCACTTCGAGCCGTTGATGACCCACTCGTCGCCGTCCTTGACGGCGGTGGTGCGGGTGCCGCCCGCGTCGGAGCCCGCACCCGGCTCGGTCAGGCCGAAGGCGCCCAGGATCTCGCCGGAGCACATCCTCGGCAGCCACTCGCGCTTCTGCTCCTCGGTGCCGAAGAGGTAGAGGGGCATGGCGCCGAGGGAGACCCCGGCCTCCAGCGTGATGGCGACCGAGGAGTCGACGCGGGCCAGCTCCTCCAGGGCGATGCCGAGGGCGAGGTAGTCCCCGCCCATGCCGCCGTACTCCTCCGGGAAGGGCAGGCCGAACAGGCCCATGCGGCCCATCTCGGCGACGATCTCGTAGGGGAACTCGTGCCGCTCGTACAGGTCGCCGATCTTCGGGGCGACGACGTCGTGCGCGAACGCCTCCACGGTGCGGCGGAGTTCCTCGTGCTCAGGGGTGAGCCGGTGGTCGAGGGACATGGTGTGACTACTCCTTGTGGGAGAGGGCGCGGACGGTACGGGAGGGGCTGGGACGTCCCAGCTGTTCGGCCATCCACACGCTCGTGGCGGTGAGGGCGGCCAGGTCGACCCCGGTTTCGATGCCGAGGCCGTCGAGCATCCACACCAGGTCCTCGGTCGCGAGGTTCCCGGTGGCGCTCTTCGCGTACGGGCACCCGCCGAGGCCGCCTGCGGAGGCGTCGACGGTGCTCACGCCGTGCTGGAGCGCGGCGAGCGTGTTGGACAGGGCCTGGCCGTAGGTGTCGTGGAAGTGCACGCCGATACGGTCGGTCGTGACACCGGCCTCGTTCAGCGCGGAGAGCAGGGCCTGGACATGGCCCGGAGTGGCCACGCCGATCGTGTCGCCGAGGCTCAGCTCGTCACAGCCGAGGTCCAGCAGGGCCTTGGCGACGGAGACGACCTGGTGGACCGGGACCGGGCCCTCCCAGGGGTCGCCGAAGCACATCGAGAGGTAGCCGCGCACGTGCGCGCCGCCCTCCTTGGCCCGGGCCACGACCGGCTCGAACATGGCGAGGGACTCGGCGACGGTGCGGTTGAGGTTGCGCGAGGCGAAGGTCTCGGTGGCCGACCCGAAGACCGCGATGCGCCGCGCCCCGAGGGCCAGCGCACGGTCGAGGCCGCGCTCGTTGGGGACGAGCACGGGCAGATCCGCCGCGACATCGGCCAGCTGCGGGAACAGCTCCTCCGCGTCGGCCAGTTGGGGCACCCACTTGGGGTGCACGAAACTGGTGGCCTCGATGGTGGTCAGCCCGGCGGCGGCGAGGCGGTGGATGAACTCCGCCTTCACGGCCGTGGGGACCGCGCCCTTCTCGTTCTGCAGCCCGTCGCGGGCACCGACCTCGTGGATGCGGACCCGGGCCGGGAGGCCGGGGGCCGGCACGTTCATGGGCAGCCTGTTCACGCGGCCCCCTCCTCGTCCTCGTCGGGGGTGACGACGGCCAGGATCTGGTCCATCGCGACCGTGGTGCCGGGGGTCACGTCCAGCTCGGTGACGGTGCCGGCGTGCGGGGCGGAGATGACGTGCTCCATCTTCATGGCCTCGACGACCAGGAGGCTCTGCCCGGCCTCGACCCGGTCGCCGACGGCGACCTTGACCACGGTGACGGTGCCGGGCATCGGGGCGGCGAGGCTGTTCGCGCCGCCGCGTCCGGCCCCGGTGAGGTGGGCCACGACGGGGTCGTACGCCTGCACGTGCCAGGAGTCGCCGTCGCGCCCGAGCCAGGTCCCCTCCGGGGAGGCGGCGTGGCTGAAGCGGTGCGTGACGCCGTCGAGTTCGACGGTGACCGTGTCGGGGGTGCGGGTGAGGATCCGGGCCCGGGCCGGTGCGCCGGGGCCCTGCCCCGGACCCCGCGCCTCAATCGCCGGCGAGGCTGAAAGTGCGAGCTCGGTGTCGGAGCCGGAACGCCGGCTACGGACCTCCACGGGGTCCTGGCCCGGAAGGCGGACGTGGTGCACCGTCCAGGCGGGCGTACCGCCCAGGCGCCAGCCGCTCCCCGCGTCGAAGGGGTCGACCCACCCCTCCTGCCTCGGCTTCGTGAAGGGCTGCGCCAGCAGGGCTGCCGTCGCGTACACCTCGTCCGGGACCCCCTCCGGCAGGAGGGACGGCAGGTCGCGCTCCACCAGCCCGGTGTCGAGGTCGCCCGAGACCACGTCCGGGTGGTCCAGGAGCCTGCGCAGGAAGCCCGCATTGGTCTGCACACCCAGGATCACGGTGTCGGCCAGCGCCGCCCGCAGCATCCGCAGCGCGGTCGCGCGGTCCGGGCCGTGGACGATGACCTTGGACAGCATCGGGTCGTAGGTCGAGCCCACCGGAACGCCCGCCGTCAGGCCGGAGTCCGTCCGCACCGCACCGCCCGAGGGCTCGGACAGGGCCAGCACGGTGCCGCCGGACGGCAGGAACCCGCGCGCCGGGTCCTCCGCGCAGACGCGGGCCTCGATGGCGTGCCCGGTCAGCGTCACCTCGGACTGGTCGAAGCCCAGCGGTTCGCCCGCCGCCACCCGGAGCTGGAGCTCCACCAGGTCCAGCCCGGTGATCAGCTCCGTGACCGGGTGCTCGACCTGGAGGCGGGTGTTCATCTCCATGAAGTAGTAGGAGGAGGGGTCGCCGCCCGGGACGATGAACTCCACCGTGCCCGCGCCGACGTACCCGCAGGAGCGGGCCGCGTCGACCGCCGCCGCGCCCATCGCCGCCCGGGTCTTCTCGTCGAGCAGGACCGACGGCGCCTCCTCGATCACCTTCTGGTGCCGGCGCTGCAGCGAGCACTCGCGCTCGCCGAGGTGCACCACATGGCCGTGGGCGTCCGCCAGCACCTGGATCTCGATGTGCCGCGGCCGGTCCACCCACCGCTCGACCAGCAGGGTGTCGTCCCCGAAGGAGGACCGCGCCTCGCGGCGGGCCGCCGCGATCTCCTCGGCCAGCACCGCCTCGTCGCGCACCAGGCGCATGCCCTTGCCGCCGCCGCCCGCCGAGGGCTTGAGCAGCACCGGCATGCCGATCTCCGCGGCCGCGGCCGCCAGTTCGGCGTCGGTCAGGCCGCTGCCGGAGGAGCCCGGTACGACGGGCACGCCCGCCGCCTTCACGGTCTCCTTGGCGCGGATCTTGTCGCCCATCAGGGAGATCGCCGAAGCGGGCGGCCCGATGAAGGCCAGGCCGGCGTCGGCGCAGGCCTGCGCGAAGGCCGCGTTCTCGGCGAGGAAGCCGTAGCCGGGGTGGACGGCCTCGGCGCCGGTGCGGCGCGCGGCATCCAGCAGCCGCTCCACCGAGAGGTAGCTCTCGGCGGCCGCTGCCGGACCGATCCGGACGGCCGTGTCGGCCTCCCGGACATGGCGGGCGTCCGCGTCGGCGTCGCTGAAGACGGCCACGGAGCGGATGCCGAGCTGCCGCAGGGTACGGATGACCCGGACCGCGATCTCGCCCCGGTTCGCCACCAGAACAGTGCTGAACATCAGTGAGGTCCTCACGTCACATACGGAAGATGCCGAAGCCCGAGTCGCCCAGCGGGGCGTTCGCGCACGCGGTCAGGGCCAGTCCCAGCACCTGCCGGGTTTCCATCGGGTCGATGACCCCGTCGTCCCACAGCCGCGCGGTGGCGTAGTAGGCGTTGCCCTGCTCCTCGTACTGCGCGCGGACCGGGGCCTTGAAGGCCTCCTCGTCCTCGGCGGGCCACTCCTGGCCCGCGCCCTCGATCTGGTCGCGCTTGACCGTGGCGAGCACCGAGGCCGCCTGCTCCCCGCCCATCACGGAGATCTTGGCGTTGGGCCACATCCACAGGAAGCGGGGCGAGTACGCCCGGCCGCACATCGAGTAGTTGCCGGCGCCGTACGAGCCGCCGACCACCACCGTCAGCTTCGGCACCCGGGTGCAGGCCACCGCCGTCACCATCTTGGCGCCGTGCTTGGCGATGCCGCCGGCCTCGTAGTCCTTGCCGACCATGAAGCCGGAGATGTTCTGGAGGAAGAGCAGCGGGATGCCGCGCTGGTCGCACAGCTCGATGAAGTGCGCGCCCTTCTGCGCGGACTCGGCGAACAGGATGCCGTTGTTGGCGATGATGCCGACCGGGTGGCCGTGGATCCGGGCGAAGCCGGTGACCAGCGTCTGGCCGAACTCGGACTTGAACTCCTGGAAGCGGGAGCCGTCCACGATCCGCGCGATGATCTCGCGGGCGTCGTACGGGGTGCGCGAGTCGACGGGGACCGCGCCGTAGAGCCCGTACGGGTCCACCTTGGGCTCCTCCGGAGCCTCGACCGACCAGGGCAGGGCCCCGCGCTCGGGCAGGGTCGCCACGATGTTCCGTACGATCCGCAGCGCGTGCGCGTCGTCCTCCGCGAGGTGGTCGGTCACGCCGGAGATCCGGGAGTGGACCTCGCCGCCGCCGAGCTCCTCGGCCGTGACCACCTCACCGGTCGCGGCCTTCACCAGCGGCGGGCCGCCGAGGAAGATCGTGCCCTGGTTGCGGACGATGACGGCCTCGTCGCTCATGGCCGGTACGTAGGCCCCGCCCGCCGTGCAGGAGCCGAGGACGGCGGCGATCTGCGGGATGCCGGCCCCCGACATGCGGGCCTGGTTGTAGAAGATGCGGCCGAAGTGCTCCCGGTCGGGGAAGACCTCGTCCTGCATGGGGAGGAAGGCGCCGCCCGAGTCGACCAGGTAGAGGCAGGGGAGACGGTTCTCCAGAGCCACCTCCTGGGCGCGCAGGTGCTTCTTGACGGTCATCGGGTAGTACGTGCCGCCCTTGACGGTGGCGTCGTTCGCGACGATCACGCACTCGCGGCCGCTGACCCGGCCGATGCCCGCGATGACCCCGGCGGCGGGGGCCGCGCCCCCGTACATCCCCTCGGCGGCCAGCGGGGCCAGCTCCAGGAAGGGCGACCCTGGGTCGAGGAGGGTGTCCACGCGGTCGCGCGGGAGGAGCTTCCCGCGGGCGGTGTGGCGGGCGCGGGCCTTCTCGCCGCCACCGAGCCGGGCCGCGTCGAGCCGGGCGCGCAGGCCCTCGGTCAGCTCGCGGTGGGCGGCCTCGTTGGTCCGCCAGGCCTCGGACGCCGGGTCCGCGGCGCTCGTCAGCACTGGTGCCTGCTGCATCGGTCGAGCTCCCTTGCTCGGTGCACGCTGTTAATAAGCGTTAACGCATGTACGGCTTAGGTTAACGAGCGCTAACGGCCCTGTCTAGAATGGTTTCCCATGAGCACCAGAGCGGCCGCCCCCACCCGTCGCGAGCAGATCCTCAGTGAGGCCGCTCGTCTCTTCGCAGCACGCGGATTCCACGGAGTCGGCGTCGACGAGATAGGGGCCGCGGTGGGCATCAGCGGCCCCGGCCTGTACCGGCACTTCGCGGGCAAGGACGCCATGCTGGCCGAGCTGCTCGTCGGCATCAGCGAGCGGCTGCTGACCGGCGGCCGGCACCGGGTGGCCGAGGCCGCGGGCGCCCCGGAGCGGGTCCTGTCCTCCCTCATCGACGGGCACATCGACTTCGCGCTCGACGACCAGGCGCTGATCACCCTGCACGACCGGGAGCTCGACCGGCTGCGGGAGGCCGACCGCAAGCTCGTACGGCAGCTGCAGCGCCAGTACGTGGAGCTGTGGGTGGAGGTCGTACGGGAGCTGCACCCGCAGGTCGGCGAGGCCGAGGTACGGGTCGCCGTGCACGCGGTGTTCGGCCTGCTCAACTCGACCCCGCACCTGGCGGCGCTGGGGCGCGAGGCCACGGAAGCGCTGCTGCGGCGCCTCGCGCACGGCGCGTTCGGGGCGCTGTCGGCATGAGCCGGGGTGTCCGCCGACCGGAATGGACGCGCCGGCTCCGGCCCGGCGGCGGCAGAATGGCCCGTATGCCGAAGCCGATAGAGACGCCGAGCCGTGCCGAACTCATCGACCACCTGGTCCGCACGCGGATCGCGGGACAGGTGGCGACCCCGCGCGAGAACAACCTCAGCCACTACCGCAAGCTCGCCAACGGCGACCGGCACTACTGGCTCGGGCTGGAGCTGGGGGACCGCTGGGCGGACGAGCAGGACGTGCTCGCGGTGATGGCGGAGCGGTGCGGGGTGGTGGACGACCCCGAGTTCCGCTACGGCCAGGACACCATCGACCCGGAGCTGACCGTGGCCGGCCTGGACCGGCTGGCGGCCCGGCTGCGCAAGGCGGCGCTGGACCGGCAGAGCGTGCTGTTCGCCACCGGCCACCCGGGCGGCCTGCTGGACGTCCACCGGGCGACGGCGGCGGCCCTGCGCGCGGCGGGCTGCGAGATCGTCGAGATCCCCCGCGGGCTGGTGGCGGACGAGGGCTCGGTGTGGCAGTTCGCCGACGTCGCGGTCCTGGAGCGGGGCGCGACGCTGTGGCACACCCACTCACCGGAGCCGATGGCCGCGATCCTGGACGGCCTGACGGCCGAGAACCGCCCGCAGCCGGACCTGATCGTCGCCGACCACGGCTGGGCGGGCTGCGCGGCCCAGCGCGGCCTGGACGCCGTCGGCTACGCCGACTGCAACGACCCGGCGCTCTTCCTCGGCGAGGCCGAGGGCACCCTCCAGGTCGCGATCCCGCTGGACGACCACGTCCGCGACCCCCGCTTCTACGACCCGATGGTGGCGTACCTCCTGGACGCGGCGGGCCTGACGGCCTAGGCCGTCTCTTCCGGATCTTGTCGGGCCCGGTCCGCCCGGCACGGCACCTCGCCGCGTTGTCGGGGCGCCCGAGTACGTCCAGTACACGGGCGCCCCTCCGCCTTGCGATGTACCGCGCCGGACGACCCGGGCTGATCCGACAAGATCCGAAAGAGACGTCCTAGGGCGCGGTGCACGGCGAGAAGCCCCGGCCGGTGTCCCCGGCCGGGGCTTCTTCTGTCATCACTGCCTGCCGCGATCCGGACGCGGATTCGGACGCGGAGCCGGACGCGTCATGCGCGCGGGACGCGGACGACACCCTCCTGGATGACCGTCACGGCCAGCCGGCCGTCCTGCGTCCAGATGCGGGCCTGGCCGAGGCCGCGGCCCGCGGCCGCCGAGGGCGACTCCTGGTCGTACAGCAGCCATTCGTCCGCACGGAACGGCCGGTGGAACCACATCGCGTGGTCCAGCGAGGCGCCGACCACGTCGCCCACCGCCCAGCCGCCCCGGCCGTGCGCGAGCAGCACCGAGTCCAGCAGGGTCATGTCGGAGACGTAGGTGGCCAGGCAGGTGTGCAGCAGCGGATCGTCGCCGTCCAGCTTGCCGGCCGTACGGAACCACACCTGCGAGCGCGGCTCCACGGGCTCGCCGACGCTGCCCCAGGGCGGGGTCGTGGCGTAGCGCAGGTCCACCGCCTCGCGGGTCTCGATCAGCCGCTCCACCGTGCCGGGATCGCGGAAGATCTCCCGGTACGCGGGCAGCGACTCGGCCGCGGTGGGCAGGGTCTCCGGGTCGGGGGCCGACGGCATCGCGACCTGGTGGTCGAGGCCGTCCTCGTACTTCTGGAACGACGCGGAGAGGTGGAAGATCGGCTGTCCGTGCTGGACGGCGACGACCCGGCGCGTGGTGAAGGAGCGGCCGTCGCGGATCCGGTCCACCGAGTACACGATGGGCGCGCCGGTGTCCCCGGTGCGCAAGAAGTACGAGTGCAGCGAGTGGGCGGTGCGGTCCGCGGGGACGGTCCGCCCGGCCGCGACCAGCGCCTGGGCCGCGACCTGACCGCCGAAGACGCGCGGCACCAGGGAAGGCCTGCTGGTGCCGCGGAAGATGTTCTCCTCGATCTGCTCGAGGTCGAGCAGATCGAGGAGGGACGTCAGTGCCTCGTTCATGGGTGAAGGCTAAGCGCCCGAACTTTCCTAGAGGCCCATGGACTTGGCGATGATGGACTTCATGACCTCGCTGGTGCCGCCGTAGATGCGGTTCACGCGGTTGTCGGCGTACAGGCGTGCGATCGGGTACTCGTTCATGTACCCGTAACCGCCGTGCAGCTGGAGGCACTTGTCGATCACGCGGTGCGCGACCTCGGTGCAGAACAGCTTGGCGGAGGCGGCCTCGGCGGCGGTCAGCTCGCCGGCGTCCAGGGCCTCCAGGGCGCGGTCGGCGACGGCCTCGGCGGCGTCCACCTCGGCCTGGCAGGCGGCCAGCTCGAACTTGGTGTTCTGGAAGTGGGCGACCGGCTTGCCGAAGACGGTGCGCTCGGTCACGTACTGCTGGGCGAACCGGATGGCGGCCTTGGCCTGCGCGTAGGCGCCGAAGGCGATGCCCCAGCGCTCGGAGGGCAGGTTGGCGCCGAGGTAGTAGAAGCCCTTGTTCTCCTCGCCGAGCAGGTCCTCGACCGGGACCTTCACGTCGACGAACGCCAGCTCGGCGGTGTCGGAGGTGCGCAGGCCCAGCTTGTCCAGCTTGCGGCCGATGGAGTAGCCCTCGGACTTGGTGTCCACGGCGAAGAGGGAGATGCCGAAGCGGCGGTCCTCGGCGCTCGGGGCGGAGGTGCGGGCGCAGACGATCACGCGGTCGGCGTGCACGCCACCGGTGATGAAGGTCTTGGAGCCGTTGAGGACGTAGTGCGTGCCGTCCTCGGAGAGCTTGGCGGTGGTCTTCATGCCCGCGACGTCGGAGCCGGTGCCCGGCTCGGTCATCGCGAGGGCCCACATCTCCTCGCCGGAGACGAACTTCGGCAGGTAGCGCTTCTTCTGCTCGTCGTCGGCCAGCATCTTGATGTAGGGCAGGGCGAGCAGCACGTGCACGCCGGAGCCGCCGAAGTTGACGCCCGCGCGGGAGGTCTCTTCGTAGAGGACGGCCTCGAACTTGTGGGTGTCCAGGCCCGCGCCGCCGAACTCCTCGGGCACGTTGATGCCGAACACGCCCAGCTCGCCGAGCTTGTAGTAGAAGTCGCGCGGCGCCTGGCCGGCCGCGAACCACTCGTCGTAGACCGGGACGACCTCGGCCTCGATGAAGGCGCGGATGGTCTCGCGGAATGCCTCGTGGTCCTCGCTGAAAACGGTACGGCGCACGGCCGGCTCCCTTCGGTCGCGGCGGTCCGCCGCCATGCCTAAGCGCTTGCTCAGCTTAAGTTACCGGCCAGTCAAACTGGCTGTCCAGAGCGGAAGCACCATGGAAAGCGTGGGGTGGCTCACCCCGGCCCCCCGGCGGCGGCCGCGACGGAGGCCACGACGGTGGCCGCGGCGGAGGGGGCGGCGGAGGGGGCGCGTCCTGCGACCCGCCCTCATTCGGCGGCGACCCGCAGTGCGAACCACAGCTCCATCCGCACGTCGGGGTCGTCCAGGTTCCGGTCCAGCAGTTCGCCGGCGCGGGCGACGCGCTGGCGGACGGTGTTGCGGTGGACGCCGAGGGCGGCGGCCGTCCGGTCCCAGTTGCCGTGGTGGGCCAGCCAGCCGCGCAGGGTGTCGCGCAGGGCGGGGGAGAGCGGTCCGAGCAGGGCCTCGGCGTGGGCGCGGGCCTCGGCCTCGCCGACCAGGCCCGCGAGGCCCGGCTCCGTGTGCCGGGCCAGCGGGGTGCGGGCCGCCTCCGCGCGCCCCAGGGCCCGCTCGGCCTGCGCGCCGGCCGTGGCCAGGGCCGCGGGCGCGGCCGGAGCGCTCACCCCCAGCCGCCAGCCGGGCTGCGGGGCGGGGTCCCGGTCGGTGAGCAGCCGTACGGAGTCCTCGCGCGGGTCGAGCAGTACGGTGCCCAGCGCGGCCGCGAGGGCCTGCGGATCCCCGGTCCCGCGAGCGTGCACGGCGTACCAGGGCCCGGCCGTCAGCGCCGCGGCCGGATCCCCGTCGAGCAGCAGCCGGGTCAGCGCCGCGGCCTCCGCCCCGGCGGGCCGCTCGGCGGTGAGCAGGGTCAGCAGGACCGCGGCCACCGATGCCACGGTGTGGTCGCCGGGCGCGCGGGCCGGGGTCGCCGTGCCCAGCGCCGCCCGCCCGGCCAGGGCGTAGGCGGCCAAGTGGTGCCCGCCCGCGCGGTCGGTGGCCGTGACGGGCCCGCCCTCGCGGCCGACCCGGGCCAGCAGCGCGGACAGTGCCTCCCGGGCCGCAGCCGGCAGCTCCGGGCCCGCCGCCCGGCTGGCCGGCCACAGGGCGACCGACCCGCCCAGGCTCGCGGCGAGCCGGGCCAGGACCGCCGGGACCGGGTCGGGGCGGGCCGCGGCCGCCGCCAGGGCCTGCTGGGCCTCGGTGACCCGGCGCAGCTCCCGGGTACGGGCCTCCGCCGTCAGCCGCCCCACCGCGCGGGCGACCGCCGAGAACGGGGTCCGCGGCGGGACCTCCAGCAGCGGCAGCCCGTGCCGGGCGCACGCCTCGGCCAGCGCGGCCGGAACCTCCTCGTGCATCGGGGCCACGCCGAAGCCGAGGCCGGCCGCCCCCGCCCGGGCCAGCCGGGCCACGTAGGCGTCGGGGTCGTCGGCGGGGCCCGCCCCGGCGGTCAGCAGCAGCTCGCCGCCGAGCAGGTACGGGGAGGGGTCGGGCATCTCGGAGGCGTGCACCCCGTGCACCCCGGCGGCGGCCGGCCCGGCGAGGTGGCGCAGGCCGAGCTCGCGGTCGGCGAGCAGGGAGGAGAGGAGCACCGGCGGGGTGAGCGGCTCCCCGGCGGGGCCGTTGCCGTACTCCGGGTCGCGGGGAGCGGCGGTCATGGATACTCCGTACACATCGGCTCTGCCAGATGGATGAAACGTACACTGCCCACCCCCGGGCGGCCCGCTTACGCTCGAAGGACCGCACACGTCAGGCCAGAGAAAGAGGCACAGCCATGAGCACGCAGCCGCGCGGACCCGTCGACTCCTCCCGCATCCCGCGCTACGCGGGCCCGGCGACCTTCGCCCGGCTGCCCCGCCTCGACGAGGTCGGCGGCAAGGCCGACGTCGCCGTCGTCGGCGTGCCCTTCGACTCCGGCGTGTCCTACCGCCCCGGCGCCCGCTTCGGCGGCAACGCCATCCGCGAGGCCTCGCGCCTGCTGCGCCCGTACAACCCCGCCCAAGACGCCTCCCCCTTCGCGCTCGCGCAGGTCGCCGACGCCGGTGACATCGCGGCGAACCCCTTCAACATCAACGAGGCCGTCGAGACGATCGAGGCCGCGGCCGACGAGCTGATCGGCGCCGGCTCCCGCCTGATGACCCTGGGCGGCGACCACACCATCGCCCTCCCGCTGCTGCGCTCGGTCGCGAAGAAGCACGGCCCGGTCGCGCTGCTCCACTTCGACGCCCACCTGGACACCTGGGACACCTACTTCGGCGCCGAGTACACCCACGGCACCCCGTTCCGCCGCGCGGTGGAGGAGGGCATCCTCGACACCGAGGCGCTCTCCCACGTCGGTACCCGCGGCCCGCTCTACGGCAAGCAGGACCTGGACGACGACGCCAAGATGGGATTCGGCATCGTCACCTCGGCCGACGTCTACCGCCGCGGCGCCGACGAGGTCGCCGACCAGCTGCGCCAGCGCATCGGCGACCGCCCGCTGTACATCTCCATCGACATCGACGTGCTCGACCCGGCGCACGCGCCCGGCACCGGCACCCCGGAGGCGGGCGGCATGACCTCCCGCGAGCTGCTGGAGATCATCCGCGGTCTGTCCTCCTGCAACCTCGTTTCCGCCGACGTCGTCGAGGTCGCCCCGGCGTACGATCACGCCGAGATCACCTCGGTCGCGGCCTCGCACACCGCGTACGAGCTGACCACGATCATGTCGCGACAGATCGCGCAGGCGAAGGGCAAGTAAGCGAAGTGACGCACGACCACGACCTGGTACTCCGTCCCACCGAAGCCCAGAAGGCGGCCGCGCTCGCGCCGCCGCCGGGCCGGACGGGCGGGGACCTGGTCGTGGAAACGCTCCGCGGCCTCGGCGCGACCACCGTCTTCGGTCTGCCGGGGCAGCACGCGCTCGCCCTCTTCGACGCGGTCGGCCGCAGCGACCTGCGCCTCGTGGGACTGCGCACGGAGAACAACGCGGGCTTCGCGGCCGACGCGTACGGCCGGATCACCGGCGAGGCGGCGCCGCTGCTGCTCTCCACCGGCCCGGGCGCGCTGATGGCGCTGCCCGCCCTGGCGGAGGCGGCGGCCGCATCGGCGCCGGTCGTCGCGATCTCCTCGCAGGTCCCGGTGGCGGGCCTGGGCGGCGGGCGGCGCGGGCACCTGCACGAGCTGCGGGACCAGTCGGCCTCCTTCCGGGACGTGGTGAAGTCCGTCCACACGGTCCGCACCCCCTCCCAGATCCCCTCCGTGATCGCCGAGGCCTGGGAGTCGGCGCTGAGCGCCCCGCACGGCCCGGTGTTCGTCGAGATCCCGGAGGACGTGCTGCGGGCCGAGACGATCGTCCCGCAGGTCACGGGCGTGGACGCGACCCCGCACGAGCTCGCGCCGCGGCCCGAGCTCACGGCGCTCGCCGCCCACTGGCTGGAGAACGCCACCCGACCGGTGATCATCGCGGGCGGCGGCGTCGTCCGCTCGGACGCGGCGGGCAAGCTCAAGCAGCTGGCCGAGCGGCTGAACGCGCCCGTCGTCACCACCTTCGGCGGCAAGGGCGCCTTCCCCTGGACCCACCCGCTCTCCCTCCAGTCCTGGCTGGAGGACCGCCACATGACGGACTTCCTGGAGGACGCGGACGTCCTGCTGGTCGTCGGTTCGGGACTCGGTGAGCTCTCGTCGAACTACCACACGTTCTTCCCGACGGGCCGGGTCGTCCAGATCGAGGCGGACCTCGGCAAGCTGGAGTCCAACCACGCGGGCCTCGGCATCCACGCGGACGCCCGCCTGGCGCTGCAGGCCCTGCTGGAGACGGTGTCCGAGCGCGCGGACCCCTCCGCTCCGGAGCGCGTCCGGCTGGTCCTCGCCGACATCGCGGCCCGCCTCGCCACCCAGGGCCTGGCGCAGGAGCAGCAGCTCCTCACCTCGATCCGGGCGGCCCTGCCCGCCCGCTCCCCGTCGTTCTGGGACATGACGATCCTGTCCTACTGGGCCTGGTCCGCCTTCGACCCGAAGCACCCCAACACCATGCACTCGGCCCAGGGCGCGGGCGGTCTCGGCTACGCCTTCCCGGCGGCCCTCGGCGCGTGCCTCGCGGAACCGGACACCCCGGTCCTGGCGGTCTCCGGCGACGGCGGAGCCATGTACTCCGTCGCGGAGCTGGCCACGGCCCGCCAGCACGACCTCGACGTCACCTGGCTGATCGTGGACGACGGCGGCTACGGCATCCTGCGCGACTACGGCTGCACGACCGGTACGGAGCTGCCCGGCCCCGACTTCGCGGCCCTGGCGGAGTCCTTCGGCGTCCCGGCCGCCACCACCGCACCCGAGTCCCTGACCGCCGACCTCAAGAAGGCGCTGGCGACCCCGGGCCCCTCGGTGCTGGTCCTTCCGGCCACCCTGAGGATGTTCGCCCCGACGCACGTCTAGAGGGCTCCGCGGGGCTGGCTAGGGTGGGCGCGATCAGTCCGGGCAGGGAGCGCGAGGGGGAGCAGTGTCGTTCGAGACCGAATGGGGCAGTCACAAGCAGACGGCCGGGCCGACGGAACCGTCGCCGCAGATGCGGTTGAACCAGCTCCCCGCCGACCAGGGCGGCCCCTCGGCGCCCGGCACCGGCTACGGGGTGCTGGCCACGGCCCCGCCCGAGAAGAAGAAGGCGGCCAACACCATCGAGAACGTCCTGCAGCCCGGCACCACGAAGGCTGCGGACGCGGCCGACGAGCCCACCAGGACCGCCGTCAAGGCCTTCAGCGGCTGGGAGACGGCGTCGGGCCTGTCGAAGGCGCACACGCACTGGGACGACCAGGTGAAACGCCTGATGGGACGCCTGAACTCGGAGAAGACGGCCCTGCGCGGCGCGTCGAACCTGTTCACCGGGAACGACCAGCTGACAGGCAGCAGCTTCCAGCCCGTGCAGTCCAAGGTCGCGGGACTGTAGGGGGAGACGTGCCGAACTACGCCGAGATCATGCGGACGGACCTGGCCGCGCTCACCACGGCCGCCGACGGCTGGAAGGCCATGGCGACGCAGTTCAAGACCATGGAGGACGTCTACAAGGACGAGGTCCAGAGCGTCTCCGCGGGCAACGGCTGGCTGGGCTCCAGTGCCACGACCGCCGCCACCAACTCCGCCATGACGCGCAAGGAGTTCGCGGCGGCGCAGAAGGAGGCCCTGGCCATGGAGTCCCTGCTCCGGGACGCGCACGCCAGGTTCACCGACCTCAAGGGCCGGGTGGTGTCGGCCGTGGCGGACGCCGTGGCCGCCGGCATGAAGGTCTCGGACTCCGGCACAGCGAGCTACGACTTCTCCAAGGCCGACCCGGCCAGCGTGAACGCGATCCGCCACGACCCCGACCTCCCGGGGATCGAGCGGTCCTGGACGAGCCGGATCAGCGACACGGTCAAGGCGGTCACCGAGTTCGACCAGGACGTCAAGACGGCCCTGCTGAACGCGTCGGGGGCCGACGGAACCTCGATGTTCGGCTTCAACTCCACGCCCGTCAACGACGTCGAGGCCGTGGAGGCGCTGGCCCTGACCAGCAAGATCCGCTCGGGCAAGGCCTCCGACGAGGAGCTGCGGCACTACAGCGACCTGCTGCGCCAGAACTCGGCCGACCCGCACTTCGGCGAGGCCTACCTGCACGCGCTGGGAGCGAAGGACACCCTGCTGCTGGCGGACCAGATGAATCTGGCGTCGAACGACCGCGGTGCCTCGGCGGCCGACAAGAAGCTCTACGAGTCGATCAACTCCGGCCTCGCGGGCACGATCGCCTCGGGCACCAAGGACCCGGGCGGCTACGCGTACAAGCCGTTCGTCGACGGGCTCAAGGAGCAGGGCCCGGAACTGGTGGCCAAGGGCCTGCGCCCCACCTACGGCTACCAGGCACTCGTCACCCTGATGGCGAACGGCGACGGCTACGGCAAGCAGTTCCTCAACGACCTCGGCGACGGCATGATCGGGGCCGAGAAGTCGAAGCCGCACATGTACTCCCACGCCTACGATTCGCAGCGCCCGAACCTGGTCTCCGACCCGCTGGACGGCCTCCTGGGCATCATGGCGAAGGACCCGGACTCGGCGACGTACTTCCTCGACCCCGAGGCGCCCGGCAACAAGAACGAGCACCTGAAGTACATGCTCACCGACCGTGACATGCCGGATCCCTGGATCTCGACCGGCTACGGCCCGCCGATCGAGATGGACGGCAACAAGACGGCGGGCCTGGGCGCCGCCATCCAGGCGGCGGCCACCGGTCACGTGGACGGCGAGAGGCTGGGCGCACCCGGCCCGCACACCGAGGGCCAGGCCCGCGTGATGCACCACGCCATCCGGATGCTCGACGACGAGATGGGCGGGGACGAGTTTACGGAGGACCTGGAGGGCCTGCGCCAGCCGATGGCGAAGGCACTGGTCGACTACGTCGGCGACACCCACGAGATCCTCGGCGGCCAGAATTCCGACCTGGGTGGAATCGGTGGCAACGACGGGATCCACGGTTCGGGCGACAAGGCCCGGATCGCGGTCGGCCAGGGCAGCCTGATCCGGGTGATGCGCGGCATCGCGGACGACGGCCCGGCCTACGCCCTGCTGGTCGAGGCGGAGCAGGCGTACTCGGCGGAGCAGCTCGCGACCGCAGTCCCGTTCAAGGCCGACTCCCCGCACTCGGTGAGCGCCGACTGGGACAACCGCGCACACGACATCGGCGTGGCCAACGGCGCCCTCAACGGCATCGGCGCCGACGTCTACAAGGACAAGGAAGACGACCAGGTCAAGTGGGCGGAGGGCACCGCCGAGTACTCGGCTGCCGCCGGGAACGCGCTCATCGGCGAGATCCCGGTCGTGAGCACGATCGGAGGTTCGTTGATCGACGTCGCCAAGTACGACTGGGTCGAAAGCGTCAAGGACGCGGCCGAGGAGCAGAGCAAGAAGGAGTCCAGCAACAACTACACGGCTGGCCTGGAGGGGACCCACAAGTTGCTCGATGCATGGAGGGACGAGCGCCACCTGGGGCAAGACCCTGCGTTCGAGCATGCCAAGGACGGGGCGGGCGACGGATACACGACGGGCCGGGAGGCTGCACGTGCTCACCTCCGGCCGTAAGGTGCTCAAGGCCTTCGCGCGATCGACGACCGCCCTGCTCTCCGTGGTGATGCTGGCTTCGTGCGCCTTGGGCGAGCCCGAGGCGAAGATCGAGCACCTGTGCACTGTCAGCGCTGCCTCGGAAGAGGAAGCGCTCCTTCGGGAGATCCTTCGCGCAGATGCCTTCGAGACCGACATCCCCAACCGCACGAGCCGTGTGGTGGAGGCGTTGGAGCGGGATCTGCGGGCGATCGGATCGGGCACGAAGACGTTGTCGACCTCCTTGTGCGCGTACAAGCCGGCTGCTCAGGCCGGAGTCGAGCGCGCGCGGTTCGAGGTCGGGTGGGTGCCCCGCACCTCGAAGGATGCCGAACCGTCCATGTCCGACGGAGGCCGCTTCGATGTGAACGGTGCTTTCGGTGAGAGCAACTACTTCCTCACGAAGCTGTTCGTCCCGTGCGACATGCCCGGGGACCTCGACGAGCCGTCGAAGTCGGTATGGCTGTACGCGAGGGGTTCGTACACGGTCAATATCGGGCGGACGGACATCGACCAGGCGGCCAAGGACCGGCAGACCGCCCTCACCTACCTCATGGCCCGCCGCGTCACCGACGCGCTCGGCTGCGAGAACAAGCCGCTGGAGAAGCCCCCCGTGGTGAAGCCCCTGCCGGCCTCCTGACCGGCACCGCGGCCCGGGGCGCCGGTCAGGCGCCCGCCCGGTTCTCGTTCTCCTCGTAGGGGTGGAACAGGAGGCTGATCACGGCCACCCCGACCGCCGTCGCCAGCCGGGTCCAGCCGTTGTCGGTCACCAGGCTGACGACCTTCGCCGCGAACAGCGCGATGAAGAAGGCGGTGACGAAGGGGACGACGGCCCGGGCGGTCCGCTGCACGAAGCTGTGACTGTGGGGGGTCTGCTGCTGCGAAGTGCTCATGGCCCTGGATCCCTTCGGTCCCGCCGCCCCGGTCGGCGGTCGGCATCGGCTGTGCTTCCAGCATCGGCAGCGGACCCCCTCGGGCCCAGATCCGGAAAGTCGGGACTTGACAGGGTCCGGCACCGCCCACTCGCGCCCCCCGCCCCGCCCCCGCCCCGCCCCTGCCTCCCCTCCGACGCGCCCCCGCCCCCCCCTGGCCCCGCCCCGGTCGGACGCGGCCCGCGCGCCCTCGCCGTACGGCAGTGCGATTGTTGCGGCGGGATGAAATCCGCCGGTCGGAGCGTTGGGGCTTCCGGCAGGTCAGGACGAACGGGGAGGCCTCACGTGGCGGCGGCAGAGACAGCGGCTGGGGAAAAACAGGGCTGGGGCAGGCGGCTGGCGGCCTACACCTGGCGGTACAGGACCAATGTGCTGCTGGCGCTCGGCTCCTCCCTGGCCGGCATGGCCGTCATGGCGGTCGTCCCGCTGGTCACCAAGGTGATCATCGATGACGTCATCGGGGACGGGACCAAGCCCATGGCGCCCTGGGCCGGCATGCTCATAGCCGCGGCCCTGACCGTGTACGTGCTGACCTACATACGCAGGTACTACGGCGGGCGGCTCGCCCTCGACGTGCAGCACGACCTGCGCACCGACATGTACGCCACGATCGCCCGCCTCGACGGGCGGCGGCAGGACGAGCTGAACACCGGCCAGGTCATCGGCCGTGCCACCAGCGACCTCCAGCTGATCCAGGGCCTGCTCTTCATGCTGCCCATGACCATCGGGAACTTCCTGCTCTTCGGGATGTCCCTCGGGATCATGCTCTGGCTCTCGCCGCTGCTGACCCTCGTCGCCCTGCTCATGGCGCCCGCGCTGTGGTTCATAGCCAAGCGCAGCCGCAAGAAGCTCTTCCCCGCCACCTGGTGGGCCCAGGGCCAGGCCGCCGCCGTCGCCACCGTCGTCGACGGGGCCGTCACCGGCGTCCGCGTCGTCAAGGGCTTCGGGCAGGAGGAGCAGGAGACCGGCAAGCTGCGCGAGGCGGGCCGCCGGCTGTTCGCCGGGCGGATGCGGACCATCCGCCTCAACTCGCGCTACACCCCCGCCCTCCAGGCCGTGCCCGCCCTCGCCCAGGTCGCCATGCTGGCCCTCGGCGGCTGGATGGCCACCAACGGCCAGGTCACCCTCGGCACCTTCGTCGCCTTCTCCACCTACCTCGCCCAGCTCGTCGGACCCGTCCGCATGCTCGCCATGGTCCTCACCGTCGGCCAGCAGGCCCGGGCCGGCGCGGAGCGCGTGTTCGAGCTGATCGACACCGAGCCGGAGATCCACGAGGGCGCCCACGAACTGCCCGCCGACGCGCCCGCCACCGTCGAATTCGACGACGTCCGCTTCGGCTACGACCCCGAGCGGCCCGTCCTCGACGGGTTCTCGCTCACCGTGGCGGAGGGGGAGACCGTCGCCGTCGTCGGGTCCTCCGGCAGCGGCAAGTCCACGGTCGCCCTCCTGCTGCCCCGCTTCTACGACGCCGACGGCGGCGCGGTCCGCGTCGGCGGCCACGACGTCCGCGAGCTGACCTACGACTCCCTGCGCGGCGCGATAGGCCTCGTCCCCGAGGACTCCTTCCTCTTCTCCGACACCATCCGCGCCAACATCGCCTACGGGCACCCCGGCGCCACCGAGGAGCAGATCGAGGCCGCCGCCCGCGCCGCCCAGGCCGACGGCTTCGTCCGGGCGCTGCCCGCCGGGTACGACACCAAGGTCGGCGAGCAGGGGCTCACCCTCTCCGGCGGCCAGCGCCAGCGCATCGCCCTCGCCCGGGCCATCCTCACCGACCCGCGGCTGCTGCTCCTCGACGACGCCACCTCCGCCGTGGACGCCCGCGTCGAGCACGAGATCCACGAGGCCCTGCGGTCCGTCATGGCCGGCCGGACCACCCTGCTGATCGCGCACCGCCGCTCCACTCTCGCGCTGGCCGACCGGATCGCCGTACTCGACCGCGGACGCCTCGCCGACATCGGGACGCACGAGCAGCTGGAGGGCCGCTCGGCGCTCTACCGCAGGCTGCTCACCGACCCCGAGGCGCTCGGCGCCGGCTCGCCGCGCACCCCGGACGCCCGCACGATGACCGAGTTCGAGCGCGAGCTCGACCGCGACCTGGAACGCGGCATCGAGCTCGAGGCCGAGATCGACTCCGAGCCCGTCAATGCCAAGCGCCGGGTCTCCGGCGGGGTCACCCCCGAGCTCTGGCGCCGCCAGGAGGACGCCGAGAGCGCGGCCGCCGGCGCCACCGCCACTGCCACCGTGTCCGGCGCGGCTCCCGCGGCCGGGGGCGGCGCGCCCGGACCCGGGCCGTCCATGGCCGGGGCCGTCGCCGGGATGCCCGCCACCCCGGAACTGCTCGCACAGGTGGCCGCGCTGCCGCCCGCCGTCGACCTGCCCGAGGTGGACGAGACCCGCGCCGCGGCCGCCGAGGAGAGTTACGGCCTGCGCCGCCTGCTCCGCGGGTTCTGGGCGCCGCTCGCCATCAGCCTCGCCCTCGTCGCCGTGGACGCGGGCGCCGGACTGCTGCTGCCGATCCTGATCCGGCACGGCATCGACCAGGGCGTGGAACAGGCCGTGCTCGGAGCCGTCTGGGTGGCCGCCGGGCTCGCCCTCGTGGTCGTCGTCGCGCAGTGGGCCGCGCAGTTCGCCGAGACCCGGATGACGGGCCGTACCGGCGAGCGCGTGCTCTACGCCCTGCGCGTCAAGATCTTCGCCCAGCTCCAGCGCCTCGGCCTCGACTACTACGAGCGCGAGCTGACCGGCAAGATCATGACCCGGATGACCACCGACGTGGACTCGCTGAGCTCGTTCCTGCAGACCGGCCTGGTCACCGCCGTGGTCTCCGTGTTCACCTTCTTCGGCATCCTGGTCGCCCTGCTCGTCCTGGACGTCGAGCTCGCGCTGATCGTCTTCGCGACCCTGCCGGTCCTGGTCGTCGCCACCATCGTGTTCCGCCGCAAGTCCGTGGCCGCCTACGAGCTCGCCCGTGACCGGGTCAGCCTGGTCAACGCCGACCTCCAGGAGTCCGTCTCGGGCCTGCGCATCGTCCAGGCCTTCCGCCGCGAGGGCTCGGGCGCCAAGCGCTTCGCCGAGCGCAGCCACTCGTACCGCGAGGCCCGGGTCCGCGGCCAGTGGCTGATATCCGTCTACTTCCCCTTCGTGCAGCTGTTGTCCTCGGGCGCCGCGGCCGCCGTGCTGATCGTCGGCGCGGGCCGGGTGGAGGCCGGGACGCTCACCACCGGCGCGCTCGTGGCCTATCTGCTCTACATCGACCTGTTCTTCGCCCCCGTCCAGCAGCTCTCCCAGGTCTTCGACGGCTACCAGCAGGCCACGGTCGCCCTCGGCCGCATCCAGGGACTGCTGCGGGAGCCCACCACCACCCCGCTGCCCGAGCGGCCGCGGGAGCTGCGGACGCCGGTCGGCGAGATCGCCTTCGAGAACGTCCGCTTCCAGTACGGGACGGCCGAGGAGCGGGGCGAGAAGGGGGAGGCGCTGGCCGGCATCGACCTGCGGATACCCGCCGGACAGACCGTCGCCTTCGTCGGCGAGACCGGAGCCGGCAAGTCCACGCTGGTCAAGATGGTGGCCCGGTTCTACGACCCGACCTCCGGCCGGGTCACCGCCGACGGCACCGACCTGCGGGAGCTGGAACTCACGGCGTACCGTCACCGTCTGGGGGTCGTCCCCCAGGAGGCGTACCTCTTCCCGGGGACGGTCCGCGACGCCATCGCCTACGGGCTCCCGGGCGCGAGCGACGCCGAGGTGGAGGCCGCCGCCCGCGCGGTCGGCGCCCACGACATGATCGCCACCCTCGACGGCGGCTATCTGCACACCGTCGCCGAGCGCGGCCGCAACCTCTCCGCGGGCCAGCGCCAGCTGATCGCGCTCGCCCGGGCCGAGCTCGTCGACCCGGACGTCCTCCTGCTCGACGAGGCCACCGCCGCCCTGGACCTGGCCACCGAGGCCCAGGTCAACCAGGCGACGGACCGGCTCGTGGGCAAGCGCACCACCCTGGTGGTCGCGCACCGGCTGACGACGGCGGCCCGCGCCGACCGGGTCGTGGTCATGGACCGCGGCCGGGTCGTGGAGGACGGCACCCACGCCGAGCTCCTGGCGCGCGGCGGCCGGTACGCCGAGCTGTGGCGCACCTTCGTCGGCGAGGACGAGCGCGCCGCCGCCTAGGCCGGAAGGTCTCTCGCCCGTCCGGAGCGCCCCGGGGTCAGAACTCGCCGAAGAGCAGGTTCCCCGGGGCGTCCTCGTCGGTGCCGGTGTAGTACTCGCGTACCGCGCCGAGCAGTTCGTCGACCGTCAGCGAGCCGTCCCCGTCGGCGTCGATCCGCCGGAAGAGCGCCTCGGTGTCGGCCGGGCTGAGCCGCGTGTCGAAGGCCTCCTGCGCCCGGTGGAACTCCTGCGGGCTGATGCGCCCGTCGTCGTCCGTGTCGACGATCGTGAGGATCGCCCGCATCATCGGGCGGAACGAGCGCTCGTACGCGGGGCCGCCCTGCGCGTAGAGGCGGGTCATGCCCTGCTTGTACTCGTCGGGCGTGACCTTGCCGTCCCGGTCGATGTCCAGCTCGGTGAACAGGTCCTGCCAGAAGTCCGCCAGCCCGCCCATCACCAGGTCCGCCTTGGGTGAGCTGTCCGGCTCCGCGAGGGCCTTCAGCAGCCGGGTGCCGAGCGCGATGATGTCGGCGGCGTCGATCACGCCGCTCCCGTCGGCGTCCAGGTGCGTGAAGGCGCGCTCCAGCTTGCGGTCGAGCAGGTCGTTCGTCATCTCATGGCCTTTCACGGCTGAGCCGGTGGGTACGGGTACGGGTATCGGTGCGGCTACGGCGGGCGGGTCTTTCGTCACCTAGCGTAATCGCCCCTTCGGGGGTGAACTCCCGCTGTCCCGCCGGGAGGTGGCGGATGCACTCGTACGAGGGAGGGGTGGCGGCGCCGGCGGGAGGACCCTTGCGCGCGGCAACCTTCCGGCGGGCTCGGGCGTCGTACGTGCGTGCGTGCTCCGTACGTACGGCCGATCGGGGGACAGGGTGTTGCAGGGGCGAAGGAGGCGTGGCCGCCGGGCCGCGGTCCTGGGGGTTTTCGTGGCGGCGCTGTGGCTCTGTGCGGGCGGACTGCTCACGCCGCCGGCGGCGCGGGCCGCGACCGAGGGCTGCGCGGGCCGGCTGGCGAGGACGGTGCCCTTCGAGACGGGCGAGGTGCGCGTCTACAAGAGCCGCAACCAGGCCTGTGCGATGGCCGTGGCCAGGAACTTCGGCGAGCGCCGGCGGATGGCGGTGAGCATTCAGCCGCGCGGCGGCGCCCCGGTCCGCGAGGCCGGGGGATTCACCCGATATGCCGGGCCTGTCACGGTCGGGGCGATCAGCCGCTGCGTGTATGTAAAGGGGAGCGTGGGAGCCGGATCCGTCGATTCCGGCTGGATCCTGTGCTGATGAACAGGCCCAACCAGGTCTGGTCAGTGGCGTGTTGGCCCGGCTAGGTTCACGGCGACCGAAGTGAACTCAAGGGGAGGGTGAATGCGCAAGACGCTCGGATGGCTGCTGTCGCTCGTGGTGCTCATCGGCACCATGGGCGCGGCCGGCTCCACGGCGCAAGCGGCCACAGCCGCGGAGCCCGCGGCCGCCACGGACATCAAGGACCAGATCCTCGGCATTGCCGGGATGAGCCTGATCGAGGAGAAGCCGTACCCCGGCTACCGCTTCTTCGTACTGAACTACGAGCAGCCGGTGGACCACCGGCAGCCGTGGAAGGGCACCTTCAAGCAGCGCCTGACCCTGTTGCACAAGGACGTCTCGCGGCCGTCGGTGTTCTTCACCTCCGGCTACAACGTCAACACCAGCCCGCGCCGCAGTGAGCCGACGACCATCGTCGACGGCAACCAGGTATCCCTGGAGTATCGATTCTTCACGCCGTCCCGGCCCGACCCGGCCAACTGGTCGAACCTGGACATCTGGCAGGCCGCCAGTGACCAGCACCGCCTCTTCACCGCGCTGAAGAAGATCTACAAGAAGAACTGGCTGGCCACGGGCGGCAGCAAGGGCGGTATGACGGCGACGTACTACGAGCGCTTCTACCCGCGCGACATGGACGGTGTCGTCGCGTACGTCGCGCCCAACGACGTCGTCAACAACGAGGACTCGGCCTACGACCGCTTCTTCGCCAAGGTCGGCACCAAGGAGTGCCGCGACAGGCTGAACGCGGTCCAGCGCGAGGCGCTGGTGCGCCGCGAGCCGCTGGAGGCCAAGTACGCCGTCGCCGCCGCCGAGAACGGCTGGACCTTCACCACGGTCGGCAACCTCGACAAGGCCTACGAGGCCGTCGTGCTCGACTACGTCTGGGCCTTCTGGCAGTACAGCCTGCTCGCCGACTGCGGCTCCGTCCCCGACGCCAAGGCCGCGAGCGACCAGGAGATCTGGGACACGATCGACGCGATCTCCGGCTTCTCGGCCTACTCCGACCAGGGCCTGGAGACGTACACGCCGTACTACTACCAGGCGGGTACGCAGCTCGGCTCCCCGGACATCAAGCAGCCGCACCTGAAGGGCCTGAGCCGCTACGGCTACCAGCCGCCGCGCAACTTCGTGCCCCGCGACATCCCCATGGCCTTCCAGCCTGGGGTGATGGCGGACGTCGACAGGTGGGTGCGCAACAACGCCCACCAGATGCTCTTCGTGTACGGGCAGAACGACCCGTGGGGCGCCGAGCCGTTCCACCTCGGCTACGGGGTGCGCGACAGCTACGTGATGATCGCGCCGGGCGCCAACCACGGCGCGAACGTGGCCAAGCTGATGGACGGTGAGAAGGCCCTCGCCACCGCGAAGATCCTCCAGTGGGCCGGGGTGGCCCCGGCCGCCGCGCTCGCCGACGCGGGCCGGGCGGCGCCGCTGGCCGCGCCGGACGCGCAGCTCGACCAGCGCGACCTGGAGCGCGAGCCGCAGCTGCGGCCGTAACCGGACGCGGGACGCGGGAGACGCGGGCCGCGGGTGGGCGCCCTGGGTTCAGGGCGTCAGTCCGTGGCCCAGCGGGTAGCGGCCCGGGACCGGGACGGGGAGGCGGCCGGCGGGCCGCACCGCCCCGGTGAGCACCCGGGCCGCCGCCCGCATCTCCACGTCCGTCCAGGAGTACGTGGCGAGCTCCGCCGCGCAGAGCGGCAGCCGGGCCGGGTCGTACGGGTTGCGGACCGCCACCACGACGACCGGGACCCCGGTCGCGATCAGGTCCGCCACCAGCGTGCGCTGCGGACTTTCGCCCTCCGGGACGTTGTACGTGCACACGAGCACCGCCGCGTGACCGGCCGCGGCGGCCACGGCCCGGGCGGGCGGCACCGCCGTCGCCCGGCAGCCCAGCGCGGTCAGCTCCCGGGCCAGTACGACCGTAGGGGGCCCGGTGGTACCCGTGGGGGAGACCGGGTCCGTCCCGGTGACCAGCAGCCGTGGCCCGGACGTCGCATCGAGGGGCACCAGCCCGCCCGGATTGGCCAACAGGGTCGTGGTGGCGGCCGCGATCGTGTCGGCGGCGTCGAGGTGCTGCTGGACGCCCACGAGGGAGTCGATCTCCCGCCCGGTGGTGTAGGCCTCGTCGAACAGGCCGCGGCGGGCCTTCAGTTCCAGGATCCGCAGCACCGACTCCTCGATCCGCGCCTGCGTCAGCTCGCCCGACTCCACGGCCGCCCGCACGCTGCGGATCGCGAGCCCCAGGTCCGGCGCGTTCAGCAGCTGGTCGCAGCCCGCCAGCAGGGCCAGTACGGGCACGCGGTCGTTCCCGTACTTCTGGCGGACGCCGGCCATGTCGAGGGCGTCGGTGATCACCACCCCCTGGAATCCGAGGCGTTCACGCAGCAGGCCGGTGACGATCGGCCGGGAGAGGGTCGCCGGGTCCCCCGAGGGATCGAGCGCGGGGAAGACGATGTGCGCCGTCATGATGGCGTCCACGCCCGCCTCCACCGCGGCCCGGAAGGGCGGCTCGTCCAGCTCCTCCCAGGCGGCCCGGCTGTGCCGCATCACCGGCAGCCCGACATGGCTGTCGGTCTCGGTGTCGCCGTGGCCCGGGAAGTGCTTGGCGGTGGCGGCCACGCCGGCGCCCTGGTAGCCGTGGACCTGGGCCGCGACCAGCTCCGCCACGGCCTGCGGGTCGGAGCCGAACGACCGGACGCCGATCACCGGATTGGCCGGGTTGACGTTGACGTCGGCCACCGGCGCGTAGTCCTGCCGGATGCCCATGGCGGCCAGCTCGGCACCCGCGATGCGCGCGGCCCGCCGGGCGTGCGCGGTCGAACCGGCCGCACCGAGCGCCATCGCCCCCGGGAGCAGGGTCGCGGGCCGGCCGATCCGGGCGACGGCGCCGTGCTCCTGGTCGGTGGAGAGCAGCAGGGGGATCCGGGCGCCGGTGGTGAGGGCGGCCTGCTGGAGGGCGACCGAGAGCGCGCCGATCTGCCGGGGGGTGCGGGTGTTGTGGGCCCAGGCGAAGTAGATGATCCCGCCGAGGTGGAAGCGGGAGACCAGCTCGGCGGCGGTGCGCACGCCGAACGCCGCGAGGTTGTGCTCGGCGTCCACCGGATCGGGATCGGTCGCCGAATGCCCGTACGCCCGGGAGACGAAGAGCTGCCCGATCTTCTCGTCGAGGCTCATCCGGTCCATGAGGGCGCGCAGGCGCGCCCGGCCGGGGCGGCGGCCGGGCCCGCTGCCCGGGGGCCGCGAGTCGTCGGGGGCGGGGTGGGAGCCGACGGCCGCGGAAGCGGCCCCGGCGGCCGTGACGGCGGCCATGGCGGCCGCGGCGAGCAGGTTCCGGCGCGAGGCGTGGTACGGCACCCGCCGGACCCTACTGCCGGGGTAGGCCCGGGGAGTGACGGACACTCGGAAGGACACGCGGAAGGCCCCCGGACGGCACCCCGGACGGCACCCCGGACGCCCCCTACCGGTGGGAGGCCCAGTGGTCCTGCAAGGTCCGTACGGCCTCGGTGATCGCGGGCCGCCGGGCCGCCCCGGTCCGCCACAGGGCGTACAGCCGGCGCACGGGGCCCGGCTCCAGCGGTACCGCGACCGCACCCGGCGGCAGCGCTCCCGTGCCCAGCCGGGGGACGACGGCCACCCCGAGCCCGGCCGCGACCAGGGCGACGATGGTGTGGTTCTCCTCCGCGACGTGCGCGACATCGGGCTCGAACCCGGCGGTGCGCAGGGTCCGCACCAGCCAGTCGTGGCAGACCCGGCCGGGCGGCTGGCAGACCCAGCGCTCGCCGCCCAGGTCCGAGCGCCGGATGACCCGGCGCGTGGTGAAGGGATGCCCGGCCGGCACCACGAGGTCGCAGAGGTCGTCCCCGATCACCGCCTGTTCGATGCCCTCGGGCGCGGGCAGCGGGGCGATGTCCCAGTCATGAGCCACCGCCAGATCCGTGACCCCGCGGGCCACCAGTTCCACGGACAGGTGCGGGTCCACCTCCGTGAGGCGTACGTCCAGCGCGGGGTGCCGGCGGGCCAGATCGGCCAGGACCTGCGGCAGCAGCCCGCGCGCCGCCGAGGCGAAGGCCGCCACTGTCAGCAGCCCCCCGGGCTGCCCGCGCCGCTCCTCCAGGGTGGTCTCGGCGCGTTCCACGATCGCCAGCAACTCCTGGGCGGTATCGGCCAGATGGCGGGCCTCCTCGGTGAGCGCGACCCCGCGCCCGCGCCGCTCCAGCAAGGTGGTGCGGGTCTCCCGTTCCAGCTTGGAGATCTGCTGCGAGACGGCCGAGGGGGTGTAGCCGAGGGCGGCCGCCGCGGCGGCGACCGAGCCGTGGACGGAGACGGCGTGCAGGGCGCGCAGCCGGGCGAGATCGAGCATGCCCCCATCGTGACACCGCGGATATCCGTAAGCAACGCTTCATCCATACCGGAAGAGATCCGCGCTGGTGCTACATGGTCCGGCATCCGATGCTCGAAGCATGCGTCCCGTACACACCGCACTCGCCGTGCTCGTCGCCGCCGTCTGGGGCTTCAACTTCGTGGTGATCGAGATCGGCCTCGACCACTTCCCGCCCCTGCTGCTGTCCGCCCTGCGCTTCCTGGTCGCCGCCCTGCCCGCCGTGTTCTTCGTGGGGCGGCCCAAGGCCGCCTGGAAGTGGATCGTCGGGGTCGGGATCGCCCTCGGCATCGCCAAGTTCGGCCTGCTCTTCACGGGCATGGCCGCCGGGATGCCGGCCGGGCTGTCCTCCCTCGTCCTGCAGATCCAGTCCGTCTTCACCGCCGTTCTCGCCGCCGTCGTGCTGCGCGAACGGCCGGGCCGGGTGCGGGTGCTCGGCATGGGCGTGGCGCTCGCCGGGATCGCGGTCGCCGCCGTGGACGGCGGGACCTCCGGGCCGGTGCTCGGCTTCACGCTGGTCGTGGCGGCCGCCGCCTGCTGGGGCGTGTCCAACGTGCTGACCCGCAAGGCCTCGCCGCCCGACGCCCTGAACTTCATGGTGTGGGTGTGCACGGTTCCGGTACTGCCGCTGCTCGCGCTCTCGCTGCTGCTGGAGGGCCCCGAGCGGGACCTGGCCGCGCTGCGGTCCCTGGACTGGTCCGGGGTGGCCGTCATCGGCTACGTCGCCTGGGTTTCCACCGTCTTCGGCTTCGTCGCCTGGAGTTATCTGCTGCGCCGCTATCCGGCTTCCGCGGTGGCCCCGTTCTCGCTGCTGGTCCCGGTCTTCGGGATGTCCTCGGCGGCCCTGGTCCTCGGGGAGTCCGTCTCGGGGCTGCGCTGGCTGGCGGCCGTCCTGCTGGTGGGCGGGGTGGCCCTGACCTCGCTGGCCCCCGCGCGCGCCGTGAACCGTACGGGGGTCGGTTCGGGCGTCAGCGCGGGGAGCCCTCCTGGAGGGGCAGCCGCCAGTCCTGCCCCCTCAGGTCCGCTCCGTACGAGCGGTGCGGCCGCTCCGCGATCAGGGTGAAGCCGGCCCGCAGGTAGAGCGCGCGGGCGTCGGCCAGCACGTCGTTGGTCCACAGCACCAGCTCGCGGTAGCCGACCGAACGGGCGAAGGCGACGACGGTGTCGACCAGCAGGGTGCCGACGCCGTGGCCGCGCCCCTTCGGGTCCACCAGGAGCAGCCGCAGCCGGGCGGTGCCGGGCGCGCCCTCCTCCCGTACGCACATCACCGAGCCGACGGGCCGGCCGTCCAGCTCCGCGATCCACACCCGTTCGAGGTAGGGGTCGTGGTCCTGGGCGAAGTCCGCGACGATCCGGGCGACCAGGCCCTCGAAGTCGCTGTTCCAGCCGTACTCGGCGGCGTACAGCGCGCCGTGGCGCTGCACGATCCACCCCAGGTCCCCCGGTTCCGGGTCGCGGAGCCGCACGCTCTCAGCCATGGGCCAACTCTAGTTGGGCGGGCCCGGGTCGGGTCCCCCGCAGGGGCTACTTCTTGCCGCCGCCGAGGATCTGGCCCAGCAGGTCGCCGAGGCCGCCGCCCGGGGCGGGGGAGGTGCCGGGAGCCGCACCCGGAGTGCCCGGAGTGCCCGGAGCCGCGCCCGCCGCCCCGGAGCCCGGAGCACCGGAGCCCGCCGCCCCGGCGCCCTGAGCCTTGCCGGAGGAGCGCTTGGCGAGGACCGCCAGCACCACCGGGATCAGCATCTCGATGACCCGGCTGATGGTGGCCGCGGGGATGCCGGTCTTCTTCGAGACGGCGTTGGCCACGGGCTTGCTCACCTTGGCCAGTACCCCGGCCATCATTCCGCCGCTGAGCAGGCCGCCGAGGCCGCCGAACGCGGCCACGCCCTCCAGCGGCGGCTCGGCCACCTCGGCGAAGGCCTGCCGCACCTCCGCGCCGTCGGCGTCGCCGGCGGCCGCCTTCTGCTGCAGGTCTCCCGTCATGGCGCCGACGGTCTCGGCGACGGTCTCCTTGGCGCCGGCGGTGTCCGTGCCGAGCAGGCCCGCGATCTCGGTCAGCTTGTCGTCGCCGAGCTCGCCCAGCACGTCGTCCTGGAATGAAGATTCGCTCATGCCTGAAACGCTACTTCTGTGGTGATTCACCGGCACCTTGAGTAGGCGTTGGGTAACGGAAACGTAAAGCTGTGATTCCGGATGCAACCCTTCACGCACATGGCGGGTCGTATGTTGCGTCGGTGCTTCCGGGGAGGGATCTGGGGGGATCGGGAAGTCCGACACGGGAGGGGTAACCGTGAGGGGGTCCGGCCGCAGGGCGGGACCCCCTTTGCGTTGTCCACAGGCCTGACGCGCTGTCGGCGGCGCCCGGTAGTTTCGGGTCATGGCAGCAGCAGACGGGGCGCCGCGGGCGGTGCAACTGGCGGTGGTCGACGGCGTCCTCGAGCGCATCACCTACGCCAACGAGGAGAGCGGGTACACGGTCGCCCGTGTGGACACCGGCCGCGGCGGCGGTGACCTGCTCACCGTGGTCGGCTCGCTGCTGGGCGCGCAGCCCGGGGAGTCCCTGCGCATGGAGGGCCGCTGGGGTTCCCACCCGCAGTACGGCAAGCAGTTCACCGTGGAGAACTACCGGACCGTGCTCCCGGCGACGATCCAGGGCATCCGCCGCTATCTCGGCTCCGGCCTGATCAAGGGCATCGGCCCGAAGATCGCCGAGCGGATCGTGGACCACTTCGGCACCGACACCCTCGACGTCATCGAGGGCGAGCCGAAGCGGCTGATCGAGGTACCCGGGCTGGGCCCCAAGCGGACGAAGCTGATCGGCGCCGCCTGGGAGGAGCAGAAGGCCATCAAGGAGGTCATGGTCTTCCTCCAGGGCGTCGGCGTCTCCACCTCCATCGCCGTGCGCATCTACAAGAAGTACGCCGACGCCTCCATCTCCGTGGTGAAGAACCAGCCCTACCGGCTCGCCGCCGACGTCTGGGGCATCGGCTTCCTCACCGCCGACCGCATCGCGCAGGCCGTCGGCATCCCGCACGACAGCCCCGAACGGGTCAAGGCCGGCCTCCAGTACGCCCTGTCCCAGTCCACCGACCAGGGGCACTGCTTCCTCCCCGAGGACCGGCTCATCGCCGACGGGGTCAAGCTGCTCCAGGTGGACACGGGGCTGGTGATCGACTGCCTGGCCGAGCTCGCCGCCGACCCGGAAGGGGTCGTACGGGAGCCCGTCCCGGATCCGCAGGGCGGACCGGACCCGCTGACCGCGGTGTACCTGGTGCCCTTCCACCGGGCCGAGCTGTCCCTGGTGGGGCAGGTGCGCCGGCTGCTGCACGCCGAGGACGACCGGATGCCCGCCTTCCAGGACGTGGACTGGGAGAAGGCGCTGGGCTGGCTCGCCGGGCGGACGGGAGCCACGCTCGCGCCCGAGCAGCGGGACGCGGTCAAGCTGGCGCTCACCCGCAAGGTCGCCGTCATGACCGGCGGGCCGGGCTGCGGGAAGTCCTTCACGGTGCGCTCGATCGTCGAGCTGGCCCGGGCCAAGAAGGCCAAGGTGGTGCTGGCCGCGCCCACCGGCCGGGCGGCGAAGCGACTGGCCGAGCTCACCGGGGCCGAGGCCTCCACGGTGCACCGGCTGCTGGAGCTCAAACCGGGCGGGGACGCGGCGTACGACCGCGACCGCCCCCTGGACGCGGACCTGGTCGTGGTCGACGAGGCCTCGATGCTCGACCTGCTGCTGGCCAACAAGCTGATCAAGGCGGTGGCGCCGGGGGCGCACCTGCTGCTGGTCGGCGATGTGGACCAGCTGCCCTCGGTGGGCGCCGGGGAGGTGCTGCGGGACCTGCTGGCCGAGGGCGGCCCGGTGCCCGCGGTGCGGCTGACCCGGATCTTCCGGCAGGCCCAGCAGTCGGGGGTGGTCACCAACGCCCACCGGATCAACACCGGGTTGCCGCCGATCACGGACGGCCTGCCGGACTTCTTCCTCTTCCCGGAGGAGGACACCGAGGCGGCGGGGGTGCTGGCCGTGGACGTGGCGGCCCGAAGGATTCCGGCCAGATTCGGGCTCGACCCGCGGCGGGACGTCCAGGTGCTCGCCCCGATGCACCGCGGTCCGGCCGGCGCCGGACACCTCAACGGGCTGCTCCAGCAGGCGATGACGCCGGCCCGGCCGAACCTGCCGGAGAAGCGGTTCGGCGGCCGGGTCTTCCGGGTGGGCGACAAGGTGACCCAGATCCGGAACAACTACGAGAAGGGCGCCAACGGCGTCTTCAACGGCACGGTCGGCGTGGTCACCGGCCTGGACGTGGACGAACAGCGCCTGACGGTACGGACGGAGGAGGACGAGGAGATTGCATACGAGTTCGGGGAGCTCGACGAGCTGGCCCACGCGTACGCCGTCACCATCCACCGTTCACAGGGGAGTGAATATCCGGCCGTGGTGATCCCCGTCACGACCGGAGCCTGGATGATGCTCCAGCGCAACCTCCTCTACACGGCCGTGACCAGGGCGAAGAAACTGGTCGTCCTCGTCGGGTCCCGCAAGGCCCTCGGTCAGGCGGTGCGTACCGTTTCCGCAGGCAGGAGGTACACGGCGGTCGCTGCCAGGCTGTCCGGCCGGATACCGGTGGGAAACATCACCTAAATGATCGATCATTTGGGGTTCCCGCACCGGTGCGGAGGGGGCAGGATGAGCAGCTTGACGGCACTGAGTGCCGTCGAAAGCACCAAACGCCGACCCCGAGTGCACTCTCCTGCGCCAAATGGGGGAAGGTAGAGGCAGTCAGGGCACCTCGAAGAAGAGGCACTACGTCGGTGAGGGATGACGTGAGCGACAACTCTGTAGTACTCCGGTACGCGGACGGTGAATACACCTACCCGGTGGTCGAGAGCACCGTCGGTGACCAGGGCTTCGACATCTCGAAGCTGCGGGCCCAGACCGGGCTCGTCACCTTGGACAGTGGGTACGGCAACACCGCGGCCTACAAGTCCGCGATCACCTACCTCGACGGTGAGCAGGGCATCCTGCGTTACCGCGGCTACCCGATCGAGCAGCTGGCCGAGCGTTCGACCTTCATCGAGGTCGCGTACCTGCTGATCAACGGCGAGCTGCCGACCGTCGACCAGCTCGCGTCGTTCCGCAACGAGATCACCCAGCACACGCTGCTGCACGAGGACGTGAAGCGCTTCTACGACGGCTTCCCGCGGGACGCGCACCCGATGGCGATGCTGTCCTCCGTGGTCAGCGCGCTGTCGACGTTCTACCAGGACAGCCACAACCCGTTCGACGAGAAGCAGCGCCACCTCTCGACGATCCGGCTGCTGGCCAAGCTCCCGACGATCGCGGCCTACGCGTACAAGAAGTCGGTCGGCCACCCGGTGGTCTACCCGCGCAACGACCTCGGCTACGTCGAGAACTTCCTGCGCATGACCTTCTCCGTGCCGGCCCAGGAGTACGACCTGGACCCGGTCGTGGTCTCCGCGCTCGACAAGCTGCTGATCCTGCACGCGGACCACGAGCAGAACTGTTCGACCTCCACCGTGCGTCTGGTCGGCTCCTCGCAGGCGAACATGTTCGCCTCGATCTCCGCCGGCATCTCGGCCCTGTGGGGCCCGCTGCACGGTGGCGCCAACCAGTCCGTCCTCGAGATGCTGGAAGGCATCAAGAACGACGGCGGCGACGTCGACGCCTTCATCCGCAAGGTGAAGAACAAGGAGGACGGCGTCCGGCTCATGGGCTTCGGACACCGCGTCTACAAGAGCTTCGACCCCCGGGCGAAGATCATCAAGGCTGCGGCGCACGACGTCCTCTCGGCGCTCGGCAAGAGCGACGAGCTGCTCGACATCGCGCTCAAGCTGGAAGAGCACGCGCTGGCCGACGACTACTTCGTCGAGCGCAACCTCTACCCGAACGTGGACTTCTACACCGGTCTCATCTACCGGGCGATGGGCTTCCCCACCGAGATGTTCACCGTGCTCTTCGCGCTCGGCCGGCTGCCCGGCTGGATCGCCCAGTGGCACGAGATGATCAAGGAGCCGGGTTCCCGCATCGGTCGCCCGCGCCAGATCTACACCGGCGAGGTCCTGCGCGACTTCGTTCCCGTAGAGGCCCGCTGACCCGAGGCCGTCCCGTCGCGCGGCGTGCGGCCGCGCGGCGGCACCCCAGGTGTGCGAGAAGCGCCCCGCCGTCGATCCCCCCACGGGTCGACGGTCGGGGCGCTTCCCTTTTCCCCGAAACGGATTCCCCCCACGGGACCCGAGCCGGGGCGTCGGTGTGCCGGGACCCGTTATCCGGGAGGGCCGCTCAAAGCCTCCCGCGGGTACGTGTCCCGGCCGGCGGATACCCACGGAAACCCCCCAGGCCTCCGTGAAACGTCCCCCAAGACGTTCTTGGTATCGCCCCATTAGACCCATGGCGACCCCGGATGGTTACGTTGCGGTCACTGTGATCTGCGTCTCCTGTGAAGGAAGTGTGCGGACCGTGGGGAGGGGGCCCCGCTAGCGGAAGGACCGCAACCGGAGGCTGTTGGTCACCACGAAGACCGAGGAGAAGGCCATCGCGGCCCCCGCGATCATCGGATTGAGCAGACCGGCGGCCGCCAGCGGCAGGGCCGCCACGTTGTAGCCGAAGGCCCAGAACAGGTTGCCCTTGATCGTGGCCAGGGTCCGGCGGGAGAGCCGGATCGCGTCCGCCGCGACCCGCAGGTCGCCCCGTACGAGGGTCAGGTCGCCCGCCTCGATGGCCGCGTCCGTGCCGGTGCCCATGGCCAGCCCCAGGTCCGCCTGGGCCAGCGCGGCCGCGTCGTTGACCCCGTCGCCGACCATCGCGACCGTACGGCCCTGCGCCTGCAGGCGGCGTACGACGTCCACCTTGTCCTGCGGGAGCACCTCGGCGATCACCTCGTCGATGCCCACCTCGCGGGCCACCGTCTCGGCGACGGCCCGGTGGTCACCGGTCAGCAGGACCGGGGTCAGGCCCAGCGCCCGCAACCGGGCGATCGCCTCGGCGCTGGTCTCCTTGACCGCGTCGGCCACGGTCAGGACCCCGCGCGCCGCCCCGTCCCAGGCCACCAGGACGGCGGTGCCGCCCGCGGCCTCGGCCGCCGCCTTGGCCCCGGCGAGCGTGGCCGGCAGCTCGATCGACCAGTCCGCCAGCAGCCGCTCGCGGCCCACCAGGACGGCGTGGCCGTCGACCACGCCCTGGACGCCGAGCCCGGCGACGTTCTCGAAGGACTCCGGTACGGGGAGGGCTCCCGCCCGCTGCGCCGCCCCGGTGGCCACGGCCCGCGCGATGGGGTGCTCGGAGGCGTGCTCCAGGGATCCGGCGAGGCGCAGGAGTTCGCGCTCGTCGACGCCCGGGGCGGTGAAGACGCCGTCGAGGGTCATCCGTCCGGTGGTGACGGTGCCGGTCTTGTCCAGGACGACGGTGTCCACGCGGCGGGTGGACTCCAGTACCTCGGGGCCCTTGATGAGGATGCCGAGCTGCGCACCGCGCCCGGTGCCGACCATCAGGGCGGTGGGAGTGGCGAGGCCGAGCGCGCACGGGCAGGCGATGATCAGGACGGCCACGGCGGCGGTGAAGGCGGCGGTGGGGTCGTCGGTGATGAGCAGCCAGGTGATCCAGGTGCCGAGCGCGAGCACCAGGACGACGGGCACGAAGATCCCGGAGATCCGGTCGGCGAGGCGCTGCACCTCGGCCTTGCCGTTCTGCGCGTCCTCCACCATCTTCGCCATCCGGGCGAGCTGGGTGTCGGCGCCGATCCGGGTGGCCTCGACGACCAGGCGTCCGGAGGTGTTGACGGTCGCTCCGGTGACGGAGTCGCCCACGGTGACGTCGACCGGGACGGACTCGCCGGTCAGCATGGCGGCGTCCACGGCGGAGCTGCCCTCGACGACGGTGCCGTCGGTGGCGATCTTCTCGCCGGGGCGGACGACGAACCGGTCGCCCACCGCGAGCGCGCCCACCGGGATCCGGACCTCCTGGCCGGCGCGCAGGACGACGACGTCCTTGGCGCCCAGCTCCATCAGGGCCCGCAGGGCCGCGCCCGCCTTCCGCTTGGAGCGGGCCTCCAGGTAGCGGCCCAGCAGGATGAAGGAGACGACGCCGGCCGCCACCTCCAGGTAGATGGCGGAGGAGCCGTCGGTGCGGGAGACGGTGAGGTCGAAGCCGTGCCGCATGCCGGGCATGCCGGCGTGGCCGAAGAACAGGGCCCACAGCGACCAGGTGAAGGCGGCCAGGGTGCCGACGGAGACCAGGGTGTCCATGGTGGCGGCGCCGTGCCGGGCGTTGGTCCAGGCGGCCCGGTGGAAGGGCAGGCCGCCCCAGACGACGACGGGGGCCGCGAGGGTCAGGGAGAGCCACTGCCAGTTGTCGAACTGGAGGGCCGGGACCATCGCGAGCAGGACGACGGGCAGGGCGAGCGCGACGGAGACCAGCAGGCGCCGGCGCAGTGCGGCGAGCACCGGGTCGGGAGCCGCGGCCCCGTCCCCGGCCGGCGCCCCTTCGGTGGCGGCGTCGGCTTCGGGGGCGGGCGGCGGCGGGGGCTCCTCGGCGGTGTAGCCGGTCTTGACGACGGTCGCGATCAGGTCGGCGACCCGGATGTCACCGGTGTAGGAGACGTGGGCCTTCTCGGTGGCGTAGTTCACCGTGGCCTCGACGCCGTCCATCCGGTTGAGCTTCTTCTCGATGCGGGCCGCGCAGGAGGCGCAGGTCATTCCGCCGATCGAGAGTTCGACCGCCGCTATCGGTCCGTCGTGCACTGTGCTGCTGGTCATGTTCCGGCTCCAGGGGGATGGCCGGGCCGTACGGGACCAGTATGAGCTGGCCGGCACGGCCCGGCAGGGTTCCGCGGTGCTGTCGCGGGTGCCGTGCGGGAGGGGCCGGGCGCTCAGACCTGTCCGGCGAACTCGTAGCTGGCCTCGTCCACGGCGGCGCGGACGTCCTCGTCCGCGAGCGGGGCGGCGGAGACCACGGTGACCTCACCGGTCGCGGCGACGGCCTTGACCGTGCTGACGCCCGGGAGGGCGGAGATCTCGGTGGTCACCGCGCCCTCGCAGTGTCCGCAGGTCATGCCGGTCACCCGGTAGACGGTGGTGGTCTGGGTGTCCGTCTCGGCGGTCATGTCGTTCTCCTCTTCAAGGGCGTGTGCCGGTCACCGGAAGGGGTGGCCGATGGCTCCACCGTCCTCCCGACTGTTCGAGACTATACCCCTGGGGGGTATAAAAGCGAGCATCCGCTGCCAGTCTTCCGAACCGCATGGGGAAGTTGGCCGGTATGGGTGAACTGTAGGTAAATGGCCGATACGGATCCCTCAGGAACGCGCCCGCCCGGCCCGGCCGGGTCGGACCGGCGGGCCGGGCGGCTCGCGGCCGGGCGGGGGCGAGGGGGACCGGGGGCGGCTCCCCTCACCCGCCGCCGCGGTGATCAGTCCTCGCGGCGGCCCCGGTTCCCCGGCCGGCGGGCCACCCAGGCACGCACGGTGTCGGCGTACCAGTAGGGCTTTCCCCCTTCCACGTGGTCGGGGGCGGGGAGCAGCCCGTGCTTGCGATAGGAGCGCACGGTGTCCGGCTGGACCCGGATGTGGGCAGCGATCTCCTTGTACGACCACAGCTGTCGGTCGCTCATGCTGGACACCTCCTTGTCCACGCCGCGGGGCCGGCCGGGAGGCCGTCGGGGGAGCCGGCGCGTGGACACTGACGATCACTCGGGTTCTGCCCGGGGAACGACGCGGAGTGAGGGCAGGGGAGCGCCTGTTGACCGCCTGTGACGGAAGACCCGCGTAATGCGGACATGCGTGACGGAACGGGGACCCCCGTGACAAGACGGCCACAGGGGACCGGCGCGGACGGGTCCGGGCGTCAGCGGTACAGGGCCGGGCGTTCGGCCAGCTCCACCAGGGTCCGTACGCCGCCGCGCGCCGCCGCGATGCCCGCCTCGGAGACGGCGGCCGCCGCGTACCCGTCCCACGCGTCGGGCCCCGCCACCCGGCCGCGCCCGGCCGCGGCCACCCAGCTGCGAAGCTGCCGGTCGTAGGCGTCGGCGAAGCGCACCGTGAAGTCCTGGTCGATCTCGCCGCCCCAGCGGCCCGCCGACTGCACGACCATGGCGTGGCCGTCACCGATCCGGGCACTGCCCGCCTCGCCGACCGCCTCGCACTGCACCTGGTAGCCGAACCCGCAGTTGACGAAGATCTCCACGTCGACGACGGCCCCGCCGGAGGTCTCCAGCAGTACCAGCCGGGGATCGCTCAGCCCCTCGGGAGCGGCCGCCGAGGACCGGGGGGAGAGCACGGTGACGGCAGTGATCTCCTGCCCCAGCAGCCAGCGGGCCGCGTCCACCTCGTGCACCACCGAGTCGCTGATCAGCATGTCGCTGGTGAAGAACGACGGGGAGGAGGCGTTGCGGTGCCGGCAGTGCAGGAAGAGGGGCCGCCCGATCCCGTCCGCGTCCAGCAGCTGCTTCAGCCGTTCGTACTCACTGTCGTAGCGCCGCATGAAACCCACCTGCACCAGGCGCCGCCCCAGCCGCTGTTCGGCCTCCATGACGCGCAGCGCCCCCGCCGGGTCCGGGGTCAGCGGCTTCTCGCACAGCACCGGCAGCTGCCGCTCCAGCGCGTGCAGGATCGCCTCCTCGTGTGCGGGTCCGGGCGAGGCGATCAGCACGGCCTCGACCCCGGGCGCGGCTATCGCGGCCGCCGGGTCGGTGTGCGCCGTCGCCCCGTCCAGGGTGCCCGCGACCTCCTTGACCCGGTCCCCGTCCGGGTCGGCCACGGCCACCACGCGGGCCCCGCCGACCGTCCGCCCGATCCGGCGCACGTGGTCGGCGCCCATCTTCCCGGTGCCGATGACGGCGATGCCGAGCGTGCTCATGTCGTACTCCTCTTCCTTCCGAAGGGTCAGCGGGCGCCGCAGGAGCGGAGGTAGGCGCGGGTCCGCCGGGCGATCGGGAGCGGCCGGTCGGGCGGACAGGGGTACATGTCCTGCTCCACGATGGCGAACAGGTCCACGCCGAGCCGCTGGGCCGCCACGAGCACCGGCTCCAGCGCGGGCACCCCCGAGGGCGGCTCGCACATCACCCCGCGGCCCACCGCCGGCCCGAAGGGCAGCCCCTCGGCGACGACTTCGGCGAGGATCCGCGGATCCACCTGCTTCAGGTGGAGGTAGCCGATCCGCTCGGCGAAGGTCTCGATCGCCCGGACGCTGTCGCCGCCGCAGTAGGCGTAGTGCCCCGTGTCCAGGCAGAGCGAGACCAGGCCGGGGTCGGTGGCGTCCAGGAAGCGGGCCACGTTCTCAGGGGTGTCGATATGGGTGTCGGCGTGCGGATGGACGACGATCCGCAGCCCGTACCGGTCCTGGACCTCCCGGCCGAGGCGCTCGGTCTGGGAGGTCAGTTCACGCCATTGGGCGGGCGTGAGATCGCGGTCCTCCAGCACCTCCCCGGTCTTGTCGTCCCGCCAGAAGGAGGGGATGACGACGAGGTGCGCCGCGCCCATGTCCCGGGTGAGTGCCGCGATCCGCGACACGTGCTCCCAGGTGTCCTCCCACACGGCGGGCCCGTGATGGAGTCCGGTGAAGACGGTTCCGGCCGAGACGCGCAGCCCGCGCTTGGCCGTTTCCTCGGTGAGGCGGGCGGGATCGGTGGGCAGATAGCCGTAGGGGCCGAGCTCGATCCACTCGTACCCGGCGTCCGCGACCTCGTCGAGGAACCGCTCCCAGGGGGTCTGCCGGGGGTCGTCGGGAAACCAGACACCCCAGGAGTCCGGGGCCGAACCGATGCGGATACGGGTCAACGCGGGCGGGGAGGACGTCATAACGGCCACCTTAGGGTGGAGGACCAATGGGAGGACTGACTGTGACCGGCACCGGCGATCCGCTCGCCTTCGACCTGATCACGATGGGCCGGATCGGGGTGGATCTCTACCCGTTGGCGACGGGCATTCCACTGGCCGAGGCGGAGACCTTCGGCAAGTTCCTCGGCGGCTCCCCGGCCAACGTGGCCGTCGCTGCGGCCCGGCTGGGACGGCGGGTGGCAGTGATCACCCGCACCGGAGCGGACCCCTTCGGCGGGTACCTGCGGTCCGAACTGCGGGGGTTCGGGGTGGACGACCGGTGGGTGTCCGAGGTCCCCGGGCTGCCGACCCCCATCACCTTCTGCGAGATCTTCCCGCCGGACCATTTCCCGCTGTACTTCTACCGGTTGCCGAAGGCCCCGGACCTGGAGATCGCGGTGGACGAGGTGGACCTGGCGGCGGTGCGGGCGGCCCGCGTGTTCTGGATGACGGGCACGGGCCTGAGCGAGGAGCCCTCGCGGGCCGCGACGCTGGCGGCGCTGGAGGCCCGCGCGCGGACGGGGACGACCGTCTTCGACCTGGACTGGCGGCCGATGCTGTGGCGGGAGAAGCCCGAGCCCTTCTACGAACGGGCCCTGCGGTCCGCGACGGTGGCCGTGGGCAACGTGGAGGAGTGCGCGATCGCCACGGGCGAGTCGGACCCGTACGAGGCGGCGCGGGCCCTGCTCGCGGCGGGCGTGGAACTGGCGGTCGTCAAGCGCGGACCGAAGGGCGTGCTGGCGGTCCACCGCGACGGGACGGTCGCGGAAGTGGCACCCGTGCCGGTGGAGGTGGTCAACGGGCTGGGCGCGGGCGACGCGTTCGGCGGGGCCCTGTGCCACGGACTGCTGGCGGGATGGGAACTGGAGACGGTGATGCGGTACGCGAACGCGGCCGGGGCGATCGTCGCCTCGCGGCTGGCGTGTGCGGTGGCGATGCCGTTCTCCCACGAGGTGGAGGAGGTGCTCGGGCGTGCCGGTGGTGTCTGAGTGGCGGATGGAATGGACGAGGTTGACGGTCCTCGAGCTGGCCCCGGGGGAGGCGTACGCGCACGCGAGCGGGGAGTGCGAGTGGATCGTGCTCCCCCTGTCGGGCGGGTGCCGGGTCCGTTGCCGGGCTCTGCCCGGACCCGCGCCTCACACGCCGGCGGGGCCGAAAGAGGGAGATCCAGCCTCGCCGGCGTTTGAGGCGCGGGGGTTCGGGGGCGGCGCCCCCGCAGCGGAGCCGCAGGTGTTTGAACTCCGCGGGCGGGAGGGGGTGTTCGGCGGGCCCACCGACTTCGCGTATGTCCCGAGGGACGCGGACGCGGAGATCCGCTCGGCCGCCGGCGGGCGATTCGCGCTGGCCGGTGCGCCCTGCGCGACACGGCTCCCCGCCCGGTACGGCCCCGCCGCAGGCGTCCCCGTGGAGCTCCGCGGCGCCGGCCACTGCTCCCGCCAGGTCAACAACTTCGCCGCCGCGGACACCTTCCCCGCCGACCGCCTGATCGCCGTCGAGGTGCTCACCCCCGGCGGGAACTGGTCCTCGTACCCGCCCCACAAGCACGACGAGCACCACCCCGGCGAGGAGTCCCGCCTGGAGGAGATCTACTACTTCGAGATCGCCCCGCACGGGGACACCCCCGGCCTCGGCTACCAGCGCGTCACCCCCTCCCCGGCCGGGAAGACCGACATCCTGACCGAGGTGCGCACCGGCGACGCGGTCCTGATCCCCGACGGCTGGCACGGCCCGTCCATCGCCGCCCCCGGGCACGACATGTACTACCTGAACGTGATGGCCGGACCGGGCGCGACCCGGGAGTGGCTGATCCGCGACCACCCCGACCACGGCTGGATCCGCGGCAGCTGGGACGGGCAGGACGTCGACCCCCGGCTGCCCTTCTCCCGAACGGAGGACCACCGGTGAGGCTCACCGTCGCGCAGGCGCTCGTCCGCTTCCTGTCCCGCCAGTACACCGAGCGCGACGGGCACCGGCACCGGCTGATCGCCGCCACCTGGGGGATCTTCGGGCACGGGAACGTGGCGGGCATCGGCCAGGCCCTGCTGGAGAGCGGGCCGCAGGCCATGCCCTTCCTCCAGGGCCGCAACGAGCAGGCCATGGTGCACGCCGCCGTCGGCTACGCCCGCCAGTGCGGCCGGCTCTCCGCGCACGCCGTCACCACCTCCATCGGGCCCGGCGCCACCAACCTCGTCACCGGCGCCGCCCTCGCCACCATCAACCGGATCCCGGTGCTCCTGCTCCCGGGCGACACCTTCGCCACCCGGCCCGCCGATCCCGTGCTCCAGCAGCTGGAGGTCCCGTACGCCGGGGACATCTCCGTCAACGACACCCTGCGGCCCGTCTCCCGCTTCTTCGACCGGATCACCCGTCCCGAGGCCCTGGTCCCGGCCGCGCTCCAGGCCGTACGGGTGCTCACCGACCCCGTGCAGACCGGCGCCGTCACCCTCGCGCTGCCGCAGGACGTGCAGGCGCAGGCGTACGACTGGCCCGAGGAGTTCTTCGCCGAGCGGGTGTGGGGCGTGCGCCGGCCGCGGCCCGACCGGCACGAGCTGGCCCGCGCCGCCCAGGCCGTACGGGGCTCCGCGCGCCCCCTGATCGTCGCCGGCGGCGGGATCCGGCACAGCCAGGCCGGCGCGGCGCTGGCCGCCTTCGCGGAGGCCACCGGGATCCCGGTGGCCGTCACCCAGGCGGGCAAGGGGGTCCTGCCGCACGGGCACCCCGCCGACGTGGGCGGGATCGGCCACACCGGTACCTCCACGGCCGCCGCGCTCGCCCGGGAGGCCGACCTCGTCATCGCCGCCGGGACCCGGCTGACCGACTTCACCACCGCCTCCGCGACCCTCTTCCAGCACCCCGCCGTCCGGTTCGTCGGCCTCAACCTCGACCCGTACGACGCCCACAAACTCGCCGCCCTGCCCCTGGTCGGCGACGCCCGCGAGGGACTCGACGAGCTGCGGGGCGCCCTCGCCGGCCACCGCACGGACCCGGCGTACCGGGCGCGGTACGCGGCGGAGCGGGCCCGCTGGGAGAGCAGCGTCGAGCGGGCGTACGCCGTCACCGAGGCGGACGAGGACGCCCCGCCCACCCAGGCCCAGGTGCTCGGGCTCCTCGACGCCCTCGTCGACGGCCGCGACATCCTGATCAACGCGGCCGGATCCCTCCCCGGCGACCTGCACAAACTGTGGCGGGCCCGGTCCCAGGACCAGTACCACGTGGAGTACGGGTACTCCTGCATGGGCTACGAGATCCCCGCGGCCATCGGCGTGGCACTGGCCGCACCCGGCCGGCCGGTGTGGGCGCTCGTCGGCGACGGGACGTACCTGATGAATCCGACCGAGATCGTCACGGCCGTCCAGGAGGGGATCCCGATCCGGGTGGTCATCCTCGACAACCACGGCTACGCCTCCATCGGCGGCCTGTCGGGGGCGGTCGGCGGCGAGGGCTTCGGCACCGCATACCGCTTCCGGGCACCCGACTCCGGGTATACGGGGGACGTCCTTCCGGTGGACCTCGCGGCCAACGCGAGCTCCCTCGGAATGGCCGTCATTCGCGCCCGCACCACGCGTGACCTGCGCGAAGCCCTCGCCGAGGCCCGCTCGGCGACACGTCCCACATGTGTCTACGTACAGACCCGAACGCCCGACACTGTGTCGGGCCCACCCCCGGCACAGGCGTGGTGGGATGTTCCTGTGGCCGAGACCGCGACCCGCAAGGCCGCCGCCACGGCCCGTGAAGAGTACGACCGGCAAGCCGCTCAGCGACGTCGCCATCTGTGAAGGAGCAAGGCATGAAGACCGTCAACCACTGGATCGGTGGCAAGACCGTCGAGGGCGCGTCGGGCAACTACGGCCCGGTCACCGACCCGGCCACCGGCGAGGTCACCACGCAGGTCGCGCTCGCCTCGGCCGACGAGGTCGACGCGGCCGTACAGGTCGCCAAGGAGGCCTTCCTCACCTGGGGGCAGTCCTCGCTGGCCGCCCGCACCAAGGTGCTGTTCGCCTACCGCGCCCTGCTGGACGCCAACCGCGACGCGATCGCCGCCCTGATCACCGCCGAGCACGGCAAGGTCCACTCGGACGCGCTGGGCGAGGTGGCCCGCGGCCTGGAGATCGTCGAGCTGGCCTGCGGCATCACCACGCAGCTCAAGGGCGAGCTGTCCACGTCGGTCTCCAACCGGGTGGACGTCTCCTCGATCCGCCAGCCGCTGGGCGTCGTCGCGGGCATCACCCCCTTCAACTTCCCGGCGATGGTCCCGATGTGGATGTTCCCGCTGGCCGTGGCCTGCGGAAACACCTTCATCCTCAAGCCGAGCGAGAAGGACCCCTCTGCCGCCAACAAGCTCGCCGAGCTGGCGAGCGAGGCCGGTCTGCCGGCGGGCGTGCTGAACGTGGTCCACGGCGACAAGGTGGCCGTGGACGCGCTGCTCGCCCACCCCGGCATCGCGGCCGTCTCCTTCGTCGGCTCGACCCCGATCGCCCGCCACATCCACACCACCGCCTCGGCCAACGGCAAGCGCGTCCAGGCCCTGGGCGGCGCCAAGAACCACATGCTGGTGCTGCCGGACGCCGACCTGGACGCCGCCGCCGACGCGGCCGTCTCCGCCGCCTACGGCTCGGCCGGTGAGCGCTGCATGGCGATCTCCGCCGTGGTCGCGGTCGGCGCGATCGGCGACGAGCTCGTCGAGCGGATCCGCGAGCGCGCCGAGAAGATCAAGATCGGCCCGGGCAACGACCCGACCTCCGAGATGGGCCCGCTGATCACCGCCGCCCACCGCGACAAGGTCGCCTCGTACGTGAAGGGCGCGGCCGACCAGGGCGCGGAGGTCGTCCTCGACGGCACCGGCTTCACGGTCGAGGGCAACGAGAACGGCCACTGGATCGGCCTGTCCCTGCTGGACCGGGTGAAGACCGACTCCGACGCCTACCGCGACGAGATCTTCGGCCCGGTGCTGTGCGTGCTGCGCGCCGAGACCTACGAGGAGGGCGTGGCCCTCATCAACGCCTCGCCGTTCGGCAACGGCACCGCGATCTTCACCCGCGACGGCGGCGCCGCACGCCGCTTCCAGCTGGAGATCGAGGCCGGCATGGTCGGCGTCAACGTCCCGATCCCGGTGCCGGTGGGCTACCACTCCTTCGGTGGCTGGAAGGACTCGCTCTTCGGCGACCACCACATCTACGGCAACGACGGCATCCACTTCTACACCCGCGGCAAGGTCGTCACGACCCGCTGGCCGGACCCGGCCGAGGGCCACATCGGCGTGGACCTGGGCTTCCCCCGCAACCACTGACCGGGCGTACGCCCCGTAGATCCGACTCGCCCCCCGCAACCCTCACCGCGGGGGGCGAGTTCCGTTCTCCGCGCCCGGCGGCGGCCCTCAGAACCTCGACCAGACGTCCGCCGCGGCCCCGGCGCCCCAGACCACGTCGCCGTGGCCGTAACCGGGGACCACGCTGAAGGAGACCCGCTCGTTCCCGGCCGCGCGGATCAGCTCGGCGCCGCGCGGCCGGTCGCCGCGGCCCAGCTCGGCGTTGACCCAGGCCACCTCGGCGCGGATCCGGTCCCAGGCGATCGAGTACAGCTCGCCGTCGCCCGCCCAGACCGCGGCGAGGTCCCGCATCAGGGCGGTCGGTACGAGCCCGCTGCCCAGGGCGGAGGTGGCCGCGTACCAGACGGCCGGCGGGGTGTGGGCCGGCGCGAACCGGTCCTCGGCGGGAGTGGGCCCGAAGGCGTAGCTCCCGGCGCCGTGGCCCTGGACGTAGATCCAGTTCGCCGGGCCGGGGAGGGCGGCCGTGCGGAGCAGCGCGTAGTGGGCGAGCCCCGCGTGGGTGAAGCGCCGGGACGGGTCCGGCGGCCACGGCACCGGCGAGACGCCGTCCGGATCGGCCACCGCCTTCGCGACGACGGCCGCGAGCCCCGGATCGACGGTGGTGACGCCCTGCGCGAGCTGGGTGGCGTACGCATCGCGCGTCGCGGCCGCCCGCACGGCCAGGTCGCCCGTGTACGGCCCGGTCGTGTCCAGTGCCACCACCCGGCGCAGTCGCGGGCAGGTGTCGTAGGAGGCCGCGTCCAGGGCGAGGACCGCCCCGGCGGAGTGCCCCGCGTACGTGTAGGGCAGCCCCAGTACGGAGTCCAGCGCACCCACCACCCCGGCCAGGTCCCGGCGGTGCGCCGCGAGCCCCCACTCGGCGGTGATGTCGGCCGCGGTGGCGGCGTCCTCGCGCGGGGTGACCCCGACGACGAGCAGGCCCCGGCGGCGCAGTGCGTGGGCGAGGTTGCTGCGGCCCGGGCCGCCGGGGGTGAAGAACTCCGCCGCGAAGTTCAGCCCGCCGCCGGGCAGCAGGTAGACGATCCCCTGCGGGGCCCGCACGGTGTCCGCGATCACGTCCACCGTCACGGGCGCCGGGCCGCCGTCGTCGAGCGGAAGGGTCAGCCGGATCCAGCCGTTGCCGGGCAGGTAGGCGGCGGTGCCGGTGCCCAGCGCCCGTTCGATGCGGGACAGCAGCCCCGTGCCCTTCGCCGCGTCGCCGTCGTGCTGTTGTTCCACTGCAGGTGCCCCCCTCGCGACGGTGAGGCCGAATACCGTCACCCAGTGACACCTTCGCCGGTCAGCGGGTTCCAGCCAAGTCCGGGACGGGTTCCTGATGTTCGCCCTGCGCGTGACGGCGGCGGCGCAGCGCCCACACCGTGGCGCCCGCGCCCGCCAGCACCAGGAGCAGGCCGACGGCCGGCCAGGGTACGGCGATGAAGTCGGTCGCGGACTCCGAGACCAGATCGGGGTGGGCCGCCGCTCCCGCCGTGACCTTGACGGTCACCCAGTCCGACTGGGGTGCGTCCGGCCACGGTTCGGTCAGCTCGATCCGCTGGCCCGGCAGCAGGGACAGCTTCAGCTCGCGGGCGGGCCGGTTCAGCACCTCGCGCCCGAACAGCCCCTCGGCGGAGACCGCCACCCTGGGTTCGACGACCACGTTGCCCCGGTTGACCAGCGCGTACGACACGGTGGCGCGGGCGTTCTTGACCCAGGGCAGCAGCGGCGCAGACCGGCTGACCCGTACGTCCTCCACGCTCAGCCCCGCCGTGACGGGCCCCGGGACCCGGAAGTACAGGCGGGCGCCCACCGAGCGCTTCACCCCGACCTGGACCTTGCCCTCCTTCTGGATGCCCTCCACGGCGGTGCCCAGGGCGACGATCCCGCCGACGTGGTCGCCGGGCGTCGCGTCCGCCGGCACCTTCACGGTGAACGGGATGTCCTTGCGGCCCTTGGCGGGCACGGTGACGGTGCTCGCGGCCTCCGGCGCCAGGGTGATCCACGCGCCGACGTCCTTGGGCCTCGTCTCCACCGGCAGCAGTGCGAAGGCCCCGCCCGCCGGGGTGTTCACGGCGTCGGTGGCGAAGACCTGGAAGGTCAGCTCCCGGTCGGAGGAGTTCAGGATCGTCACGCTGTCGGCGAGCGTGCTCCCGGCCGCGCCCTGGTGGAAGAAGTACGCGCGGTCGGTCATGGCCGCACCGGCCGCGGGTGTCGGGAACACCCCCCACGTGCCGTTGTCCGCGGCCGTCGCCGCGGTGGCCGGCAGCAGGCCCGCACCGAGCAGCAGGCCGAGGAGCAGACCGTACAGGAGGGTGCGGGTGCGGCTGCGCGTACGGCTGCGCGTACGGCGACGCGGGCGGCTACGGGGGCGCATGGGCGGTCTCCAGTCGGCGCGGAACGGGGAAAACGGGGGTGGTGCGGCGCCGGGGCGCCGCACCACCGTGTGCCGTACGGGTCAGGCGATCGAGAACGTCACGACCGTCTGGTAGGTGTCGGCGAACATGAAGGGCGGGAGCTGGATCATTCCGGCGCCGCCGACGGCGAACTCACCACCGGTCAGCTCGTCCCCGCCGGCGGCCTGGGAGGCCACCTTCATCGGGACGTCGGAGATCGCGCCGGGGGTGCCCGCGGTGCAGGTGCTCGGGCTGTCCGGGTTGGTCACGGTGCAGGACGGCTGGATGCCGATCTGCGCCTTCGCCATCGAGTGCCCGGTGGTCTGGTTCAGGAACGGCGTACGCGTCGCCGTCACGTCCCAGCCGAGCGAACCGCCGCGGAAGTCCTGGACGGTCGCGGCGTTGAAGACGCCGACCACCGACTGGGGCTTGCCGTTGATGGTGACCGCACCGAAGCTGACGGCCGGCTGGCCGTCCTTGGGGCCGAGGGCCAGCGGTCCGGGCAGGACCTCGACGTCGACCGGGTTCTTCACACCGGCCTGCTCCTCCAGGAAGACGAAGGCCTTGTACGGGGTGATCGAGCCGTCGATCCGGATCGCGTCGGCCTTCTTGGTGACCGTGACGTTGCAGGTGGCCGCGCCGGACGCGTCGGCCGTGCCCGCACCGGTGTCACCGGTCGCCGTGCCCGCGAGCAGGGCGGAGCAGGTGACGGGGCCGGCCGGGAAGTTGGCGCCGGTCACGGCGACGGCGGTGCCCGCCGGGCCGCTGTTGGGCGTCAGCTTCGTGGTGACCGGGTCCTTGGGCAGGGCCTCGACCGCGACCGATCCGAGCGAGGCGCTCGGGCGGGGGGCCGGGGTGCAGGTGGTGGTGAAGACCGAACCGGAGAGGTCCGCGTCGGTCACCGCCAGGTCGAGGGCGACCTGGACCGTGGTGCCCTCGGTACCGTCCGGGATCTTGATCGTTCCGGAGAACGCCTTGGGGTCGAGCGGCTGCCCGGCCACGACGGAGACGGTCTCCGGCGGGCTGGTGACCACCTGGGTGGTGGTCCCGACCTTGAGGGTGATCTTGGACGTGTTCACCGTGGTGACGGAGAACGAGGGGATCAGGGGGCTCGCACCCGGGTCGATCGTGATCGGGACGACGTCGCCGGCCTTGGCGCCGTCGGGCAGGGTGACCGTGTAGTTCTGGTTGCCCGAGCCGTCCGGCTGCGGCGCCGGGGCGTCGCAGTTCTCGAAGACGGCTGTGGTCTTGGTCGCGGCCTGCGCGGATCCCGTCAGGGCCACCACGCCGCCCGTCAGGGCCAGAGACAGGGCTCCCGCCCCGGCCAGCACTCTTCGTCTGAGCGTTCTCGTACTCACTGGGTCGCGACTCCTTCGTCATGACGAACCCCTCCCCCCACCCGCTGTGTGGGGGAGGCCGAGCCGGTGCGGTGGCCGATATTGACGCGTCGCCGTGATGAGAAGTCAATGACTTGCTTTCGCCCGAAGCACACAGAAATTGATGGGCCATCAGGGAGAGTCTGATGGCCCATCGGATACCGACTGGTCGGGGTGGGGCGGGAAGCCGCCGTTCCGGTGCTCTAGCGCCCGGTGGGGGTGTGGAGCAGCAGGTTCGGGGTGCCGGCCGGGAGGCCGGTGATCCGGTCGGGCACGGCGCTGTGCAGCAGTTCCCGGGACACCTGCGCCGGCGTGCGCACCGTACCGCGGGCCAGGACCAGGGCGGCGACGCCGGCCACGTGCGGGGCGGCCATCGAGGTGCCGGAGGCGCGGGCCGTGGCGGTGGCGGAGTCCTTCCAGGCCGAGGTGATGCCCACGCCGGGCGCCGACAGGTCCACGCAGCGGCCGTGGTTGGAGAACCGTGCCCGCCGGTCCCCGGCATCGGTCGCGCCGACCGTGATGGCCAGGGGGACGGCGGCCGGTGAGCCGGAACAGGCGTCCCGGCCGTCGTTCCCGGCGGCCACGGTGAAGGTGATCCCGGAGGCGACGGCCCGGTTCACCGCCGCGTCGAGCGCGTGGCTGCGGGTGCCGCCGATGCTCATGTTGGCCACGGCCGGGGTGGCAGGAGCCCTGCGGGCGTCCTTCACCACCCAGTCCAGACCCTTCAGCATGGCCGAAAGGGCGGCGGAGCCGCGGCAGTCGGCCACCTTCACACCGACGAGCGAGACCCCCTTGGCGACCCCGTACGTCTGCCCGCCCACGGTCGCCGCGACGTGCGTGCCGTGGCCGTTGCAGTCACGGGAACTGCCGAGGAACACCGCGTTGTAGCCGTTGCGCGCGCGGCCGCCGAACTCCGTGTGCCCGGTGTTGATCCCGGTGTCGATGACGTAGACGGTGACGCCCTCGGCCCTGGTGGGGTACGTGTACGAGCCGTCGAGCGGGAGTTCGCGCTGGTCGAGCCGGTCCAGGGACCAGGGCGCGGGCGACTGCGGCCGGGTCTGCGGCGCGTCGGTGTCGGTGGTGTCGAGGGTGTGGAACTCCGCGTCCGGCTCCACCGAGGCCACCCGCGGGTCGGCGGCCAGAGCGGCGGCGCGGGCGGCCGTCGTGCGTACGGCGAAGCCGTTCAGGGCGGCCTCGTAGACGGGCCCGACCTCGTCCCCGGCGTCCGCGGCGTCGGCGGCCAGGGCGCGGGTCGGGGCGCGGGAGGTGGTGTCCTTGAGGACGACGACGTAAGGGGCGGTGGCGCCGGGGTCGGGAGCCGGCGGGGATCCGGTGACGGTGGCGGCGAGCAGGGCGGCGGCGGGGAGGAGCGCGGCGAATGCGGTTGCGGTCATGCGGCCGATGCTCTGCGAGCGGCGGTGCGGGCGCGCGGAGGGTGCGCCGAGTGGGCGCACGACACGCCGCCGTCCGGGCGGATCCGCGCCCGCTGTCGTCCGGGCGGATCCGCGCCCGCTGCCGTCCGGCCGTCGCCGCGCTGGTGCCCCGCTCCGTCAGCCCGCGCGCCAGACCGTCATGTCGGCCGACACGCTGGGCGGCAGCTCGGACGGATCCGAGGTCGACTTGATGGTGATCACGAACAGCGCGATGTCCCCCGACGGGTGCTTGATGCAGAACTCGCTCCCGGCCGCCGCCAGGGCCAGCGGCCGGCTCTTCTCGGTGGCGGTCTTGAGGGCGGTCAGGCAGGAGTCGAGGGAGCCGTTCGGCTTGCCCCGCAGCATGGTGATCACACTGGTGCTGCTCGCCAGCGAACAGTCGTAGTCTCCGCATTCCAGGCGGAGGTCCCCCACGCGGTCGGCGTGCTGGACCGGCTCCTGGATCCCGATCGAGTTGTCCTCCTCAAGGCGCAGCATGGGATAGGGAATCGCCCTCGGCGGGCCACTCGGGCTCGGGTTCGGATTCGCGCTCGGGCTTGCACCCGGGCTCGGTGTGGACGCGGCGGCTCCCGGGGCCGGGTTGCCGCTCGCCGCCCGGGCAGCCCCGGACGGGGTGCCCCCGGTCGTCGGGGAGTGCGCGGCGTCGCGCACGCGGTCCGCCGCCGCTTCGATGACCAACCAGCCCGAGCCCAGCATCAAGGTGACCGTCAGCACGGACGTGGCCGTGACCAGTGTGTTGCGCCACCGGCGCCTGCGCCGTTGCTCCGGGGTTTCCGGAGCCTTCTGCGGTGGCTGCCACACCTGGCGCATCGTGTCCGGGGAGAGGGGCGGCCGGGGCGGGGCGGCGGGTGCTCGGCCGGGCGTCCAGGGAAGACCCGGCGCGGGCGACGGGGCGGGGGACGGGGTCGGGGCCGGCTCTTCCGGTCCGGCTCCCGGGCCCGGCTCCGGCTCCGGCTCCGGCTCCGGAACCGGTGCCGGGACGGCCGGTTCGGGCCCGGTCACCTCCCGCCAGAGGGCCGGGCCACTGTCCGCGTCGACGTCCTCGCCCATCAGTTGCCGGCACGACGCCACGATCTCCGCGGGCGTGGCCCGCTCCCGCGGATCGGCGGCCAGGCACCGGGCGATCAGCGGGCGCAGCTCCTGCGGCAGCCGGGTCAGGTCGGGCTCGGAGTGCACGATCCGGTAGAGCACCAACGCGGAGGGGCCAGTGCCGTAGAGCGGCTCGCCCAGTGCGGCGAACGCGGCCGTCTGCCCCAGCGCGAACACGTCGGCTGCCGCCGTGACCTCACCCGCCGACGCCTGCTCGGGAGCCATGTACTGGGGCGTGCCGATGGTGGCGCCCGTCGTGGTGTGCGCGGTGGTGTCGGAGGCCAGCGAGATACCGAAGTCGATGACACGGGGCCCGTCGGCGGCCAGGAGTACGTTCGACGGCTTCATGTCCCGGTGCACGATGCCCGCGGCGTGGATGGCCTGCAAGGCCTCGGCCACCCCCGCCATCAGCCACAGCACGGCGGGCACGGGCAGCGGCCCGCGCCGCGTCACGGCCTGCGACAGCGACGGCCCGGGCACGTACAGGGTGGCCAGCCAGGGCGGCGTCCCGTCAGCGTCGGCATCGATCAGCTCGGCGGTGTACGCGCCCCGGACCCGCCGGGCGGCCTCCACCTCGCGGCGGAACCGCCTCCGGAACGACGGGTCCTCCGCCAGTTCCGGCCGCACCACCTTGATGGCCACCGGCCGGCCGCCCTGGGTGTGCGACAGATAGACGCGGCCCATGCCGCCCGCGCCGAGCCGGGCCGCGATGCGATAACCGGCCACGGCGGACGGGTCGTCCGCCCGCAATGGCTCGAACACCTCGGTCGCGCTGCTCATCGCCCTCCCCCGATCCCCTGATCCCCGGATCGACCTACGGGTTGATCCGCGCCCACCCTAAGCTCCGGGCAGGGCCTGGAGGTTGCCGGGGATGCCGTGCGGGAAGGGGCCGTGCGGCCTACGGGGCGAGGGGCCAGCCGCGCATCGAGAAGACGCCCTCGTCGCGCGCGCCGGCCGAGGTGTAGGTGGCCAGGGCGGCCTCGTTGTCGGTGTCGACCCCCACCCACATCCCGTAACAGCCGCGCGCTTTCGCCTCCTCGGCCAGGGCCAGGGTCAGATCGCGGCCGATGCCGCGGCGCCGGTACCCCTCGTCCACGGAGAGCTCGTACAGGCACATCTCGGTGCCCTTGTCGGGGTGGCTCATCTCGATGCCGGAGACCATCCCGGCGGGCACGCCGTCGACGTAGGCGATGAACATCACGTGCCCCGGAGCGGAGAGGAACCGCTCGGACCACTCCGTGCGGGCGGGCCCGTCGAAGAGGGATTCGGCGGCCGAGAGCTCGGCGGCGGTGTGGGCCCGGCGGATGTCCATGGCGGTCACGATAGTGCGCACATGACGAATGGTCAGGCGATATACGGCCCGGCGTGGCGGCGGCGAAAGCCCCGGCCGGCGCACCCCTTAGCCTGTTCCGGCCGTCAAGGGCCAAGACGCGAGGGGGAGCATCGTGAGGAACGCCGTGGTCACGCCGGAGGGCGACCGGATCCGCTGGGTCGAGCTGCCGGGGGAGGAGCCGGCCCGGGTCTATGTGCACGGGCTGGGGGCCACCTCGCCCGCCTACTTCACGGCGAGCGCCACGCATCCGCGGCTGGCGGGGCGGCGTTCGCTGCTGGTCGATCTGCTCGGCCACGGACACAGCGACCGCCCCGAGGGGTTCTCCTACACCCTCGAAGCACACGCCGACGCGCTGGCCGCCGCCCTCACGGAGGCCGGTGCGAAGGGCGCCGAGCTGATCGCCCACAGCATGGGCGGGGCCGTCGCCATCGTGCTCGCCCACCGGCACCCCCACCTGGTGTCCCGGCTGGTGCTCGTCGACGCGAACCTGGACCCGCAGCAGCCCGTGCCCGTCATGCCCGGGAGCAGTGGGATCGCCTCCTACACGGAGGAGGAGTTCCTGGGCGGGGGCTGGGCCGAGGTGCGGGACCGGGTCGGCGCGCACTGGTGGGCCACCATGCGGCTCACCGGCCGAACCGCCCTGTACCGCACCGCCGTCCACCTGGTCGCGGGGACCACTCCCACCATGCGCGAGCTGCTGCTGGAGTCGAACATCCCGCGCACCTACCTGCTGCCGGAGGCGGACGGCCCGCTGGCGGGCACCGAAGCCCTGGAGGCCTCGGGCGTGGCCGTGGTGTCCGTCCCCGACTGCGGGCACAACATCATGCTCGACAACCCGGAAGGCTTCGCCCGGGCCACCGCGGCGGCGCTGGCCCGCGACTGAGCACTACCGGGAGCCGGAACCAACCGCCCGGACGCCATCCCTGACGCCATCCCGGACGCCCGTCCGACCGCCGGGTGGTCAGCCGTGGGCGCGGAGCGCGGGGGCGCCGTCCCGGGGGCCGGTGCCCGGGGTGCCGTCCGTCCAGGCGTAGACCTGCTTGCCGCGCACCACGACCTGGTACTGGTGGGCGCCCCGGCACTCGGAGCGGCCCCCGTCCCGCAGGGTGCCGCCCGGCCACCACTTGGCGTGCAGCTCCGGGGCGCCGACGGGCTTCGGCGTGGTCGCGCCGCACTGGGGGCCGTCCAGCGGGGTCGCGCCGAGGGTGAACCGGATCATCCGGGCCTCGCCGGTCGTGTGTATTCGTATGCGGACGTCGGTGGCGTCCTTGGGTATCCAGGACGGCAGGGCGAACGGCGCCTTCTCACGCTTGGGGGCATCGGCCGCGCTCGCGAAGCGCTTGCCCGCCTCCTTGTACACCTTGTTGTCGATCGTGTCGGTCACGGGATTCGGCGGCAGGTTGGGCAGCGCGACGGCGGCGGTGGCGAGCACTCCCACGGTGGCTGCGGCGATGACGAGCGGGCGGCGGTTCATGCTTTCCAGTCTCGGCGGGCGGGCCCCGCAGCGCGTCCCTCCTCAGGACGAAACGAAAGTGCGCCGGAGGTCCCATACGGACTCATACCTGGGAGGGTGTCGGTTTCGGCCGGGGCGAGCCGCGGTGGCCGAAGTGCGGTGACGGCGCGCGGCGAACGAAATGCGGCGGCCGGCGCGCAGCGAACGAAGCGCAGTAACCGCAGGCTGCCCGGAGCAGTTGGCCGAGGTGTGACCCGTCCGCCCCCGCCCAGGCACCGAGGAACCCCATGCGCCGTCGCCGCCTCGTCCCCGCTCTCGCCACCGCCACCGCCACCGCGCTGCTCGCCCTTGCCCCGGCCGCCTGGGCCGCACCGCAGGTCCCGGCCGACAAGCCGCAGGTGCTGAGCCGCTGGACGCAGACCGGCGCCGCCAGCTACCACGCGTGGGCCGAGGCGCGCGAGCACCGGGCGGCCTGGGCCGCGTACGCCTTCGACTGGTCGACGGACCAGTGCACCTCGTCCCCCGACAACCCCTTCGGCTTCCCCTTCGCGGACGCCTGCGCGCGCCACGACTTCGGCTACCGCAACCACCGTGCGGCAGGGCTGTTTCCGGCCGCCAAGGAACGGCTGGACCTGGCGTTCCACGCGGACCTGAAGCGGGTCTGCGCACGCTACTCGGGCAGCCGCAGGATCTCGTGCGAGGGCACCGCACTGACCTACTACCAAGCGGTGCGGCTGCTCGGAATTTCCTAGGGGGTCGGCAGGACCCGCTCAGCCTCAGCAGCACAGGACCGGGACGTGCTGGACCATGTTGTTGCCGAAGCCGCCCCGGTTCCACGGCTGTTCGAGCGGCTGCGTACGGCCCTCGGTGTCGGTGGCGCGGACGGTCAGCGTGTGGCGGCCCGGTGCGGCCCGCCAGACACAGGACCAGGCCTGCCACGCCCACCGGTGCGCCTGCGGCGCGACCTCGGCCCGGGCCCAGGAGCGGCCCCCGTCGGCGCTCACCTCCACCCGGGCCACGGCCCCGTGGCCGGACCAGGCCCGCCCCTCCAGCGGTACCGGGCCCGGGTGCACGACGCGGGTGCGGGTCATGAAGTCGGGGAAGCCCGGCGGGACCATCAGGGCGCGCGGCGCGATCCGGGTGACCGGCTCGCCCGGGTCGTCGGGATCGTCGACGGAGCGCCGGTACCGGTAGGCCACGGTCTGCTGGAAACCGGTGAACGGCGCGTCGACGAGGGTGATCTCGCGCAGCCATTTCACGTGTGCCATGCCGTACCAGCCGGGGACGACCAGCCGCAGCGGGAACCCGTGCTGCGGGGGCAGGGGCGCGCCGTTCATGGCGTACGCGATCAGCACTTCCGGATCCTGCCCGGTGGCGTCCGCCACCGGCAGACTGCGCCGGTAGTCCTGCTCGACGCCGCGTTCGATCCCGTGATCGGCGCCGGTGAACACGGCCTCGACGGCGTCCGGCCGCACTCCGGCCCCGGCGAGTACGACACGCAGCGGGACACCCGTCCAGTCGGCGGTGCCCACCGCCTCGACCAGCCACGGCTGGCTGACCGGCCGGGGGGTGAGCCGGGCCCGGCCGTTGCCCGCGCACTCCATCGTGACGCGGTGGGTGACCGCCGGGAGGGCGCGCAGGGCGGCCAGGTCCAGCGCCAGCGGCGTACGGACCCGGCCGCCGACGGAGAGGGACCAGCGGGCGGCGTCGGCGGCGGGTATGTCGTAGTGGACCAGGACGTAGTGGAGGCCGGGCGGTGTGACCTCGTAGCGCAGGGCTTCCAGGGGAAGTCCGTGGTTGCGGGCCGCGAGCGCCAGCTCCTCGGGGCTGATGTCCTCATCGGGCGCCGCGATGCGGCCCGGGGCGCTGACCTCCCGCACCTGCTCCCGTACCTGCTCGCGCACCTGCTCCGGTACCGGCTCCCGCAGCGGCTCCCGTTCCTGCTCCCGGGACGGGACCTGCACAGGCGCCTGATCCCTCGCCTGCTCCATCTCCTCATGGTCGCGCGCCGCACCGCTGCCGCGCCACCGCTACGCCCCCACTGGTCACTGGTCACTGGTCACGGGGCGCGCGTCACCGGTCACCGGTCATGGGTCACGCGTCAGGTGGCCGGTGAACCAGTCGCGGGCCAGGCGGGCCACCTCCTCCAGCGCGCCCGGCTCGTCGAAGAGGTGCGTGGCCCCCGGAACGACCTCGAGCCGGTTCTCGCAGCGCAGCTCGCGCTGGGCTTGTCGGTTGAGGTCGAGGACCGTCGTGTCCCGGCCGCCCACGATCAGCAGCGTGGGGGCCCGTACGGCGGCGAGCCGCGGGCCGGCGAGGTCGGGGCGGCCGCCGCGGGACACCACGGCGCCGACGTCCGGGTCCGCGGCCGCGGCCCACAGCGCCGCGGCGGCTCCGGTGCTCGCCCCGAACCAGCCGACCGGCACGGACACCCGGCCGCGCACCCAGGCGGTGGCGTCCGCGAGCCGCCCGGCCAGCGTCTCGATGTCGAAGACATGGCCCCGGCCGGCCCCCTCGGCGGGCGTGAGCAGGTCGAGGAGCAGCGTCCCGAGGCCCGCCCGGTTGAGGTCCGCCGCCACCGACCGGTTGCGCGGGCTGTGGCGGCTGCTGCCGGAGCCGTGGGCGAACACCACGACCGCCCCGGCGCCCTCCGGCAGGGCGAGGTCCCCGGGCAGGGTGAGGCCGCCGGCGTCCACCTCGACCGCCGCGGCCCGGACGGACGTGCGGGCGCCGGGATCGGCCGCCGCCCGCGCCAGCAGGAAGACGACCTCCTCGTCGGAGGTCTGGGAGAAGTCCTGGTACCACTCGCCGACGGCGCGGAAGGCATGCGGTGTGGAGAGGCACACGACCTCGTCGGCGGCGGATCCCAGCCGGGTGACCGCGTCCGGCGGCGCCACCGGAACGGCCAGCACCACGTGCGCCGCGCCCTGCGCCCGGACGACCTCGCACGCGGCCGCGGCCGTGGCGCCGGTCGCGATCCCGTCGTCCACGACGATCACGGTCCGGCCGTCGAGGGGCACCCGGGGCCGGTCCCCGCGGAACCGGCGGGCCTGCCGGGCGAGCTCCGCCTCCTCGGCGCGTTCGACCTCCGCGAGGTCCTCCGGGCGGAGCCGGCTGCTGCGGACGATGTCCTCGCTGATGACGCGTACGCCGCCCTCGCCGATGGCGCCGAAGCCCAGCTCACGGTGGTGGGGGACTCCGAGCTTGCGTACGACGATCACATCGAGCGGGGCGCCGAGCGCGCGGGCCACCCGGTAGGCGACCGGGACGCCGCCGCGGGGCAGGCCCAGTACGACGGGATCGTCCCCCGCCAGGTGCCTGAGCGCCTCGGCGAGCCGCTCGCCGGCATCCGCGCGATGGGTGAACAGCACGCTGGCTCACCCCCAAACCAGGGGAGACGGAAACCACGTACCCACCTCCTTCGACGCAACCGCATCCCCGGCCTTCCCGCAAGTCGGTCAGGACGTGACGGCGGCCCGCCCGAAGAGCCGGCCGGCGAGGTCGACGCCCACGACCGCGCCCCGCGCGTCGCGGTGGAACAGGCCGCGCTGCGCCTTCAGCCCGCCCTCGGTGATGACGTACTCGTCGCCGGTCGCGGACAGGAAGCCGATGGCGGCCGGCGGGTGGTCGGCGGGCATGTCCACGTCCGAGGCCCCGCGGATCTCCGGCTTGATCCCCACCGCCAGCGTGAGGCGGGCGCCGTCGTCGGCGATGTCGAGGTTCATGGCGTCGTTCGCGTACCGGCCCTCGACCTCGCGCGCCCGCGCCCCGTCGTACGCGACCGGCTCCGGGTCCTGCTCCACGGCCCCGAGGCAGCGCTCCAGGGCCCAGCGCACGACGGCCTGGTTGAAGAGGTGGCCGTGCGGGCCGGCATTGGCCAGCGAGACCACCGCGAACCTCTGCTCCGGCGCGATCAGCAGTTCGGCGAACTGGCCGTTGCCCGAGCCGCCCTGCCCGATGGTGCGGACACCGTCCACCTCGCGCAGGAACCAGCCGATGCCGAGCCCGTCGCCGAGCGTGCTGGCGGGCAGCTCGACCGTCCGCTCCGTCATGCGCCGCAGGGCCTCGGCCGGCAGTACGCCCTCGCCCGTGCCGAGCTGGAATCGGGACCACCGCAGCAGGTCGCTCACGCAGGAGGCGATACCGCCGCCGGGGTGGTTGCCGCGCGCACCCGCCCGCCAGGAGGCCCACGGGCGGGCGGGCCGCAGTTCCTCGCGCCGGTCGTCGGGGGTGTGACCGACGGCGAACCGCCGGACCATGACCTCGTCGAGGTCGAAGAAGGTGTTCGTCAGCCCGGCCGGTTCCAGCAGCAGCCGGTCCATGGCCTTCTCGAAGGGGAGGCCGGTGACGGTCTCGATGATCCGGCCGGCCAGGTTGTATCCGGCCTGGCTGTAGGAGGCGCGGGAACCGGGCGGGGCGATCAGCGGCAGCTCGGGCAGGTGGGCCACGAAGCCGGCCAGGGTGTCGGCCTCGTCGCCGCTGAAGACGAAATTCCAGTCGAGGCCCGCGGTGTGGTTGAGCAGGTTCAGGACGGTGATCCGCTCCGCCGCCGCCCCGTCGGCGAGCCGCAGCTCGGGAACGTAGCGGCGGACCGGCGCGGCCAGCTCCACCCGGCCCTCCGCGACGAGACGCATCAGCGCGGTGGCGGTGAAGACCTTGGTCACCGACGCGAGGTGGAAGAGGGTGTTCTCGTCGACCGGCTGCGGGTGTTCGAGGTTGGTCACCCCGTACGCGGCGCTGACCTCCTGACCGTCCCACAGCACCCCGACGGCCACCCCGGGGATACCGAACTCCTCGGCGGTCGCCTCGACGAAGGCGGCCAGCTCGTCCCGCCGCATGCCGTTGCCGTTGTCGCTCATGTCAGGTCTCTCCTCGGGGTGCGCGTATCCGGTCCTGGTCCTGGTGGACGGGAGAACCATGCGACCGCCCCCTGACGAGCCACTGACGGCCTGCTGACACCGATCGCCGGCCACTGTCGAAGCCGTACGACCCGGCCGAAGAACCGGTCGAACCCGCCCTGGATCAGTACGAGATGGACGCCGCGGTGCCGCAATCCACCCCACCGCCGGCTCCGCGCACGCCGACCCGCACCCCAAGTGGTCCCGAACGAATCGGCGTTACGGGCGACGGCTGGCAGGGACCCCGGACCCGGCCGCACAGGACCGGACCGACGCCGGACGCCCGCGGCCTGTCCCCGGATGCCGTCCGCGCGCGGACCAGCCCTTACCGCGCCACTACGAGGCGCTCCCTAAGCTGCTCCGACCTGCACGAAAGCCCTCCGCGAGGGAGGGCTTCGAGTGGGACGGGAAGAGTGCCCCCGGCAGGACTCGAACCTGCGGCCAAGTGCTTAGAAGGCACCTGCTCTATCCGCTGAGCTACGGGGGCCGAAAAGTGGCCTTGGTGGGCCTGGAGCCCCTGGTGGGGGTGGGGCTGAGGTCCGTGCCGGGTCAAGGATAGGGCTCCGGTTGCCTTGTCCCGGTTGCTTCACTCGCGGGCCACGATGTGGAGGTTCGGTGAAGCGGTCCCGATAATCGCAGGCAGGTGCGATTCTCGCATCGCTTTTGCGCCGCGACGCCCCTGGTGTTGTGCACTCGTTATGCCTGCGCCCCACTCGTCCGTCGTGCCCAGAATGTCCCACTGGAGTCGCCGTCGGCGCGCAGAGGACGTATAAGCTTCAAAAATGGTCCCAAATTGGGCATTCTTCGCATGTGGTGACCTTGGATGTTCGGCCTCAGCTGCTCGATGCCCTGTCCGCCCTGCGCGACCGGGTCGCGTCCGTGCGTCTGCCGCTGCCCCTGCCCGGCGCTCCGCGCGCCCGCCAGACCAGAGCCGAGCTGCTCGCGCAGCTCGACGACTACCTCGTACCCCGGCTGAAGGCGCCCGAGGCGCCGATGCTCGCCGTCGTCGGCGGGTCCACCGGGGCCGGTAAGTCAACCCTCGTCAACTCCCTCGTCGGCCGACAGGTCAGCGAAGCCGGGGTACTGCGCCCGACCACCCGCACCCCGGTGCTCGTCTGCCATCCGGATGACCACCACTGGTTCGCCGGAATGCGTGTACTGCCCGACCTGATGCGGGTCTGGGTGCCGCACGAGGAAGAAGAGGTGCCCCCCGCCGCCAAGCCCCGGGTCCGCGATCGCGGCCCGGCCAACACCCACGCGACCCGCGAGATGCGGATCGAGACCGTTTCCAGCCTGCCGCGCGGCCTGGCCATCCTCGACGCGCCCGACATCGACTCCCTCGTGGTCGAGAACCGGACCCTGGCCGCCGAACTCATCTGCGCCGCCGACGTCTGGGTGATGGTCACCACCGCCTCGCGGTACGCCGATGCCGTCCCTTGGCACCTGCTGCGCACCGCGAAGCAGTACCGGGCCACCCTCGTCACCGTCCTCGACCGGGTCCCGCACCAGGTGCTCACCGAGGTCTCGCGGCAGTACGGGGCCCTGCTGACCAAGGCCGGGCTGGGCGACGTACCGCGGTTCACCGTTCCCGAACTGCCCGAGTCCGCCGGCGGGGGCGGGCTGCTGCCGGCCAGTGCCGTAGCCCCGCTGTTCGCCTGGCTCGCCCACCACGCGCAGGATCCGGCCGCCCGGCAGTACGCCGTCGGGCGCACCGCACTCGGCGCGCTGGACTCGCTGAAGCGCCGGATGCCGGAGCTCGCCTCCGCCGTCGCCGCCCAGCACGCCGCCGCCGTACGGCTGACCTCGGCCGTCGAGGACGCGTACAAGCGGGAGGGCAAGCGGGTCCGCAACCGGCTCGACCACGGCGCCGTACTGGCCGGGGACGCACTGACCCGGTGGCGCGGCTACCCGCTCGACACGAGCGCCGACGAACTGCTGGATTCGCTCGCCGAATCCCTCGCCGCGCTCCTCCAGTGCGCCGTCGCCGCCGCCGACGAGCGGATCGCCGAAGCCTGGCGGCGCGAACCGGCCGCCGGCGCGGTCGCGCTGCCCGCGCCCGACCGGGAGGCCGGCGAACGCATCGGCATGGCCGTCCGCCGGTGGCGGCGCGTCCTGGAGGAACTCGCCGAGGAGGAGGTGGCCAAGCTCGACAAGCAGCCCGCACCCGACGCCGACGGGGTCGCCGCCCTCCTCGTCGCCGCCCTCCTCGGCGGCAAACGGGCCCGGCCCGCGGGGGAGAAGCTCGCCGAACGGATCGGCGCGCAGGCCGCCCTGCGACTGCGCGACCGGGGCGGCGAGCTGGTCGGCGACCACCTCGACCAAGTGCTGCGCGCCGAACGCGACCGCCGGCTCGCCCCGCTGGAGGCGCTCGAAGTGACCCCGGAACCACAGGCCGAGCTGATTGCCGCGCTGTCCGTACTGCAGAAGGAGAGGTGACGCGGTGACCGCCCTGACCGACCGCACCGACGACCGCTGGGACGACGGACTCATCGCGCGCTCGCGCCCCCGGGCCGTCGACGGGAGCGAGGAGGAGGACGAGGCCGACGAGAACGACGACGCCCTCGTCCGGGCCGTCTCCGGCGCCGGCAGCGACGGCGGCAAGTCGACCGCGCCCCCGCTCAGCCCCGAGGGACAGGCCCTGCGGCTGCGCCTCGACGCACTGCGCCAACTGGTCGGTCTGTCCCGGACCAGGCTCGACGGAAAGACCCTCGCCGAGGCGGGGCGGGTCCTGGACGAGGCGGCGTCGCGTCGCGGGCTGTCGCCCCAGCACACGGTCGTCGCCATCGCCGGAGCCACCGGAAGTGGCAAGTCCACTCTGTTCAATTCACTCGCCGGTGTGCAGATCTCCGAAATGGGCCTGCGCCGCCCGACCACCGCCGCCCCCATCGCGTGCAGCTGGTCGGACGGAGCAGCCGGACTGCTGGACCGGCTGGAGATCCCGGGCCGGCTGCGGCGCCGCCCCCGCGAGACCTCGGAGGCGGAGGCGCTGCGCGGCATGGTCCTCGTCGACCTGCCAGACCTGGACTCGGCGGTCGGCGCGCACCGCGACCACGTGGACCGCGTACTGGCGCTGGTCGACGCCGTGGTGTGGGTGGTGGACCCGGAGAAGTACGCGGACGCCGTCCTGCACGAGCGGTACCTGCGACCGCTCGCCGGGCACGCGGAGGTCACCTTCGTCGTCCTGAACCAGGTCGACCGGCTGCCCGGGGAGGCCGCCGACCTCGTACTGGACGACCTGCGCCGGCTCCTCGACGACGACGGGATCGCGCTCGGCGAGCACGGCGAGCCCGGCGCCACCGTCCTCGGACTGTCCGCGCTCACCGGGGAGGGCGTCTGGGAACTGCGCGAACTGCTCGGACAGTTCACCCAGGAGAAGGGCGCGGCCACCCGGCGGATCTCCGCCGACGTCGACCGCGCGGCCGCACGCCTGCGCCCGTTGTACGTGGCCGACGGACACGCCGGGCCGGAGATCGGGGAGGCGGCGCGCGCCGAGTTCGAGGACCGGCTCGCCGAGGCGGTCGGGGCGTACGCGGCCGGGCTCGCCGCCGAGCGCGCGTGGCGGCGCAACGCCGGGAAGGCGTGCGGGACGCCGTGGCTGCGGCTGTGGCGCTGGTACGAAAGCCGCCGCGCGCCGCGCACCCTGGCGGGGCTGGCCGCCCTGGCGGCGATCGGCGGCCGCAGCCCGGCGGTCGCGGAGGCCCCGGTCGAGGAGGAGGTGACGGCGCGCCAGCGGGTGGAGCAGGCCGTACGGGCGGTCGCCGACGAGGCCGTCTCCGGGCTGCCCGAGCCGTGGGCGCAGGCGGTCCGGGAAACCGCGGTGCGCGGCGCCGACCGGCTCCCGGAGGCACTGGACGAGATCGCGGTGACCCTCGGCGCGGCGGTCGCGGTGCCGAGCGCCAGACCGCCGCGCCCCAGGTGGTGGCCGGCGGCCGTACTGGCGCAGGCGGCCATGACCCTGCTGCAGATCTACGGCGGGCTGTGGCTGGTCGGCCAGATCGTCGGGGTCCTGGAGCCGAAGCTGCTGCCGCCCGTGCTGCTGATGGTGGCGGGCATCATCGGCGGGCCGCTCGTGGAGTGGTCCTGCTCGATCGCTGCCCGGGGCCCGGCGCGGCGCTACGGCCAGGACGCGGAGCGCAGACTGCGGCAGGCGGCGGCCGGATGCGGGCGGGCCCGGGTGCTGGAACCGGTGGCGGCGGAGCTGCTGCGCTACCGGGAGGTGCGGGAGCAGTACGCCACGGTGGCCGCAGGGGGGAGCAAGTTGTCCACAACCCGCCAGTAGTCCACAGGCCGGAGCGGGGGGACGGCGGCCTGCCCCAGCATGGTTCGTAGCTCGTACGGATGGTCCGTGCGAAGGCTCGTACGGATGACCGTACGGGCGGGGAACCACGGGGGAGGGCGGCCGGGATGAACGACACCCAGGTGACGCTGGTGGGCTATGTCGCCACGCAGATCGACTACAAGGAGACGGCGCACGGCCCGGCGGCGCGATTCCGCTTCGCGGTCACGCCGAGGTACTTCGACCGCCGCAAGGACGCCTGGATCGACGGGAGCACCAGCTTCTACACGGTGTGGGCGCGGCGGACGCTCGCGGTGAACCTCGCCGGATCCGTATCGGTCGGCGAACCGCTGGTGGTGCACGGGCGGCTGCGCGTGCGGGAGGACCCGCCCGACGGGGAGGGCAACCGGTGGTTCTCGGCGGACATCGACGCCACGGCCATCGGACACGACCTGAACCGCGGTACGGCCGCCTTCCGGCGCGTGGTCCGGACGGAGACACCACTGATGGCCACTCAGAACGCGGCGGTGGTCTGAGTGTTCGAGGCCGATAGGATTCCCCGGTACTCACGGGCACCAGGGTCTTTGGCCCGAAGGGGAAGACTGTGTCGATTGCCGTTCCCGCATCCTCCGCTCCTGATTCCGCTCCTGCGCCTGCGCCGACGGCTACGCAGATTCCTGCGCCGATTCCTGCGCCTGCGCCGACTCCTGCGCCTGCGGCCGCTCCTGCCCCTGCTTCCGCCTGTCCTCCCCCTCCTTCTCCCGAATCTCCCGCGGCGGTACGGGGCTCCGCGCGCCGGCCGCTCGCGGCGGCCCTGCTGGCCGCGGCCCTCACCGCCGCACCCGGAGCGCGGGCGGCCGCCGACTCCGGCCAGGGCGCGCCCAGACCGCCCGAGGGTGCGAGCGCCGTGCTGGACGGGCTGAAGACGTACGGGCAGGCAGTCCTGCGCTCCGGGGACGGATCGGTCCGGCAGATCCCGGCCGGGCTCTACGAGATGCGGGTCGATGGCGGCGGAATGCTCCAGACGTACGGGGTCGGCGTGACGGGCAACGCCCAGCCGCAGTCCCGGTACACCGAGAGCGGCTGGGGCCGCAGCCCGCTCGCCGGGAACCGGGAGGCGGGCCGGATCCGCTGGGTCCTCGAACACTCCTACCCGCAGCTGAACGATCTGGCCGACCTCGCCAAGGCGGCCGGGGCCGGATCCCTCACCGCCGAGAGCGCGGCCGCCGGCACGCAGGTGGCGATCTGGCGGCTGGCGGACGGGGTGAACGTGGAGGCCACGGACCCGGCGGCCGAGAAGCTGGCCGACTATCTGCAGCGGGCGGCGGGGCAGCTCCCGGAGCCCCCGGCCTCGCTCGGGCTGGACCCGGGGGACGTGTCCGGGGCGGTGGGCACCCGGCTCGGCCCGGTGACCGTGCGCACCGGTGCGCGGAGCGTGTCGGTGATCCCGGACGCGGCGGCCGTCGCGATGGGGGTGCGGGTGGTGGACGCCGAGGGGCAGCCGCTGACCACCGCGGTCAACGGGAGCCGGCTGTACTTCGAGGTGCCCGCGGGCACCCCGGACGGGACGGCCTCGGTCACCGTCCAGGGCGCGACCAAGGTGCCGGTCGGACGGGTCTTCACCGGCGAGCTGCCGATGCAGGCGCAGATCGTGGCTGGCTCCAGCGAGTCCGCGGCCGCCGCCACCGCCACGGCGCTCTGGCCGCAGCCCCCGGCGACCGCGGTCGGCACCACCCCGGGCGCGGCCGAAGGCACGGCCGGGGAAGCCGGCTCCGGCTCGACGGTCGAAGCCATGGGCGCGCAGTCCGGGGCCCTCCCGACGACCTCCCCCGACGAGGAGCGGCTGGCGACCAGCGGCAGCTCGGCGGCCACCCCCGTCATCGCCTCCCTGGCGGTGGGCCTGGTGGTCCTGGGCGGGCTGGTGGTGCTGCTGCTCCGCAAGCGCCCGCAGGACGAGGAGGACCAGGCGTAGAGACGCCGTGCCGCGCCGGCCGGTCGGACCGGGCCCGCGCGGCCCGGGCGGCTGGGCCGCTCCGGCTGGGCCGCGGTGGCCCGCGCCCCGGCGCGCCGCGGCCGTGGGCCCGTGCTCCGGCTGGGCCGAGTGGCCGTCGGCCCCGGTTCGGATCCGCGGCCCGGGGTAGGGGCACAGGATGGCTGATCAACTGACCTGGTCCGGCACCCTCGCGCGATGGGACCGCCGGCTGTTCGACGCGGTGGCCCAGCGGCACTGGCCCGGGGCCGACCGGGTGCTGCCGCGGCTCGGGCGGGCCGCGAACCACGGGGTGCTGTGGGGCGGGGCCGCCGCCGCGATCGCAGTCTTCGGCTCCAACGGTGCCCGCAAAGCCGCCGTGCGCGGGGTCGCCTCGCTGGCACTGGCCTCCGCGACCATCAACACCGTCGGCAAATGGTCCGTACGCCGTCCGCGGCCGCTGCTGGAGGGCGTGCCCCTGACCCGGCAGCTGGCCACGCAGCCGCAGACCACCTCCTTCCCGTCCGGGCACTCGGCATCGGCCTTCGCCTTCGCCACCGGCGTGGCGCTGGCGTCCCCCGGCTTGGGGGCCGTGCTGGCCCCGGTCGCCGCGTCCGTGGCGTTCTCCCGCGTCTACACCGGGGTCCACTACCCCTCCGACGTACTCGCGGGCGCATCCCTGGGGGTGGTCGCGGGCCTCGTCGTACGCCGCCTCGCGCGGGACGCGCAGGAGGCCCGGGTCGTGCCCGGCGACGAGCGGCCGGCCGCCGGGGCCCCGGCCCTGCCCGACGGGGCCGGCCTCACCGTGGTGGTCAACAGCGCGTCGGGGACGGCCTCGGCCGCGGGCCTCGACGCGGTGCGCGCCCGCCTCCCCGAGGCCGAGGTGATCGAGTGCGAGGCCTCGGAGCTGACCGCCACCCTCGCGAAGGCGGCCTCGCGGGCCGCCGTGCTCGGGATCTGCGGCGGCGACGGCACGATCAACGCGGCCGCCACCGCCGCACTGCGCGCCGGGGTGCCACTGGCCGTGTTCCCCGGGGGCACCCTCAACCACTTCGCGATGGACCTCGGCCTCGCCGGAGCGCAGGCGACCTGCGAGGCCGTGGCCCAGGGCCAGGCCGTTCGCGTCGGCGTCGGCCGTTTCTCCCCGGGGCCCGGCGGAGAGCCCGGCTACTTCCTGAACAACTTCAGCATCGGCGCGTATCCGGAACTGCTCGGTCACCGGCTGCGCTGGGCCCCGCGCATCGGCGGCGGCCCGGCCGCACTGCTGGCGGCCTGGCGGGTGCTGCGCGCCCAGCGGCCCGTGCGGCTGCGGCTGGCCGGGCGGCCCCGGAGCGTGTGGCTGCTCTTCGCCGGAAACGGCACCTACCACGGCACCGGCCCCACCCCCCGCCGCCGCGACAACCTCGGCGAGGGCCTGCTGGACCTGCGGCTCGTCTACGGCGGCGGCCGTCCCGGCCCGCGGCTCCTGGCCGCCGCCTTCACGGGGCCGCTGAGCCGCTCCCCGGTCCACGTGGCCACCCGCCTGCGCAGCCTGCGCATCGGAGACATCCCCGCCGGCACCCCGCTCGCCTATGACGGCGAGTACGCGGAGGCCCCGACCGCCCTCGTCCTCGACGAGCTCCCCGACGCCCTGACCGTCTACCGCCCCCGCTGACCGACGACCGCCCCCCCGACGACCGTCCCTCGCTGACCGAAGACCGCTGACCGGCGACCGCCCCGCTCACCGCCCCCTGCGGTACGCCTCCCAGGTCACGGGGTCCTGACCTACCCATTCGCCCGCGGGTATGGACGTACGGCAAGATGGGGTGTATCTGCCCACCATCGATCTGCCGGACGGTTTCTCTTGGCTGAGTTCATCTACACCATGCGCAAGACGCGCAAGGCGCACGGCGACAAGGTGATTCTTGATGACGTCTCCTTGAACTTCCTGCCCGGCGCGAAGATCGGTGTGGTCGGCCCCAACGGCGCCGGTAAGTCCACCGTTCTGAAGATCATGGCGGGCCTGGAGCAGCCGTCCAACGGTGACGCCTTCCTGTCGCCCGGCTACACCGTCGGCATCCTCATGCAGGAGCCCAAGCTCGACGAGTCGAAGACGGTCCTGGAGAACGTCCAGGACGGCGCCGCCGACGTCATGAAGAAGCTCAAGCGCTTCAACGAGGTCGCCGAGCTGATGGGCGTCGAGTACACCGACGCGCTCATGGACGAGATGGGCAAGCTCCAGGAGGACCTGGACCACGCCAACGCGTGGGACCTGGACGCTCAGCTGGAGCAGGCCATGGACGCCCTGGGCTGCCCGCCCGGCGACTGGCCGGTCACCACCCTCTCCGGTGGCGAGAAGCGCCGCGTGGCGCTCTGCAAGCTGCTCATCGAGGCCCCGGACCTGCTCCTCCTCGACGAGCCCACCAACCACCTCGACGCCGAGTCCGTGAACTGGCTGGAGCAGCACCTCTCCCAGTACAAGGGCGCCGTCGTGGCCGTCACCCACGACCGCTACTTCCTGAACAACGTCGCCGAGTGGATCCTCGAGCTCGACCGCGGCCGCGCGCACCCCTACGAGGGCAACTACTCCACCTACCTGGAGAAGAAGGCCACCCGCCTCAAGGTCGAGGGCCGCAAGGACGAGAAGCGCCAGAAGCGCCTCAAGGAAGAGCTGGAGTGGGTCCGCTCCAACGCCAAGGGCCGCCAGACCAAGTCCAAGGCCCGCCTCGCCCGCTACGAGGAGATGGCCGCCGAGGCGGACAAGATGCGGAAGCTGGACTTCGAGGAGATCCAGATCCCGCCGGGCCCGCGTCTGGGCTCGATCGTGGTCGAGGTCAACAACCTCTCCAAGGCGTTCGGCGACAAGGTCCTCATCGATGACCTGTCCTTCACGCTGCCGCGCAACGGAATCGTCGGCATCATCGGCCCGAACGGCGCCGGCAAGACCACGCTCTTCAAGATGATCCAGGGCCTGGAGGCGCCGGACTCCGGCTCCGTCAAGGTCGGCGAGACCGTCAAGATCAGCTACGTCGACCAGTCCCGCGCCAACATCGACCCCAAGAAGACCCTCTGGGCGGTCGTGTCGGACGAGCTGGACTACATCAACGTGGGCCAGGTCGAGATGCCGTCCCGCGCCTACGTCAGCGCCTTCGGCTTCAAGGGCCCGGACCAGCAGAAGCCGGCCGGCGTCCTGTCCGGTGGTGAGCGCAACCGCCTCAACCTGGCGCTGACCCTCAAGGAGGGCGGCAACCTGCTCCTCCTCGACGAGCCCACCAACGACCTCGACGTCGAGACCCTGTCCTCGCTCGAGAACGCGCTGCTGGAGTTCCCCGGTGCGGCCGTGGTCATCTCCCACGACCGCTGGTTCCTGGACCGGGTCGCCACGCACATCCTGGCGTACGAGGGCGACTCCAAGTGGTACTGGTTCGAGGGCAACTTCGAGTCGTACGAGAAGAACAAGATCGAGCGGCTGGGCCCGGACGCGGCCCGTCCGCACCGTGCCACCTACAAGAAGCTCACCCGAGGCTGAGGTCGCCGTCATGGCCAGACACCACTACCGGTGCCCCCTGCGCTGGGCGGACATGGATGCCTTCGGGCACGTCAACAACGTCGTCTTCCTCCGCTACCTGGAGGAGGCGCGGATCGACTTCATGTTCCGCCTCGCGCCGGGGGAGGGCAGTGAGTCCTTCACGGGCGGGTCCGTCGTGGCCCGTCACGAGATCGACTACAAGCTGCCCCTCGTGCACCGCCACGAGCCGGTCCTCATCGAGTCCTGGGTGACCCGGATAGGCGCCGCGTCCCTGACCATCCGCTACGAGGTCAAGGACGAGGCGACCGAGGACGCGCCCGAGACGGTCTACGTGCGCGCCGAGACCGTGGTCGTGCCCTACAACCTCGCCGCCGGGCGGCCCCGCCGCATCACGGCCGAGGAGAGGCGCTTCCTCCAGGAGTACCTCGACGAGCCCGAGGCCGCGTCCGAGGCCGTGTCCGCGTCAGCGGCCGCGTCGTCTTCCGGATCCGGCTCCGCGACCGGATCCCTCGCGGCATGAACGACCGGTTGCGCTTCGCCGATTCCGGGGAGGCGGCGGACCTCGCCGCCTTCCTGGGCCGGCTGGTGCACTACGACCGCGCCGCCGCCGTCCGCCTCCAGGCGGGTGGCGGCGCGCTCGCCGTCTTCGGGCGGCCGCCGTCCTTCGACATCCTCGCCATCCGGACGGTGCGGCTCGCCGCGCCCGTCGCGACGCCGCTGGACCTGACGGTGTCCGCCGGGGAGCTGCTGGAGTCCGTCGACGAGTCCGCGGCCGAGGCCGCCGTGCCCGGGCCGGTCACCGGACCGCCCTGGGCCGGGGTGCTCCCGCCCCGCGGCGGCTGGCGGCAGGTCCCGGGGCTGCCCGGCCCCGAGGCGATGGGGGCGGCCGTGGCTGCCGCCGTCGCCGAGTTCCGGGCCCGTGACGAGGCCCTGCCCGTGCAGCACCGGACCCGCTCGGAGCGCGACCGCATCGGCCGCGAGATCTGGTCCCGCACGCTGGGCGACACCGAACTCCCGCTGCGCGCCGTGCACGCCGCGCAGTCCCTGGGCTTCCTGCGGCCGGTACGGGCCTCTGTGCCCGCTCCCGCTCCCGCACCGGGCGGCCCCGGCGCCCCCGTCCCCGCCCCGGTGGCGCTGCTCGCCGCCGGGACCTGGCTCAGGCTGCGCACCCCGTACGGCTCCGTCGCCATGCGCCGCCCCGGCGTCACGGGCGGCCTGGGCGCCCTCCAGGTCCGGCCGGTCTGACCACTCCGACCACTCCCGACCGGTCCGACCGGCCGGAGGGTCCCTATCCCGCCGTATTGATCATCGACGCGGCGGCGTACGTCAGGTACTTCCACAGCTGCGCCTCGTGCTCCGGCGCCAGGCCCAGCTCGTCCACCGCGACCCGCATATGGCTCAGCCACGCGTCGTGGGCGGCCGCGTCCACCTGGAACGGTGCGTGCCGCATCCGCAGGCGCGGGTGCCCGCGGTGCTGGCTGTAGGTGGTCGGACCGCCCCAGTACTGCATCAGGAACAGCGCGAACCGCTCCTCGGCGGGACCCAGGTCCTCCTCCGGGTACATCGGGCGCAGCAGCGGGTCCTGCGCGACCCCCTGGTAGAAACGCCGGACGAGGCGACGGAAGGTCTCCTCGCCGCCCACCTGCTCGTAGAACGTCTGCTCCTGAAGTGCGCCCCGCGGAATCTCATTCACCCGACCATCGTCTCAGACGCCCGGAACCAGGACCCCGGTCCTAGGACCCCTCGCACTCGCACGCTGCGCCCGGGCGCAGGACAGTGGAGGCATGGCCGCACACACCGCACGCATCGAGGCACGGGACCTGCGGGACACCGCGCACGCCGCCCAGGTGCGGGAGCTGACCGCCGCCGGGGTGCTGGAGGACCCACGCTGGCGGGCGGCGTTCGCCGCCGTCCCCCGGCACGTGTTCGTCCCGTACTTCTGGACCGGCCGCGGCGCCGGTCACGAGCGGCTGTGGGCCGAGGACCCCGACCCCGAACACCGCGCCCGCTGGCTGCGCGGGGTCTACGTCGACACCCCGCTGGCGACCCGGCTGCGCGACGGCCGGCTGGTCTCCTCCAGCAGCCAGCCCTCCCTGATGGCGAAGATGCTGGCCGCGCTGGACGTGCGCGACGGCGACGACGTACTGGAGATCGGCGCGGGCACCGGCTACAACGCGGCCCTGCTGTGCCACCGCCTCGGCGACGAGCACGTCACCACCGTCGACCTGGACGAGGAGATCACCGAGTCCGCGCGGTCGCACCTGGCCGAGCTCGGCTACCACCCCGCGGTGATCACCGGCGACGGCGCGCGCGGCTGCCCCGCCCGGGCGCCGTTCGACCGGATCATGGTGACCTGCACCCTGCCGCTGATCCCGCACGCCTGGCCGGCCCAGTGCCGGCCGGGGGCCCGGATCCTGGCCCCGCTGTCGACCGGCCTGATCGCACTGACCGTCCGGGACGCCGATTTCGCCGAGGGCAACTTCCTGCACACCCCGGCGTACTTCGTCCCGCTGCGCGGCGCCACGGCCGCACCCCCGCCCGACCCGGCCACCGCGGAGTACGGCCTCCCGTACGAGCTGGTGGAGAACGAGCGCTTCCAGTTCATGCTGGTCCTGACCGCGGGCGTCCTGCACCCCCGCGAGGCCCTGGACCTCTGGCGCCGCGAGGACCGCCCGTCCCGCGAACGCTTCGGCGTCTCGGTCAGCGCGGAGGGCCAGTGGTCCTGGCTGGACGACCCCCAGGGCCCCTACGTATGGCCCCTGGGGGAGCCCTGACTCAGCCGCGGGACGGGTCCGCTGCCCGGCGTCGGCCGTGCCTGTCCACTGCCTGTCCACGGATATCGAACTCCGGCGCGATGTTGATCAGTTGGCGCTAGAGTGCCGAGGATGGAAGGCTCGCGTCACGCCCCGGGGGAGCATCGTTGAGTATCGGTTCGGAGGAACACGAGCACGGGCTCGCGCTCGTCCTCGTCGCCGGATATGCCGGATCCGGCAAATCCGAGGCGGGGAAGATGATGTCGCAGGCGACGGGCTGGCCGCTGCTGGACAAGGACACACTGACGAGGCCGCTCACGGAGTCGCTGCTGTCCCATCTCAACGGCGACCCCGATGACCGGCACAGCAGCGTCTACGCCGAGAACGTGCGTCCGTTGGAGTACGAGTCCCTGATGAAGGCGTGCTGGGAGAACCTCGAGTGCGGGGTGCCGGTGGTCGCCGTAGCACCCTTCCTCGCCGAGGTCGTCGACGATCAGTGGGCCGCCCGGACACGTCGCCACTGCTCGCGCCTGGACGCCGGCCTGGAGGTGGTGTGGGTGGACAGCGACGCGTCGTCGATGCGCGAGCGGCTCACCTCGCGCAACGCGGCACGGGACACGTGGAAGCTCGCGAACTGGCGCCAGTACCTCGGGTCGATCTCCCTGGAGCGGCGCCCCGTCGGGGAGTTCCACCTCGTCGACAACCGGATCACCGCGATGACACCCCTCGCCGAGCAGGTGGAATCGGTGGCCATGATCCTGTCCCGTCGATACGGCGAGGGGCAGGCGTGAACGTGAACGCGAAAGTGAACGCCCAGCGTGACGGGAGCCCCCGAGGGGTCGTCCTCTTCGGACCTCCGACGGCAGGCAAGGACACGGTCAGCGCCGCGCTGACCGGCCTGGACACGCGATACGGGCAGCTGACCAAGATCAAGGTGGGATCCGGGCGCACCACCGGCTATCGCATGGCCGACGCCGATGAGCTGGCGGCCCTGCGCGCCGCCGGTCGGCTGGTGCTGGAGACCCGGAGGTACGGCAACACGTACGCGATCGACCGAGACGACCTGGACGCCATGACCGGGGCGGGCCGCATCCCGATCGTGCACATCGGCAGCGTCGAGCACCTGCGCAGCTTCACCGCCGCCGTCCGGGAACCATGGCTGTGCGTGCTCCTGTGGGTGCCCCGCGACGTGTGCGAGCAGCGGTCCCGAGGCCGGGGCGACCGGGACACCGCCGACCGGCTCGCCGCCTGGGACGAGGCGCTGGCCGATCTGGGCACGGTGCAGGACGGTGAGGAGCCGTTCGATCTCCTGCTGCGCACCGACCACACGGACCCGGACCGGACCGCCGAGATCATCGCCCGGGCCCACGCGCACCACCAGGGGGAGCGGAACCGGGCCGCGACCCTGACCGCCTTCCTCGGTCAGGCCGCGACCGCCGAACGGTGAGACGGCGGGCATGACGTCGCGCGGCGGTCCGTGCATCACGGTGGGGAGGGGACACACATGGCGACGATCAGCACGCTCGACGCGCTGGCACGTGCGGCGGACCCGGACGCGTCGACAGGCCGCGAACGGGACCTGACGATCAGACAGAAGGACATCGACGACCCCCTGGTACTCGATTCGCTCACCGCAGGCAGGCTGGCCCTGCACCGGGTGAACGTGGCCGGGGCCATCACCCTGCGATCGTGCGTCATCGAGGAGCTGGTCGTCGACCACTGCACCGCCGACGCCCTGCTCGTGAGCAACTCCAGGATCGGCCGGCTCGTCGTGCGCAACACCCCGCGCAACACCGAGGTCGACGTGAGCGAGACGGCGCTGGAAGCCCTCGACGTCCACTCCTGCGGGCCGACGCGCTTCGAGGGCGTGCGCGTGTCCGACTCGGTGCAGATCTCGGCGATGCGGGGGCCGGTCCAGCTCAAACGACTGCGGGCGGCCACGCTGGCTCTGCGCAGCCAGGCCGCCGTGGGGCGGCAGCGCCGGCCCCAGGTGTCCCTGGAGAACCTGCACGTCACCGAAACCATCACCCTCGACGACCTGTGGCTGGCGTCCCTCACCCTCGACGAGGTCGACGTCGCTGCGCTGCTCCTGCGGCGGGTCCGCGTGGACACGCCCTTCCGCGGGACGGGGGTGCGTTGCCGGGACGGTCTGCGCATCAACGGCATGGTGGTGCCCGGCGAGGCCAGTGCGCTGCTCGACAGCGAGGTCCGGGGCCCGGTGGTGGTCCGGGGTCTGCGCCATGCGGAGGCCGTGCCCGCACAGCGCCGGCATACGGCGCCGGACACCGCGCCGGCCCCCGGCGCCGCCGCGGAGCTGGTCTTCCGGTCGTCCATCATCTCCAGCCTCGCCGCCAGCGCCGACGAGGTGGCTCCGGTGGTGGTGGAGCTTGCGGACAGCTCGGTCCGGGCGCTCGCGGTGCCCGTCGGTCCGGCCCGGTACCGGCTGGCCGGCACGAGCAGTGTCCAGGAGGTGGACCTCGGCGACGCGGTCTTCCGGAACGACGAGCACGTCACGGGTTTCCTCGACCGGGTGTTCACCCGGGTGAGCCCCGGGGCACTGGAGGCCGTGCGTTCGACACTGACCGGGCGCCGGCGCATGTCGGAGGGGGACCAGCTGTACTACTTCACCCGGCAGCGGGAGGCGGCCGAGAGGCCCCTGCTCCGGCGTCTCGCGGGCCGGGCGCTGCTCGGCGGCGTCCTCGGGTGGGGTGTGAGAGCGCGGAACCCGGCGCGGACCCTGGGCGCGGCGATGCTGTCCACGGCCGTTGCCCTGCACCTCTCCGGTGCCGCTCGGGACCCGCAGGACGGTGGTGTCCTCGACCTGGTGGCTGCGGGGAGGGCGCTCGTCCTGGCCTGCGCCCTGTGGCTGAACGTCGGTGTGGGTGCCCCGTCCGAGCTGAAGACGCACGCCTGGACGGCGCTCGCCGTGGGCTGCACCGGCGGCGGGCTGCTCTTCACGACCCTGACCGTGGGCATCGTCATCCGGAAGCTGGTGCGCTGACGGGGCCAACCCCGGGGGAAGTCCGTCAGCCACGGTCCGGATCGCCGCGCAGCAGCTCCAGGGCCTCCTCCACGGTGAGGGTTGCGTCGCGCGCCGTGTCCCAGCGGTCGAGCGTCGAGACGGCCGCCAGCATCAGGTCGTCGGGGAGGCCCGCGTCGCTGAGCAGCGTGGCCGCGTCGGCCAGCTCGGGGCCCCAACGCCACGCCCGGGCGGCCGTTTTGGGGATGTAGTCCGTCTCGCTCAGGTAGCTGCCCGTCCGCTTGGCCGCGATGGCCAGGAGATCGTCGCCGACGCCGTGCGCCTGGGCGGCGCCGTAGGCCAACGCGGCCAGGACGCGTGATGCCTTCTGGTAGCTGGAGTAGGAGAGTTTGAGGGCCGACGCCGCTCCCAACTCGGTGCCCAGGTCGTGCGTACGGACGTCGGTCCCGGCGAAGAGCCGCTCGACCCGGCCCGTGCGGCCGGGCTCCCCGGACAGGTAGAGCGTCGGCCTCTTGCCGCCGACGGGCGGCGAACCGACCACAGCGGCGTCGATCGTCTCCGCGTCGGGCAGGAGGGCGGCGATGCGCCTCACGCGGCCCGGGGAGATCGCGTTCGCCTCCACGTACGTGCGCCCGGCGAAGCCGTGAGCGGCGACCTGTGCGGCGAGCTCCTCGGCCGCGGCCGGAGGGCAGAGCGACAGGACCACGTCGGCGCGGTCCAAGAGGTCCGAGAAGGCCGCGGGCTCCAGGCCGGCCTGCTCGGCACGCCTTCGTGTGACGTCGCTCCGGCCGTCGGGGCACCACAGGGCGGTGACCCCCCGCGCGCGCAGTTGGGCGCCGAAGGCGGCCCCCATGCTGCCCGGGTGCAGCAGTCCGACCGTGGTGGCTGGTTCCGTCATCGGTGCGTCCCCTTCAGGCGGTGTGTTCCAGGAGCAGGTGGATGGCCGAGAGTGCGTTGGGAGCGCTCCGGTCGGGGGCGGGCAACTGCCCCGGCCAGCGGTCGGGGGTACCGATCCACAGGGTGGCCAGCCCGGCGGAGCGCCCGCCCCCGATGTCCTTGACGGGGTCGTCACCCACCATCCAGCCACCGTCGTGCGGGGTCGCGCCGCAGAGCTCCGCAGCGGTGGCGAACAGCCGGGGGTCGGGTTTGCGAAGCCCCAGTTCCGCCGAGACGCATACGGCGTGGACCCGGTGCGCGATGCCGGTGGCCTCCAGCTTGGCCCGCTGGATGTCGGCGGAGCCGTTCGTCGCGATGCCGATCAGCCAGCCGTGCTTCTTCAGGTCGTCCAGCCCGTCCAGCACGTCGCCCGGGCATACGGAGAGGGTCGCCATGTCCGTCAGGTACTCCTGCCACAGCTCCTGGGCCGGGGTGGAAAGGCCGTGGAGCTCACGGATCACCGAGAAGTCCGCAGGGCGGGCCCGCTCGTCCAGCCGGACGAGAAGCGCGTTCCGCTCGTTCGCCGTGAGGCCGTGGCGGGAGGCGAAGCGCGTCAGTGTCGCGTCAAGGGCGTGACGGCGGTCGATGAGCGTGTCGTCGAGGTCGAAGAGGGCGAGGCGCTGCACCCGCGCAGACTAGTACGCGTATCCGGGCCCTCCGCCGGGCGGGGAACCGCCGGGCCCCGGTGAGGGGCGCCCGGCGGTCGTCGCGCCGCAGGAGCAGATCAGCCGCGGCGGATGGTGATCGTGGTCCAGGCGCCCACGTGGACGCGGTCGCCGTCGGCGAGGGGGACCGGGACGTAGGGCTGGATCGGGTCCTCGCCGCCGTTGATCGTGGTGCCGTTGGTGGAGTTCTGGTCCACCACCGCCCAGCTGAGGTCCGGCTGCTGGACCAGGACCGCGTGCTGGTGGGAGACCCCCGGGTCCTCCGGGGGCACCGACAGGTCGATGTCGGGGGACTCGCCCGTGGAGGCGCGGCGGCGGCCGATGGTGATCTGGCCGCCGGACAGCGGGAGATGCTGCTCCGGGGAGAACGCGGGCAGGTTGAGCCCGGCCGCCTCGGGGCCGCTGCGCTGCATCATCGCCATGAAGTACGAGCGGTCGGGGCCGATCGTCGCGTTCCAGGCGCCGCCCTGGGGCGGGAACGGCTGGTGCTGTTGCTGCTGGTACTGCTGCTGGGGCGGCGGGCCCTGCTGCTGGTACTCCTGCTGGTACTCCCGCTGCTGGGGCGGCGGCGGGGGCTGCTGCTGGTACTGGGGCTGCGGGGGCTGCTGGTACTCCCGCTGCGGCTCGTGCGCGGGCGGCGGCAGCAGCCAGTCGTCCTCGCGCTGGAGCGGCTCGGCCGGCCGGTTGACCCGGGACGGCCGCGAGCCCTGGTACTCGAAGTGGTCCTGGGAGTAGCTCCCGGGAGCGGGCACCGGCGGCGGGGGCGTACCGCGACCGCCCGCACCCGTCGGCTGCGGTCCCGGGTCCGGGGCCTGGGCCGGCGGGGTGTACGAAGTCGAGGTGCGGGTCAGGAAGTTGTACCGGCACTCCTCGCAGAACGGGGCCATGGCCTCGCGCGGGGTCCGGCACTGCGGGCAGAGCTCTGCCTGGGCGGTGGGTTCACCGGCGGTCGGGGGGAAGCCGTAGCCGTAGGAGGGCACCGGGGGCGGGCCCTCCGAGGCAGCCATGCGGTGGCCGCAGACCTCGCACCAGTCGTCGGACGCGGACTGGTGCCCGTTCGGGCAGGTCGGCATGGCGGCGCTTCCCCCTTCTTCTCCCTGCGTCATCACGTCAGGTCTCAGGTCTTCTTCACTCGGACGGTCTGCGTCGAACGCGTGTCGAGAGTCATCTCGTCGGCATCGGCGACCTTCGCTTTCAGCCGCACAGTACCCGCCACCGCGTCCACCACATCCACCACCTTGGACAGGAGTCGTGCTGTGTCGGCGTTCCCGGAGGAACTCGCCAGTTGTACCGCACGTCCCAGCTTGGCCGTGGCACCACCGACATCGCCCATTTTGCGGGCTTCCAGCCCCTGCTGGATAGCCTCCGCCAGCTCCGCCTGCCCCGTGTAGTGGGCGACCTGCGCGTTGATGGCCGTGGACGCCGCCAGATCGTTCGTCCACACCGCGCGCACCAGGCCCTGCGCCAGTACGGTCGCCGGCTCGCCCGCCGCTCCCGGCAGGACCAGGGTGGTGCGGGCGGCGAGCATCTCCTGGCCCACGATGGCCGTGGGGACGCGGACGCACACGTGGTACTCGCGGGACTCGTCGCCCCACGAACCGGTCGGGTAGTCGCCGGCGCGCGGTCCGGACTCGGTGCGGCGGTCGGTCAGGTCCAGCAGGGAGGGTGCCACCTGCTTGACGTACTGGATCTCCACGCCGACCGGGGTCCACAGGCGCAGCGCGACGTCCGCGACCTCCTTGCCCATGACGTTCTCCATCATGCGCGTGAAGTCCTCGGCCAGGTGGGCCGGGTCGGCCACGATGTCGGCGGAGCCGAGCAGCGCGTGCGCGATCCCGGTGACCTCCTTGACGTCCCAGTCGGTGCCGACCCCGCGTGCGTCGCAGGTGAAGCGGCCCGCACAGGCGTCGAGGGTGGCGCGGAGCACGGCCGGCTCCTCGTGCTCGTTGCGGCCGTCGGTGAGCAGGATGCCGTGCCGGATGGCGGCGGTGGAGCCGCGCAGCAGGCCGTCGGCGAGCCGCAGCCAGGTGCCGATGGCGGTGCCGCCGCCGGAGCTCAGGCTGCGCAGGGCCTCCTTGGCCTGGGCACGGGTGGTCGCGTCCGCCACGGCGAGGCGGCCCTGGCCCGGGTAGACCTCCTTGGCCACGTGCGTACCGGCGACCACGGCGAAGGCGGTGCCGTCGCGCAGGGTGTCGATGGCCGCCGCCGTGGCCTCACGGGCGCCGCGCATCTTCTCCGGCGGGTACTCCATGGACCCCGAGCAGTCGACCATGAGCACCACGGCCGCCGTGCCGTCGGCGACCGCCGTGCGGGTGGCGGTGGCACCGCCGGTGGCGGTGACCGTGACGATCGCGTGGACGTCCCGTCCGCCCTCGGGGAGGAACTCGTTCTGGTACACCTCCACGCTGAAGCGCGGGGCGTTCGGCTTGGCGAAATTCGCCATCGGTTGGACTCCTAGGGGGCTCGGGCAGGCGGGTCAGACCTGCGGGCGCGCTTCCACTTCCTATTCCGGTCCTGCCGCCGGGCCCGGCTCCGCATCCGGTCCCGGTTCCTGCTCGGGGTGCATGGCGAACGGCACGATCGCCACGGTGACGTTGTCGTGGCCGCCGCCGTCGAGGGCGTGGCCCACCAGTACCTGGGCGCTGTGCAGCGGGCGGGTCGCGGCGTCGGCGGGCAGCACCTGGGCCATCTCCCGCGCGGATTCCGCGTAGTTCCACAGCCCGTCGGTGCAGACCACCACCACCCCGGGGTGGTCCGGCTTGAAGGTCGCGGTGTGCGGGTCGAGGTCGTACGCGTCGGCCCCCAGCCAGCCGGTGATGGCGTGCGCGCGGACGTCCGCGTAGGCCTCGGCCTCGCCCATCAGACCGGCGGCGACCATCTGGGCGGCCCAGGAGTCGTCCTCGGTGAGGCGGCGGGGCAGGGCGGCGCGGTCGTCGGGGACCCAGTAGGCGCGGCTGTCGCCCACCCAGCCGATGGTCAGCAGGCCGCCGCTGACGACGGCGCCGACCAGGGTGCAGGCGGGGGCGTTCTGCGCGCCCGGGGTTTCCGGCGCCAGCGCGTTCACCGCGGTGGCGGCGGCCAGGATCGCCTCGTGCATGGCCTCCTGGGGGTGGGCGCCGCGGGGGAGCGCTTCGAGCAGCGCCTCGTTGGCGGCGCCGGCCGCTGCGGCCGAGGCCTCGTCGGGACGGCTGGCGGAGGAGACGCCGTCGCAGACGATGGCCACGGTGGCGGCGGAGCCGTCGGGCAGGGCGGTGGCCGCCACGGCGAACGAGTCCTCGTTGCGGTGGTGGCGCAGCCCCCGGTCGCTGACGGCGGCGACGCTGCCGAGCTCCTCCTCGAGGTGGTCGCGCTCGCGGGGCTGGGCGTGCCCGCAGTGCTCGCAGTAGCCGTCGGTGTCGACGTGGCCGGCCCGGCAGGCGACACACGTCTTGCCGCCGGCCGCTGCGCCGGGCTGGGGCGGATTCTCGTACGGGGTCTCGTACGGGGCTTCGCCCGTGCCCCAGGGGGTCCCCTCCGAGGGCGTGCCGGGGTGGCCCTCGGGCCGGTCGTGGCGGGTCTCGGGGCCGTCCGCGCCGTCCGCGGAAGCCTCAGCGGCCGCAGCGGCCGCGGGGGCGTACGGGGTCTCGGCCGGGCCCCACGGGGTGCCCTCGGGCGGGGTGCCGGTGCCGTACGGGTTCCCGTGGCCGGAGGACGCGTGGGTGACCCCGGCCGGGCCCTGCCGCGGCTCCGCTTCCGGTTCCGTCTCCGGTTCCGCCGGGGTGGCGGCCCAGGCGGCCGGCTCGTCCACCAGCGTCGGCGCGGCCGAGGCGGCGCTGCCCCAGCCGGGGGCGGGCCCGGCCGCGGCGTGCGGGACGCCGGGGGCCGGGGTCCCGTAACCGCCCGCGGCGGCCGGCGCGGGCGCCGGGACCGGTGGCGCGGCCGGGGCCGGTGGGGCCGGGGGCGCCGGTGGGATGGGGATGGTCGGGTTGTCCACGGCGGAGGCCGCGGCAGGAGCGCTCACGGCATAGCCGCAGACGCCGCAGAAGCGGTCACCCTCCTCCAGGGGTTCCGCGCAGCTGGGGCAGCCCGACAGCCGATGCATCGACATCACTCACACCCACGTCCGGGGACGGAAACGGTTTGCCCGCTCCACCAGTTCGATCCTCTCCTCGCCACGCCGCGCCAGCCGTGCGAGGACGCGGTACGAGCGCTCCAGTCCGAAGCGCAGGCCCCGCTCGTCCAGTTGACTGCCGAGCAGCGAGGTCCGACCGGGGTCGGAACCCCGGCTACCCGACAGTACCCAGTCCAGGGCCGAGCCCAGAACTTCCGTCGCGAGCCGCTCCTGCCGCTCCGGGTCCAGTCCGAACCGCCGCAGGGCCTCCACCTGGTCGGCGGCGGCCGACAGGTCGGCCAGCAGTGGCTCCTGCGGAGACCGGTCGCGCAGACGTGCCCGTACGGCCGCCACCCGCGCGGCGGTGTAGTGGATGGACGCCTCCGGTACGGATTCCAGCGTGCGCACGGCCGCGTCCCGGTCCCCGGCGGCCAGCTGGACGCGGGCCAGTCCGAAGGCCGCGCTGACGAAGCCCGGGTCGGTGATCCACACGAGGCGGTAGTACTCGGCGGCGTTGTCCAGCTGGCCGAGCACCTCCGCGCACAGCCCGAGCGCGAGCTTCGGCGCGGGCTCGCCCGGGAAGGCGTCGTAGATCGCGTCGAAGGACAGGGCCGCTATCTCGTCGTCACCGGTGGCCAGTGAGGCGATGCCACGGGCCCACACCACCCGCCAGTCGTCCGGATGCCGGGCTTCCAGATCCGCCAGGGTGTGCCCGGCCTCGGCCAGTTCGCCCAGCTCCAGGCGGGCCCGCAGCTCCCGCAGCCGCAGCTCGGCCGAGTCGGCCGGCGCCGCGCTCAGCGCGCCCAGCAGGTCACCCGGCGCGGAGGCGAGCAGACCGGTCAGGAACCCGGCGTTCGGGTCGCCCGCGTCCACCAGCGGTACGGGCAGGGCCAGCGCGGTGTCGCGCGCCGACGCTCCCGCCAGCGGAGGCGGCGCCACCGGAGCGAGCGCAGCCCCCGCACCCGCAGCCCACGCACCCGCCACCCCCGCACCCGCAGCGAGCGGGGAGGGCGTAGCGGGCGCGGTCCCCGGTGCCGGGGGCGTCCGCCGCGGTCCCGGCACCGGAGCGCCCGTCACATGCGTGGCCGTGCTGGCGAGAGCGGGCAGAGGAGCCCCGCCCGGGGCGCCCGACGGCAGCGCCGTCCCGGGCCCCCACGGGGCGGCCGCCGGAGCCGGTCCCGCGGCAGGCGCCTGCGCGACCCCGGCCGCCGCCGCAGCAGCCGTAGCCGTAGCCGTAGCCGCAGCCGGACGCGCAGCCGCGCCACCGGTTCCGTGCGCCCCCGCGTGCGCCCCCGTCGGGCCCGGGCCGCGGCCCAGCAGTCCGAACAATCCGCCGCGCCGCGGGGCGATCGGCCGGTGGCCCAGCCGCGAGACGACGGTGTCGTCCGCGTCCGCGAACAGCCGGGTGTCCGGAACCCGCAGTTCCGGACCGAAGAGCGTCGACAGCTGCGGCCGCGGCCGGCCCGTCTGGAGCGCGACCACCTCCCGCAGCACGCCCGTCAGCTGGTCCGCCATCTCCTGCGCGGACGCGAACCGCCGCCCCGGGTCCGGGTCGGTCGCCCGCACCAGCAGCCGGTAGAAGGACTCGTACCGCCGGAACACCTCGATGTGCTCCGGATCCGGCAGCGAATCCACGAACACATTGGTGTAGCCCTGGAAGTCGAAGGTCAGCACGGCCAGCGTCCGCGCCACCGTGTACAGGTCGGAGGCGACCGAGGGGCCCAGCTCCGCGACCTCCGGGGCCTGGTAGCCCACCGTGCCGTAGATGGCCGACTCCTCGTCGTCCATCCGCCGGACCGCGCCCATGTCGATCAACTTCAGCTGGTCCTGCTGCTGGATCGCGTTGTCGACCTTGAAGTCGCAGTACAGAAGGTTCCTGCTGTGCAGGTGGCCGAGCGCCTCCAGCGCCTCGATGCCGTACGCGCAGGCCTGTTCCACCGGCAGCGGGTCCCGCCGCCCGTCCGGTCTGCGCCGCTCGTTCGCGATCTCCTTCAGCGACTTGCCGCCGACGTACTCCATGACGATGTACCCGTCCAGCGAACCGGTCCGCTGGTCCAGGTGCTCCACGAAGTTGTAGATCCGCACGATGTTGGAGTGCTCGATCTCCGCGAGGAAGCGCCGCTCGGAGATCGCGGCCTCCATCGCGTCCTGGTCCCCGGTGTCCAGCAGGCCCTTGAGCACCACCCACCGGTCCGCGACCGCCCGGTCCACCGCCAGGTACACCCAGCCGAGGCCGCCGTGCGCGAGGCAGCCCGCCACCTCGTACTGGCCGCGCACCACATCACCCGAGCGCAGCTTGGGCACGAAGGAGTACGGGTGCCCGCACTTGGTGCAGAACCCTTCCGTCCGGCCCGGCCGGTCGCCCCGCGAGCGGCCCACCGGCGCCCCGCAGTCCGAGCGCGAGCAGAACCGCTTGCGCTCCGGCACCTCCGGATTCTCCAGGACCGCCGTCGAAGGATTCGGACGCGGCACCTCCGGTACGTTGACCAGCCCGGCCCCCAGCCGACTGCGGCCCGAAGCCGCCGAGCCCGAACTGCGCACCGACACCGACCGGGTGGACGTCGTCCCCGACACCGACCGCGACAGCCGCCCCGACACCGAGCGGCGCGAGGAGGAGGACCGGGAGGAGCGCGCCGAGGCCGAGGAGCGCGCCGAGCCGTGGGAACCCTGCGAGCCCATCGAACCCCGGGACCCGCCGGACCCCAGCGAGCCGCGGGCCGCGCTCGTCATCCCCGTCGGCGGCGACACCAGCTCGTCCGCGCCCGCCGCGATCGAGCCGATCGGCGCCAGCCCACAGGTGTCGCAGTAGACCTCGCCACCGCCCATGTCCTCGTACGCCCCCGGGCAGCCGGGGCGAACGCACGCGGTTCCGATCAGGCTCATGCGTCTTCCTCCCCCGGCCCGTCGGGCCGCTGTTCCTGGTGTCGCGGTTGCTCGGGCCGGTCCTGGGGCGCCGCCAAGGCCTCCGCCGTCGCCTGCTGGTAGCGCAGGACGGCCTGCTCGGCGGCCCGCAGGTCGCAGGGCGCGCTCCACAGCATCCGCCGGGCGGCGTCGTACCGCTCGATGAGCAGGGGGTCCTCCGCCAGTCCGTGGCGGGCGACCTTCGCCTTGTACGCGTCGAGCCGCCCGCGCAGCTCGGCCCGTACGGCCAGCGGCGCCGTCACCGCGGTCAACGATTCACGGGCCCGCCGCAGTTCCTCCTCGGCGCGCTCCTCCAGCGATTCCAGCAGCGGCGAGAGCCGGTGCCAGCGCGCCTGGCGCCGGTGCTCGGCCGCCGCCGCGAGCTGCTCCTGGAGCACCGTGGGCGGCCCGCTCACCGCGGGCACCTCGGACGCGGCGATCTTCGCCAGCACCTCGCCGCGCGCGGTCCGGGCCTCCGCCAGGGTCCGGTCGGCCCGCGAGAGCACGTCCCGCAGGGCGATCAGCCGCTGCTCGGCGTCCTGCCGTACGTCCAGCACCGCCTCGACCTCGCGGCGTACGTCCTCCAGCGCGAGCGCGGCCCGGTCGTAGCGCCCGGTGTCCGGACGGCCGCCACCGGGCGCCGAGCTGCCCGCCGCCGGCAGCCAGAAGGCCAACGGGTCGGCGATCACCTGCGTGCGCAACTCGGCCAGCTCGGCGGTGATGTCCTCCAGATCGTCGCCCGAGGGGTGCTCGCCCGGCCGCACGCCCACCGAGTGCGCCAGCGAGCGGGTGCGGTGCAGCTCGGCGGCGAGCAGGTCGATCCGGGCGGGCAGCGCCGACCACACGGCATCGGCGGCGACCACCACGTCGAGCGAGCGCGCGTACAGGCCGTTCATCCGGGCCACCAGCTCGGCGAGCGAGAGCCGTTCCGCCAGCGCGACGCCCTCGGCGGCGGCCCCGGCGATCAGCACTCCCGGTCCGCGCAGCCGCTCGGTCAGCTCGATGAGGTCCTCGCGGCCCGGCCAGCGGCGCCGCTCCCGTACCTCCCGGGCCGCGGTCAGGGCCCCGCTGTAGGCGTCGAAGTACGTCCACAGCCGGGTGATGTCCGCATCGGCGGCCGTCCACCGGTCCTTGGTGATCCCCGTCAGCGAGGCGCCCTCCAGCAGCCGGCGCCCGGCGTGGTCCTGGAGGGCGAGCAGCGAGGTCTCGACGGCCTCGTGCTCCGCGCCCAGCCTGGCCAGGGCGCGGTCGACGTCGTCCCGGTCCATCACTGCAGACCCCGCCTCCACCGACTGTGCCTCCGCTTCCGCTGCCGCTACCGCTGCCGCCTCCGTGTCCGTCCCCGTATCCTGCCCCGCGCCCGGTCCCGTGTCCGAAACCGTCACGGGCCTCAGCCGTCCCGGTACTTGGGTGCGGGGGGCGCGGTCACGCCGGGCAGCACGGGTTGCAGGTGCTTGAGGTACGCCTTCATCCACGGGCTCTCACCGCCGCCCGCGCGGTAGTTCTCCAGCACCTTGTTGACCCGGCGGACCAGGTCCGAGGCGTCCTTGTTCATCGCGACCCCGTAGAACTCACGGGTGAAGGGCGAGCCCACCAGCTGGACGGAGGGGTCCTGGGCGGCCTGGCCGGCCGCGAGGGCGTTGTCCGTGATGATGCCGTCGACCTCGCCCAGCTGGAGCCGTACGAGGCAGTCCAGCTGGTTGGCGACCGTCACCGGCGCCGAGCCGTACGACTGGGCCTTCAGGGCCGCCTCCGCCGTGGAGCCCGCCGCGACGCAGATCCGCCGGTCCTTCAGCGACGTGTCGTACCCGGTGATCGGCGAGCCCTTGGGCGCCAGCACCTGCTGCCCCGCCTCGAAGTAGGCCGTCGAGAAGGCGACGTCCTCCAGCCGCTTGCAGTTGATGGTCATGGTCCGCACGACGATGTCGACGCGCCCCTCCTGAAGGGCGGGGATGCGCTGACTGGTGGGGATGGCCCGGTAGATGACCGCGTTCTCGTCGCCCAGGATGTCCTTGGCGATGGCCTTCACCAGGTCGATGTCGAAGCCGTCGAGGCGGCTGCCGTCCGCGGTCTGGTTGCGGTACCCCCAGCGGAAGCTGTTCTGGTCCACGCCGGCGACGAGCTTGCCCGCCGCCTTGATCCGCGCGATGGCCGCCCCGTCCACCTCGGCCGGGCGCAGGCTGGCCTCCGGGTCCTGGCATGTGTCGGTGAGGACCCACGGCGCGGCCGGGGCCGCGGCCATCGCGGCGGGCCGGCGGACCGCCGGCCGGCCGGTGTCGGGCGTCGCGTGCGCCAGCGGCAGCAGCACGACGGCGGCGGTCGTCGCGCAGGCGACGGCCATCGCGCTCACCCCGCCCCAGCCGCGCAGCCGGCGCGCCGCGCGCCGGACCCCGGACGCGGCGACCGGAGCCGCCTCGGGGCCCTCGGGACTCCCGTGGTTCTCGTGACCTTCGGCGGCTCGCCCGGTTCGTATCCGCATCGCGCTCACCTGTACTCCGAAAGCCTGCGCCCGATGCCGAGCAGAGCCGCTGCCGCGCCGATGACCACCAGGGCCGCGGAGCCGGTCACCAGACCGCTCAGCGCGCCGAGGCCGTCCCCGGCCGCCCGGGTGAACTCCCGCTGCTCGTGGGCGACGGCCTGCTCCAGGGAGGCGTCCACCGTGTCGAAGGCGGCGCCGCTGCTCTCCTTGTGCTGGTCGTCCCCGACGACCTGGGGCAGCGCGGCCTCGTAGTCCCCCTTCAAGTCCGCCTCCCGGGCCGCCGTGTGCCGCTGCTTCCACTGCTTCACGCCGTCCGCGGCCCGGCTGACGGGGCTCCGGCCGGCTTCGTCGTCGGCCAGCCGCAGCGCGGTCGCCAGTCCGGCGTCCAGCTGCTTCATGTTGTTCGTGAAGTCCACGTCGTACTTGTCGGACTTCTTGTCCTCGGCCAGTACGGCGCCCCGCGCGATCAGGGTCAGGTTCTCACCGGCCCGCGCCTGGAGGGAGGCGATCCGCGCGTCGTTGAGCACCTTCATGGACTCCTGCCCGTCGACCCGGGCCTCGTTCAGCGAGGACCGCGCCACCGTGTGTCCCACGGCCAGCCACAGCAGGACCACCACCGCCGCGGCCGTCGCGGCCACCAGCCCGTGGTTGAGCACCCGGTTCGTGTGCCGGTAGTTGCGGCGCTGCGCCCACACCAGGGCGGCGACCGCGACCAGGCCCAGACCGATCGAGGCCAGCGGCCATGACCGGGCGTCGTCGTGGTCCGTGTGGAGCCGCTTGGTCTCCGACTCGTACAGCCGCTGCGCGGCGGGCAGCAGTTGGGTGGTCATCTGCTCGTTGGCGTAGCGCAGGTACGCGCCGCCCAGCGGGAGGCCCTGCCGGTTGGTGGCCCGGGCCTGCTCGATCAGGCCGGTGTAGCGCGGGAGCTGCTCGCTCAGCAGGGTGATCTGCTTGCGGGAGTCCTCGTTGCCGCCGGTGTTGGCGGCCGCGCTCACCAGCAGCCTGGAGGCGTTGGCGATGTCCTTCTCGTACCGCTGGCGGACCTCGCGCGGCTCCTGGGCGCCCAGCAGGAACCCGCTGGAGGAGGCGGTGTCGGCGTCCGCCAGGGAGCGGTAGATGCTCGCCGCGTCCGCGCTCAGCGGCTGGCTGCGGCCCACCACGTCATCGGCGGCCGAGGCCCGGTCGGAGATCTCCCAGACGCTCACCGTGCCGAACAGCACGATCAGGGCGGCCAGCACGGCGCCGATGATGCGCAGCCGGCCCGGCTCGGTGGTCGCCGCCTCGCGCAGCCGCTCCACACCCTCGGCCCAGGCGGTGCCGCGCGGCGGTCCGCCGGGCGGTGGCGCCGACGGCCCGGCGGGCGGCACGGAAACACCGCCTCCGGGCGCGGGCGCGCGTGATGTGATCGCCACCGTGACCTCCCCCTCGGTCCTGTCGCCCCCCCAGCAGACGCTGGGAGGTACCCCCTGCGCAGCAGTATGGCCGTAGTGCCGGTCGACCACAGCACCCGGTGCTGCATCGGGGGCGATCCGTCCCCGGGGGTGCCTTTCGTCGCCCCTTCACCGTCAATACGTCCGCACGCGCGCCACGGTTCCAGACCAGAGGACTTCCGGGGCGGGTTCAACCGAAATGGGCACGGAGTTTTTCGTAGGCGCCGTGCGGGGCTGCCAGGGCGTCGAGGCCGAGGAGGGCGGCGCCCAGTACCGGTGGGGCCGTGATCACGGAGATCCGGGCGTGCGGGGCCCGGCGGGCGAGGCCGGTGGCGATGCGGTCGTCGAGCTGTGCGTGGCCGGCCGCCAGCACGCTGCCGCCCAGCACCACCGGCACCTCCTGCTCCAGCAGGCCCAGGCGTTCCAGTGCCACCGCGGCCATCGCCACGACCTCGTCCGCCTGCCGGTGCACCAGCGACAGCGCCACCGGGTCACCGGCCGCCGCCACCGCGAACAGCACCGGCGCCAGTTCGTGGCGCCGCCCGTGCGGGACCCGGCCCAGGTGCATCGCCTCGATCAGCGAGGCCATCGAGTCGTGGCCGAGGTGCGCGGGCAGGGCCCGGGCCAGCTCCGTCGGCCCGCCCCGGCCGTCCTCGGCCCGGGCCGCGAACCACAGGGCCTCCTCGGCGAGTCCGCCCCCGCCGCCCCAGTCGCCGGAGATCCGGCCCACCGCGGGGAAGCGCGCGGTCCGCCCGTCCGGGGTCATCCCCACGCAGTTGATGCCCGCCCCGCACACCACCGCGACACCGCACGGGTCGGCGCCCGTCGGCAGCCCGGAGCGCAGCAGCGCGAAGGTGTCGTTGTGCACCGCCGTCGCCCGGCCCCAGTTGCGGCCCTCGATCTCGCGCGCCAACTCCGCCTCCTCCACCGCGAAGTCGGCGTTGGCCAGGCACGCCGACACCCGCTCGGCCCACGGTCCGGCCGCGCGGTCGGCGCGCAGTCCGGCGTCGGCCATGGCCTCGGCGAGTACGTCGACGGCCGCGGCCACCCCCGTCCGCGGCGGCTGGAAGCCCCCGGCCCGGCCCGCGCACAGCACCGAGCCGTCCGGGGCGAGGAGCGCCACGTCCGTCTTGCTGTTGCCCGCGTCGATGGCCAGGACCGAGGGGAGGGTCACGCCCATGGCAGGTGCTCCTTGTTGTGGGCGAGCAGCCGGTCGGTCAGCCCCTCGGCCCGCTCGAACTGCCCGACGAGCGGGTGCGCCAGCAGCGCCTTGAAGACCCGCTCGCGCCCGCCGCGCAGCGCCGCGTCCAGCGCGAGGTCCTCGTACGCGCTCACGTGCGCGATCAGCCCGGCGAAGAGCGGGTCCAGCCGCGGTACCGGCAGCGGAGCCGCGCCGGAGCCGTCGACGCGGGCCTGCACCTCGATCACCGCGTCGTCCGGGAGGAAGGGCAGCGTGCCGTTGTTGTACGTGTTGACCACCTGGACGGCCGGGCCGCCGTCGCCCAGCAGGGAGGCGGCCAGGTCCACGGCCGCCTCGGAGTAGAAGGCGCCGCCGCGCTTCGCCAGCAGTGCCGGCTTCTCGTCGAGCGAGGGATCCCCGTACAGGGCGAGCAGTTCGCGTTCCATCGCGGCGACCTCGGCGGCCCGGGAGGGCTTGGTGCCGAGCTCCCGGACGACCTCGTCGTGGGCGTAGTAGTAGCGCAGGTAGTACGAGGGCACGACGCCGAGCCGGTCCAGCACCGCCCGGGGCAGCCGCAGGTCCCCGGCGACGGCGTCGCCGTGCTCGGCGAGCAGGGTCGCCAGCAGGTCCTCGCCGTCCGGGCCGCCCCGGCGCACGCCCAGTTCCCAGGTGAGGTGGTTGAGGCCGACGTGGTCCAGGTGGATGTCGGCCGGCGCCAGGTCCAGCAGGGCGGCGAACTTCCGCTGGAGGCCGATGGCGACGTTGCACAGCCCGACGGCCTTGTGCCCGGCCCGGAGGAGGGCCCGGGTGACGATCCCGACCGGGTTGGTGAAGTCGATGATCCACGCGTCCGGGTTCGTCCGCCGGACCCGCTCGGCGATGTCGAGGACCACCGGGACGGTGCGCAGCGCCTTGGCGAGCCCGCCCGCGCCCGTGGTCTCCTGCCCGACGCAGCCGCACTCCAGCGGCCAGGTCTCGTCCTGCAGCCGGGCGGCCTGCCCGCCGATGCGCAGCTGGAGCAGGACCGCGTCCGCCCCGGCGATGCCCGCGTCGAGGTCGGAGGTGGTGGTGACCCGGCCGGGGTGGCCCTGCCGGGCGAAGATCCGCCGGGCCAGGCCGCCGATCAGCTCCAGCCGGTCGGCGGCCGGGTCGATCAGTACGAGCTCGCTGACGGGCAGGGTGTCGCGCAGCCGCGCGAAGCCGTCGATCAGTTCGGGGGTGTAGGTGGAACCGCCGCCCACCACTGCGAGTTTCATCGTCGTCAGCCTTTCACGCCGGTCAGGGTGACTCCCTCGACGAACGCCTTCTGGGCGAAGAAGAAGAGGACGATCACCGGTGCCATGACCAGTACGGTCGCGGCCATGGTCAGGTTCCAGTTGGTGTGGTGCGCCCCCTTGAAGGACTCCAGTCCGTAACTGAGGGTCCATGCGGCCGGGTTGTCGGAGGCGTAGATCTGCGGGCCGAAGTAGTCGTTCCAGGCGGAGAAGAACTGGAAGAGCGCGACGGCGGCGATGCCGGGCCTGGCCATCGGCAGGACCACCCGCAGCAGGGTGCGCACCTCGCCGCAGCCGTCGACGCGGGCCGCGTCCAGGTACTCGTCGGGGATGGTCAGCAGGAACTGGCGGAGCAGGAAGATGGAGAAGGCGTCGCCGAAGGCCATCGGGATGATCAGCGGCCACAGGGTGCCGGACAGGTCGAGCTGCTTGGCCCAGAAGAGGTACATGGGGATGACCACCACCTGGGGCGGCAGCATCATCATGGCGATCACGAGCAGCAGCGAGAGCCGCCGGCCGCGGAAGCGGAACTTGGCGAGCGCGTACGCGACGGGCACGGAGGAGACCACGGTCAACAGGGTGCCCACTCCGGCGTAGAGGAGCGTGTTGCGCCACCAGGTCAGGAATCCCGGGGTGTGCCAGACCTTCGCGTAGTTGCCCCATTCCCAGGTGTGGGGCCACAGGTCGCGGGTGAGCGCCTGCCGGTCGCCCATCAGGGAGGTGAGGAGGAGGAAGACGAAGGGCAGGACGAAGAAGAGGGCGGCGGCCACGCCGAGCGAGTGCACCCCGACCCAGTGCAGGACCGCCCGGGAGGATCTCCGGCCGCTGCCGCTTTCCTCGCTGCTGCTGCTGCTGCTGCTTCTGCTGCCGCCGTCGTGCGTGCGCGTGCTCATCCACCGGCTCCGATCAGACCGCCACGGCGCCGCATCAGGAGCGCGGTGAAGGCCATGGAGAGGGCGAACAGGACGAGCGCGACGACGCACGCGGTGCCGTAGTCGAAGCGCTGGAACCCGAGGTTGTAGACGAGCTGGGGCAGGGTCAGGGTGGACTTGTCGGGGTAGCCCGGCTCGAACTGCTGGCCCGAGCCGCCGATGACCCCGGCCGCGACCTTCCCCGCCACCAGTGGCTGGGCGTAGTACTGCATGGCCTGGATGACCCCGGTGACCACGGCGAACATGATGATCGGCGAGATGTTGGGCAGGGTGATGTGCCGGAACCGCGCCCAGGCCCCGGCCCCGTCCAGCTCGGCGGCCTCGTACTGCTCCTTCGGTACGTCGAGCAGTGCGGCCATGAAGATGACCATCAGGTCGCCCACCCCCCACAGTGCGAGGGCGGTCAGCGCCGGCTTGGACCAGTCGGCGTCCGTGAACCAGCCGGGGGTGGGCAGCCCCACCGCGTCCAGCAGCGTGTTGACCGGGCCGGTGCCGGGGTTCAGCAGGAAGACGAAGGCCAGGGTCGCGGCGACCGGCGGCGCGAGGTAGGGCAGGTAGAACAGGGTCCGGAAGACCCCGGTCGCCGTTTTGATCTTCGTGATGAGCAGTCCGATGCCGAGGCCGAAGGCGACCCGGCAGGTCACCATCACCAGGACCAGCCACAGGGTGTTGCGCATCGCCGGCCAGAACAGCGGATAGTCCGAGAAGACGTAGCTCCAGTTGTCCACGCCGTTGAACGAGGGCTGCCGGAAGCCGTCGTACTGCGTGAAGGAGAAGTACAGGGTGGACAGCAGCGGGTAGACGAAGAAGACCGAGAAGCCGATCAGCCAGGGGGACATGAAGGCCGCGGTGCGCAGGGCGGAGCGTCGCTGCTTCGACCGCAGGGGGCGGGTGCCGGTGCCGGGCATCGGGCTACTTCGCCTTCGCGATGTCCGTGTCGATCTGCTGGTCGGTCCTCGCGAGACCGGCCGGGATGTCGGTGACATCGCCCTTCTCGACGGCGTACGCGAAGTCCTGGAAGGTCAGCTGGTAGGTGCCGCCGTCGGCCTTGGCCGGGGTGGTGCTGGACTTCGGGTGCCGGGCGATGTCGAGGAAGGTCTTGAACTCAGGCGTCACCCGGAGGTCGGGGGACTCCAGGGCGGCGAGCGTGGACGGCACGTTGTGGATGGCGTTGGCGAAGGCCACCACCGCCTCGGTGTCGGTGGTCATGTACTTGACCAGCTCCCAGGCGGCGTTCTGCTTGGCGCTGCCCGCGGCGATGCCCATGATCGTGCCGGAGAGGTAGCCCTTGCCGTAGTCGGCGGCCTGCTCGTCGGGGACGGGCAGCGGCGCGGTGCCGATCTCGAAGGTGACGCCGGCCTCCTTGGCCATCGGGGCGCGCCACTCGCCGTCGATCTGCATGGCCACCTGGCCGGTGTGGAAGGGGTGTTCGGCGCCCCATTCGTCGCCGAAGGTGTTGCGGAAGCGCTCCAGCTTCTCGTAGCCGCCGAGCTTCTCCACCAGGTCCTTCTGCGCGGTCAGCATCTTCGCGAAGGCCGGGTCCGCGGCGAGGTTGGAGCTGCCGTCGGCGCCGAAGTAGGTGGGGCTCCACTGCGCGGCGAGCCGCATGGGGGTGGTCTCGTAGCCGTGGAAGGTGGGCATCAGGCCGACCTGCTCGTACGAGTCTCCCTTGGGCCTGGTCAGTTTCTGTGCGACCTCGACGAACTGGCTCCAGGTCTTCGGGGGTTCGGTGATGCCGGCGGCCGCGAAGGCGGTCTTGTTGTAGACGAGCCCGTACGCGTCGTTGAGCAGCGGCAGCGTGCACTGGTTGCCGTTGAACTCCGTGTACTCCAGCAGGGTCTTGGGGAAGACCTTCGTCTTGTCCACCCCGGACTTCTCGAGGAAGGGGTTCAGGTCGGCGAAGGCGCGGGAGTTGCAGAACTTGCCCACGCTGTCGGTGGTGAAGGAGGAGACCACGTCGGGGGCCTTGTCCCCGCCCGCGCGCAGCGCCTGGTTGATCTTGTCGTCGGTCATGTTGCCGGTGACCTTGACCTTGATGTTCGGGTGGGCCTTCTCGAACCGGGCGATGTTGTCCTCGATCGCCTTGGCCTCGCTCGGCGCGGACCAGCCGTGCCAGAAGTTGAGGGTGACGTCCGCCTTCGGGTCGTCGGAGGCGGTGTCCGCGCTCTGGCCGGTACAGGCCGTGGCGAGGGCGGATATCGCCGCGAGGAGGGCGGTCGCGGTGGTCAGGCGTGCGGTGCGTCCGGTTCTGGGCATGGCGGGGCTCGCTCTCTGCGGGAGGAACTTCCGTGGGGGGTGCCTGTGGGGGTGGGGCGCGGCGGTGCGCGGGGTGGGGCGTGGGGCGTGAGGGGTGCGCGGGGTGGGGCGCGGCGGTGTGCGGGGCGGGCGGGGTGTGCGGGGTGTGTGCGGGGTCAGCCGGAGGTGTCGAACACTTCGTCACGGGTGGCGGCCAGTGCGCTCTCCAGCGCCCCGTGCAGGACCGGGTGTTCCCGTACCTCGCCGGGGACCAGCCGGGGCCGGGAGGGGGCCAGTTCGGCGAGTTCCGCCTCCAGCAGGGCGCGCAGCGGCTCGCCGCCCGCGCTGATCGCGGCCCCGGACAGGACCACGATCTCCGGGTCCAGTACGGCGACGACCGAGGCGAGACCGGTGGCGAGCGCGGTGGCGTACGACTGGAGGAAGCGCAGGCTCGCCCCCTCGGGCGCGTCGGCGGCCCGCGTGAGCAGGGCGACGGCGGCGGCGACCTCCGGGCCGTGCGGGGTCCCGGACCCGGCGGGGGCCCCGGGCGCATCGGCGGCATCGGCCCCATCGGGCGAGGCGGACGCGGCCGGGGGTTCGACGCCCAGTTCGGCGGCGAGCCGGGGCAGTCCCTCCACTCCTGCCAGCTCCTGGTACCCGCCGGAGTTGGCCCGGGTGACCTGCCGGACCAGGGGGCGGCCCGGCACGGGCAGGAAGCCCACCTCGCCCGCGCCGCCGGTCCAGCCGCGGTGCAGCCGGCCGCCCAGCACCAGGGCGGCGCCGAGGCCCTCCTCGTTCCACAGCAGGACGAAGTCCTCGTGGCCGCGGGCGGCCCCGAGCCGCTGTTCGGCGACGGCGGCGAGGTTGACGTCGTTCTCGTACTCGACGGGCATCGGCAGGGCCGCCGCCAGGTCCTCCAGCAGGGTGGGGGAGTGCCAGCCGGGGAGGTGGCTGGCGTAGCGCAGCCGGCCGGTCTGCGGGTCGAAGGCGCCCGGGGTGGCGATGACCACCCGGCGCAGGTCGGAGCGGTGCAGCCCGGCGGCCTTGACGGCCTCCCCGAGGGCCTCGGTCACCTGGCCGACGGCCTCGGCGCCCTCGGTGTAGGGGAGCTCGTGGGTGGCGACCACCGTGCCCGTGATGTCGGCGACGGCGGCCAGCACCCGCTCCGGGGTGACGTCGAGGCCGCCGACGTACGCGGCCCGCGGGTTGATCGCGTAGAGCTGGGCGCTGGGGCCGGGGCGGCCGCCGTCCGTGCCGGTGGCGACGACGAGTCCGACGGCTTCCAGACGGGCCAGCAGCTGGGAGGCGGTGGGCTTGGACAGGCCGGTCAGGTGCCCGATCCGGGTCCGGGAGAGCGGGCCGTGCGTCAGTAGGAGTTCGAGTGCGGCCCGGTCGTTCATGGCGCGCAACAGGCTGGGCGTTCCGGGCGTGGCGGCGGGCATCGAGCGGCTCTCCCTCACCGAGGTGATCTGTTAGGTAAGTTTCCTATCACCTGTTGAAGTGTGTCAATGCCGCTGCCCCGCAGGCTCTGTCATTTCGCCAATGACCTGCGGGGCAGGGGGGAGGGGTGGTGCGGTGCCCGTACGGCTACTTGGTGATCCGGGGGCCGGCCGGCGGCGGGATCGGAGTGGTCGCGAGCGACTGCGGGGAGGCCGGGTTCGACAGGGCGGACGGCGCGGCGACCGAGGCCGACGGGTCCACCGGGGCCTCCTCGTCCTCGTCGGCGGCCGGCATGCCGCCGATGATCCGGATGCCCGCGGCGTCGAAGGCCTCCTTGATCCGCCAGCGCAGCTCCCGCTCCACCGCGAACTGCTGGCCCGGCATGGTCTTGGCGGACACGCGCACGGTCATCGAGGCGAGCAGCACCTCGTCCAGACCCAGTACCTCCACCGGACCCCACAGACGCTCGTCCCACGGGGACTCCTTGGCCATGGAGTCGGCGACCTCCTTGACCACCTCGCGGATCCTGGACAGGCTCTCCGAGGGCTTGACCTGCACGTCCACGCCCGCGGTCGCCCAGCCCTGGCTGAGGTTGCCGATGCGCTTGATCTCGCCGTTGCGGACGTACCAGATCTCACCGTTGTCGCCGCGGAGCTTGGTCACGCGCAGGCCGACCTCGATGACCTCGCCCGAGGCCACGCCCGCGTCGATCTTGTCCCCGACTCCGTACTGGTCCTCCATGATCATGAAGACGCCGGACAGGAAGTCCGTCACCAGGTTCCGGGCACCGAAACCGATCGCCACACCGGCCACACCGGCACTCGCCAGCAGCGGGGCCAGATCGATCTTCAGGGCGGCCAGGACCATCAGCGCGGCCGTGCCGAGGATCAGGAACGAGGCCACCGACCGGAGCACCGAGCCGATCGCCTCCGAACGCTGGCGCCGCCGCTCGGCATTGACCAGCAGACCGCCCAGAGCGGTGCCCTCCACCGCCTCGGCGCTGCTGTTCATCCGGTTTATGAGCTTGGTCAGGGCCTTGCGGACCGCCGAGCGGATCACCGCCGCTATCACGACGATCAGCAGGATCCGCAGGCCGATGCTCAGCCAGGTGGCCCAGTTCTGCTCGATGAAGCTGGCAGCCTCGTTGACGCTCGCCTGCGCCTCCTTGACCGATGCGGGCGCGTCCGGAACTTCGGCTGCCTGCGGCAGCAGAGCGGCGGGCCAGGGCACGACGGGAACCTCCAGGTATAGCGGTCTGCCCGCGGAACCGGGGGTACCCCCGGACGGAACCCGGGGGTATGCGGGGCAGACCAACCACACTAACGGGGCAATCCCTTCACCTTGGTGCCGTGTTCGAGGGAGAGACCAGACTCACCCGGGGATGACTGGGTGTGGTTGAAAACACCTCGGACCCGTTACGGGCGCGTGGTGGCGTTTCGACCAGCCGTAAGGAGAGACTGGAGAGCAGATCGTCCCGGCGCGAGCCACGCGCCGCCGGCGTACAAGGAGGCAGTCCGTGCCGCACGTCCTGGTCCTCAACGCGTCGTACGAGCCCCTCGGCGTCGTACCGCTCCGCCGCGCGCTCGTCCTCGTCCTGGAGAACAAAGCAGTCTCCCTGGAGGAATCCGGCGCCTATCTGCACAGCGCGACAAGGGTCGTCCCCGCGCCCAGCGTGGTACGGCTCAAGCGCTTCGTGCGGGTCCCCTACCGGGGGCCCGTTCCACTCACCCGTCGCGCACTGTTCGCGCGGGACGGCGGCCGCTGCATGTACTGCGGGGCCGTCGCCACCAGCGTCGACCATGTCATCCCGCGCAGCCGGGGCGGTCAGCACGCGTGGGACAACGTCGTCGCCGCGTGCCGCCGCTGCAATCACGTCAAGGCCGACCGGCACCTGCTGGAACTCGGCTGGCGCCTGCGTCACCAGCCGGCGCCGCCGTCCGGGCTGGCGTGGCGGATCATCGGTACGGGGCACCGGGATCCGCGGTGGATGCCGTACCTCCAGCCGTACGGGGCGGAGGATGCGTTGGAGCGGATCGGGGTCGCGGCCGGTTAGCTCCCGCTGGGGCCGCGGGTTGGTGCGGGGTTGCGCCCGTCGGTGACCTGCGGCCCGGCCTCCCGGGGCGCCGCCCCGGACCCCGCGCCTCGAACGCCGGCGGGGCTTGGGTGGGGCGGCGGGGCCGGAGTGGGGCGGGGTCAGGGGGTTACCGCGTAGGCCTCCGCCGACCAGAGGGAGCAGCCGTAGCGCGTCGCGCGGGTCTCGCACGTGATCCGGAGGAAGCGGGTGTCCGGGGCGTCCAGCCGGAGGGACTCGCGCCCGCCGCGGGAGGCCGAGACGGCCGCGCCAGGCCGCCAGGTCACCCCGTCCGCGGAGGTCTCCACCCGGTACGCCGACGGGTACGCGTCCTGCCAGTGGAGCTCCACCCGGCCCACCCGGGCCGGGGCGCGCAGCTCGGCCTGCCACCACGCACCGTCCACCGCCGGTGACGACCAGCGCGTGCCCGCCGAGCCGTCCACCGCCGCCGGGGCCGGGAAGTCGGCGGTCTCGTTCGCCGAGGAAGTCGCCCGCGCGGTCCGCAGCAGGTCCGGGCCGCCGGTACGGGCCACCGCGCGCACGGTCAGGGTGCGCGACTCCCCGTCGAAGGTCACCGGCACCCGGTAGCTGCCGGGCGCGGTGCCCGGGGCCACCTTGACCTCCAGCGGGATCGAGGCCTGGCCGCCGCGCGGGACCACCGCGCTCTGCGGAAGGCGCACCTCGATGCCGGCCGGCGGCCGCGCCGACAGCGGTCCGCGGACCTCGCCCGGGCCCAGGGCCGACAGCTGAGCCGATACCCGCTGCGGGGTGCCGCCGATCTCGGCGTCGACCGCGGCCCGGTCGGCCAGCTCGAAGCGGGCCCGCGGGCCGTCCGCGAACCACGGCACCACCTGGTGCACCGCCGGCGCCGATTCGGCCCCGGCCCAGGACAGCCGTACCGCGTCCGCCCTCAGCCCCGCCGTGTCCACCTGGGTCCAGCCCGCGGCGGCGGCGTCGGCGACCTTGCGCCAGCCCTCGCCGGGTACGTGCGCCTCCACCACGGCGCCCCGCGCCCCCGCCGGGAGCGGCTCGGTCATCACCGTCACCGCCGACACCGGGCGCGGGGCCTCCAGCCGTACGGTCCAGGCCTCGGCCTCCTTGGTGACCGTGCCCGTCCTGCGGGTGACCCCGGTCCAGGCGTCGGCCTCCGACGCCGCCTTCGCGAGGAAGGGCTCCAGGACCGCCTTGTCCACCTGGGCCGTGCCCTGCTCCTTCAGTGCCTCGCGTGCCTCGGTCAGGGCGCGGGAGGCCTCCCAGGCGGCGGCCCCGTCCCCGCGGGCCTGGGCCTGCAGGACGTCCACCGCCAGCTCGGCCGCCGTTCCGTAGCGCGCCAGGCGCTCCAGCCAGGGTCCGGCCTCGCCGGAGAGGGCCGGCAGTCGGCCCGGGGCCTCGCGCAGCACGGCGAACGCCCTGCGCAGCGCCGTACCGGCCGCCGGATCACCCGCGGCGCGGGCCCGCCAGAACTGCTCGACCAGCGGCTTGAGGTAGGCCGACTCCTCCTGCCCCAGACCCGACGAGGCGGTGTTCCCGGCCAGCGCCGCGACCGCCTCGCGCGTGCGCGGGTCGGAGCCCGCCAGGTCGCGCACCGCCGCGGCCCAGGACTCGCCGGCCCGGTAGCCGCGCGGGTTCCACGAGAAGTCAGCCGCCGTGAACAGCGGGATCCGCGACAGGGTGCCCTGCGGCATGGCGTTGGCCAGCAGTGCCGCCGAACCGCCCACCACGGCCGGGTCACGGCCCGTGTACGGGCCGAGGAAGATCCGGCCCGGATCCCAGTCGTTCACCGGGTAGTTGTCCATGGTGATCAGCGGGTGCCCGAGGGCGGAGCGCGCCCCTGCCAGGTCCTTGCCCGTGATGGTCTGCGGGACCACGCCCACACCCGTCCAGGCGACCTCCACCCGCGGGTCCAGCGCGCCCGCCAGAGCCGTCCGGTAGGCGGTGGCGCCCTCCTGGTAGTACTCCGTGGGCAGCAGGGAGAGCGCGGGCGCCCCCGGGTACCGGGCGGCCAGGTGCGCCGCCAGTCGGCCCGCGACCTCCGCGTGCGCCTTGGCGGCCGACGCCGGGCCCTTCCCGTACCGGTCCCGGTCGGCCCGGCAGCCCCACTCGGTGTAGCTGACGTCCTGGAACTGCACCTGGAAGGCGCGGAAGCCGAGGTCCCACATCGCGTCCAGCTTGCGGGTGAGCGCGGCCCGGTCGGCCTCCGAGGACAGGCACATCGACTGCCCGGGCGTCACCGCCCAGGCGAGGACTATCCGGTTGGCGCGGGCCCGTTCGGCCAGTGCGCGGAACTCCTGCTGCTGCTCCTGCGGGTAGTCCTGGCGCCAGGCGGTCGTGCGGTACGGGTCGTCGCCGGGCGCGAGCAGCAGCCGGTTCTGCTTGGTGCGGCCCATGAAGTCCACCTGGGCGAGGCGCTGTTCCCGGGTCCACGGCTGCCCGTAGAAGCCCTCGGTGATGCCGCGCACCGGGGCGGCCGGCCAGTCCCGCACCAGTACTCCGGGCGCCTTCCCGCCGCCCGCCGCGAGTACCTGGCGCAGCGTCTGCGCCGCGTGGAACAGCCCGTCCTCCCCGACTCCGGACAGCGCGATCGTGTCCCGGCCCGCGTGGCGCCCGACGGCGAGGCGGTAGCCCCCGGGCGGCAGGTCCGACGGCGCGGTCGCGCCCAGCGCCCGCAGGGCCTCCTCCGCGCCCGGCTCCTGGAGCCGTACGACGGTGCCGCGCGCGGGCAGCGGGGTCCCGGGGGCCTGCTCGTGGACGGTCCGTACGCCCGCGGCGCGCAGGGAGTCGCGCACCACTTGGACCGCGTACGGGTCGGCGTCGGCCGGGGCGACGAGTACGGCCTCGGCCCCCAGCGGCAGCTCGCGTGCCGGATCGGCGGTCATCGACTGCGGCCGCGGCCAGACGGCGGGCCCCTCGGTGGCCGCCCGGGGCGTGTCGGCGCCGGGGTCCAGCGCGGGCCCCCCGAGGGCGATTCCGGAGGCCGGCACGCGGCCCGGTCCGGTCGGTGCGGAGGGCGCCGCGAGGCTCCCGGGTGGCGCGGAGGCCACGGCGCCGCCCAGCAGCGTGCCGATCACCGCCGCAGCGACGGCGGTGTTCCGCCTCCTGCCCCTGAGCTGCACAGAGCCTCCTCGTCGCGAGACGTCCCCCACTCGTACGAATGAGCTTGAGCCCACCATCCGTGCGGCTGGAGTGTCAATGCGAGTGGGTGATCTGCCCCGGATGTACCAGGAATGCGGTGCCTCCGAGTGGGTATGGACGCGGTGTTCCCCGGCGGCGTCCGACCTCCGTGCACCACGCTTCTGACACATCCTCATGCCCTCATGCCCGCACGCACGAAGGAGCGCCCGCAGATGGACGACCTGGCCCGGCTCGCCGCCCAGTACGGCGTCGCCACCGACTACCGGCCCGCCGCCGACGTCACCGTCCCGGTGCCGGAGACCACCGTCAGGGCGGTCCTCGGACTGCTGGGGGTGGTCACCGACGACGCGAGAAGCATCCGGGTGGGCGCCGAGTCCGCCGAGCGGGAGGCTGCCGGGCGGCTGCTGCCGCCCACGGTGGTGCTCTGGCAGGGGGAGCCCGTGGCCCCGGAACCCGCCGGGCTGCCGCCGGGCACCCGCGTGCGGGTGGTGGAGGAGGAGACGGGCGCGGTGCTCGCGTGGGGCCCCGGACTTCCCCTCGGCGTCCACCGGCTCACCGCCGAGGCCCCCGACGGGCGCACCGCCGATGCCACCCTGGTCGTGGCCCCGCAGCGGGCGCCGGCCGCGCCCGCGCGGGCCTACGGGCTGCTGGTCCAGCTCTACTCCCTGCTCTCCGAGCGCTCCTGGGGCATGGGCGACCTCGGTGACCTCGCGGAGCTCGCCCGCTGGGCGGGCCGCACGCACGGCGCCGGTTTCATCCAGGTCAACCCGCTGCACGCGGCCGTGCCCGGGGCCCCGACCGACCCCTCCCCGTACCGGCCCTCCTCGCGGCGCTTCCCGGACCCCGTGCACCTGCGCATCGAGGACGTCCCCGAGTACGCCCACTGCCCCGACCGCACGGTCCTCGACGAGCTCGCCGCACGCGGCGGCGAACTGCGCCGCCAGGTCCTGGAGAAGGGCGCGCTGATCGACCGGGACGCCGTCTGGGAGCTCAAGCGGTCCGCCCTGGAGCTGCTGTACGCCGTCCCGCGCACGCCCGAACGCGAAGCCGACTACCGGGCGTTCTGCGCCGAGCAGGGCCCTGCGCTGGACGTGCACGCCACCTGGTGCGCCGGGCACGCGGGGGCGGAGGACCCGAAGGAGGGCAGCGATTTCCACCGCTGGCTGGTCTGGCTGACGGACGGCCAGCTCGCCGCCGCGCAGCGGGCCGCCCGCGAGGCCGGCATGGCGGTCGGCATCGTCCACGACCTCGCGGTCGGGGTGCACCCGCAGGGTTCCGACGTCTGGGGATCCTCCTGCTACGCCGGGCACATCTCGGTCGGCGCGCCGCCGGACGCCTTCAACGCGCGCGGCCAGGACTGGGGGCTGCCGCCGTGGCGCCCGGACGTGCTGGCCGCCACCGGCTACGCGCCCTTCCGGTCGCTGCTGCGCGGAGTGTTCCGCTACGCGGGCGCCCTGCGGATCGACCACGTGATGGGGCTGTTCCGGCTCTGGTGGATCCCGGAGGGGACCCCGCCCGCGGAGGGCGCCTACGTCAGCTACGACGGCGAGGCCATGCTGGCGATCCTCGTCCTGGAGGCGCACCGGGCGGGCGCGCTGGTCATCGGCGAGGACCTCGGGACGGTGGAGCCGCGGGTCCGTCAGGAGCTGGCCCGGCGCGGGGTGCTCGGCACCTCGGTGCTCTGGTTCGAGCGGGACTGGGACGGCGGCGGGAGCCCGCTCGCCCCACAGGCCTGGCGGGCCGACTGCCTGGCCACCGTCACCACGCACGACCTGCCGCCGACGGCCGCCAAGCTCGCCGGGGGCCATGTGGAACTGCGCGACCGGCTCGGCCTGCTGACCCGCCCGGCCGAGCTGGAGCGGGCCGAGGACGCCGCCGACACCGCCGAGTGGCTGGAGCTGCTGGACGGGCTGGGGCTGGACACCAAGGGCGAGGAGGCCGCCGTACGGGCCCTGTACGCCTTCCTGCTGCGCACCCCGGCGCGGCTGGTCGGGGTGTGGCTGCCGGACGCGGTCGGGGACCGGCGGCCGCAGAACCTGCCGGGCACCTGGGACCAGTACCCCAATTGGCGGCTGCCGGTCGCCGATGCCGCCGGGCGGCCGCTGACACTGGAGGAGCTGGTGGCCTCGCCTCGGGCGAACGCCCTGTTGGGCGCGGTGGGGGAGGGCGTGCGAACCCGTACGGCACCCCCGGGCGCGCGCGCCGTTTAGGTGTTCGCTACGTTTGCACCGTGGACAAGAAGAACGCTCTGCGCGCCGGCGCCGTCACGGCCGGAACCGCGCTGATGATGCTGCTGATGACGTCTCCCGCCCTCGCGCTCACCCGCGACGACGGTGACGACCCGGGCCCGGGCCTGAGCATTGGCGAGACCGTCGGCCTGTACGTGGCCCTGCCCATCGTGATCTTCCTGGTCATCGTGGGTCTCGTCATGGTCCTCGACAAGTCGGACAGGAAGCCGAAGCAGGCTTGAGCCGGTCCGGCCCCGAGGGGCCGGGACCAGCGGAACTTCCCGGGCGCCGGGGGTCCGCACCGCCGATGCGAATCGGCCGTGTGGCGACCCCCGGCGCCTTGTCGTGTCCTCAGGTGCCGGCCAGCAGCCGGCGGAGCAGGCCGGTGAGTACGGCGATCTCCTCGTCGGTCAGCCCGGTGAGCGCGGCGCGCTGTACTTCCAGCCCGGCCGTGACGGCCTCGTCGACGAGCGCGAGGCCGCGGTCGGTGATCGTCACCTGGAGCCCCCGCCGGTCGTGCGGATCGGGCTTGCGGACGAGCAGTCCGGCCTTCTCCAGCTTGTCCAGCCGCCCGGTCATGCCGCCCGTGGTGAGCATGAGCGTGGCCGAGAGCTGGCGGGGCGAGAGGGTGTAGGGGTCGCCCGACCTGCGCAGGGTGGCGACGACGTCGAACTCGCCGCGCGAGATGCCGAAGCGCCCGTAGCACTGCTCCATCGCGTCGCCCATGGCCTTGGCGATCCGGTAGATGCGTCCGAAGACGGCCATGGGAGCCGTCTCCAGGTCGGGGCGCACGGCGAACCACTGGGCCGTGATCGCGTCCACCGCGTCCTTGTCGTCACTCATGGGTGCAGTATCCGGCTTCCCCGAGATCGTTCGCAAGAAAGTTGCTTGACGGTAAGTAGCTTAGCAGTAAGCTACTTACTGGCGATCGAGTACGGGCCCGCCCGGCCCGCTCGCCCCATCCGACCGAGGAGCCACCCGCCATGAAGCGTTTAGCCACCGTCGCCCTCACCGCCCTCGCCCCCATCTCCTGGGGCTCCACCTACGCGGTGGCCACCGAACTGCTGCCGCCCGACCGGCCGCTGTTCACCGGGGTGATGCGGGCCCTGCCCGCGGGGCTGCTGCTGACCGCTCTCGCCCGCACCCTGCCCAAGGGCCAGTGGTGGTGGAAGTCCGCGGTCCTCGGCATCCTCAACATCGGCGCCTTCTTCCCGCTGCTGTTCCTCTCCGCCTACCGGCTCCCCGGCGGGGTCGCCGCCGTACTGGGCGCCGCCGGCCCGCTGTTCGTCGTAGGGCTGGCCGCACTCGTCCTCGGCGAGCGGGCGAGCCTGCGGACCGTGCTGGCGGCCGTCGTCGGTGCGTTCGGCGTGAGCATGGTCGTCCTCACCGCCGAGGCGAAGCTGGACGCGGTCGGCGTCATCGCCGGTGTGATCTCCTCCGCCTCCATGGGCGCCGGCACCGTGATGACCAAGCGCTGGGGCCGCCCCGAGGGGGTGGGGCCGCTGGCGATGACCGGCTGGCAGCTCACCGCGGGCGGGCTGTTCATCATTCCGGTCGCCGCCCTGGTCGAGGGGGCCCCGCCCGCGCTCGACGGCAAGGCCTTCCTCGGCTACGGCTACATGATGCTGATCAACACCGGTATCGCGTACTGGCTGTGGTTCCGCGGCATCGGAGCCCTCAGCGCCACCTCGGTCACCCTGCTCGGCCCGCTCTCCCCGCTCACCGCCGCCGTCATCGGGTGGGCCGCGCTCGGGCAGGCGCTCTCGCCCGTCCAGCTCGTCGGGATGGCGATCGCCTTCGGGGCCACCGTGGCCGGTCAGCTGGCAGCCGCCCGCACCGCCAAATCGTTCAGTTCTCCTGAAAAGAACGATCAGAACATTTCGATGGACCTGATGGATGAAGGGGTGCGACGGTAGGGCGAACGCACCACCCGCCGACTCCGAGGAGCAGACCCACAGTGGCCGTCATGGACCGCGTCCGTACCGTCTCGCAGGCCGAGCCCGGCAGCACCGGCAGGAAGGGTGCCGCCGGGCTCGGCGTGCTCCTCGCACTGCTCGCGACGGTCGTCTGGTCCGGCAGCTTCGTCGCCACCCGGGGCATGGCCGAGACCGTCCCGCCCGTCCAGGCGGTCTTCTGGCGCTGGATCATCGCCCTGCTCGCCGTCGCCCCCTTCGCCGCCCGGCAGGCATGGCAGCAGCGGGCCCTGATCCGGCGCCACCTCGGCTTCGTCGCCCTCGCCTCGCTGTTCGGCGTCACCCTCTACAACACCCTCGTGCACCAGGCCGGACTGACCACCTCCGCCTCCAACATGGGCATGATCATGGCCGCCTCGCCCGTCATCATGGCGCTCTACGCCCGCCTCGGCGGCGAACGGCTCGGCAAGCGGCGGACCTTCGGCCTGCTGCTCGCCGCCCTCGGAGTGCTGCTGCTCGTCGGGGACGGCTCGATCGGCTTCGACTTCGGCGCCGGCGACCTGTGGATGTTCGCCGCCGCCCTCTCCTTCGCCACGTACAGCGCGCTGCTGCGGCGCAAGCCCGCCGAACTCGGCGGACTCGCCTTCCTGATCACCACCTTCGTGCTCGGCGCGCTGATGCTGGCACCCGCCTACGCCGTCTCCGTCGCCGTCCAGGGCGGCTTCGAAGTCACCGCCGGGACGGTCGGACCGCTGCTGTACGTCGGGGTGTTCTCCTCGGCCGTCGCCTTCTTCGCCTGGAACAAGGCCGTCTCGATGATCGGGGCGGCCCGCGCGGGAGTCGTCTACTACCTCCAGCCGGTCTGCGTGGCCGGGCTCGGCCTCCTGCTGCTGGGCGAGCGGACCGGACCGGCGCAGCTGCTGTGCATGGCGCTGATCCTCGGAGGGGTCGGGCTGGGGAGTGCCCGGCGGTAGGTTCGGGCCCATGACCGAGTGGGACATCAAGAAGCTGCGGATCCTGCGGACCCTCGCGGACCAGGGGACCGTGACCCGGACGGCCGAGGCGCTGCACATGACGCCCTCGGCCGTTTCGCAGCAACTGACCAACCTCGCACGGCAACTGGGAGTGGTGCTGCTGGAGGCCGAGGGCCGCCGGGTACGGCTCACCGACGCGGCCCACCTGGTCCTGCGGCACACGGAGGCGGTGTTCGCCCAACTGGAGCGGGCCGACGCGGAACTGGCCGGATACCTCGCCGGGGACACCGGCGAGGTGCGGGTGGGCGCCTTCTCCACCGCCGTACCGGCACTCGTGGTCCCCGCGGTGGCCGCCCTGCGGCGGGCCCACCCCGGGGTGGAGGTCCGGGTCCGGGAGACGGAGGCCGCGGAGTCCTACGAGCTCCTGTCGGCCGGGGGCGTGGACCTGGCGCTGTCCCTGGCGGCCCATGCGCCGACCGCGCGGGATCCCCGCTTCACCCGGGTGGTGCTCCTGGAGGACCCGCTGGACGTGGCGCTCCCGCCGGGCCATCCGCTGGCGGCCGCGGCCGACCTGCGGCTGGCGGACCTGTCCGGCGACCCGTGGATCTACGGCGGCAGCGGGCCCTGGTCGGAGATCGCCCGGTCCGCCTGCGAGGCGGCCGGCTTCGTCCCGGAACAGGCGCACTCGGCGTCCGGATGGACCGCGATCCTGGCGATGGTGGAGGCGGGGATGGGGGTGGCGCTGGTCCCCCGGATGGTGTCGAGCCGCGCCTCGGGCAGCACGGTCCGGGTCCTGGCCCACGACCGGCCGACGCGCCACGTGATCGCGGCGGTCCGCCGGGGCGCCGAGTCCGCGCCCGCGCTGTCCCACGTCCTCGCGGCCCTCCGCGAAGCGGCCTCGGCCCGGCGGTAGTGCCTGCGCGGCACCGCTGCCGGGGGCGCTGCCCCCGGACCCCCGCGCCTCAAACGCCGGCGAGGCTTGATTTCGCCGATGCCGGCACAACCAGCCCCGCCGGCGTTTGAGGCGCGGGGTCTGGGGCGGAGCCCCAGGTGAGCAGCCGCACCCGCGGGAGGCGTCGCCCCCACGGGTGCGGGCAGAGCCCGGGGCTCCTTACTACCGAGCGGCAGCGGCAGCGGCGGCGGCGTCCGCGGCCTGGGCCTTCAGCGCGCGCTCGACGCCCGCGCGGGACTCCGAGATCAGGCGGCGCAGCGCAGCGTTCGGCTCGGCCGAGGCCAGCCACGCGTCCGTCGCGTCCAGGGTCTCCTGCGAGACCTGGAGCGCCGGGTACAGGCCCACCGCGATCTGCTGGGCGATCTCGTGGCTGCGGGTCTCCCAGACCTGCTTGACCGCCGAGAAGAACTTCTCGGTGTACGGGGCCAGCAGCTCGCGCTGGTCGGTCTGGACGAAGCCGCCGATCACCGCCTCCTGCACCGCGTTCGGCAGGTCGCCGGACTCGACCACCGAGGCCCACGCCTCGGCCTTGGCCTCCGCCGTCGGGCGCGCCGCCCGGGCGGTCGCCGCGTGGCGCTCGCCCGCCGCGGTGGCGTCCCGCTCCAGCTCCGCCGCGATGGCCGGCTCCTCGGCGACGCCCGTCGCGGCGAGCCGCTCCAGGAACGTCCACCGCAGCTCGGTGTCGACGGCCAGGCCCTCGATCTCCGCCGCGCCGTCGAGCAGCGCCGACAGGTAGGTCAGCTGCCCCTCGGTGCGGGCCGTGGCCGCGAAGGCCCGCGCCCAGGCCAGCTGGTGGTCACCGGCCGGCTCGGCCCCGCGCAGGTGCTCCAGGGTGGCCTCGGTCCAGGCGGCCAGGCCCTCCTCCCGCCACGCCGGGTCGGCGTACAGGTCGAGGGCCAGCTTCACCTGGCGGTGCAGGGACTGGACGACGCCGATGTCGGACTCCTTGCCGATGCCCGAGAGCACCAGCGAGAGGTAGTCGCGGGTGGCGAGTTCGCCGTCGCGGGTCATGTCCCAGGCCGAGGCCCAGCACAGGGCGCGCGGCAGGGACTCGGTGAAGTCGCCGATGTGCGCGGTGACGGCGGCGAGGGAGGCCTCGTCCAGGCGGACCTTCGCGTAGGACAGGTCGTCGTCGTTCAGCAGGAAGACCGCCGGGCGGGTGCGGCCCACCAGCTCCGGCACCGTGGTCAGCGCGCCGTCGATGTCCAGCTCGATCCGGTCGGTGCGCACGAGGGCGCCGTCCTGGAGCTCGTACAGGCCGACCGCGATGCGGTGCGGGCGCAGCGTGGACTCGCCCTTGGCGCCGGCGGGCAGCGCGGGCGCCTCCTGGCGGATGCCGAAGGCGGTGATCACACCGTTCGCGTCGGTGGTGACCTCCGGACGCAGGATGTTGATGCCGGCCGTCTCCAGCCATGCCTTCGACCAGGCGGTCAGGTCGCGGCCGGAGGTCTCCTCCAGCGCGCCCAGCAGGTCGGACAGGCGGGTGTTCCCGAACGCGTGCGCCTTGAAGTACGCCTGCACGCCCTTGAAGAAGGCGTCCATGCCGACGTAGGCGACGAGCTGCTTGAGGACCGAGGCACCCTTGGCGTAGGTGATGCCGTCGAAGTTGACCATGACGTCGTCGAGGTCACGGATGTCCGCCATGATCGGGTGCGTGGACGGCAGCTGGTCCTGCCGGTACGCCCAGGTCTTCATGGAGTTGGCGAAGGTGGTCCACGCGTGCGGCCACTTCGAGCCCTCGGCGTAGGCCTGGCAGGCGATCGACGTGTACGTCGCGAAGGACTCGTTCAGCCACAGGTCGTTCCACCACTCCATGGTGACCAGGTCGCCGAACCACATGTGCGCGAGCTCGTGGAGGATGGTCTCCGCGCGCACCTCGTACGCGGCGTCCGTCACCTTCGAGCGGAAGACGTACTGGTCGCGGATGGTGACCGCGCCCGCGTTCTCCATGGCACCCGCGTTGAACTCCGGGACGAAGAGCTGGTCGTACTTGGCGAAGGGGTAGGCGTAGGCGAACTTCTCCTGGAACCAGTCGAAGCCCTGCCGGGTCACGTCGAAGATCGCGTCCGCGTCGAGGAACTCGGCGAGCGAGGGCCGGCAGTAGATGCCGAGCGGCACGGACTGGCCGTCCGGGCCCTCGTAGGAGCTGTGCACCGCGTGGTACGGGCCGACGATCAGCGCCGTGATGTACGAGGAGATGCGCGGGGTGGGCTCGAAGCGCCAGACGTTGTCCTTGACGTCCGCGGCCTCCGGGGTCGGCGAGTTCGAGATGACCGTCCAGCCCTCGGGGGCCGTCACGGTGAACTGGAACGTGGCCTTCAGGTCGGGCTGCTCGAAGCTGGCGAAGACCCGCCGCGCGTCCGGCACCTCGAACTGGGTGTAGAGATAGGCCTGCTGGTCGACCGGGTCGACGAAGCGGTGGAGGCCTTCACCGGTGTTCGTGTACGCGCAGTCCGCGACGACACGGAGCTCGTTGGCCCCGGCCGCCAGGTGGTGCAGCGCGATCCGGGAGTCGTGGAAGACGGCCGCGACGTCCAGCGACTTGCCGTTGAGGACCACCTCGTGCACGGCCGGAGCGACCAGGTCGATGAAAGTCTCGCCCCCGGCCTCGGCCGACTGGAAGCGCACGGTGGTCACGGACGGGTAGGTGCCACCCTCCTGTGCGCCACTGAGATCGAGTTCGATCTCGTAGGAGTCGACGGTCAGCAGCTTGGCCCGCTGCTGAGCCTCTTCACGGGTGAGATTCGTGCCTGGCACGCGTTCATCTCCTTCGATGGTGACGTTGCCCGGCCATCCTGCCATCCGGACACCGCCACCGCCTCGGAGTAATCCACAGGCGAAAAAACGCGGACGGGGACGCCGCCGTGACGGCGGCGTCCCCGCATCGGGTGAGCGGGATCAGCCCCGCAGCTCCTCGGCCACGAGCTCGGCGATCTGCACCGCGTTCAGCGCCGCGCCCTTGCGGAGGTTGTCGTTCGACAGGAACAGCGCGAGGCCGTTGTCGGCGGTCTCGTCGGCCCGGATGCGGCCCACGTACGAGGCGTCCTTGCCCGCGGCCTGCAGCGGGGTCGGGATCTCCGAGAGCTCGACGCCGGGGGCGTCCTTCAGCAGCTCGTAGGCCCGCTCGACGCTGATCGGGTTCGCGAAACGGGCGTTGACCTGGAGGGAGTGGCCGGAGAAGACCGGCACGCGCACGCAGGTGCCGGAGACCTTGAGGCCCGGGATCTCCAGGATCTTGCGGGACTCGTTGCGGAGCTTCTGCTCCTCGTCGGTCTCGAAGGAGCCGTCGTCGACCAGGTTGCCCGCGAGCGGCACCACGTTGTAGGCGATCGGGCGCTTGTAGACGGCCGGCTCCGGGAAGTCCACGGCGCCGCCGTCGAAGGTGAGCTGGTCGGCGTTCTCGGAGACGGCGCAGGCCTGGCCCTTGAGCTCGGCCACGCCGGCCAGGCCCGAGCCGGAGACGGCCTGGTAGGTGGTGGCGACCAGCGCGGTCAGCCCGGCCTCCTCGTGCAGCGGGCGCAGCACCGGCATCGCGGCCATGGTGGTGCAGTTCGGGTTCGCGATGATGCCCTTGGGGCGGTTCTTGATCGCGTGCGGGTTGACCTCGGAGACCACGAGGGGGACCTCGGGGTGGCTGCGCCAGGCGGAGGAGTTGTCGATCACGACGGCGCCCTGGGAGGCGACCTTCTCGGCCAGCGCGCGGGAGGTGGCGCCGCCGGCCGAGAACAGCACGATGTCCAGGCCCGAGTAGTCGGCCGTGGAGGCGTCCTCGATGGTGATCTCCTGGCCCTGCCATTCGAGGGTGGAGCCCGCGGAACGGGCCGAGGCGAACAGCCGCAGCTCGTCCACCGGGAACTTCCGCTCGGCGAGGATGCCGCGCATGACTCCGCCGACCTGTCCGGTGGCTCCGACGATTCCGACCCTCACGGTGACTCCTTTTGGTACGTACGACGCGGGCGCGCGTGAAGCCATCATGCGTACGACCCCACGATCCTTGTCCAATCCATTGTCCGAGGAACGGACGGTGTCCCGGATGTGAACCCCTGTGGCGAGTTCGTGGCGGGCGTGTTGCAGGGCCGCCGAACAGCCGTTTTGCCTGGTCGGAGCCGGTTAGCGTCCGGTCTGTCGTGACCGTTATCCGGACATGACCGACCGCAGAACGAACCATCCGATTCGGGGAGAACCACCGTGCGCGCCATCCGCCACCGCCGCCGGTCCATACCGGCGCTCGCCGCCCTCGCGGCCGCCGCCGTCGCCGCACCCGTCCTGCTGACCGCCACTCCGGCGGCCGCCCACCCGCGCGAGGGCCGGCTGGCCAAGGAGCTGGTGGAGGAGGTCACCGCCAAGGGGGCCTACCGCCACCTGAAGAAGTTCCAGCAGATCGCCGACGCCAACGGCGGCAACCGGGCCGCCGGTACGCCCGGCCACGCGGCCTCCGCCGCCTACGTGCACGACACGCTGAAGAAGGCCGGGTACCAGGTTTCGTACCAGGACTTCGACATCTACGAGGCGCACACGAGGACGGAGCGGACCACCGTCCTCGGCCAGGGCTCCCGCGAGCTGGCCACCGCCGCCTTCACCTTCACCAAGTCCACCCCGGCCGGCGGCCTGGCCGCGCCGCTCGCCCTCGCCCGGGTCGACGAGACCCCCGGCTGCACGGCCGACGACTATCCGGCGGGCGCCTTCGCCGGGAAGATCGCCCTGGTCAAGCGGGGCGCGTGCACCTTCGTGGAGAAGCAGCGGGCCGCGGCCGAGGCCGGCGCGATCGGCGTGATCGTCTACAACCACAGCGGCACCACCCCGGTGCGCGGCGGCTTCTCCTCGCCCGCCGAGGGGATCATCCCGAGCGCCGGCATCACGCTGGCCGACGGCGAGGCGCTCGCCGCGGCCGCCGCCGCGGGCGAGGTGAGCGTGCGCCTGGAGCTGGACCAGGAGCACGTGAAGAAGACCACCCGCAACGTGATCGCCGAGACCCGCGGCGGCCGCGCCGACCGCGTGGTGTCCTTGGGCGCCCACCTGGACTCCGTACCGGAGGGACCGGGCATCAACGACAACGGCTCCGGCTCCGCCGGGCTGCTGGAGGTGGCGCTGAAGCTCGCCGACGAGGGCGCCAACAAGAAGGGCAGGGGGCCCGCCAACAAGGTGCGCTTCGGCTGGTGGTCGGCGGAGGAGCTGGGCCTGCTGGGTTCGGAGCACTACGTGGCACAGCTGTCCGAGAAGCAGAAGAAGGACATCGCCCTCTACCTGAACTTCGACATGATCGCCTCGCCGAACCCGGTGCAGTTCGTCTACGACGGGGACGACTCGGACAAGGCCGGTGCGGGCGCGGGCCCGGCGGGCTCGGCGCAGATCGAGGCGCTGATCAACGGCTTCCTCGACAAGAAGGGAAAGCCGCACGAGGGCAGTGACTTCGACGGCCGCTCGGACTACGGCCCGTTCATCGCGAACGGCATCCCGGCGGGCGGCACCTTCACCGGCGCCGAGGGCATCAAGACCGCCGAGCAGGCGCGGCGCCACGGCGGCACGGCCGGGGCCCCGTACGACCCGAACTACCACGGGGCCGGGGACGACCTGAAGAACCTGGACCTGAAGGTCTTCGACACCAACCTGGACGTGATCGCACACGCGGTGGGCACCTACGCCGAGTCGCTGCGCTCGCTCGGCAGGCCGTAGGACCGGGGGGACGGCCGGGGGGAAACGGCCGGGAACGGCCCGAGGGGGCGGTGCTCGTCAGAGCGCCGCCCCCTCGGGTCTTCGTGCGGGAGGGTCCTACGGGAGGACCTTCTCGATCTGCACGCTGCCGGTGCCGGCGGCGGTGCCGCGGGCGTTGAGCAGCTGGACCTGGCCGAAGAACTGACGGCCCTCGGGGGCCGCGCTGTTGACCAGGACGTTCGCCGAGACCGGCGCGGTGGCGCCGTTGGCGAGGTTCACCGCGGCCGCCTCGTCGACCTGGACGGAGCCCAGGGCGGTCGAGAAGAACACGTCACGGTAGTCGTACGTGGTGGAGCCGGACGGGACCGCGTAGCCCAGCACCTCGATGGTGTAGGTGCCGGCGGCCGGGTTGACGAGGCTCACGGCCTCCTCGGAGTCGCCGTCGGCGGAGGTGCCGACCTTGACGCCGTCCTTGTACACGTCCAGGTCGAGGTCGGCGCCCGTGTCGGACGTCTTACCGATGGCGATGTCGAGGCGGGAGACGCCCGCGCCGATGGTGACCTCGGTGGTGTGGGTCTCACCGGTGGCGATGGTCGGCTTGGCGACCTTCGCGGAGCCGAGCGGGCCGCCCTTGAGCTTGCCGCCGGAGATGGCCGCGGCGTCGTTCTTGACGCTCCACTGGACCGGCGCCGGAGTGCCCTGCTTGACCTCGGGCAGGACCTTGACCGCGGGGTCGAAGGCCGCGCCGAGCACGGAGACGTCCAGCCGGTACGGGTTGTCGAGCAGCGGCGACGTACGGCGCGACTCGACCTCGATCTCCCAGACGCCCGGCTGCGGGTCGGCGTAGGAGCGCAGGTCGGGGCGGCAGGTGTTCGCCGGGTTGTTGTAGTTCGGGTAGCACTGCGTCGTCGCGCTGTCCTCGACACCCAGACCGTACGGGTGGATCGAGATGAAGCGGGTCTGGCTGCCCGGCTGCAGACCGCCGAGGGCGACCTCGAGGGTCTTGGCGCCCTGCGGGACGGTGACGAAGTACGACTTGTGGCTGTTGCGCTGCACCGAGGAGGTGTCCGAGAGCGTGAACGAGGGCTTCGCCAGCGGGGTCGCGGCGACGACCGTCGTCAGGATCTGCTTGTCGATGCCCTCGGTGGTCTCGTCGTCCAGCTGCAGGATGCCGCTGTGCACGCCGGCCGACGTGGCCTTGGCCTCGACCTTGATGGTGACGGGCTTGTTCAGCGGCAGCGTGACGTAGTCGTAGCCGCCGATGACCTTGAAGGTGCCGTCGTTGTTGCGCCAGGTCAGGTCGTGCCGGGTGCCGTACTTGACGCCCGTGGTGCGGGTGACGACGACGTCGTAGACCTTCTTCTGGCCGACCTTGAGGCCGCCCTCGCGGTCGTAGAGGCCGGTGCCGAAGCCCGGGGTCTTCAGGAACTGGTCGATCGCGGTGTCGACCGGCGCCTTGACGGTGAACTCGTTCGCCTTGGCGTCGCGCTGGATGGACTCCCACGCGCCGATGACGTCGATCAGACCCGAGCCCTGGGCGTGCGCCGGGACGTCGGCGATCTTCTTCGCGGTGCTGGTGAGCGCGACCCGCAGGGAGGCCGGGGTCAGCTTGATGCCCTGCTGCTTCGCGGCCGAGATCAGCAGGGCGCTGGCGCCCGCCGCCTGCGGCGAGGACATCGAGGTGCCCTGGAGCATGCCGTAACCGGCCGGCAGGGTGTAGCCCGCCTCGGCGACCGGGGCGCCCGGCAGCCAGGTCTGGATGGTGTTGATGGCCGCGCCGGGGGCGGTGATGGTCGGCGTGAACCCGCCGTCCTCACGCGGACCGCGCGAGGAGAAGGGGAACATGTTGTACTTCTTGGCCACGCCGGAGCCGTAGTTGGCGGCCCAGGTCTCCTTGGAGACCGCGGCACCCACGGAGATGACCTTGTCCGCGAGACCGGGGTCGCCGATGGTGTTGACACCGGGGCCCTCGTTGCCCGCCGAGATGACGAGCTGGACACCGTAGGTGTCGATGAGGTTCTTGTAGAGCTCGGAGCGCGCGTTGTTGCCGTCGTTCAGCGCCGGGAGGCCGCCGATCGACATGTTGACGATGTCCACCCCGCGGTTGACGACGAGGTCGATCATGCCCTCGGTCAGCGCGATGTTGGTGCAGCCGCCGGACCAGGAGCAGGCGCGCGAGGAGACGAGCTTGGCGCCGGGCGCCTCGCCGTTCATCTTGCCGCCGAAGAGGCTGTTGGCGGCGGTGATGCCCGCGACGTGCGTGCCGTGCTCGGACTCGATGATGCCGACGTTGACGAAGTCGGCCTTCTTGCCGACCCAGTCACCGCCCAGCGGGTCCATCGGGACGTCCTTGCGGATCTCGATCACGAACGGGATGCGCTCGGCGACCTCGGTCGCCGGGTTGTCCGTGCCGAAGTAGCCGATCTGGTAGCCGTCCTTGTACGGCTTCATCGGCTCGTTGTTCGTGAAGTCGCCGTCCTGGTCGGTGTCGACGCGGACGGTGCCGGCCGCGGCGTCGTAGAGCAGGCCGAACCGGTCGGTGGTGTCCCCGTCCCGGTTGACGTCGCCCTTCATGTCACCGGTGGCGGTGATCGACTCGCTGAAGCGGCTCCACTGGAAGCTGCCCTCCGGGGCCTTCCAGCTCTGGCCGCCCGCGGTGAAGGTGCCGCCGGCGGAGGTGACCGGGGTGATCTGGGCGCGCCAGGTGGCGTCGTTGTCCGTGATCGGGTCGGTCGCCGTGACCCAGTCGACGATCTTGCGCTCGCCGGTGGTGGTCTTCTGCAGGGCCGGGTGGCCGAGGTCGACGCCCGAGTCCATGATGCCGATGGTCACGCCGCGGCCGTCGGCCTGCGGGTTGTCCTTCACGAAGTCGACCGCGCCCGTCTCGAAGGACGGGTTGTACGGGTTCTTCGCCGGGGTGTTCTTGTCCGGCGCCGCGTAGGTCTCGGCCGCGGTCTTCTTCACCGTGCCGCTCTCGCGGTCCGCGTCGGGGCGCGGGTCCGGCAGCTTGATCTCGTGCCGCAGGTCGATGCCGTGCACGGAGGACAGCTTGGCGGCCGCCTTCAGCGCGGCGTCCGCCTTGCCGGTGGGCAGGGTGGCGCGGACGTAGCCGAGCTTGTCGTACGTCTGGCCCACCGAGGCGCCCTGGACGGCGCCCAGCTGGTCGGCCACCTGCTTGGTCTGGCCGGGGGCCGTCGCGACCATGACGGTGACGTTCGCGTCACCCTTGGCCTTGGCCTCCTGGAGGAGCTCCGCATCGGCCGAACCGAGCTTCTGCTCCGCCGACTTGACGGCCGGCTTGGTGACCGGAGTGTCCGCGGCGGGGGCCGCGAAGACGGGCCCGGCGCCGGTTGCCGCGAGGGCGGCGACCAGGCCGGCCGCGGCCGCGACGCGCGCGACGCGTCTGGCCCCGGTTATGGAGCTGGGGGATTCGAGGGTCATCAGCATCCCTGGTAAGTGAAAGATACGGTCCGGATTTCGGTGCCGGATGACCGGTCAGCTTGGCCTACGTGACAGCTCTTTGGGGAGGGTTGTCATTGACCGAGACCTGTCATGGCGCACTTCCGCCAGCGCGAGCAATGCGCCAGTGCGACCCAACCGGGGCACAGCGGTGCGAAACACGGCGGCTGCTGGGTCTATTTATCGACTTGATGGCCATGCGGCAGCGCCGGGACGCGACTGCGCCCCGGCGCGGGTGTGACAGATTCCGTCCGCTCAGCGCTCGCGCGTGCGCGCGTAGTGGCGCGAGGCCTTCGCGCGGTTTCCGCAGGCGGCCATCGAGCACCAGCGCCGGGTGCCGTTGCGCGAGACGTCGAAGAAGCGCAGGACGCAGGTCTCGGACGCGCAGGTGCGGATCCGCTCGGGCGCGGAGCCCAGCAGGTCGAGGAAGTCGCGCGCCGCCGTCCAGGCCGGCCCCCAGGCCGGATCGGCGAACTCGGCGCGCTCGCCCGGGCCTTCGGCGGTCAGGGTGGCCCGGATGCGGCCGTGCTCCAGTACGGCGTCGACCAGGGTGCGGGCGCTCTCGTCGGCGGGGTCCGCGACCGCGCGGGACAGTGCCTCGCGGGCGGTCAGCAGGTGGACGAGGGTCGCCGCGTCGGCGCGGAAGCGGCCGGCCAGGCCGGTGCTCTCCAGCCAGACCGCGAGCCCCTGCACCCGGGTGAGCCCGGCCGCGCCGGCGAACAGGTCCAGCGGTTCGCCGTCGGCGACCCAGCGGGTGTTGAGCAGGTCGAGGGCGATCGGCTCCCCGGTCAGGGGTCGTGGATCCACTGCCGTCATGTCCCGCTCGCCCCTCTCAGGCCGCCCCGCTAACCCCTTAAGGGTACGTGAGCGGTTGACCCCTCGCTCCTAACCTCTTACTCTGGATTCAGAGGTTAGGTATGGATGGGTGTGCCATTCCCTGCGGAAGGACCGTCATGATCTCCGGGGCGTACCACTGGGGCGCGCTGGCCGTGCAGGAGCGGGTCGGCGTACGGGACCTCGCCGAGCACGTCGGACGCTCGATCGGCGCGGGCATCGGCGATGTCGCCGCGGCCTTCCTGGGACTCCAGCCGCACCTGGTCGTCGGCGCCGCCGACGGCGCGGGGCGTGTGTGGGCCTCCCTGCTCACCGGCCCGCCGGGTCTCGTACGGGCCACCGGGCCGGACCGGATCGTGGTCGCCTCCGGGCCGCCGGAGGGCGACCCGCTCGCCGAGGCGCTGGCCACGGCGGGGACCCGGGTGGGGAGCATCGCGCTCGACCCGCGCACCCGGCGCCGGATGCGGCTGAACGGAACCCTCGCGGTGACGCGGCGGGGCTTCGCCGTCGAGGCGGAACAGGTCTTCGCCAACTGCCCGAAGTACATCCAGCGGCGCAGGCCGCTGGAGCTGGCCGGGCAGGGGGCGGGTGTCGTACGGCGCGGGGACGCGCTGACCCCCGGCCAGCAGCGGACCGTGCGCGGCGCCGACACCTTCTTCATCGCCACGACGGCGGAGGCGGACGGGGTGGACGCCAGTCACCGCGGCGGGCTGCCGGGCTTCGTCGAGGTGCTCTCGCCGGTCGAGCTGGCCTGGCCGGACTATGCGGGCAACGCCATGTTCCTGACCCTGGGGAACCTGACGGCCGATCCGCGGGCCGGGCTGCTCTTCCCGGACTGGGAGAGCGGGGCGGTCCTGCAGCTCAGCGGCCGGGCCCGGACGGAATTCGGGGCCGACGGGAGTCGCCGGACCCGCTTCCGGGTGGAGTCGGTGGTGGAGGGCGTGCACCCGGGGCGGCTGCTGTGGAGCACCCCGGAGTACTCGCCTCACCTGGGCAGGACCACCAGGTAGGCGGCGGGTTCCCGGTCGTCGGAGGCGGTCAGGGCGGTACGGATGACCGCCGCCTGCTGCTCGGGCCAGTCGCGGAGCTTGCGCGGGGTGATGTGGAGGACGGTGACCCCGAGCCGCTCCAGCGTCTCGCGCTTGCGCACGGACTCGGACCACTGCTCGTCCTCGCCCTGGCGCGGGGCGCGGGTGTCGATCTCCACGGCGACGGCGTGCTCGGGCCAGTACGCGTCGACCCCGCCGAGGTGCGGACCGCCGGGCAGCCGCAGGTCGACGTTCCAGACGGGGTCGGGAAGCTCGTAGCCCCGTACGACGTGGTACAGCCGGTCCTCGGCGATGGCCCGGCCCTCCGCGAGCAGCGACTCCACCGCGTCGACCACGTGCGGGCGGTTCAGCAGCCGGGCCACCGTCAGCTCCCGTACGACGGCGGCCGGTTCGCAGTGCCCGCCGCGAACGGCCTCGCTCAGCAGGCGGCGCACGGTGGCGGCGTCGGAGAGCTGGGTGACGGCATCGGCGACGGCCCGGGCGACGGGCGCCACCGGCAGCCCGGTCACCTCCTGGGAACGCGGCGGGGTGTGCGTCCGTACGATCCGCACGTCCCCGGTGGAGCGCAGCCGCCGGGTGCCCGGCACCAGGACGTCGATGTGCGAGAGGGCGAGCAGTGCGGGCGCGGAGCCGAACCGGTACAGCGCGAGCGCCGCGAGCCCGGTGATCATGGCCTCGCCGCCGCCGCGCCGGCCCGCGTACAGCAGGGCGGCGTGCAGCCGCTCCTCGCTGGTCGCCGGGCCGGAGTGGAGGAGGAACACCCCGGGCAGGATCTGCTGCCAGGGCCGCTCGGCCGCGTCGGAGGCGGTGACGCCGTGCTCGCGCAGCTGGGCGAGGGTCAGCACGCGGGGGCGGCTGCCGGTGAGGTGCGCGAGGGGGAGGGGTGCGTTGTGGTTCATGACGCGGTGATTCCCTCAGGCCATGGCCTTGCTAACCCCTGTTACACGCTCGTCGACAAATCCGGACAAGCTGGGGCTAAAGTACGGGCGTTCGACTGCCGATGGGGTGCGCCCATGTGGGGGACCCGGCCCTCGAACGCCGGGCGGCTGGAAGATCCAGCCTCGCCGGCGTTCGAGGCGCGGGGTCCGGGGCGGAGCCCCGGCAACGGCGCCGCAGGCTAGTTGCCCGCCGCCGCGTCGCAGGCCTGGGCGCGCAGGGCCCTGGCCAGGTCGTCGCGGGCCTCGACGACCAGACGGCGCAGGGCCGGAGCCGCACCGGCATGCGCGGCGAGCCACGCGTCAGTGGCGTCGATCGTGGCCGAGTCGGCCTGCAGCGACGGGTACAGCCCCTTCACCACGTCCATCCCGATCTGGATCGACCGGTCCGCCCACACCCGCTCGATCACGTCGAAGTACCGCCCCGCGTACGCCGCCAGCAGGCCGCGCTGCGAGGACTGCTGCATGCCCGCGATCGTCGCCTCCACCAGCGCGTTGGACAGCGCGTCCGACTCGACCACCGCCGCCCACGCCTGGTCCTTCACCGCCTGCGAGGGCCGCGCCGCCAGGCACCGCACCTGGTGCCGCTTGCCCGAGGCCGTGTCGTCGCGCGCCAGTTCGGCGGCGAGCACGCCCTCGTCCACCGCCCCGTGCGCGGTCAGCGGGCGCAGGAAGTCCCAGCGCAGCTCCTGGTCCACGTCCAGCCCGTCGATCCGGGCCGACCCCTCCAGCAGGCCCAGCAGCAGCTGGAAGTCGCCCTCCGTCGCCGCGCTCGCCGCGAAGAAGCGGGCCCAGGTCAGCTGGTGCTCCGACCCCGGCGCCGCGACCCGCAGTTCGTGCAGCGCGCCCGCCGCCAGCTCCCGGCCGCCCTGCTCGCGCCAGTCCGGGGCCGCGTAGTGGGTGACCGAGCTCAGCGCCTGCGCGTGCAGCTGCTGCAGGACGCCGACGTCCGTCTCCCGGCCCGCGTGGGCCAGTACCAGCGAGACGAAGTCGCGCGCCGGCATCAGGCCGTCGCGCGTCAGGTTCCACAGCGCCGACCAGCTCAGCGCCCGCGCGAGCGGGTCCGTCAGGTCGCCGAGGTGGGCCCGCAGGGTGTCCAGGGAGCCCTCGTCGAAGCGGATCTTGCAGTAGGTGAGGTCCTCGTCGTTGACCAGGACCAGGTCGGGCCGCTCCGTGCCCGCGAGCTCCGCGACGACCGTCCGCGCACCCGACACGTCCGCGTCGGCCCGGGCGTAGCGCACCAGGGCCCCGTCGGACTCCAGCCGGTACAGGCCCACCGCGACCCGGTGCGGGCGCAGCTCGTCACCCTCCTGCACGACGGCCAGTTCCGTCACGCGGCCGCCCGCGTCATAGGTGAGCACCGGGGTCAGGGCGTTCACCCCGGCGGTCTGCAGCCAGGCCCGCGACCATGTCGCCATGTCCCGGCCGGAGACCTCCGCGAGCACGGACAGCAGGTCGTCGAGCGTGGTGTTCCCGTAGGCGTTGGCCTTGAAGTAGCGCCGCGCGCCCTCCAGGAAGGCGTCCCGGCCCACGTAGGCGACCAGTTGCTTGAGCACCGCCGCGCCCTTGGCGTAGGTGATGCCGTCGAAGTTCAGCTTGGCGTCCTCCAGGTCACGGATGTCGGCCGTGATCGGGTGGGTGGACGGCAGCTGGTCGGCCCGGTAGGCCCACGCCTTGCGGTTGTTGGCGAAGGTGACCCACGCCTGGTCGAAGCGGGTGGCCTCGACCAGTCCGAAGGAGCCCATGAAGTCGGCGAAGGACTCCTTCAGCCACAGGTCGTCCCACCACTTCATGGTGACCAGGTCGCCGAACCACATGTGCGCCATCTCGTGCAGGATGACGTTCGCGCGCCGCTCGTAGGAGGCCTGCGTGACCTTGCCGCGGAAGATGTACTCCTCGCGGAAGGTCACCAGCCCCGGGTTCTCCATCGCGCCCAGGTTGTACTCCGGCACGAAGGCCTGGTCGTACTTCCCGAAGGGGTACGGGTAGTCGAAGATCTCGTGGAACAGGTCGAAGCCCTGCTTGGTGACGAGGAAGACGTCGTCCGCGTCGAAGTGCTTCGCCAGCCCCTTGCGGCACATCGCGCCCAGCGGGATCGTCAGGTCCCCGCGGGTGTAGGAGTCCGTGACGTAGTGGTAGGGGCCCGCGACCACGCACGTGATGTACGTGGAGATGGGCGCGGTCTCGGCGAACCGCCACACGCCCGCCTCGCGGGACTCCTCCGCCCCGTTGCTCCACACCTGCCAGCCCTCGGGGGCGGTCACCTCGAAGCGGTACGGGGCCTTGAGGTCGGGCTGCTCGAAGTTCGCGTACACCCGCCGGGCGTCGGCCGGCTCGTACTGGGTGTAGAGGTAGACCTCGCCGTCCTCCGGGTCGACGAAGCGGTGCAGGCCCTCGCCCGTCCGGCTGTAGGCGCAGTTCGCGTCCACCACGAGGACGTTCTCGGCGGCCAGGCCGTCGAGGGCGATCCGGGCGCCGTCGAAGACCGCGGCCACGTCCAGCGCGCGCCCGTTGAGGGTCACGGTGTTCACCGAAGGGGCGATCAGGTCCGCGAAGGTGGAGGAGCCGGCGGCCGCCGCCCGGAAGCGGATCGTCGTCACCGAGCGGAAGGTCCGCGGACCCTCGGCCGGTTCGGCCTCGTCCACCGCGGACCGGATGTCGAGGACCACCTCGTACCCGTCGACGGACAGCAGATCGGCCCGCTCGTGGGCCTCCTCGCGGGACAGATTCTCTCCGGGCACGTGCACTCCTTCGTGCGTGATCGCGTTCTTGGGTCGAATCCTCGCACGAGGGAATGCGCGCCACTCCGTACTGGTTGGTGACGGGGAACGTGAGCTCAGCAATGCCCTTTTTGCGACCCATGCCGAGACTGAGGAGAGACATGACCGACACCCAGGTGCGCGAGAAGACCCCGGTCGACTTCTGGTTCGACCCGCTCTGCCCTTGGGCCTGGATGACGTCCCGCTGGATGGTCGAGGTCGAGAAGGTCCGCGACGTCGAGGTCCGCTGGCACGTGATGAGCCTCGCGGTGCTCAACGAGAACAAGCTCGACGAGCTGCCCGAAATCTACCGCGAGCTGCTCGGCCCCAAGGGCTGGGCTCCGGTGCGCGTGGTCATAGCGGCGCAGCAGAAGCACGGTGAGGAAGTCACCGGCAAGCTCTACACCGCGCTCGGCACCCGTATCCACAACGAGGACAAGGGCCCGACCCGCGAGGTGATCGCCGAGGCGCTCGCCGAGGTCGGCCTGCCGGCCGAGCTGCTCGCGTACGCCGACTCGGACGAGTACGACGAGGTGCTGCGGGCCTCGCACAACGACGGCATCGACCGGGTGGGCCAGGAGGTCGGCACCCCGGTGATCTCGGTCCCGGGCTCCGAGGGCGAGGGCGACGTCGCCTTCTTCGGGCCCGTGGTCACCCCGACCCCGCGCGGCGACGCCGCCGCCCGGCTCTGGGACGGCACCCTGCTCGTCGCCTCGACCCCGGGGTTCTACGAGATCAAGCGCACCCGTACCAAGGGCCCGTCCTTCGAGTAGTCCTTCGAGCAGTCCGTAGCACCACGCACAGAAGACCCCCGTGAGTCACGTCCTCACGGGGGTCTTCCGTTCAACACGCCCGTACGTGAAGGCTGAGAAGACGATCACGAGGCGGGCGGGCTCGGGGTGGTGCGATCAGCCCTTGGCGGGGATCAGCAGCGGGGTGTTCGCCTTGGCGTCGGCGTAGCGCCGGGACACGTCCTGCCAGTTGACGACGTTCCACATCGCCTCGATGAAGTCCACCTTCTGGTTCTTGTACTGGAGGTAGAAGGCGTGCTCCCAGGCGTCGAAGACCAGGATCGGGGTGCTGGCAACGCCCACGTTGCCCTGGTGGTCGTAGACCTGCTCGACGACCAGACGGCCGCTGACGGGCTCGTACGCGAGCACGCCCCAGCCGGATCCCTGGGTGGCGGAGGAGGCGAAGGTCAGCTGCTTCTTGAACTTCGCGAAGGACCCGAAGGACTCGGTGATCGCGTCGGCCAGGTCGCCCAGGCCGTCGGCCGCGGTGGGCTCGCCGCCGCCCTCGCCGGTCTTCGGGCTGGCCATGTTGTGCCAGTAGATGCTGTGCAGGATGTGGCCGGAGAGGTGGAACGCGAGGTTCTTCTCGAGGCCGTTGAGGGCGCCCCAGTTCTCCTTGTCGCGCGCCTCCGCCAGCTGTTCCAGCGTGTTGTTGGCGCCCGTGACATAGGCCGCGTGGTGCTTGTCGTGGTGCAGCTCGATGATCTGCGGGTTGATCACCGGCTCCAGCGCCGCGTAGTCGTACGGAAGCTCAGGAAGCGTGTAGATGGCCATGCGTGTTATCCGGTCCCCTCGGCGTGCCAATCGCTTATTGCAATCAATGCGCAACTGCACGCTAGCAGTATCTATTCCGCCTCACACGTAAGGGTCACCTCTGTACAACGCAGCCGGGCCCCGTGCGAACGCACGGGGCCCGGCTGCGGTTGAGGGGTCGTCAGCGGGTGTCGGCCGCCCGGTGCTGCACGGCACGCTTCTGCATGATCCAGCCGGTCACCGCGAGGGCGACGGTGAGCCCGCCGGTGAAGACGACCTGGACCCGCGTGTCCTCGCCCAGGGCCATCAGCACCAGGACCCCGGCCACCCCGGCCAGCGCCACCCAGGTCAGATACGGGAAGCCCCACATCTTCACGACCAGTTTCTCGGGAGCCTCGCGCTCCAGCCGGCGGCGCAGCACGAACTGCGAGACGGCGATGAAGCCCCAGACGATCAGGATGACCCCGCCCACCATGTTCAGCAGCCAGGCGAACAGGGTGTCCGGGTACCAGTAGGACAGCAGCACGGTGACGAAGCCGAAGCCGCAGGAGGCGAGGACCGCCCGGCGCGGCACCCGGCCGCTGACCTTGCCCAGCGCCTTCGGGCCCTGCCCGCGGGAGACGAGGGAGTAGGCCATGCGCGAGGAGCCGTAGATGTTGGCGTTCATCGCGGACATCAGGGCGATCAGGATGACCACGTTCATGATCTCGCCGGCGGCCGGGATGCCCAGGCGGTCGAGGGTGGCGGCGTACGGGCCGTCCGCCGTGACCGCCGGATCGTTCCACGGCAGGAGGGTGACGATCACCAGCATGGACCCCACGTAGACGATCGCGATCCGCCACATGGTGGTGCGCACGGCCTTGGCCACGCCCCGGACCGGGTTCTCGGACTCGGCGGCCGCGATGGTCACCGTCTCCAGGCCGCCGTACGCGACGACCGAGGCCAGCAGCCCGACCAGCAGGCCGTCCACCCCGTGCGGCAGGAAGCCGCCGTCGTGCAGCAGGTTGGCGGTGCCGGGGGCGTCGGTGCCGGGCAGCAGGCCGAGCACGGCGAGGACGCCCAGGCCCAGGAAGAGGGCGATCGCGCCGATCTTGAGGGCGGCGAACCAGAACTCGAACTCGCCGAAGTTCGAGACGGCGGCGAGGTTCGAGCCGCAGAACACCGCCATGAAGACCAGCACCCACATCCAGGAGGGGGTGCCCGGGAACCAGCCGGTCATGATGTGCGCCGCGCCGATGGCCTCGATGGCCACACCCACGCACAGCAGGATCCAGAACATCCAGCCGGCGGTGAACCCGGCCCACGGGCCGATCGCCCGCTCCGCGTGGACGGAGAAGGAACCGGAGGCGGGGTTCGCGGCGGACATCTCGCCGAGCATCCGCATCACGAACATCACGAGCAGCCCGGACGCGGCGTACGCGAGCACGATCGAGGGGCCCGCCGCGGCGATGCCGGCGCCGGAGCCGACGAAGAGTCCGGCGCCGATCACACCGCCGAGGGCGATCATCGAGAGGTGGCGCTGCTTGAGTCCGTTGCCGAGCGGGGACCCGGCGTCGCTCTGCGGGGGTTCGAGGGGTGTCAGGGTGCTCTGGCTCATGGGGGTGTGCCTGTCCGGTGTGCGGGGGGACGTGATGAGGTGCCCCAGTCTCACCTCCGTCCGATCTTCGGATGGTCTGCGTCCGATATGCGGACAGCCGGATGACCGGCCGTGATCATCCCCGTACGCTCACGACAGGACGCAGGTGACGCGACGACAGGGGGACCGGTGGACGAAGGAATGGACCACGCCGTACGGGAACTGGCCGACACGGGCCGGGGGGTGCTCGTCACCGGGGCCTCGCGGGGCATCGGGCGGGCCATCGCCACGGCCTTCGCCGAGCGGGGTGACCGGGTGGCGGTGCACTGCACGGTCCGGCAGGCGGACGCCGAGCGCACCCTCGCCGGCCTGCCGGGCGAGGGCCACGTCCTCGTCAGCGGCGACCTCGCCGACCCGGCCCGCGTGGAAGCCCTCGCGGCCGAGACCGAGGAGGCGCTCGGCGGCATCGACGTGCTCGTGAACAACGCCGCCGTGATGGTCGCGCACCCGCTGCCCACGACCTCGTACGCCGACTGGCAGGAGGCCTGGCGGCAGACCGCCGCCGTGAACCTCTTCGCCCCGGCCAACCTCACCCACTGCGTCGCCCGCCACATGATCGCCGGCCGGCGGGAGGGCCGCGTCGTCAACATCGGCTCGCGCGGGGCGTTCCGCGGCGAGCCCGACCACCCCGCCTACGGCGCCACCAAGGCGGCCCTGCACGCACTCGGCCAGTCCCTCGCCGTCTCCCTGGCCCCGCACGGCATCGCCGTGGCCTCCGTGGCGCCCGGCTTCGTGGCCACCGAGCGGGTCGCCGGGCGGCTCGAGGGAGAGGAGGGCGAGCGGATCCGGGCGCAGAGCCCCTTCGGCCGGGTCGGCACCCCTCAGGAGATCGCCGCCGCCGTGCTGCACCTGGCCTCGCCCGCCGCACGCTGGAGCTCGGGCACCGTGCTCGACGTCAACGGAGCCTCGTACCTGCGCACCTGACGCGCGAAGGCCCCCCGCGCCGGGTGCGCGGGGGGCCTTCGCATGCCGTGGGCCCGGGGGCCGCGGGCCGGTCAGGACTTCGAGGTGCGCCGCTCCCGCACGAAGGCCACCACGAGGACGAGGGCCGCCGCGCCCGTCGACCACAGCAGCTGCGGCCGCGCGGAGTCGTCGAACAGCATCAGGACCAGCACCGCGGCCATTCCGGCCAGCGCCGCCCAGGTCGCGTACGGGAACAGCCACATCGGCAGGGTCAGCCGCTCGGGCATGTCCCGCTCGATCCGGCGGCGCAGCTTCAGCTGCGACACGGCGATCAGCGCCCACACGAACAGCAGCACCGCGCCGACCGCGTTGAGCATGTAGAGGAAGATCGTGTCCGGCCACAGCAGGTTGAGCACCACCGACACGAAGCCGAAGGCCACCGAGGCGAACACCGCCCGGCGCGGCACCCCGCCGCCCGAGACCCGCAGCAGCGACTTGGGCGCCTCACCCCGCTCGGCCAGCGAGAACACCATGCGCGAGGACCCGTAGAGGTTCGCGTTGAGCGCCGACAGCAGCGCCACGAACACCACGATGTTCATGATCTGGCCGGCCGCCGGGATACCGATCGAGTCGAGGACCGCGACGTACGGGCTCTCGCCCGGCTTCAGCGAGTCCCACGGCAGCAGGGTCACGATGACCACCATCGAGCCCACGTAGAAGAAGAGGATGCGCCAGACCGCGCTGCGCACCGCCCGGGACACCGACCGCGCCGGGTCGTCCGACTCGGCGGCCGCGATCGTGACGACCTCCAGGCCGCCGAAGGCGAAGATGACCGCGAGCATGCCGGCGACCACTCCGCCGAAGCCCTCGGGGAAGAAACCGCCCTGGCCGGTGAGGTTGGCCGCGCCGATCGGCTCCGTGTCCGGGAGCAGGCCGAAGATCGCGAGGGTGCCGAGGATCAGGAAGAGCACGATCGCGCCGACCTTCAGGGCGGCGAACCAGAACTCGAACTCCCCGAAGTTCTTCACGGCGGCCAGGTTGCTCACCGTGAAGACCACCATGAAGAGCAGCACCCACACCCACTGGTCGACCGAGGGCACCCAGCCGTTCGCGATCTTCGCCGCTCCGGTGGCCTCCACCGCCAGCACCACGACCAGCAGGAACCAGTACAGCCAGCCCGCCGAGAAACCGGCCCAGCGGCCGAGCGCCCGCTCCGCGTAGACGGAGAAGGAGCCCGAGGCGGGCATCGCGGCCGACATCTCGCCCAGTGCCCGCATCACCAGCATCGCGAGGACGCCCGCGAGCAGGTAGGAGCAGATGATCGCGGGACCGGCGATGCCGATGCCGGCTCCGGAGCCGACGAAGAGCCCGGCGCCGATGACGCCGCCGAGGCCCAGCATGGTCAGGTGGCGCTGCTTGAGGCTGTGGCTGAGGGGTTCCGCGGGCAGGTCGCCCGTCGTGGGAGGTGCTGCTTCCAGGCGCTCGCGCATGAAGGGTGCTCGTACTCTCGTTCGGCCCAGCGGCGGTGGGGGCTCCGCGTCAGGATTGGCGGGACCCTACAGTCTCGCTGAGCGGCGGTCGTCCGTGCAAAACGGACGTGTTGTCTGATCTTCCTCGTGACGAGGATCACGTCGACTCGGGCGTGGAGAGAGGGCTTTGTGGTATCCCCACCAAAGCGGGGAGGGGGGCTTTGTTCCGGGCAGCGCTGGGGAGGCGGGGGAGCGCGCACTAGCGTCGGTGATCGTCCTGCCACCCCCACCCCGTGGAGTTCCCCGATGAGCACTGCCTCCGTCTCCCTCCGGCCCGGCGCCGTCCTCGCCGACCTGCTGCCCGCGAGCCGCGTCCGCGACACCGCGCTGGTCGTCGGCGGCGCCGCGCTCACCGGGCTGGCCGCCCAGATATCCGTCCAGGTCGACGGCCTGGCCGCGCCGATCACCGGCCAGACCTTCGCCGCGCTGCTGGTGGGCACCGCGCTCGGCGCCCGCCGCGGCTTCCTGTCGCTCGCCGTCTACACCCTGGTGGGCATGGCCGGCGTGCCGTGGTTCGCGGGCGGCGGCTCCGGCGCGGGCGGCGCCACCTTCGGGTACGTCCTCGGGATGCTGCTGGCCGCCACCGTCGTCGGCGCCCTCGCGCGGCGCGGCGGCGACCGCTCGGTGCTGCGTACGGCCGGCTCGATGGCGGTGGGCTCCGCCGTGGTCTACGCGGTGGGCGTGCCCTACCTGATGGCCGTCACCGGGGCGTCCCTCACCACCGCTCTCGCGACGGGCATGGTCCCCTTCCTGATCGGCGACGCCCTCAAGGCCGCACTGGCCATGGGCGCCCTGCCGACCGCCTGGAAGCTGGTCGGCCGCCGCGGCTGAACGGCCCCCCGTACGCACCGGAGCCCGGCCCGCCTTCGAAGGCGGGCCGGGCTCCGGCGTACGTGCACGTGCGATCAGCCCTGCAGGGCCCGCTTGCGGCGGAGGTCCAGGACCACACCGACGAGCACGACCAGGCCGGCGACCAGGGTGGACAGGGTGACGACCTCGCGGTTGGCGTCGTCCACGAACATGTAGCCGATCACGAACATGATCAGTGCGGCGGTGGCCCAGGTCAGCCACGGGAACAGCCACATCTTCACGGTCAGCTTCTCCGGGGCCTCGCGGACCAGGATCCCGCGCATCTTCAGCTGGGTGAAGCAGATCACCAGCCAGACGAAGAGCGCGATGGCACCCGAGGAGTTGAGGAGGAAGTTGAAGACCGTGTCCTTGAAGGCGTAGTTGAAGTAGACGGCGACGAAGCCGAAGACCGTGGAGCCCAGGATCGCGGCGACCGGCACACCGTTCTTGTTGACCTTGGCGAACGCCTTGGGGGCGTCACCGCGCTCACCGAGCGAGAAGGCCATGCGGGAGGCGGTGTAGAGGCCGGAGTTCAGGCAGGACAGCACGGCGGTCAGGACGATGACCTCCATGATCGTGCCGGCGTTCGCGATGCCGATCGAGTCCAGGGCCGCGACGTACGAGCCCTTCTCGGTGATCGACTTGTCGTTCCACGGGAGCAGGGTCAGCACGATGAAGATCGAGCCCAGGTAGAAGACGCCGATCCGCCAGATGACGGAGTTGGTGGCCCGGGTGACCGCCTTGCGGGGGTTCTCCGACTCGCCGGCCGCCAGGGTGACGATCTCGCTGCCCATGAAGGAGAAGACGACCATCAGCACACCGGTGAGGACCGCGCCGTAGCCGTTGGGGAAGAACCCGCCGGCGTCGGTGAGGTGCGCGAAGCCCGCGCCCGGGTTGTCCGAGCCCGGCAGTACGCCGAAGACGGCCAGCATGCCGACGATCACGAACGCGCCGATGGCGACGACCTTGATGCCCGCGAACCAGAACTCGAACTCACCGTAGGAGGCGACCGAGCCGAGGTTGGTGGCGGTCAGCACCGCCATCACGATCAGCGCCCAGGCCCACTGCGGGACGGCCGGGATCCAGCCCTCCAGGATGGCGGCACCGGCGGTGGCCTCCACGGCGAGGACGACGACCCAGAAGAACCAGTAGAGCCAGCCGATGGAGAAGCCCGCCCAGCGGCCGAGCGCGCGATCGGCGTAGGCCGAGAAGGAGCCCGAGTTCGGGCTCGCGGCAGCCATCTCGCCGAGCATCCGCATCACGAAGACGACCATCGCGCCGACCAGCGCGTAAGAGATCAGGATGGCGGGACCGGCCTTGGCGATACCGCCACCGGAGCCGACGAAGAGACCGGCGCCGATGACGCCGCCGATGGCGATCATGGACAGGTGGCGGTTCTTGAGACCGGCCTTCAGACCGTCGGAGGGCTGGCCTTCACCGGGATTCCCGGTGGGGTCGCCTTCCTTCTGGAGGGTCGTCGTGGAGCTCATGGACGGATCCTTAGGTTCTCGGGTTGCGAGCCCCGGCATTCAAACCTGAGATGAACGCAGGACGGAAGACCTCAATCCGGATCGTTGCCTTAGGGCGAACGTCCAGGACCGGGGTCCTCCCGTGTCCCATCTGCGTTCTTTGGGTTTACTTGAGCTTTAGAAGTGACTTACGCGACACCCGCTGCGGGCTGCCGGGCCTCCTCGTGCCACACTCGTTTCATGCGCGTGTACCTCGGATCCGACCATGCCGGCTTTGAGCTCAAGAACCACCTGGTGGACTGGCTCAAGAACAACGGCCACGAGCCCGTCGACTGTGGGCCCCACATCTACGACGCGGTGGACGACTACCCGCCGTTCTGCCTCCGCGCCGCGGAGAAGACCGCCGCCGACGCCGGCAGCCTCGGCATCGTGATCGGCGGCTCCGGCAACGGAGAGCAGATCGCCGCGAACAAGGTCAAGGGCGTCCGCGCCATCCTGGCCTGGAGCGTCCAGACCGCCCAGCTCGGCCGTGAGCACAACAACGCCAACGTCATCTCCGTCGGCGGCCGCATGCACACGCAGGACGAGGCCGTCAGCTTCATCGAGGCCTTCCTCGCGACCCCGTACTCCGACGAGGAGCGCCACACCCGCCGCATCGAGATGCTCTCCGCCTACGAGACCACCGGCGAGCTCCCCCCGATCCCGGCCCACCACCCGCAGGGCTGACCCCCCCCTTCCGGCCGTGCCGCCCCCCGGGGCCGGTGCGGCCGGTTTCTCTTTCCGTTTTCCGAGGAGCTCCGCCGTGCCCGAGGGGCATACGATCCACCGCCTCGCCCAGGACCACGCCGAGCGGTTCGCAGGCCGGGTGGTCCGCGTCAGCAGCCCCCAGGGCCGCTTCGAGCAGAGCGCGGCCGTACTCGACGGACGCGAGCTCGACGGCGCCGAGGCGCACGGCAAGCACCTCTTCCTGGAACTCGGCGACGCCTGGATCCACATCCACCTCGGCCTGTTCGGCAAGCTCGGCTTCGGCCCCGCCCCGGCCCCGCCCGCCACGGACACCGTCCGGCTGCGCCTGCTGAACGAGGACCACTACGCCGACCTGCGCGGCCCCACCGCCTGCGCCCTGATCGGCGAGGGCGAGAAGAAGGCGATACACGACCGGCTCGGCCCGGACCCGCTGCGCCCCGCCGACGACCCCGACCGGGCCTGGAAGCGGATCTCCCGCTCCCGCACCACCGTCGCCGCCCTGCTCATGGACCAGAAGGTGATCGCGGGCGTCGGCAACGTCTACCGCGCCGAGGTCCTCTTCCGGCACGGCATCGACCCGTACCGCCCGGGCAAGGACCTCACGCGCGGCGAGTGGGACGCGATGTGGCTCGACCTCGCCGCCCTGATGCGCGAGGGCGTGCGCAACAACCGCATCGACACCGTCCGCGACGAGCACCTGCCCGAGGCGATGGGCCGGCCGCCGCGCGTCGACGACCACGGCGGCGAGGTCTACGTCTACCGGCGGGCGGCCATGCCGTGCCACATCTGCGGGAGCGAGATCCGCACCGCCGACCTCGCCGCCCGCAACCTCTTCTGGTGCCCCGGCTGCCAGGCCCCCTGAGGCACGGCCCGGCCCGGGCTCAGAAGCCGTGCGGCAGCCAGGGCGCCACGTCCCCGGCGAAGGCCCGCGAGGTCTCCGCCAGTGCGCCCGGGCGCAGCTCCCGCACCAGGCCGGCCGCGCCCAGCGAGGTGAGGGTGATCCCGCCCCAGGTACGCCGACCCCAGCTCCCGGACCGACAGCTCCAGGTCCGCCTCCTCCTCGGTCCGGGTGCAGCGGGCCACGCCCTTGCCGTCCGCCACCAGCCGCCACCGCCCCTCGTTCCACGGGCCGAACGGGTCCCGGACCGCCAGGACCACGTCCACCTGAGCCCCGTACGTCCGCGCCTCCAGCGCCGCCGCCAGGTCCACCAGCCGTACGTGCAGCGAGTCCCGCGTCCGCGTCCGCGACCGCCGGATGTCGCTCACCAGGTGCAGCAGCGGGTCGTCCACCGGGCGCCGCGTCGCCCGTACCGTCCAGGTCAGGTCGATCGAGAACAGGAAGCGCCACAGGGCCGCGCACGCCGCCGGGTCCAGCGCGTCGAGATCGCTCACCTCGACCCTGCCCTCCGAACCCGTCAGGTCCCAGTCGGGCTTGACCCGGTAGCGGGCGTAGCCGACCACCTCGCCGTCCTCCCGCTCGGCGACCACGCACTTCAGCGGTGACCCGCCGCCGCGCATCGCCGGCGCGTCCAGCAGCGACTGCTGCTCCCAGCCCGGCTGCCGGGCCGGCATGCCCGGCCGGGTGGGGACCAGCGCCGCGTAGACCCGCTCGCAGTCCGCCAGCGCCCGCTGCGGGTCCACGAGGCGCAGCCGTATCGCGTCCGTCCCCGGCGGCACGGACAGCCGTACGCGGGTCGTGTCGACCTCCACCGCCAGGGCGTAGCTGGCCGGGCCGTAGCCGAAGCGCCCGTAGATCGCCGGATCCGAGGCCGTCAGCACGGCGAGCGGTTCGCCACCCGCCCGGATGTCGTCGAGCTGGCGGCGCATCAGGGAGGTGAGCACCCCGCGCCGCCGGTGGGTGGGGGAGACCCCCACCATCGTGACGCCGGCCGCCGGGACGACCGCCCCGCCCGGCACGGACAACCGGAAGGTGAAGGCGCCGGCCGAGCCCACGCACGCGTCACCGTCCCAGACGCCGAGCGAACGGTCGACCTCGGTCAGCGATTTGTAGAGCTCCCGCTCCTCGGGGGACTCGGGCACGCCACCGAACGCCAGTTCCAGATGGTCGTACCAGACATCCCACTCATCCGCCTGCAATACACGCATCTCAAGAGCCATACGGCCATGCCTATCAGGGCAATCCGCCCCAGTCGATCTGTTTTCGGGCCGCTCCCGCCCCCCGGTCCGGGGGTACCCCTGCGCATCCACAGCCAGGATGGATAAGGTCCCGAAGCAATGGCCGGAGCACGCGTGGAATCCCTCATGGCCCGGATGCGCATGCTGTCGCACCGGGGTCGCACCGCCCTGCGCAAATCAGCCGTCGACTACTTCCGCGGCGACGCCTCCGACTGGCTCGCCTTCGGCGGACTGCTGTTCACCGTGCCCGCCATCGCCTGCGGCACGCTGATGCTGCCCGTCTGGTTCTCGCCGTCGGCGCTCGTCCTGCCGATCGTGGCCGGCGGGCTGCTGCTGCGCCCCGCCAGCCTCCTCGCCCTCTACGCCGCCTCCGCGACCGCACTGATCGTCGAGGCCCTCGTCCTCGGCCCCTACACCCAGGGCCCGGCGCGCGTCACCCCCGGCACCGTGCTGGTGGTCGCCGCCTGCGGATTCTTCGGGCTGGTCATCGCCCAGTTCCGCAGCCGCGTCGGCGTGCCCTGGAGACGCGGCGGCACCATGCTCTTCGACCTGCGCGAACGCATCCGCGTCCAGAGCAAGCTGCCCGCCCTGCCGCGCGGCTGGCACCGCGAGATGGCCCTGCGCCCGGCCGGCGGCCAGTCCTTCTCCGGCGACTTCGTCGTCGCGGCCCGCACCAACGGCGGCCGGACCCTGGAGATCGTGCTGACCGACGTGTCCGGCAAGGGCATGGAGGCCGGCTCCCGCGCCCTGCTCCTGTCCGGCGCCTTCGGCGGACTGCTGGGCGCCCTGCCCGCTCACGGCTTCCTGCCCGCCGCCAACGGCTACCTGCTCCGCCAGGACTGGGACGAGGGCTTCGCCACCTCCATCCACCTCGTCCTGGACCTGGAGACCGGCGACTACGAACTCCTTTCGGCCGGCCACCTCCCCGCCCTCCAGCTCTGCGCCGGCACCGGCCGCTGGCAGGAGAAGACCGGCGAGGGGCCGCTCCTCGGCGTCTACGACGGAGCCGAATTCACCCCCGCCCGCGGCAACCTGCGCCCCGGCGACGTCCTGATGCTCTTCACCGACGGCCTGGTCGAGACCTCCGACCGCGAGATCAGCGAAGGCATCGACCGCCTCACCGGCGAGGCCGACCGCTACGTGGCCGCCGGCTGGGACGGCGCCGCCTGGCACCTGATCGAAAAGGTCGCCAAGGACGTCAACGACGACCGCGCCCTCCTCCTCATCCGCCGCTCCGCCTGACCGGGGTGGGGCCGTCCCCACCCCCGGCCCGCCGCGCGGCCCCACGGCCACGGCCCCACCGTGATCCGCCCGCCGGGCACGGGCACCGGTTCCTGCGCCGGGCCTCGCTGACGTCCGCGTCTCAGCGCACCAGCGGCTTCCACGGCCCGAGCCCCAGCTTCCCGGTGTTCCCGAGGTCCACCGGCGCCCTGAGCCGCAGCCACAGCCGGGGGGCGCCGGGCCGGGGCTCGACCTCCACGACCGGCGCCGTGGTGGCCGCCACCGACGAGTCGGTGACGAGGTTGCGCCACACGATCCCGAAGTAGGCCGCCCGCCCCGGATCCAGCGTCACCCGCTGCGGGGCCTCGTCCAGGTTCGCCGTCCCCGTGGTGATCCCCGCCGACCCGTGCTCCACCACGACCTGCACCGGATCGTTGCGGCCGTCGCGCAGCGACAGCTGCGGGTAGCCCTCCAGTACGTATTGCTGCGTACCGCAGTTGACCAGCTGGAGGTTCGCCACCCGCAGCCCCATCGCCGCGTCCCCGTCCATCTCCACGAGCCGCGCCCCGCCCTCGGGGCACGGCTCCGCCGAGGCCGGCGGAGCCGCGGGGGCGCTCCCGGTGGGCGCCGGCCTCGCGGTCACCGTCACCGCGGCCGGCCCGGCCGCCGCCCTCGGCGCCGGCGGTGTCGAGCACCCGGACACCCCCGCCGTCGCCCCCGCCAGAGCCCCCGCCGTGACCAGCGCCGGTATCCATCGACCCGTCCGCCGCTTCGTCCGCCGCCTCGTCCGCTGCTTCGCGATCATCCGGTGAGCCTACGGCGCCACACGGGCCAATCCCCGCCGATTGGCCCGCCCCCTCGGCCCCGGCCGCGCCTACCGTGCCCCCATGGACCGCACGCTCGCCGCCGACCTCGCCCGGCTTCCCGAACTCCTCGACGCCACGCGCTCCGCAGCCGCCGAAGCGCTCGCCACCCTGGCGGCGCGTCCCGTCGTGCCGCCCGCCGGGGAGCCGCACGCCCCCGAGCCCCTCCCGGAGCACGCGACCGGCACGGAAGCCGCCCTCGCCGCCTTCCGCGACCGCTGGGAGCCGCGGCTGTCGGCCTCCGCCGGACCCCGCTACCTCGGCTTCGTCACGGGAGGCGCCACCCCCGCCGCCCTCGCCGGGGACTGGCTCACCGCCGCCCACGACCAGAACTCCAACTCCGCGCTCGACGGCGGCGGCCAGGACCTCGAACGCGAGACCGTCGGCTGGCTCCGCGAGCTCTTCGGGCTCTCCGCCGCGCACTCCGGCACCTTCGTCTCCGGCGCCACCATGTCCAACACCACCGGCCTGGCCATCGCCCGCGAATGGCTCGGCGAACGCCTCGGCGTCCGCCCGGCCGAGGACGGCGCGGCCGCCCTCGGCCCGGTCCGCGTGCTCTCCGGCGCCCCGCACTCCTCGATCGCCAAGGCCCTCTCGGTCCTCGGCCTCGGCCGCAACTCCCTCGTCAACGTCCCCACCCTGCCCGGCCGCGAGGCCGTCGACCCCGCCGCCCTGGAACGGGCACTGGCCGACACCCCCGGACCGGCCGTGGTCGTCGCCAACGCGGGCACCGTCAACACCGTCGACTTCGACGACCTCCGGGCGATCGCGGCCCTGCGCGAACGCCACGACTTCTGGCTCCACACCGACGCCGCGTTCGGCGCCTTCGCCGCCCTCTCCCCGGAGCACGCACACCTCGCCGACGGCCTCGACGCCTCCGACTCCCTCTGCATCGACCTGCACAAATGGCTCAACGTCCCCTACGACAGCGCCGTCCAGTTCACCCGCCGCCGCGACCTCCAGGCCCGCGTCTTCCAGAACTCCGCCGCCTACCTCGGCCCGCTCGGCGACCACCCCGACCTCGTCCACCTCACCCCGGAGAACTCCCACCGGCTGCGCGCCCTCGCCGCCTGGTTCACACTCCGCGCGTACGGCCGCCAGGGCCACCGGGAGATCGTCGAACGCGACATCGCCTGCGCCCGCGCCCTGGGCACCGCCCTGGCGGCCGACCCCGCCCTCACCCTCCTCGCCCCGGTCCGCCTCAACGTCGTCTGCTTCACCCTCGCCCAGGCCCCCACCCCGGAACGCGTCGCCGCCCTGCGGGAGGCGGTGGCCGCCGAGGTGTTCGTCACTCCGACCGTGTACGGGGGAACCGCCGGGCTGCGCGCGGCGTTCTCCAACTGGCGTACCACACACGACGATGTACGCCGGGCAGCGCAGGCACTCGGCGCAGCGGCAAGGGAGATCGCATGACGAACAGCCCCCTGACCCTCATCGAGGTCGAGTCCCTCGCCCGCAGCGCGCACGAGGGCCAGACGGACAAGGCCGGCCGGCCGTACGCCGAACACCTCGCGGCCGTGGCCGAGGGCGTCCGGCTGCGCGGCGGCAGCCCCGAACAGCAGGCTGCGGCCTGGCTCCACGACGCCATCGAGGACGAGGCCCTCAGCCTCACCTGGCTGGACGCGGCGGCCCTCCCGCAGACGGTGAAGGACATGGTCCTCGCGGTCACCAAGCGCCCCGGCGAGGCGGTCGAGCAGTACGCGGCCCGCATCCTGGCCACCCCGGGCGCCCTGCTGGTCAAGGAGGCCGACCTCGCGCACAACGCGGACCCCGTCCGCCTCTCCGTGCTGGACGACGCCACGCGCGAGAGGCTGTCCGCAAAGTATGCGAATATCCGTTCCCTCCTCGGCCTCACCACCCCGTGACCGGTGCCCCGCGCCCGAAATATTCCTGTCGCACATGTGGTTGGCGGAAACGGAACCAGGCCTATTCGTCACGGGGCGTATAGCCGGGGCCCGTTGGTGGGAGGATGGTCCATGTGGGGGTGTGCCAGGCCGTACCCCCCGGGCCGACCAGGGGACGACCGAAGGTGTGATCAGTAGTGGCCATTTCGCTGTCAGTGGTGGTTCTGTTGGCGGTCATCCTGGTGGTGCTGATCCGCGGCAACCACATCAAGACGGGCCCCGCCATCGTCGCGGCGCTCTTCGGCTTCTTCCTCGCGTCCAGCTCGATCGCGGACGACGTGAACCGCTTCCTGAACTCACTCGCGACGATGATCGCGAACATCAAACTCTGACCCCACGCCTCACACGCCGACACGCCCCCGACCCCGCTGCGGCAGTCGCGCCCGCCAGTCGGTGACGGGCTCGGTGCGGCCCCGGTAGACCTCACGGGCCAGCACGACGGCTCCCCCGCCGTACTGAAGGGCCAGGTTGAGGAAGTCTGCTCCGGCATGGCCCTTTGTGCTCTGGAGCGGGTGACGGTAATCGAACCCGCGTAACTGGTTCGGAAGCTCCCCACAGAACGCCCTCCCGCTCGGGCACGCGGGGGACACGGCCCGCTGTCAGTGCCCCGGACTAGCCTTCCCGACGTTGGGCCGGCCTGGCACCGCACGACGGTACGACGCGGCCATGGGGGGTGGCTCAGAAGAGTGCGCCGAGCCTGCGGGCTCCGCGTCCTCGTGCAGCTCCGACTCCACCCCCCTTCCCAACGATCAACCTGGCCCCAGCTCTGGGGAGATGACGGATGCTGCTCCAATCTCCGGAGCCTTCGTCCACCCGCGTGTGGCAGGTTGAGGGCCATGAGCAAGGACGGAGATCGACGACGACGGCTGGGTCGTCCTCAGCGGCGTGTCACTCATGGACGGCACGTATCCCCGCTCGTGCGACGCCCAGCACTGCAAGCCCATCCGCATCCCGGTCGAGGAAGTCATGGCCATCAAGCAGGACCTAGGGCCGAAAGGGCACCAAGCGCACGAAGGAAGATCCACAGCGCGAGGGGCGCGCAGGGGGCACGCGGAGCTGATCGGAAGCCCGGGAACGACGAAGGGCCAGGTTGAGGAAACGTCCTCTGACCTGGCCCTTTGTGCTCTGGAGCGGGTGACGGGAATCGAACCCGCGTAGCTAGTTTGGAAGACTAGTGCTCTACCATTGAGCTACACCCGCAACGCGCGCGCCCCGGTCCGGGGACCTCGGCACGGACAGCATCCTAGCGGGTCGCTCCCGGTGGGCGCACACCACATTCGGCGCCGTCGCGGAGACCTCCCCGAAATACCTCGGGAAACCCCGCGCAGAAATACCTCGGGAAACCCCGCGCATCAGAGTGTCTCCGGGCATGTACCCTACGTGTCGCACCGACGGGGTGTGGCGCAGCTTGGTAGCGCGTCCGCTTTGGGAGCGGAAGGTCGTCGGTTCGAATCCGGCCACCCCGACCAACAGCAGTGTCTCCACAAGATCGCGTTGTGGGCTGATTGCCGCTTGCGGCTACTATGCAAGCTGCGTGCCCGTGTGTCTGATGTACCGGGCCGAAGTCCGCTGAACCGCTGAATCGCAGCGAGACGGCAGATCCCCCAGAAGTCAGCCACAAGGAGACCGAACCGTGAAGAGCGCCGTGGAGACCCTGAACCCGACTCGGGTTCGGCTCACTGTTGAGGTGCCCTTCGAGGAGCTCAAGGACAGCCTCGACGCGGCGTACAAGAAGATCAACCAGCAGGTCACGGTGAAGGGCTTCCGCAAGGGCAAGATCCCGGCCCGCGTCATCGACCAGCGCTTCGGCCGCGGTGCGGTGCTGGAGGAGGCCGTCAACGACGCCCTCCCGAAGTTCTACACCGAGGCGGTCAACGAGGCCGACCTGAACCCGCTGGGCCAGCCCGAGGTGGACATCACCGAGCTGAAGGACGGCGAGGTCCTCGCCTTCACCGCCGAGGTGGACGTCCGCCCCGAGATCGAGATCCCGGACTACTCCGGCATCGAGGTCGAGGTCGACGCCATCGAGGTCTCCGACGAGGACGTCGAGAAGTCCGTCGAGCAGCTGCGCGGCCGCTTCGCGTCCACCCAGGACGTCGAGCGCGCCGCCGCCGAGGGTGACGTCGTCACCATCGACCTCGAGGCCAAGGTCGACGGCGAGGTGCTGCCCGACGGCGTCGCCTCCGACGTCTCCTACACCATCGGCTCGGGCGAGCTCCTCGAGGGCATCGACGAGGCCGTGACCGGCCTGGAGGCCGGTGGCGAGGCCACCTTCACCTCCCAGCTGAAGGGCGGCTCCGCCGAGGGCAAGGACGCCGAGGTCACCGTCAAGGTCACCAAGGTCTCCGCCAAGGAGCTCCCGGAGCTGGACGACGAGTTCGCGCAGATGGCGAGCGAGTTCGACACCCTCGAGGACCTCAAGGCCGACAGCCGCAAGCGCCTCGAGAACATGAAGCAGTACGACCAGGCCACGCAGGCCCAGGAGCGCGTCCTGGAGAAGCTGCTGGAGCTCGTCGAGGTCCCGATCCCCGAGAAGCTCCTCGCGGACGAGGTCCAGACCCGCAAGCACAACCTGGAGCACCACCAGCTCGGCCAGATGGGTCTGACCATCGAGAAGTACCTGGAGTTCCAGGGCAAGACGGTCGAGGAGTTCGACGCCGAGACCTCCGAGCAGGCCATCAAGGGCATCAAGACCCAGTTCGTCCTCGACGCGCTGGTCAACAAGGAGAAGCTGGGCGTCGACCAGGAGGAGCTCACCGAGCACCTCATGCGCCGCGCCGCTTCCTCCGGCATGTCCCCCGACCAGTTCGCCCAGGCCGTCGTCGAGGGTGGCCAGGTCCCGATGCTGGTCGGCGAGGTCGCCCGCGGCAAGGCCCTCGCGGTCGTCGTCGAGGCCGCCAAGGTCGTCGACACCAACGGTGAGGTCGTGGACCTGTCCGACGAGGACGAGGAGCAGGCCGCCGAGTCCGCCCCGGCCGCCGTCGAGGGCGACGACGAGGTCAAGGCCGACGAGGCCAAGTAACACCTCGGGCGAAGCCCGCTGAGCAGTGCCTGGAAGGGCCCGGACGCCGTCGCGTCCGGGCCCTTCTGCACGGTCCCCGTAAGGCCCCCGGACCTTGCGCTCCGAGCGAACAGTTCGGGAAGCGGGATGGCGTTGTCCTACCTGCGCGTTAGGGTCCATGAATACGAGGGCACGTGAGTACCCGGGCGCCGGCGGACTCGTCCGCTCCGGCCGGACACGGGCCCCTGAACGAGACGCTGAGACGGCACATGGCCGTCGGAGACGAGCAGGTGGATACGTGACGAATCTGAAGCCTTACGCCGCGGGTGAGCCGTCCATCGGTGGCGGCCTCGGCGACCATGTCTACAACCGGCTGCTCGGCGAGCGCATCATCTTCCTCGGCCAGCAGGTCGACGACGACATCGCCAACAAGATCACCGCGCAGCTCCTGCTCCTGGCCGCCGAGCCGGAGAAGGACATCTACCTCTACATCAACAGCCCCGGTGGCTCCGTGACGGCCGGCATGGCCGTCTACGACACCATGCAGTACATCCCGAACGACGTCGTCACCATCGGTATGGGCATGGCGGCCTCGATGGGCCAGTTCCTGCTCACCGGTGGCGCCAAGGGCAAGCGCTTCGCCCTGCCGAACACCGACATCCTGATGCACCAGGGCTCCGCCGGCATCGGTGGCACCGCGTCGGACATCAAGATCCAGGCCCAGTACCTGCTGCGCACCAAGCAGCGGATGGCCGAGATCACGGCGTTCCACTCGGGCCAGACCGTCGAGGCGATCATCCGCGACGGTGACCGCGACCGCTGGTTCACCTCCGAGGAGGCCAAGGAGTACGGCCTCATCGACGAGATCATCTCGGCAGCCTCCAACGTTCCGGGCGGCGGCGGCACCGGGGCCTGATCCCGGGACCCACCGTCAGTACCCAGCAGCCGACAGCCCGCAGAACGCCACCAGGATGGTGAACACCCAGATGCAGAACAACTTCTCCGCCAGCGCCAACGGCCTCTACACCGGCCCGCAGGTGGACAACCGCTACGTCATCCCGCGCTTCGTCGAGCGCACCTCGCAGGGCGTGCGCGAGTACGACCCGTACGCGAAGCTCTTCGAGGAGCGCGTGATCTTCCTCGGCGTGCAGATCGACGACGCGTCCGCCAACGACGTCATGGCGCAGCTGCTGTGCCTGGAGTCGATGGACCCGGACCGCGACATCTCCATCTACATCAACAGCCCCGGTGGCTCCTTCACCGCGCTGACGGCGATCTACGACACGATGCAGTTCGTGAAGCCGGACATCCAGACGGTCTGCATGGGCCAGGCGGCCTCCGCCGCCGCGGTCCTGCTCGCCGCCGGCACCCCCGGCAAGCGCATGGCCCTGCCGAACGCCCGCGTGCTGATCCACCAGCCCTCCGGTGGCACCGGCCGCGAGCAGCTCTCCGACCTGGAGATCGCGGCCAACGAGATCCTGCGCATGCGTGACCAGCTGGAGACCATGCTGGCCAAGCACTCGACGACGCCGATCGAGAAGATCCGCGACGACATCGAGCGCGACAAGATCCTCACGGCCGAGGACGCGCTCGCTTACGGGCTGATCGACCAGATCATCTCGACCCGTAAGAGCAGCAAGGCCTGATCCTTGCCACCAGTTGGCGTGAGCACGTCCCCGGATTGGGCGATGTGAACCACGTCAAGGGGGCCCCGCACGGGGCCCCCGGCAAGGTACCGTCGGATATGAGGCACCAGGAGCGCTGAACCAGGCGTCTCCCAGGCGAAGGGGAAGCACCTCGTGGCACGCATCGGTGACGGCGGCGATCTGCTCAAGTGCTCGTTCTGCGGAAAGAGCCAGAAGCAGGTGAAGAAGCTCATCGCAGGACCCGGTGTGTACATCTGCGACGAGTGCATCGACCTCTGCAACGAGATCATCGAAGAGGAACTCGCGGAGACCTCCGAGGTCCGGTGGGAGGAACTCCCCAAGCCCCGTGAGATCTACGAGTTCCTGGAGAGCTACGTCGTCGGCCAGGAGCCGGCGAAGAAGGCGCTCTCGGTAGCGGTCTACAACCACTACAAGCGGGTTCAGGCCGGCGAGAACGGCGGCGCGCAGGGCCGCGACGACGCGATCGAGCTCGCGAAGTCCAACATCCTGCTGCTGGGCCCCACGGGCTCGGGCAAGACGCTGCTCGCGCAGACCCTCGCCCGCATGCTGAACGTCCCGTTCGCCATCGCCGACGCGACGGCGCTGACGGAGGCCGGGTACGTCGGTGAGGACGTCGAGAACATCCTCCTGAAGCTGATCCAGGCCGCCGACTACGACGTCAAGAAGGCCGAGACCGGGATCATCTACATCGACGAGATCGACAAGGTGGCCCGCAAGAGCGAGAACCCGTCGATCACGCGCGACGTCAGCGGCGAGGGCGTGCAGCAGGCCCTGCTGAAGATCCTGGAGGGCACCACCGCCTCCGTACCGCCGCAGGGCGGCCGCAAGCACCCGCACCAGGAGTTCATCCAGATCGACACGACGAACGTGCTCTTCATCGTGGGCGGCGCCTTCGCCGGCCTGGAGAAGATCATCGAGTCGCGTGCGGGCGCCAAGGGCATCGGCTTCGGGGCGACGATCCGCTCGAAGCGCGAGATCGAGGCCAGCGACCAGTTCCAGGAGGTCATGCCGGAGGACCTGGTGAAGTTCGGGATGATCCCCGAGTTCATCGGCCGCCTCCCCGTGCTGACCTCCGTGCACAACCTGGACCGCGAGGCCCTGCTCCAGATCCTCATCGAGCCGCGCAACGCGCTGGTGAAGCAGTACCAGCGGCTGTTCGAACTCGACGGCGTGGAGCTGGACTTCGAGCGCGAGGCGCTGGAGGCCATCGCGGACCAGGCCATCCTCCGCCAGACGGGCGCGCGCGGCCTGCGCGCCATCATGGAAGAGGTCCTGATGTCGGTGATGTACGAGGTCCCGTCCCGCAAGGACGTGGCCCGCGTGGTCATCACCGCGGACGTGGTCCGCTCCAACGTCAACCCGACGCTGGTCCCGCGCATCGTCCCGAAGGACCAGGGCCCGCACGAGAAGTCGGCCTGACCGCCCGGCCGTAGAGCAGCACGCAGAAGGGGCGCCCCCACCGGGGGCGCCCCTTCTGCGTGTGCCGCGCGCGGGGTTACTTCTTGACGCGGGCGGTGTTGTAGAGCTTCGCGGCGAGCTCGGCGGCCTGCTCCTGGGTGTATCCGGGCTTGCCGGCCAGGATGGACGCCACGTCCGAGGCGCTGACCATGCTCAGGGTGCTGTAGTCACCCCAGACGCAGAAGGGCAGCGTGGCCTCCTTGGGCCCCTTGGTGCTCGTGTCCTTCGAAGTGAACTTGATGTCCTGGCACTTCATCACGGCGCCCTTGAAGTCGGCCGGGGACATCGTCTTGGGGCTGCCGACGAGCTGCACATCGGACTTGCCGTCCTTGGCGGCCTCGGCCTTGGCCATGGCGAAGTAGCCGTCCACCGCCTTCTCCGGGTCGGCGACCTCGCCGTACACGCCCGAGAAGTTGAGGCCCTTGGCCGTCAGCGGGTTCTTCGGGTCGCCGGCGATGTAGTTCATGCCCACCTGGGTGGGGTTCTTGACGCCCGCCGCCTCGGCTTCCTTCTTGTCCTCGTCGCTGAAGGGCTTGTCCTTGTACTTCGGGTCCTTCTTGAAGTCGACCACCGACTCCGGGGCCACCAGCTTGTAGCCCTTGGTGTCCGCGGAGATGGCGCCGCCCGCGCCGCCGCCCAGGAGGTACCAGCCGCCGCCCGCGATCACCGCGACCGCGACGACCGCGGCGATGATCACGCCGGCCTTGGACTTCTTCGGGGGCTGGCCGCCGTACGGGGCCTGCTGCTGCGGGTAGCCGTAGGCCGGCGTCGGCGGCTGCTGCGGGTAGCCCTGCGGGGGGACGCCCGGCTGCTGCGGGTATCCGTAGCCCGGCTGCGGGGCCGCGGGCTGGCCGCCGTAGGGGTTGGGCTGGGGGGCGGTCTGGCCGTACGGACCCGGCGGCGGCGGGGGCTGCTGCCCGTACGGTCCCGGCTGCTGAGGCTGCTGCCCGTAGGGCCCTGGCTGGTTGTAGCTCATCCCGCGTCCCCCAATGAGGTTGCTTATCCGTTTCTCACATCCTGACGGAAGCCCGGCGCGGACAGGGAGCCGGGCCCCGGGAATACCGGTTTCATGACTGGACTGTTACCGCTCTAAACTGTGCCCCGTGACCGAGAACACGCAGACACCCAGCAGCCCCGACTCCGAACTGCCGACCGCGTACGCCCCGGCGGCCGTAGAGGGGAAGCTCTACGAGAGCTGGGTAGAGCGTGGCTACTTCACGGCCGACCCGGCGAGCGAGAAGCCCCCGTACACGATCGTCATCCCGCCGCCGAACGTCACCGGCTCCCTGCACCTGGGCCACGCCTTCCAGCACACGCTCATGGACGCCCTCACCCGCCGCAAGCGGATGCAGGGCTACGAGTCGCTGTGGCTGCCCGGCATGGACCACGCCGGTATCGCCACCCAGAACAAGGTCGAGCAGCAGCTCGCCGAGGAGGGCAAGTCCCGCCACGACCTGGGCCGCGAGGAGTTCGTCGAGCGGGTCTGGCAGTGGAAGGAAGAGTACGGCGGCAAGATCCTCGGCCAGATGCGCCGCCTCGGCGACGGCGTCGACTGGTCCCGTGAGCGCTTCACCATGGACGAGGGCCTGTCCAAGGCCGTCCAGACCATCTTCAAGAAGCTCTTCGACGACGGCCTGATCTACCGGGCCGAGCGCATCATCAACTGGTGCCCCCGCTGTCTGACGGCCATCTCCGACATCGAGGTGGAGTACCAGGAGGACGCGGGCGAGCTCGTCTCCATCAAGTACGGCGAGGGCGAGGACACCCTGGTCGTCGCCACGACCCGCGCCGAGACGATGCTCGGTGACACGGCCATCGCCGTCCACCCGGACGACGAGCGCTACAAGCACCTCGTCGGCAAGCTCATCAAGCTGCCGCTCACCGACCGCTCCATCCCGGTCGTCGCGGACACCCACGTCGACCCCGAGTTCGGTACCGGCTGCGTCAAGGTGACGCCCGCCCACGACCCGAACGACTTCGCCATCGGGCAGCGGCACAACCTGCCCAACATGACGATCATGGACGAGCACGGTGTCATCACCGTCCACGGTCCCTTCCTCGGCCAGGACCGCTTCGAGGCCCGTTCCGCGGTCGTCGGTGCCCTGCGCGAGCAGGGTCGCATCGTCGCGGAGAAGCGTCCGTACCTGCACTCCGTCGGCCACTGCTCGCGCTGCAGCACCACCGTCGAGCCCCGCCTGTCCCTCCAGTGGTGGGTCAAGGTCGAGACCCTCGCCAAGGCCGCCGGTGATGCGGTCCGCGACGGCCGTGTCGCGATCCACCCGCAGGAGATGGAGAAGCGCTACTTCGACTGGGTCGACAACCTCAACGACTGGTGCATCTCGCGTCAGCTGTGGTGGGGCCACCGCATCCCGGTCTGGTACGGCCCGGACGGCGAGGTCGTCTGCCTCGGCCCCGACGACGAGGCGCCGACGGGCGAGGGCTGGACCCAGGACACCGACGTCCTCGACACCTGGTTCTCCTCCGGCCTGTGGCCGTTCTCCACGCTCGGCTGGCCGGAGAAGACCCCGGACCTGGCGAAGTTCTACTCCACCGACGTCCTGGTCACCGGCCACGACATCATCTTCTTCTGGGTCGCCCGGATGATGATGTTCGGCCTGTACGCCATGGACGGCGAGGTCCCCTTCAAGACGATCGCGCTGACCGGCCTGGTCCGCGACGAGCGCGGCAAGAAGATGTCGAAGTCCTTCGGCAACGTCGTCGACCCGCTGGACTGGATGGACAAGTACGGCTCCGACGCCGTCCGCTTCACCCTGGCCAAGGGCGCCAACCCCGGCACCGACGTCCCGATCGGCGAGGACTGGGTCCAGGCGTCCAGCAAGTTCGCCAACAAGATCTGGAACGCCACGCGCTTCGCGCTGATGAACGGCGCCACGATCGAGGGCGAGCTGCCGCCGGTCGAGCAGCTGTCGGCCACCGACCGCTGGATCCTGTCCCGGCTGAACAAGACGGTCGCGCAGGTCGACGCGTACTACGAGGACTTCCAGTTCTCGAAGCTCAGCGAGGCGCTCTACCACTTCGCGTGGGACGAGGTCTTCGACTGGTACGTCGAGCTGTCGAAGACGACGTTCTTCGCGGGCGGCGAGCAGGCCCAGGTCTCCGGCCGCGTCCTCGGCGAGGTCATCGACGTCATGCTGCGGCTGCTGCACCCGGTCGTCCCCTTCGTCACCGAGACGCTGTGGACCACGCTGACCGGCGGCGAGTCCCTCGTCATCGCCGACTGGCCGAAGGACAGCGGCTTCCGCGACGAGGCCGCCGAGACGGAGATCGGCAACGTCCAGAACCTCGTCCGTGAGGTCCGCCGCTTCCGCAAGGAGCAGGGCCTCGACGACAAGCAGAAGGTGCCGGCCCGCCTCGACCTGTCCGGTACGGCGCTCGGCGCGCACGAGGCGGCCATCCGCCAGGTGCTGCGCCTCCAGCCGGAGGGCGACGCCTTCAGCGCCTCCGCGACCCTCCCGGTCGCCGGAGCCACGGTCGCTCTCGACCTGTCGGGCACCATCGACGTCGAGGCCGAGCGCAAGCGCCTGACCAAGGACCTCGGCGCCGCCGAGAAGGAGAAGGCGCAGGCCGAGGCGAAGCTGGGCAACGAGGCGTTCCTGGCCAAGGCCCCCGACAACGTCGTGGACAAGATCAAGGGCCGGCTGGCCAAGGCCGAGGCGGACATCGCCCGGCTCCGGGCGCAGCTGGACGGCCTGCCGGCCGCGTAGCACCCGGCAGGACCCCGTAGGTACGCACAGGTGAAGGCCCCCACGCCGTCGGTCGACGTGGGGGCCTTCCCCGTATGCCTTCCCCGCGCAGGCCCCGGCGTCACAGCGGCCGGGCGGGCGCGGGACCTTGGACCCTTCTCTTGGGCCTGTCTCTTAGGCCTGTCCGAAGTGCCCGAAATCACGCTGTTTTTCGTTCTGGGGCGATTCGAAGCGGGGCGCTGACCACGGATGATGGAGTGCATGCGCGTCAAGCCCGCCCTCCCGGCCTTCGACCGGCTGGTGGCCTCCGGCCGCCGGCTCGCCGAGAGCTGGGCCGGGTCGCCCCGGGCCCTGGACGTGCTCACCGCGCTGGGCTGCCTGGGCCTGATGGCCCTGGACCTGCCGGGCCTCGCCGCCGCCGACAACTCGCTGACCGGTCCCACCGCCGCCGTCGTCCTGGCCCTGGGCTGCGCGACCCTGCTGGTGCGCCGCCGGCAGCCCTGGGTCTCGTACCTGGCCGCGCTGCTGTTCATCGGGTGGCTGCACGAGCTGACCCTGATCCAGTTCGCCCTGTACTCGGTGGGCCGCTACCGCGGGCGCCGGGCCGGGATCCTCGCCACGCTCGGGTACGTCGCCTTCGCGCTGGTGATGTTCTGCGTGCCGGACTGGCCCGCGCCCCGGGGGGAGACGCTCAGTGGCTTCCTCAGTGTGATCGTGCCGATCGGGGTGCTCGCCTCGGCGGTGGGCATCGCGGCCTACCGGCACGACCTGGTGGGGGAGCTGACCGCGCGGCGGGCCGAGTCGGCCGTGCTCCAGGCGGTCCAGCAGGAGCGCACCTCCGTCGCCCGTGACGTGCACGACTTCGTCGGGCGGGAGCTGACGCTGCTCACGGTCCGCTCCGAGGTGCTCTCGATGCGGGCGCGCGAGACGGCGTACGGGCCGGACTTCGAGGAGCTGGCCGACACCGCGCGCCGGGCCCATCTGGTGCTCAACGAGATCATCGTGCAGCGCGGGGAGCGGGCCTCGACCCCGGGCGTGGACGGGCTCGCGGCGCTCGCGCAGGAGAGCGGGCGGGCCGGCTCGCCCGTCCGGCTCAACATGGACGAGGAGGCGCTCGGGCTGTCACCGCTGCGGCAGGCGGCGGTCTACCGGGTGGTTCAGGAGTGCCTGACCAACGCGGCCAAGCACGCGCACGGCGAGACCATCGACGTGTCGATCACGGCGGACGGCCCGCGGCTGCGGATCGCCGTCGGCAATGCGCTGCCGGCCCGGACCCCGGGCCGGGCCCCCGTCTCGGCGGGCTCGGGCACGGCGAGCATGTCCGAGCGCGTCCGCAGCCTGGGCGGGACCCTCACGGCGACGCGCACGCGGGACAGGTACGAGGTCGTGGCGACGCTCCCGCGCGGCTGACCTGCCGGCCAGGCGCCGGCCCGTCCCGGTGGCCCGTCACCCGAACGGCCCACCGGCCCGAGCGGCAAGGCCGGGCCAGGCCGTCTCTTCCGGATCTTGTCGGGCCCGGCCCGCCCGGCACGGCACCTCGCCGCGTTGTCGGGGCGCCCGAGTACGTCCAGTACACGGGCGCCCCTCCGCCTTGCGATGTACCGCACCGGACGACCCGGGCTGATCCGACAAGATCCGAAAGAGACGGCCTAGACCTTCGCCGGGGCCAGCAGGCTGCCCAGGGTGTCCAGTTCCTCCACGCACCGGCCGGAGCCCAGCGCCACACAGTCGAGCGGGTCGTCCGCGACGAAGACCGGGATGCCGGTCGCCGAGGCCATCCGCAGGTCCAGTCCGGGCAGCAGCGCGCCCCCGCCGGTCAGCACGATGCCGTGCTCCATCACGTCGCCGGACAGCTCCGGCGGGCACTCCTCCAGGGTGGTGCGCACGGCCGCGATGATCGACTCGATCGGTTCGTCGAGTGCGGCCCGGACGTCGGGGGCGGTCAGCCGGAGCGTCCTGGGCATGCCGCCGACCTTCTCGCGGCCGCGCACGGTGAAGGAGCGGGTCTCCAGCTCCGGCCGGTCCGGCACCGGCCAGGCCGAGCCGATGGCCAGCTTGACGTCCTCGGCGGTGCGCTCGCCGATGAGCATCCCGTGTTCCTTGCGTACGTACTCCATGACCGCCGCGTCGAGCCGGTCCCCGCCCACCCGCAGCGACTGGGACGTGACGATGCCGCCCAGGGAGATCACGGCGACCTCGGAGGTGCCGCCGCCGATGTCCACGACCATGGAGCCGCGGGGTTCGGCCACGGGCAGCCCGGCGCCGATCGCCGCGGCCATCGGCTCCTCGATGAGGTGCACGGCGCGGGCGCCGGCCCGGGTGGACGCCTGGACGATGGCCCGCCGTTCGACCGGGGTGACGCCGGAGGGCACGCAGATCACCATCCGGGTGCGGGTGCGCCGGCCGGGGACCGCCTTGCGGACGAAGTGCCGGATCATCTCCTCGGCGGCCTCGTAGTCGCAGATCACACCGCCCTTGAGCGGGCGGATCGCGGTGATGGAGCCCGGGGTGCGGCCGATGGTCTCCTTGGCGTCCGTGCCGACGGCCAGGGCGGTGGTGGTGCCCGACTTCACGGCGACCACGGACGGCTCATTGAGGACGATTCCGTGCCCCCGTGCGTAGACGAGGGTGTTCGCGGTGCCCAGGTCGATCCCTATGTCGCGGCTGGATGCTGTCTTTTTGCTGCTGGCCTGCGGCATTTATTCCCCTATCTCCTGCCGCAAGGCTTGCATAACGATCCGGTCGCTCCGGCCGCCGAAGGTCCCGAAACGGCCGGGCCGAAAGTCCCCCGGGTCCCCGTCCGTAGACTGGCCCTGTGAGTGACCAGCAGCCCGAGAGCCACGACCGCGACGACAACGACGACCTCGCCGGCACCTTCGACGAGTTCGACCAGATCGTGGCGGAAGAGTCCGACCGCGACCCCGACCTGGCGGTGATCGAGGCCGGTAGCCGCACCCTGCGCGCTCAGGCCGGACCGCCCCAGGGCGACCCGGTACCCGCCCGGCCCGTCGACCCGGAGGTCGCCAAGGCGCTGCTGGAGGTGGAGCAGGAGCTCGCCACCCGGTGGGGCGAGACCAAGCTGGAGCCCTCGGTGTCGCGGATCGCGGCGCTGATGGACGTCCTGGGCGAGCCGCAGCGCGCGTACCCGTCCATCCACATCACCGGCACCAACGGCAAGACGAGCACGGCCCGCATGATCGAGGCCCTGCTGAACGCCTTCGAGCTGCGCACGGGCCGCTACACCAGCCCGCACGTGCAGTCGATCACCGAGCGGATCAGCCTCGACGGGGCGCCGATCACCGCCGAGCGGTTCGTCGAGACGTACCACGACATCAAGCCGTACGTGGAGATGGTCGACGCCGCCGAGGAGTTCCGGCTGTCGTTCTTCGAGGTGCTCACCGGAATGGCCTACGCGGCCTTCGCGGACGCCCCGGTGGACGTGGCCGTGGTCGAGGTGGGCATGGGCGGCAGCTGGGACGCGACCAACGTCATCGACGCGTCCGTCGCCGTGGTCACCCCGATCAGCCTGGACCACACCGACCGGCTCGGCTCCACGCCCGGTGAGATCGCCGTGGAGAAGGGCGGCATCATCAAGCAGGACGCCACCGTGATCCTGGCCCAGCAGCCGGTGGACGCGGCGCAGGTGCTGCTGAAGAAGGCCGTCGAGGTGGACGCGACCGTGGCCCGCGAGGGCATGGAGTTCGGCGTCGTCGCCCGCGAGGTCGCGGTCGGCGGCCAGCAGCTGACGCTGCGCGGCGTGGGCGGCGAGTACGACGACATCTTCCTGCCGCTGTACGGCGCGCACATGGCCCACAACGCGGCGGTCGCCCTGGCCGCCGTCGAGGCCTTCTTCGGCATCGGCCAGGAGCACGCCCGGGTCCTGGACGTGGAGACCGTGCGGAAGGCCTTCGCCTCGGTGGCCTCGCCCGGCCGCATGGAGGTCGTCCGGCGCAGCCCGACCGTGGTCCTGGACGCGGCCCACAACCCGGCGGGCGCCGCGGCCACCGCGGAGGCGGTCACCGAGTCCTTCGGCTTCAGCCGGCTGATCGGGGTCGTCGCCGCCAGCGAGGGCAAGGACGTCCGCGGCGTGCTGGAGGCCTTCGAGCCGATCTTCGCCGAGGTGGTGCTGACGGAGAACTCCAGCCACCGGGCGATGGGTGCGGACGAGCTGGCGGCCGTCGCGGTCGAGGTCTTCGGCGCGGACCGGGTGCAGGTGGAGCCGCGGCTGGACGACGCCCTGGAGGCGGCGATCACCCTGGCGGAGGAAGAGGCCGAGTACGGAGGGGCCGGGGTCCTGGTGACCGGTTCCGTGATCACGGTGGGCGAGGCCCGCCTGCTGCTGAAGAGGGGCTGAGGGATGCGCACGCTGTGTGCGAGCACGCTGATCGGTGAGTTCTTCGTGATCGGCTTCGCGGGTCTGGTGGCGATGAAGGACCCCGACCTGACCCAGGCCGCGGTCTGGACGGTGTGCGGGGTCACCATGCTGCTCTCGGTGCTGCTGTGCGGGATGCTGTCGCGTCCCGGTGCGGTCCAGCTGGGCTGGGCCCTGCAGATCGGTCTGATCCTGAGCGGGTTCGTCGTGCCGACGATGTTCTTCCTCGGCGCGGTGTTCGCCGGACTGTGGTGGTGCTCCGTGCACTACGGACGCAAGATCGACACGATCAAGGCGCGCTGGGCGGCCGCCCAGGAGGCGCAGGGGGCACCCGCGGCGCCTGACGCTGTGTGACGGGTCCCCGGATCGGCCCTGTAGATTCGCCCTACCGCACCCGTTTGCCGCAAGGAGCCGCAACATGACCCAGCGCACCCTCGTCCTGCTCAAGCCCGACGCCGTCCGTCGCGGTCTGGTCGGCGAGATCATCGGCCGCATCGAGCGGAAGGCCGGCTGGACGATCCCCGCACTGGAGCTGCGTACGCTGGACCAGGAGACCCTGGAGGCGCACTACGGCGAGCACAAGGGCAAGCCGTTCTACGAGCCCCTCATGGGCTTCATGTCGAGCGGTCCCGTGGTCGCCCTGGTGGTCGAAGGGGAGCGCGTCATCGAGGGTGTCCGCCAGCTGGCCGGACCCACTGACCCGATTGCCGCGGCACCCGGCTCCATCCGGGGTGATTTCGGCACGATCACGCGTGAGAACCTGATCCACGCCTCGGACTCGCAGGAGTCCGCCGAGCGTGAGCTGAAGCTGTTCTTCCCGGCGCTCTGAGCACTCTTTCCTGACGCAACATCAGCCGAATAGCGCTCATGACCTGGGGCGACCGAAGTAATTTCGGTCGCCCTCCGGTATTTCCGGGCCGGAGCGGGAACGCCTGGGCAGGACACGTCGTCACCACTGAGGGGGCGGGTATCCATTCCGGCGGGATTGCCGGAGTCCCGTCGCGCGGTCTTCGTACTTGCGGCACTACGATGGGGCCTCCACCCACACACCCACCTCGCCGACCTGACAGCAGCCGCTATCAACTGGAAGGCCAGACGCTCCTCATGGGGAACAAGGGGAACAAAATGTCGTTCATCGGCCGTGACATGGCGATCGACCTCGGGACCGCCAACACGCTGGTGTACGTGAGGGGCCGGGGGATCGTCCTGAACGAGCCGTCCGTGGTCGCCATCAACACGAACACCGGTGGCATCCTGGCGGTCGGCTCGGAGGCGAAGAAGATGATCGGGCGCACGCCCGGCAACATCGTCGCCGTACGGCCCCTCAAGGACGGCGTGATCGCCGACTTCGAGATCACCGAGCGTATGCTCCGGTACTTCATCCTCAAGATCCACAAGCGCCGCTACCTGGCCCGCCCGCGCGTGGTGGTCTGCGTTCCCTCCGGCATCACCGGAGTCGAGCGGCGCGCCGTCATCGAGGCGTCCACGCAGGCCGGCGCCCGCCAGGTGCACATCATCGAAGAGCCCATGGCCGCCGCCATCGGCTCGGGCCTGCCCGTCCACGAGGCCACTGGCAACATGGTCGTGGACATCGGCGGCGGCACCACCGAGGTCGCCGTCATCTCCCTCGGCGGAATCGTCACGGCACAGTCCATCCGGGTGGCCGGTGACGAGCTCGACAACGCGATCATCCAGCACATCAAGAAGGAGTACTCGCTCCTCCTCGGTGAGCGCACGGCCGAGCAGATCAAGATCACCATCGGGTCGGCGTACGACCTCGACAAGGACGAGCACACCGAGATCCGCGGTCGCGACCTGGTCTCCGGCCTGCCCAAGACGGTCGTCATCTCGGCCGCCGAGGTGCGCAAGGCCATCGAGGAGCCGGTCAACGCCATCGTCGACGCGGTCAAGACCACGCTCGACAAGTGCCCGCCGGAGCTGTCCGGCGACATCATGGACCGCGGCATCGTCCTGACCGGCGGCGGCGCCCTGCTCCGCGGCCTCGACGAGCGGCTGCGCCGGGAGACCGGCATGCCGATCCACATCGCGGAGGATCCGCTCGACTCCGTCGCGCTCGGCTCCGGCAAGTGCGTCGAGGAGTTCGAGGCCCTCCAGCAGGTCCTGGACGCCCAGCCCCGTCGCTGACAGACGCTCCTCCCTGCCGGAGGAGCCATGCGGAACACAAGGATCCGCCGTACGGGTGCTACCGGGCCCGTGCGGCGGATCGTTGATATACAGGCAAAAGAGAATTCCGACGAGGAAGGCACGGCCGCCGCACGTGAGGGACACACGAGAAAGCCGGCTGCTCCTGGTGCTTCTGATCGCCATCGCGTTCGCGTTGATCACGGTGGACATCAGGGCAGGCGAGGAGTCGCCGGTCGACGGTGCCCGGCAGGCCGCGGCAGCGGTCTTCGGCCCGGTCGAGGAAGGTGTGGCGACCGCGGTCGATCCGGTCGCCAACGCCATAGGGGCGGTACGGGACTCCGGTGAGCGCCACAACCGCATCGCCACGCTGGAGCGCGAGAACGCGGCGCTGAAGGCCAAGCTGGGCAGCGAGGACCAGACCCGCAGCCGCATCCACGAGCTCGACGAGATGCTCAAGCGGGCCGGCGCCGGGCAGTACGGCATCAAGGGCGCCGAGGTCATCGCGATAGGAGCGGCCCAGGGCTTTTCCTGGACCGTCACCATCGACGCCGGCAGCAAGGACGGCATCGAGCGCGACATGACCGTCCTCAACGGCGACGGGCTCGTCGGCCGCGTCAGCACGGTCGGCCCCGACACCGCCACCGTCGTCCTCGCCAACGACCCCGACTTCACCGTCGGCACCCGCCTGGAGAAGACCGGTGAACTGGGCTTCGCCACCGGTCAGGGCGACCGCGCCCTCTCCGTCCAGATGCTCAACGGCAAGGCCAAGGTCAGCCCCGGCGACCGGCTCGTCACCTTCGGCTCGCGCGGCAACAAGCCGTTCGTGCCCGGGGTGCCGATCGGTGAGGTGGTCAAGGTCGACCCCTCCCGCGGCGACCTGACCCGCACCGTCTGGGTGCGTCCGTTCGTCGGGTTCTCGCGCCTGGACATCGTCGGCGTCGTGGTGATGCCGCCGCGCGAGGACCCCCGTGACGCGGTCCTGCCGCCCAAGCCCGAGGCCCCCAAGCCCACCCCGACGGTCACCGTCACGGTCACCCCGTCCGGGTCCGCCAGTGTGCCCGGCAAGCCGGCCGACGAGTAGGGACAGTTCGCCATGCGCTTCAACAGGATCCTGCTCTCGGCGACCCTGATCGTGGTCGCCCTCGTCATCCAGGTCACCGTCCTGGGCCGGCTCCAACTGCCCGGCGCGGTGCCCGACCTGCTGCTGCTCACCGTCGTCTCGCTCGCACTCGTGTACGGGCACGTCAGCGGTGCGCTCATCGGGTTCGCCGCCGGTCTGCTCGCCGACCTGGCCCCGCCCGCCGACCACGCCGCCGGACGGTACGCGCTCGTCCTGTGCGTCATCGGCTACGTCGTCGGCCTGGTCCGCCCCGACGGCGGCCGGTTCCGTTCCGCCTGGGGCCCGATGCTCACCGTCGTCGCCGCCGCCATCGGCTCCACCCTGCTCTACGCGGGGGTGGGCGCCCTCGTCGGCGACACCGCGGCCCGGCACGTCGGCCTGACCGGGCTGCTGTTCACCGCGACCCTCTACGACCTGCTGCTCGCGCCGTTCACCGTGCCGTTCATCATGGCCCTCGCCCGGCGCGCCGAGAACGACCCGATGGCCGTCGAGGCCGGCGGCGGCCCCGCCAACAAGGCGGCCGACGTGTCCGCCGGCTGGCTGGCCGGCGGTACGGGCCTGCGCATCGGCAGCCAGCGCGGCGGCCTGCGCCTGAAGACCGCGCGGTCCCGCGCCAACAAGGCGGTCCGCATAAAGGGCATCAAGCCGGCCAAGGGTGTGAAGAGCGTCAAGAAGCTGTGAGGGAGGAGCAGACGTGACCAACGTCCCGGAGACGGGCCGCACCTCCCGGGTGCACATCAGGCTCGTCATCATGCAGGTCCTCGTCTTCTCGATGCTGATCACCCTCGGCGGCCGGCTCTGGTTCCTCCAGATCCGCAACGGCGCCGAGTACTACCACGAGGCGAAGAGCAATCACGTCCAGCGGGTCGTCCAGCCCGCCGTGCGCGGCTCGATCCTCGACGCCCGCGGGGTCCCGCTCGCCGACAACGAGACCCGCCTCGTCGTCTCCGCCAGCCGCACCGCGCTGATGAAGATGAAGGACAAGGGCAAGGGCGTCATGACCCGCCTCGCCGACGTCCTGGACATGAACCCCAAAGAGGTCATGGACAAGGTCCGGCTCTGCGACTCGCAGACCCCCAAGCCCTGCTGGAACGGTTCCCCGTACCAGCCGATCCCGGTCACCCTCGAAGCCACCACCCAGCAGGCCCTGCAGCTGCGCGAACGCCCGGAGGAGTTCCCCGGCATCACCGCGGAGCCCACCGCCGTCCGCCGCTACCCGGCCCCCGGCGGGGCCCGCACCTCGCAGGTGCTCGGCTACCTCTCGCCGGTCACCGACGAAGAGATCCAGAAGGCCAAGGACACCGATTCGCCGCACCTGCGGTCCGACCAGGTCGGCCGCTCCGGGATCGAGCGCACCTACGACCGGCAGTTGCGCGGCAAGGCGGAGGTCACCTCGTACGAGGTCGACAACCTCGGCCGGGTCATGGGCCAGACCAAGTCCGACCCGGGCATCGCCGGATCCACCCTCGTCACCAGCATCGACGCCCGGGTCCAGGCCGTCGCCGAGTACGAGCTCCAGGACGCGATGAAGGTCGTCCGCAACGAGACCGACAACATCACCGGCCGCAAGTACGAGGCCGACTCGGGCGCCGTCGTCGTCATGGAGGCCAAGACCGGCCGCATCGTCGCGATGGCCTCCCAGCCCGACTACGACCCCAACGCCTGGGTCGGCGGCATCTCCGGCAAGGACTACGCCCGGCTCACCAGCAAGAGCTCCAACTATCCGCTGCTCAACCGGGGCATCCAGGGCATGGCCCCCGCGGGCTCCATCTTCAAGGTGGTCTCCGCGAGCGCGGCCGTCCGGGCCGGCTACAAGTTCGACGACAAGTACAACTGCAGCAGCTCCTACAGCCTCGGCGGCCGGAGCTTCGCGAACTTCGAGTCCAAGGGGCACGGCCCCATCACCCTCGGGGACGCCCTCAAGTTCTCCTGCAACACCGTCTTCTACGCCCTGGGCCACAAGGAGTGGCAGCGCGACGGCGGCCTCAGCCCCAAGAAGGACGCGCACGACTGGTTCTACCGGACCGCCCGGGAGTTCGGACTCGGCTCCGAGACCGGGATCGACCTGCCCAACGAGGTCACCGGCCGCATCCCCGACCGGAAGTGGAAGCAGAACTTCTGGAAGGCCAACAAGAACGCCTGGTGCAAGCAGGGCAAGCGGGGCGGCACCTACGTCGAGCAGATCGCCTACGAGAGCTGCCTCGAGGGCAACCAGCTGAAGGCGTACGACAGCATCAACTTCGCCATCGGCCAGGGCGACGTGCTGGTCACCCCCATCCAGATGGCCACCGCCTACTCCGCCATCAGCAACGGGGGCACCCTCTACAACCCCACCGTGGGCAAGGCCGTGATCAGCCCCGACGGCAAGCACATCGAGATGATCAAGCCCCAGTCCCACGGCAGGCTGCCGATCAACGCCAAGACCATCGGCGACCTCGACAAGGGCCTGCGCTCGGTCGTCGAGCCCGGCGGCACCGCCGCCTGGCGGTTCGGCGGCTGGCCGATGGACAAGATCCCGATGCACGCCAAGACCGGTACCGCACAGGTCTACGGCAAGCAGACCACGTCCTGGCTGGCGACCTACACCAAGGACTTCACGATCGTCATGACGATCTCTCAGGGTGGCACCGGCTCCGGGGCCTCCGGCCCCGCCGTACGCAACCTCTACAACGCCATCTACGGTCTGACCATGGACGGGAAGCCGAGCCCGAAGGGGGCCCTGCTGCCGGGCCCGGAGGCCGGACTGCCCAGGATCAACCCGGACGGTTCCATCGACTCCCCCGAGATCCGGCCGTACGTACCGCCGTCCCCGGAGCAACTGGAACCGCCGGCGCTCGCCGGGCCACCCCCGACACGGCACGACTGAGGACCGAATACGACATGCCCACCGCCAACAAGTTCTCCGTCTCCCGGTACGCGCCCGAGCGCGGGGCGATGGCCAGGCTCACCGCCCGCGACTCCGTGGTGCGCCGGCTCGACTGGCCGATCCTCCTCTCCGCGCTCGCCCTGTCCTTCCTCGGTGCCCTGCTGGTGTGGTCGGCGACCCGCAACAGGACCTCGCTGAACCAGGGGGACCCGTACTACTTCCTGGCCCGGCACGCCCTGAACACCGGCATCGGCCTCGTCCTGATGATCGGCACCATCTGGCTCGGCCACCGCACCCTGCGCGGTGCGGTGCCGATCCTCTACGGGCTCTCCCTGCTGCTGATCCTGGCCGTGCTGACCCCGCTCGGCGCGACCATCAACGGCGCCCACGCGTGGATCGTCATCGGCGGCGGGTTCTCCCTCCAGCCGTCCGAGTTCGTGAAGATCACGATCATCCTGGTGATGGCGATGCTGCTGGCCACCCGGGTGGACGCGGGCGACCTCGCCCACCCGGACCACCGCACGGTCGTCAAGGCGCTCTGCCTGGCGGCCGCCCCGATGGGCATCGTCATGCTGATGCCCGACCTCGGCTCCGTAATGGTCATGATCGTCATCGTGCTCGGCGTGCTGCTGGCCTCCGGTGCCTCCAACCGCTGGGTGCTGGGCCTGATGGGGGCGGGCGCCGGCGGCGCCATCCTGATCTGGCAGCTCGGCGTCCTCGACGAGTACCAGATCAACCGCTTCGCGGCCTTCGCCAACCCCGAGCTCGACCCGGCCGGCGTCGGCTACAACACCAACCAGGCGCGCATCGCGATCGGCTCCGGCGGGCTGACCGGGTCCGGGCTCTTCAAGGGCTCGCAGACCACCGGCCAGTTCGTGCCTGAGCAGCAGACCGACTTCGTCTTCACGGTGGCGGGGGAGGAGCTGGGCTTCGTCGGGGCCGGGCTGATCCTCCTGCTGCTCGGCATCATCCTGTGGCGGTCCTGCGTGATCGCCCGGGAGACCACCGAGCTGTACGGGACGATCGTGTGCGCCGGGATCATCGCCTGGTTCGCCTTCCAGTCCTTCGAGAACATCGGCATGACCCTCGGCATCATGCCGGTGGCCGGGCTCCCACTGCCGTTCGTCTCCTACGGAGGCTCGTCCATGTTCGCGGTGTGGGTGGCGATCGGCCTGCTCCAGTCGATCAAGGTGCAACGGCCATTGTCAGCCTGATGTGCCGTTCACCCTGCCGACGTGATCCGTTCAGGACTAAGTTCGGTCTATGGCGGACACCAAGCGCGAAATCGAGCGAAAATTCGAGTTCTCCAAGGCCAAATCTGCCCGGCGCGGGGTGCCGGACCTGACGGGCACGGCCGCCATCGCGGCCGTCTCCGACCAGGGCACCGTCGACCTCGACGCCGTGTACTACGACACCCCCGACCAGCGGCTCGCCGCCGACGGTCTCACCCTCCGGCGCAGAACGGGCGGCGCGGACGAGGGCTGGCACCTCAAACTGCCCGTCTCCCCGGGCGTGCGCGACGAGATCGGGGCATCGCTCAGCGACACCGTCCCGCCCTCCCTCGCCGCCCTCGTCCGCTCCCGGGTACGCGGCGCCGGACTCCGTCCGCAGGTCAGGCTGGTCTCCTCACGCCGCGTCAGCCACCTGCTCGACGCCGAGGGGGCCCTGCTCGCGGAACTGAGCACCGACGAGGTCCTGGCCGAGCGCGGCGACACCACCGCCGCCTGGACCGAGGTCGAGGTGGAACTGGCCGACGGGGTCGACCCCGAACTGCTCGACGCCGTCGAGAAGGCCTTCCGCAAGGCCGGGCTCAAGGTCTCCGACGCCCCCTCGAAGCTCGCCCGGGCCCTCGCCGAGACCGACGCCGAGCCCCCGGCCCGGCACGTGGGCGGCGGCCCCGAGGGCACGGCGGGCGCGCACGTGCTGGCGTACCTGCGCGAACAGCGTGACGCCCTCGTCGCCCAGGACCCGGCCGTGCGGCGCGCCCTGCCGGACTCCGTCCACCAGATGCGCGTCGCGAGCCGCAGGCTGCGCAGCGCCTTCAAGACCTACCGCAAGGTGATCGACCGGGCGGCCACCGACCCGATCGGCGAGGAGCTGCGCTGGCTCGCCGCCGAACTCGGCGTCGACCGCGACCAGGAAGTACTGCTGGAGCGGATCCAGGGCCACCTCGGCGAACTGCCCCGCACCCTGCTGATCGGCCCGGTCCGCAGCAGGCTGCGCGTGTGGAACACCGCCCGCCGCTCCGGATCGCGCCGCAGGGCGCTCGCCGTGCTGGACAGCGCCCGCTACGTGGCCCTGCTGGACGCCCTCGACGCCCTGCTGGACAGCCCGCCGCTGAAGCAGGCCGCCGCCCGGCCGCCGCAGGAGGTCCTGCCGAAGGCGGTGCTCCGCGACTACGAACGCCTCGCCGGCCGGGTCGCCACCGGGCTCTCCCTCGACGCGGGCCACGAACGGGACCTGGCCCTGCACGATGCCCGCAAGGCGGCCAAGCGGCTGCGCTACGCCGCCGAGTCGGCCGAGCCCGTCCTCGGCAAGCCGGCGAAGCACCTGGCCAAGGCCGGGAAGTCGGTGCAGAACCTGCTCGGCGACCACCAGGACAGCGTGGTGGCCCGCGAGGCCCTGCGCGGCCTCGGCGCCCAGGCGACGGCCGCGGGCGAATCCGCCTTCACCTGGGGTGTTCTCCACGCCCGCGAGGAATCCCTGGCCGAGCGGCGCGAACGCGAACTTCCGGACATCTGGTCGGAGGCCTCCGACCCCGCACTGCGGGCCGCACTGGAATGATCATGTGGGTGGGGGCGGCTGAGCCTCGGGGTACGCTTGAGAGCTGCCCCCTGCCCGCTTCACGAAAGTCGCGTGATGACCGAGTCGGTCTTCCCTCAGCTTGAGGCCCTGCTTCCGCATGTGCAGAAGCCCATCCAGTACGTCGGCGGTGAACTCAACTCCACGGTCAAGGAGTGGGAGAGCTGCGACGTCCGCTGGGCGCTCATGTACCCGGACGCGTACGAAGTCGGGCTGCCCAACCAGGGCGTCATGATCCTGTACGAGGTGCTCAACGAACGCGAGGGCGTCCTCGCCGAGCGCACCTACAGCGTGTGGCCGGACCTCGAAGAGCTGATGCGCGAGCACAAGGTGCCGCAGTTCACCGTGGACAGCCACCGCCCGGTCTCCGCCTTCGACGTGTTCGGCCTGTCCTTCTCCACGGAGCTGGGCTACACCAACATGCTCACGGCGCTGGACCTCGCCGGCATCCCGCTGGAGGCCCGCAACCGCACCGTCGACCACCCGATCGTCCTCGCGGGCGGCCACGCGGCCTTCAACCCCGAGCCGATCGCGGAGTTCATCGACTGCGCGGTCATCGGCGACGGCGAGCAGGCCGTCCTCGACATGACCGAGATCATCCGCACCTGGAAGGCCGAGGGGCGGCCGGGCGGGCGCGAGGAAGTACTGCTGCGCCTGGCGAAGACCGGCAACGTCTACGTGCCGGGCTTCTACGACGTCGAGTACCTGCCGGACGGCCGCATCGGCCGTGTCGTGCCCAACCGCTCCGGCGTGCCGTGGCGCGTGTCCAAGCACACCGTCATGGACCTCGACGAGTGGCCCTACCCCAAGCAGCCCCTGGTCCCGCTCGCCGAGACCGTCCACGAGCGCATGTCCGTGGAGATCTTCCGCGGCTGCACCCGCGGCTGCCGTTTCTGCCAGGCCGGCATGATCACGCGCCCCGTGCGGGAGCGAAGCATCACCGGCATCGGCGAGATGGTGGAGAAGGGCCTGAAGGCCACCGGCTTCGAGGAGGTCGGTCTCCTCTCCCTGTCCTCCGCGGACCACACGGAGATCGCCGACATCGCCAAGGGCCTCGCCGACCGCTACACCGACGACAAGGTGGGCCTGTCCCTGCCGTCGACCCGCGTGGACGCCTTCAACGTGGACCTGGCCAACGAGCTGACCCGCAACGGGCGCCGCTCCGGCCTGACCTTCGCCCCCGAGGGCGGCTCCGAGCGCATGCGCAAGGTCATCAACAAGATGGTCTCGGAAGAGGACCTGATCCGGACCGTCGCCACGGCCTACGGCAACGGCTGGCGCCAGGTGAAGCTGTACTTCATGTGCGGCCTGCCCACCGAGACCGACGAGGACGTCCTCCAGATCGGCGACATGGCGGTCAACGTCATCGCCAAGGGCCGCGAGGTCTCCGGCCAGAACGACATCCGCTGCACGGTGTCCATCGGCGGATTCGTGCCCAAGCCGCACACCCCCTTCCAGTGGGCCCCGCAGCTGTCGGCCGAGGAGACGGACGCCCGCCTGGGCAAGCTCCGCGACAAGATCCGCGGCGACAAGAAGTACGGCCGCTCCATCGGCTTCCGCTACCACGACGGCAAGCCGGGCATCGTCGAGGGCCTCCTCTCGCGCGGTGACCGCCGCATCGGCGACGTCATCCGCGCCGTGTACGAGTCGGGCGGCCGCTTCGACGGCTGGCGCGAGCACTTCAGCTACGACCGCTGGATGGAGGCGGCCGAGAAGACGCTGCCCGCCTACGGCGTGGACGTGGCCTGGTACACGACCCGCGAGCGCACCTACGAAGAGGTCCTGCCCTGGGACCACCTGGACTCCGGTCTCGACAAGGACTGGCTCTGGGAGGACTGGCAGGACGCCCTCGACGAGACCGAGGTCGACGACTGCCGCTGGACCCCCTGCTTCGACTGCGGCGTCTGCCCGCAGATGCAGACCGAGATCCAGATCGGGCCGACCGGCAAGAAGCTGCTGCCGCTCTCGGTCGTGAAGTGACCGGTTCCCTCCGCTGAACCGCAGATGAAGGGCCCCCGACTGCAACGGTCGGGGGCCCTTCCTGTGTCCTTGGCTTCATGAACACCAAGACGTCGCAGCCCACCCCCGGAGGTGAAGGCTGCCTGGTCGGGGCCCTCCGGATCCCCGTGAAGATCGTGGCGCTGCTGGTCGTACTGCCCGTACGGGTGGTCTGGGACCTGCTCGTCGCCCTCGGGCGCCTGCTGTACCGCCACGTGATCGCGCCCGTGCTGACCCATGTGGTGCAACCGGTGCTGCGCGCCCTGGGATGGCTGGTGGTCACCCTGGTCAAGCTCCTCTTCGTCTGGCCCTGGCTCGGACTGTGGCGCTACGTCCTGCGGCCGGTGGGCTCGTGGCTGTACCTCCACCTCCTCGCCCCGGCCGGGCGGCTGCTGTACGTGTACCTCCTGCGCCCGCTGGCCCTGCTGACCTGGCGCTACGTCCTCGTTCCGACCGGTCGGGCCCTGATCAGGCTGGCCGAGGCGGCCCACCGGTACCTGCTCCTGCCCCTCTACCGCTACGTCCTCACCCCGCTCGGCAAGGCCCTCGCATGGGCCTGGCACGTGGCCGGAATCATCACCGGGGCGCTGTGGCGGGCCCTGAAGTGGAGCGGCCGCGTACTGATCGGGTGGCCCGCCACGCAGGTGTACCGGTACGTCCTGACACCGGCCGGACATCTCGTGCGCGCCGTGTGGCGGCCGGTCCGCGACACGGTCCGGCAGGTCCGTGCCGAGGTCCGCCGCGCACTGTTCGGTACTCCTCCCGTGGAACCGGCGAGGTCACGGGCGCGTACTCTGGGTAGTACGACAGCCGCAGGCAACACGCCCGCTCCCGAGATCTCCCTCCACGAACGGCAGGGGTGAGCCGGAGGCAGGGCGGCGCCCGCCGGCCCCACAGACGCTCAGGGCGACGCGCGAGCCGCGGAGCCCCGCACAAGGAGAAGAACCACTGGGCAAGCGACAGCCCGAAGGCCCGCCTCCCGCACCGGTGGTGCAGCGCATCCGACTGCGCTACACCAAGCGCGGCCGCCTCCGGTTCACCAGTCACCGCGACTTCCAGCGCGCCTTCGAGCGGGCCCTGCGCCGCGCCGAGGTGCCCATGGCGTACTCGGCAGGCTTCACCCCGCACCCGCGCGTCTCGTACGCGAACGCCGCCCCGACCGGGACCGGCAGCGAGGCGGAGTACCTGGAGATCGCCCTCGCCGAGCCCCGCGACCCCGAGAAGCTCCGTGAGCTCCTCGACGAGTCGATGCCCACCGGGCTCGACATCATCGACGCCGTGGAGGCCCGCACCTCGGGCCTCGCCGACCGGCTGACCGCCTCCGTGTGGGAGCTGCGCCTCGACGGCGTGGAGCCCGCGGAGGCCGAGCGGGCCGTGACGGCGTTCCTCGCAGCCGAGACCGTGGAGGTGCAGCGCCGGACCAAGAACGGCATGCGGACCTTCGACACACGTGGCGCGGTCGTCAGCCTGGAAGCCCTTCCCGCCCCGGCTGATAGGCCGCTGGACAATGCCTGTGCGATACTGCGCCTGGTTGTTCGGCATCTGACACCTGCCGTGCGACCCGACGACGTCCTGTCCGGTCTCCGAGCTGTGGCCGACCTGGCGCCGCCGGTCCCCTCTGCGGTGATCAGGCTGGCGCAGGGGCTCTTCGACGAGGAGTCCGGCACGGTGACCGACCCGCTCGCGCCCGACCGCGAGGCTGACACGGCCGCCCCACCCACGGCCGCCGTAGCAGCCGACGCGAAGGCGCCGGAAGGTCCCGCCGCGTAGGGATCGTCGTCGTCGCGCAGCCCTGGTACTCGGGAGCCACCTGGGTCGGGCCGCGCACTGACCTGAAGACTTCCGCCAGGCCGTACGGACAACACGTACGGAACCGGCGGCCATGGACTACAGCTCCCGTGTGGCGAACGCGCCCCGGAGGCCGGTTCCGCGCTCATTACGCGGAGCCGTGCCGGACCGGAAGTCAGCCGCGGCGCCCGGGAGCGTGACGGGAGAACCGCCCGCAATGCTCAACAACGAAAACGACATCACCCCTGCTGGTAGCGCCGACAGCGGCAGCCCCAGCGACAACCTGCCGCCGCGCCGCCGCCGCCGTGCCGCCTCCCGGCCCGCGGGTCCGCCCGGTGGGGCCGTCGCCGAGACGACCCCGGTGACGGAGGCCGCTGCGGCCGCCCCCGCCGAAGAGGCCGCTCCGGCCGCCGCCCCCGCCCGTCCCCGCCGCCGCGCGACCCGCGCCGTGGCCGCTCCGGTGACCCCGGCCGCCGAGGCCGCCGTCGTCGAGACCCCGGCAGCCGAGCCCGCGCCGGTCGCCGAGGAGGCTCCGGCCGCTCCGGCCGCGCGTGCCCGTCGCCGCGCCACGCGCGCCGTCGCCGCCCCGGAGGCTCCCGCCGCCGAGGCCGCGCCCGCGCCGGTCGTGGAGGAGGAGGCTGCGGCTGCTCCGGCTCCGCGTGCCCGCCGTCGTGCGACCCGCGCTGTTGCTGCTCCGGCTGCCGAGGCGGCTGCTGTGGTCGAGGCTCCCGCTGTGGAGGCTGCGCCCGCGCCGGTCGTGGAGGAGGAGGCTGCGGCTGCTCCGGCTCCGCGTGCCCGCCGCCGTGCGACCCGCGCTGTTGCTGCTCCGGCTGCCGAGGCGGCTGCTGTGGTCGAGGCTCCCGCTGTGGAGGCTGCGCCCGCGCCGGTCGTGGCCGAGGAGGCTGCGGCTGCTCCGGCTCCGCGTGCCCGCCGTCGTGCCACCCGCGCCGTGACCGCCCCGGCCGCCGAGGCCGCCGCCGTCGTGGAGGCGCCCGCCGCCGCCGAGGCCGCGCCGGTCGTCGAGGAGGCCCCCCGGGCCGCCCGCGCCGTGACCGTCGCCGACGCCGTCGACTCGCCGAAGCGCGGCGGCCGCCGTCGCGCCACCCGCTCCGCCGCGCCGGCCGCAGCCCCGCAGCCGGCCGACCGGCCCGCCGAGAACGCCGAGCCCGCCGCCCCGGCCCGCGCCCGCCGCGCCGCGCGTCCCGCCGTGGCCGTCTTCCAGGCCCCGGTCTTCGCCGAGCCGATGTTCCAGACCCCCGAGACCGCCGCCATGGCCGCCGCGGCCGCCCGCGCCGCCGCCCCGGCCGAGGAGGTCGAAGAGGAGGAGGAGCTCACCGAGCTCACCGCCGAGACCGAGGCAGCCCCGGCCCCCGCCGCGCAGCCCGCCGGCCGTCGCCGTCGCCGTGGCCGCGGCGCCGCCGAGGCCGCTCCGGTCGCCGAGGCCGCTCCCGTCTCCCTTCCCGAGGTGCTCGCGGAGGAGCAGCCGGAGGCCGAGGCCGCCGAGCTCGACGAGGAGTCCGCGGAGTTCGACGAGGGCGACGAGTCGGGCGAGCGCCCGTCGCGCCGCCGCCGTCGCGGAGGCCGTCGCCGCCGCCGCGGTGAGGCCGCCGACCTCGACGAGTCCGCCGAGGAGGAGAGCGAGACCGCCGAGCGCGACGCCGCCGACCAGGAGGGCGAGGAGGAAGAGGACGAGGAGGCCGAAGAGGCCCTCGGCTCCAGCTCCAGCCGCCGCCGCCGCCGTCGCCGCCGCCGCAGTGGCGAGGGTCCTGCCGAGGCCGCCGAAGCGGGCGACGAGGACGGCGTCCGTACCGTCGTCAAGGTCCGCGAGCCGCGCCCGGCGCGCGAGAAGGCCGAGCCCGGTACGAGCGCCGACGAGGTCCAGTCCATCAAGGGCTCGACCCGCCTGGAGGCGAAGAAGCAGCGCCGCCGCGAGGGTCGCGAGCAGGGCCGCCGCCGCGTGCCGATCATCACCGAGGCCGAGTTCCTGGCCCGCCGTGAGGCCGTCGAGCGCGTCATGGTCGTCCGCCAGGCCGGCGAGCGCACCCAGATCGGCGTCCTCGAGGACAACGTGCTCGTCGAGCACTACGTCAACAAGGAAGAAGCCACCTCGTACGTCGGCAACGTCTACCTGGGCAAGGTCCAGAACGTGCTGCCGTCCATGGAGGCCGCCTTCATCGACATCGGCAAGGGCCGCAACGCCGTCCTGTACGCCGGCGAGGTCAACTTCGAGGCGCTCGGCATGGCCAACGGGCCGCGCCGCATCGAGTCCGCCCTCAAGTCCGGCCAGTCGGTCCTGGTGCAGGTCACCAAGGACCCGATCGGCCACAAGGGCGCCCGCCTGACCAGCCAGGTCTCGCTGCCCGGCCGCTACCTGGTCTACGTGCCCGAGGGCTCGATGACCGGTATCAGCCGCAAGCTGCCCGACACCGAGCGCGCGCGTCTGAAGACCATCCTCAAGAAGATCGTCCCCGAGGACGCGGGCGTCATCGTGCGCACCGCCGCCGAGGGCGCGAGCGAGGACGAGCTGCGCCGCGACGTCGAGCGTCTGCAGGCCCAGTGGGAGGACATCCAGAAGAAGTCGAAGCAGATCTCGACCTCTTCGCCGAGCCTGCTGTACGGCGAGCCGGACATGACCGTCCGCGTCGTGCGCGACATCTTCAACGAGGACTTCTCGAAGGTCATCGTGAGCGGTGACAGCGCCTGGGAGACCATCCACGGCTACGTCAACCACGTGGCCCCGGACCTGGCCGACCGGCTGTCCCGCTGGACCTCCGAGGTCGACGTCTTCGCGACGTACCGGATCGACGAGCAGCTCGCCAAGGCGCTCGACCGCAAGGTGTGGCTGCCCTCGGGCGGCTCGCTTGTGATCGACAAGACCGAGGCGATGATCGTCATCGACGTCAACACCGGCAAGTTCACCGGTCAGGGCGGCAACCTCGAGGAGACCGTCACCAGGAACAACCTGGAGGCGGCCGAGGAGATCGTGCGCCAGCTGCGGCTGCGCGACCTGGGCGGCATCGTCGTCATCGACTTCATCGACATGGTCCTGGAGTCCAACCGCGACCTGGTCCTGCGGCGCATGCTGGAGTGCCTGGGCCGCGACCGTACGAAGCACCAGGTGGCCGAGGTCACCTCGCTGGGCCTGGTCCAGATGACCCGCAAGCGGGTGGGCCAGGGCCTGCTGGAGTCCTTCTCCGAGACCTGCGTCCACTGCAACGGCCGCGGCGTCATCGTCCACATGGAGACCCCGACCGCGGTCGGCGGCGGTGGCAACGGCAAGCGCTCCAAGCGCCGCGGTGGCCGCGGTGACTTCGACCAGCACGACCACGAGGTCGAGACGGTCGAGACGGAGGGGTTTGAATCCGAGGCCGAGGTGGCCGCGGAGGCCGCCGCGCCGCGGGCCCTGCCCGAGCCGGAGTTCGTCGCGGACGAGGAGCTCTACAGCAGCCCGGCCGAGGCCGAGGCCGCCGCGGGCATCAGCGGCCGCCGCAACCGGCGCCGTGCCACCCGCAAGGCCACCGCTCCGGCGGGTGCCCCGCGGGGTGCGGCCGCCGCGCCGCAGGCCCCGGCCCCCGTGGTCGAGGCCGAGCCGGTGACCGAGGCCGCCGACACGGTGCTGGAGCCGACCGCCGAGGTCGTCGCCGAAGCCGTGGAGGCCTCGGAGGTCGTCGCCGAGGTCGTGGCCGAGGCCGTGACCGAGGACGCCGCGCCGAAGGGCCGCACCCGTCGCCGGGCGACCCGCAAGGCCACCGCCCCGGCGGGCGCCCCGGCGCCCGCGGCCGAGGTGGCCCCGGAGCCGGAGCCGGTCGTCGTGCCGGAGCCCGAGCCCGTCGTCGAGCCGGAGCCCGTCGCCGAGGTCGAGGAGGCCCCCGTCGTGGAGGCCGCTCCGGCCCGTCCGCGCCGCCGTGCCACCCGCAAGGCCACCGCGCCCGCCGGCTCCCCGGCCGGCTCGGCAGAGGCCGCCGTGGTGGTCGTGGAGGCCCCGGTGACCGAGGTCGAGACGCCGGCCGAGGAAGCCGCACCGGTCGAGGAGGCCGCCCCGGCCAAGAAGACCGCCAGGAAGGCCGCGGCCAAGAAGGCGCCGGCCGCGAAGAAGGCCCCGGCCAAGAAGGCGGCGGCCGCCAAGAAGACCGTGGCCAAGAAGGCGGCCACGACCAAGAAGACCGCGGCGAAGCGGACGACGAAGAAGACCGCGGCGGCGGAGCAGCAGACGCTGCCCTCCGTCTCGGCTCCGACCGAATCCTGATCGCCCGCTGAGTGACACAGCGGCCGTGGGCCCCGCCGAACGGCGGGGCCCACGGCCGTGCGGGGCCCGGTTTGCTCCTACGGGACCGGCCCCGTAACCTAGACCGTCGGCGTGTCTTAGCGCGCGCCGCGCTCCTGAGCACCTTCCTCACGTTCCGTACGCGCAAGCGTCGTGCGAGAGAGGCCGCTCGTCCAATCCGGATCGGTGCGGGCCCGTCCTCGACGGGATCCGACTGAGCGGCTGGCTTCAGGAGCATCCGTCCCGAGTGAGAGAGAGATCCGCGTGTACGCCATCGTGCGCAGCGGTGGTCGCCAGCACAAGGTTGCTGTCGGCGACATCGTTGAGGTTGACAAGATTTCCACTGCCAAGGTTGGCGACACGGTCGAGCTCTCGACCCTGCTCGTTGTCGACGGCGAAGCCGTGACCAGCGACCCGTGGGTCCTGGCCGGTATCAAGGTCACGGCCGAGATTGTGGACCACCACAAGGGCGCCAAGATCGACATCCTGCGCTACAAGAACAAGACCGGCTACCGCCGTCGCCAGGGTCACCGCCAGCAGTACACGGCGATCAAGGTCACCGGTATCCCCGCGGCTGCGAAGTAAGAGGGACTGAGACATGGCACACAAGAAGGGCGCATCGTCCACTCGGAACGGGCGCGACTCCAATGCCCAGCGGCTCGGCGTGAAGCGCTTCGGCGGTCAGGTCGTTTCCGCTGGTGAGATCCTCGTCCGCCAGCGCGGCACCCACTTCCACCCGGGCTCGGGTGTCGGTCGCGGTGGCGACGACACGCTGTTCGCGCTGCTGGCCGGTTCGGTCGAGTTCGGCACGCACCGCGGCCGCAAGGTCGTCAACATCGTTCCGGCCGCCTGATCCAGCTTCGGCTGATCGAGCGTTCGTAACTTCCCGAGGGCGGATCTCAGCTCTTCCCGGCGCAAGCCGGGAAGAGAGGTCCGCCCTCGGCGCGTTGTCACATAGACACGTTTAATGGGCAGCAAGGCCTGCCACCGGATTTTCCGGACTATTCCCGCTGTATCTGGAGGAACACCCATGACCACCTTCGTGGACCGCGTCGAGCTGCACGTCGCCGCGGGTAACGGGGGCCACGGCTGCGCCTCCGTTCACCGGGAGAAGTTCAAGCCGCTCGGCGGCCCCGACGGCGGCAACGGCGGCCGTGGCGGCGACGTCATCCTGGTGGTGGAGCAGGCGATCACCACCCTGCTCGACTACCACCACAGCCCCCACCGCAAGGCCACCAACGGCAAGCCCGGCGAGGGCGGCAACCGCTCCGGCAAGGACGGCCAGGACTTGGTCCTGCCCGTGCCGGACGGCACCGTCGTCCTCGACAAGGAGGGCAACGTCCTCGCCGACCTCGTCGGCCAGGGCACCACCTACGTGGCCGCCGAGGGCGGCCGCGGCGGCCTCGGCAACGCCGCGCTCTCCTCCGCCCGCCGCAAGGCCCCCGGCTTCGCGCTCCTCGGCGTCCCCGGCACCACGGGCGACATCGTCCTGGAGCTCAAGACCGTCGCCGACGTGGCGCTGGTCGGCTTCCCGAGCGCCGGCAAGTCCTCGCTGATCTCGGTGCTGTCCTCGGCCAAGCCGAAGATCGCGGACTACCCCTTCACCACCCTCGTCCCGAACCTGGGCGTCGTCACCGCCGGCTCGACCGTCTACACGATCGCCGACGTCCCGGGCCTGATCCCCGGCGCCAGCCAGGGCCGTGGCCTGGGCCTGGAGTTCCTGCGCCACGTCGAGCGCTGCTCGGTCCTGGTGCACGTCCTGGACACCGCCACGCTGGAGTCCGACCGCGACCCGATCGCCGACCTCGACGTCATCGAGGAGGAGCTCAAGCTCTACGGCGGCGGCCTGGAGAAGCGCCCGCGCCTCGTCGTCCTCAACAAGGTCGACATCCCGGACGGCCAGGAGCTCGCCGACATGGTCCGCCCGGACCTGGAGGCCCGCGGCTACAAGGTCTTCGAGGTCTCCGCGGTCGCCCGTACCGGTCTGAAGGAGCTCTCCTACTTCCTCGCCGAGGTCATCGCCAAGGCCCGCGCCCGCAAGCCGAAGGAGGAGGCGACCCGTATCGTCATCCGCCCGAAGGCCGTGGACGACGCCGGCTTCACCGTCACCTACGACGAGGTCGAGGACGTCTACAACGTGCGCGGCGAGAAGCCGGAGCGCTGGGTCCGCCAGACCGACTTCAACAACGACGAGGCCGTCGGCTACCTGGCCGACCGCCTCAACCGCCTCGGTGTCGAGGAGGCCCTCAAGAAGGCCGGCGCCCGCGCCGGTGACGGCGTCGCCATCGGCTCCGACGAGAACGCGGTCGTCTTCGACTGGGAGCCGACCATGATGGCCGGCGCCGAGATGCTGGGCCGCCGCGGCGAGGACCACCGCATGGAGGCTCCGCGCCCCGCCACCCAGCGCCGCAAGGAGAAGGACGCCAAGCGCGGCGACTCCGCCCAGCAGGAGTACGACGAATTCCGGCCGTTCTGAGCCCCTTCCGAGGGACTTGTGCCCGGAAGGTTTGAAGGCGCCTTTACGTCGGTCGCCTAGGATCTTCCGGGTGAACAGCAGCAACCCCCCCACGGTTTCCGTCGTGGTCATCGCGTACAACGACGCCGGGCTCGTGGGCGAGGCCGTTTCCTCGGCCCTCGCCCAGGGTCCGGTGGTCGTCGAGGTCATCGCGGTGAACGACGCCTCGTCCGACGGCACCGCCCGGGTGCTGGACGAACTGGCCGCCGTCCACCCCCGCCTCAAGGTGGTGCACCGGACGGAGAACAGCGGGGGGTGCGGCACCCCGCGCAACGACGGGATCGCCGCCGCGACCGGCCGCTACGTCCTCTTCCTCGACAGCGACGACGTCCTGCCCCCGGGAGCGGCCGACGCCCTGGTGCGCACCGCCGAGGAGCACGGCGCCCCGGTCACCGTCGGAGCGGCGGTACGGCGCGAGCTGCCCCAGCACCACGACGTCCCGTGGATGCCCGGGCTCCACACGCCCGGCGATGTCATCGAGCGGCCGGTGGACCGGCCCGATCTCGTCCGCGACACCCTCTGCGTCAACAAGCTGTACGCGCGCTCCTTCCTCCAGGAGCACGGCCTGCGCTTCCCCGACGGCCGCTTCATCTACGAGGACTTCGTCTTCACCGCCCGCGTACTCGCCGCGGCCCCCCGCATCGCGGTCACCGGCGACCTCGTCTACGTCTGGCACGTGCGCCGCAGCGCCGCCCAGGTGTCGATCTCCCTGGACCGCAAGGACGTCGGGAACTGGCGCGCCCGCGTCGAGGCCCACCGCACCGCCGCCGGGATCCTCGAAGAGGCCTCCCCGGTGCTGGGCAGCGCCTGCCGGGTGAAGTTCCTGGAGTACGACCTGCGCATGTACCTGCGCGAGCTCGGCCGCGACCCCGAGTACCAGGCCGCCTGGTGGACCCTGACCCGCGAGTACGTCGACACCTTCCCCGAGGCCGACATCGAGTCCGCCGCGGCCCACGCCCGCTGGATCGTGTCCCTGCTGCGCGCCACGAAGACCCCGCCCGCCGACGTGGAGCGGCTCACCCGGCTGGCCGCCGAACCGCCGCGGCTGCTGCCCCCGTACGCTACCGGCCCCACCGGCGCGCCCGTGTGGAGCGAGGAGCTCCCGGTGGAGCTGGTGGGCCTGCCCACGCTGCCGGTCGCCGAACTGCCCGTCACCGTCGACGCCGAGCCGGCCGGCCGCGGCGCCGTCCGGATCCGCGTGCACGACCTGTACGGGCGGCTCGCCGAGGCCGGGCCGGTCACCGCCCAGCTGAGCTTCCTGCCCCGTGCGGGCGGCGACCCGGTCCTCGCGCAGCCCGTCCCGCTGCATCCCGACCGCAGCGGCGGCTGGGTGGCCGTACTGCCGTTCCGCCTCGCCGATCTGGCCGTCACGGGCCGCCGCCAGGGTCTGCGCAGGATGCAGGCGTGGAACGTGGGGGTGGGCGTGCGGTGCGCCGACGGGAGCTCGGTGTTCACCTCCCTGCGCCCCCAGGGCCGACTGCTTCGCCGTCGGGCGCTCCCCAGCAGCCGGTACGGTGTTCTGCTGGCGCAGCCCTACCGGACGGGGGCCGGCGCCCTCGCGCTGCGCCTCGCGCCCGGTGCCGAGGGCGCGCTGTACCTCGTACGCAATCGCTTCCACCGGGCCCGGGCGGGCCGCGGGGCGGGCTGACGGCCCCCGGGGGCGGGCCCGCCGGAGGCACTTGCGGGCGGCGGCCGTGCCCCCCATCCCGAAGTCGGACAGGACCAAGGAGATACACATGACGTTTCTGATCACCGGTGGCGCCGGGTACATCGGCGCGCACGTCGTCCGCGCGATGCTGCTCGCGGGGGAGGAGGTCGTCGTCCTCGACGACCTGTCCACGGGCAACGAGGACCGCGTGCCGGAAGGCGTCGGGCTGGTGGTCGGATCCGTCCTCGACCGGCTGGTCGTGGACGAGGTCATCCGCCGGCACAAGATCACCGGCGTGGTGCACCTCGCGGGCAAGAAGCAGGTCGGCGAGTCCGTCGAGAAGCCGATGCACTACTACCACGAGAACGTGCAGGGCCTCGCCGTCCTGCTCCAGGCCGTGGCCGACGCGGGCATCCGCAACTTCCTCTTCTCCTCCTCGGCCTCCGTCTACGGCATGCCCGACGTGGACCTGGTCACCGAGGACACCCCGTGCGCGCCGCTGAGCCCCTACGGCGAGACCAAGCTGGCCGGCGAGTGGCTGGTGCGCGCCGCGGGCCGGGCGCACGGCATCTCCACCGCCTGCCTGCGCTACTTCAACGTGGCGGGCGCCGCGACCCCCGAACTCGCCGACACCGGTGTCTTCAACCTGGTCCCGATGGTCTTCGAGCGCTACGACGCCGGCGAGGGCGCGAAGATCTTCGGTGACGACTACCCGACCCCGGACGGCACCTGCATCCGCGACTACATCCACGTCGAGGACCTGGCGGAGGCCCACGTGGCGGCCGCCCGCAAGCTCGCCGAGTGGGGCGCGGCCGGGGAGTACAAGGACCTCACCGTCAACATCGGGCGCGGCGAGGGCGTCTCGGTCGCCGAGATGGTCGCGCTCATGAACGAGTGCACCGGACACGACATCGCCCCCGTGATCAGCCCGCGCCGCCCCGGTGACCCGGCGAAGGTCGTGGCCTCGGCGGACCGGATCACCAGCGAGCTCGGCTGGAAGGCCCGGCACGACGTCCGCGAAATGGTGACCTCCGCCTGGGCGGGCTGGCAGGCCAACAAGGTGGTCCGCAAGGACCCCCACCGGGACGTCCACACGCCCTGATCCGCAGTGCGAAACGGCCCGCCCCGGAGGATTCCCGGGGCGGGCCGTGTCGTAGCCGGCGGCAGGGCCGCGGTCAGCGCTCCAGGAAGGAGAACAGCTCTTCCCACCGGTCGGTGATCTCGGCGCTGGAGTAGCGCTGCACCGAACGGAAGGCGTTGTCCCCGAGCCGGTCGCGCAGCTCGCGGTCGGCCATCATCGCGCGCAGGTGCCCGGCCAGCTCCATCGTGTTGCCCAGCCGGGCCAGCAGCCCGTCCTCACCGTGCTCGACGATCTCCCGGACGCCCGGTGCGCAGTCGAAGGCGGCCGCCGGCACGCCCGCCGCCATCGCCTCCAGCAGCGTGATCGGGAAGCCCTCGGCGCGGGAGGCCTGGGCGAAGACCGAGGCTCCGCGCAGCGCGCCCAGCACGTCGTCGGTGCTGCCCATCCACTCCACGGAGTCGTCCAGGCCCAGCGAGGTGGAGTGCGCCTTCAGCGTCGCCTCCTCCACGCCCGCCCCGTAGATCCTCAGGGTCCAGTCGGGGTGGTGCGGCGCGACGTCCGCCCAGGTGTCGAGCAGCAGGTCGACACCCTTCTCGAAGGCGAGGCGGCCGACGCTCGCCACGACCTTCTCCGTGCGCGGGGCGGGGGATTCGGGCATGAAGGGCAGCGGGTTCGGCATGCTGGCGACGTTCTCCATGCCCGCCCGGATCCACAGGTCCGCGTCCTCGGACGTCAGCACCAGCAGCCGGTCGACCTGCGGGTAGAAGCGGCGCACCCGCTCCCCGCGGGTGGACTTCTGGCTGGCCTCGAACGACTCGTGGCTCATCCCGATGACGGAGAGCCCCTTGGTGTCGGCGAGCGCCACCCACTCCATCGCCCAGACCTGGGTGACGATGACCACACCGCCGGGGCGGGCCGCGCGCAGCAGGTCGCTCAGCTGCTCGGCCTTGACCCGCATCTTCGCCCGCCGGGCCGCCTGACGGCGCCGCTCGGGCGCGTTCAGCCGGCCCTTGATCCCGCGCAGCCGGCGGGCGGCCGGCGGGTGGGCGTCGTAGAGCGTCGTCATCTCGTACGGCAGGTCCTGCGGCAGCTTCTGGCGGATCTCCTCGGCGACCGGTGCGATGCCCACGATGTGCACGCGGTGGCCGCGGTCGGTGAAATGCCGGGCCATCTGGTGCGACCAGGTGGTCACGCCGCCGATCTCGTCGACGTTGTTGGAGACGATGAAGATGTCACGGCCGCCCGGGGTGGCGGTCTGCTGGCTCACTTGCCGCTCCTGGTGAAGAACTTCTCTACGATCTGGCGGGCCGCGTCCCCGCGGTCGTACTCGCCGAACTCGGCGAGGAAACGCTCCCGCGCCTGGGCGTACTTGGCGTCCGCCTCCTCGAAGGCGGCGAGCGCCTGCACGAGCTCGTCCGCCGTGGCCACCACCGGACCCGGGGCCTTCTCCTTCAGGTCGAAGTACGTGCCGCGGATGTCGGTGGCGTACTTCTCGTAGTCGTACGCGAAGAACAGCATCGGCCGGTCCAGGACCGCGTAGTCGAACATCACGGACGAGTAGTCGGTGATCAGACCGTCGGCGAGGGCCAGCAGCGGGGTGATGTCGTGGTGCCGGGACACGTCGATGACCCGGCCCGCGACCGACGGCGGCAGCGAGACGCTGTTGAGGTAGTGGGTCCGCACCAGCAGCGTGAAGCGGTCGCCGAACCGGTCCGCGAACTCCTCCACGTCGAAGGGGAAGGTGAAGCCCTCCACCGCGCCGTCCGCGCCCGCCCGGAAGGTCGGCGCGTACAGCAGCACCTTCTTGTCCGGGTCGATGCCGAGCTCGCCGGCCAGCGGGCCGCGTACGCGCTCGCCGCTGTCCGCCTCGGTCCGGTACGCCTCGACGAGGGCGTCGTTGCGCGGGTAGCCCGTGCGCAGTAGCACCTCGTCGCGCAGCCGGAAGCCCTTGGCGAGGGTGCGGGTGTCGTGCTCGGAGCGGATCAGGAAGTGGTCGAAGCGGTCCACGGCGGCCTGGAAGCGGGCCTGGCCCGCCCGGCCCTGCGCCTTGGTCCGGGGCTCGTGGAAGCCCATCCGCTTGAGCGCCGAGCCGTGCCAGGTCTGGATGTACGTGGTCCCCGGGCGCTTGGCCAGCGCGAGCGGGAAGCCCTGGTTGTCGACCCAGTACTCGGCCTGGGCCAGGGCGCGCAGGTACTGCCAGCTCCAGCGCCTGACCAGGGTGGCCTCCTTGGGGAAGCCGGTGGGCTTGGCGCCCGCGTACGACCAGATCGCCTCGAACGGCGCGCCCTGGCGCACCATCTCCTCGTAGATCGCCTTGGGGCTGTCGCTGTACTGCTTGCCCATGTGGCTCTCGAAGACGACCGTGCCCTTCTTGATCGGCAGCTTCGAGAAGACCTCGTGGTAGACCTTCACCTTCTGCTCGCCGGAGCCCAGGTTCCGGCGGGCCCGCAGTGCCTTGCGCAGGCCCCGCTTGACCACGCCGGCCGCCTTGCCCTGTATGGCGTTGTTGATCAGCGACTGGGTGCGGACGGCGGCGGCGCCCTCGGCGCTCAGCACGTAGCTGAGGTTGCCCTTCTTGGTCATCTGGGGCCCGAAGCGGTCCGACACCAGCCGGGTCAGACGCGGGCGCACGCGCAGCCGGGCCGCGGACTCCAGGTCCACCCCGCCGATCGCGACGCGGGTGGTGATCCGCTCGCCGCCCGCGGTCAGCTTGAGGCGGACGTCCCACACGGCGTCGATGATGCCGAGCGGGCGGACGGTGCTCGCGATGTCGGCGGTGCCGGTCCACTCGATCGTGTCACCGGCGTGCCGCACGGTCGCCACGGGGAAGCTGAAGGACCGCACGCCGATCTGCCGGCGCGCCCGGAACTCCAGGGTCGCCTTCAGTTCCGCGTCGGCCGGGATCCGGCCCAGCGGGTTCACGAGGGTGCCGGACATGGTGACGGTGCCCCGGCCGTCGTCCTCGTAGGAGGTGAGGCGGTTGCCCAGGGTGAGGGAGGTGAGCGGCGTGGTGTGGAACGCCTGCTCGGTGACGTCCAGTATCCGGCGGGCTTCGTCGCCGTCGGGACCGTCGATGTGCTGCGCGCACCAGTAGATACGGCCGTCGCGCTCGGCGAGCGGGGAGGTGAGCCGGCCCTTGTTGGTCATCGCGTCGGCGGCCGGGAGCAGGTTGTCCCAGTCCTCCTTGCCCAGCAGGAACGCGCAGATCGCCTGGAGGTACGTGACGTTCTCGTACGCGGCCGGGTCGATGCCCGCGAGGTAGCCGTTGGCGAGGCGGGCGAACTCCTGGCGGTACTCGTCGCTCAGCAGCGGCAGGTCGCGCAGGTGGAGCACGAGGTCGTGCTTGAGGAACTTGGCGTCCTTCGCGGACTTGATGTCCGTGTGGCCCTTCTCGGCCAGCAGGCGGTCGACGCGGCGGTGGATCTCCATCCGGTGGACGAAGTTCGCGATCTCGTGGCGCCGGTTGCTGATCGACAGGGCCGAGGCCTTCTCGACCACGTTCCAGAAGTAGACGTGGTTGGGGATCAGCGTGATGCGGCGGGCGGCCACGTACGCCTGCGCGGAGAACAGCAGGTCCTCGTAGTGGATGCCGACCGGGAACTCCAGGCCCTGCTCCAGCAGGAACTCGCGCCGGTAGCACTTGTTCGTGGAGAGGGTGTCGTAGACCAGCAGGTCTGGGAACTCGGTGATCGATTCCAGCGTGCGGGTGCGGGAGTAGATCCAGGGGTACCACTCGGTGGTCTTGCCCCACCGGTTGTCGAGGTGCACGCGTACGCACATGCCCGCGACCAGGTCGGATCCGGTCCGCTCGGCGGCGTCCAGCATGTTCCGGCAGGCGTTGCGCTCCAGCACGTCGTCGCTGTCGAGGAACATCACGTACGTTCCGGTGGCCTGCTGGATGCCGTGGTTGCGCGGCGCACCGCAGCCGCCGCTGTTCTCCGGCAGCCGGAAGGCGCGCACTCTCCCCGGATGCGCGGACTCCAGTTCCTGGGCGACCGCGTACGAGCGGTCCTTGCTGCAGTCGTCGACGATCACGACTTCGACGCTGTGCAGGGTCTGGTCCAGAACCGACTGGACTGCTGTCGGCAGACGCTCTGCGTCGTTGTAGACGATGACGACCACGGAGACGTCGGGCACGTGCACCTCGATCCCTTCGTTTCGTTACGTTGAGCTCAATCCGATTCCGCTTATCCCGTCAAAGCTACCGTGTACCGCCCTCGGCTCCGGCAGCCCGACTCCCGCCCGACCCTCTCCGTGCATACTTCTAAGGAAGAGGTGAGAGGCGGGTCGGGCCGCCGACAATCACCCGTTCGGACCCAGCAGGAAGTGTTCATGACGAAGCTGTCCGTAGTTGTCCCTTGCTACAACGAAGAAGCCGTCATCGACAGCTTCGACGCGGAGATCCGCAGGGTCCTGGACGCCCTCCCCGTCGAGTACGAGGTCTGCTACGTCGACGACGGAAGCCGCGACGGCACCCTCGGCAAGCTCCGGAAGATCGCCGCCGAGTACGGCGACCAGACCCGCTACGTCTCCTTCAGCCGCAACTTCGGCAAGGAGGCCGGCATGCTCGCCGGCCTGCGCGAGGCCACCGGCGACGCCGTCGTGATCATGGACGCGGACCTCCAGCACCCGCCGGAGCTCATCGCCACCATGCTGGAGCACTACCGCCAGGGCCACGACCAGATCATCGCCCGCCGCACGCGCGAGGGTGACAAAAAACTCCGCTCCGCCCTCAGCAGCCTCTACTACCGAGGCGTCAACCGCTGGGTCGACGTGGAGCTCACCGACGGCGTCGGCGACTTCCGGATGCTCTCGCGCCCGGCCGTGGACGCCCTGCTGTCCCTGCCGGAGTACAACCGCTTCTCCAAGGGGCTGTTCTCCTGGATCGGCTTCGACACCGTCCACTTCGACTACCGCAACGCGCAGCGCGAGGCCGGAGAGACGAAGTGGAAGTTCGGGTCCCTGCTGAACTACGGCATGGACGGCCTGATCTCCTTCAACAACAGGCCGCTGCGGATCGGCATCTGGTTCGGCGTGTCGCTGGTCGCCCTCACCGGCCTGTACGCGCTGTGGATCACGATCACGGCGATCACCAACGGCGTCGAGTCCCCCGGATACGTCACCCTTGTGGCCATCATCACGGGCCTGGGCGGCGTACAGCTGATCATGCTGGGCCTGATCGGCGAGTACATCGGACGCATCTACTACGAGACCAAGCGCAGGCCGCACTTCCTGGTGAAGGAGTCGCACGGCGCGCAGCCGCTCCCGCGGACCGGGCCGGCGGCCGCCCCGGCCACGGAGCCGACGATCGCGGAGCGCAGCGCCCGATGAGCCGCAGGGACCAGCTCGGCCAGATCTTCCGCTTCGCCCTCGTGGGCGGGGTCAACACCGGCACCTTCTTCGGCATCTACCTGCTCCTCCACCCGTGGATGCCGTACTTCGCCGCCTACACCCTCGCCTTCCTGCTGTCGATGATCGGGTCGTTCTTCATGAACACCTACTTCACCTACCGCACCCGGCCGACCTGGAAGAAGTTCCTGCTCTTCCCGCTGACGAACGTCACCAACTACGTCATCCAGTCCGTCGGCCTCTACGCGCTGGTGACCTGGGCCGGGATGGACACCCGGATCGCCCCGCTGGTCGCGGCCGTCGTGGCCATCCCCTTCACCTTCCTGCTCTCCCGCAAGATCCTCGTCCCGGGCGCCGCCCGGGCCGCCGAGGCCCAGCAGGTGGGAGCGGGGGCCTCGTCCAGGGGCTGAAACCCCCGAGCAGCCCCGCACGCCCACCCCGTAGATTGAGACGGCAGGCATTTTGGGCAACAGGGGCAAGGGGACAGACGTGTCAGCGGCTAGGCAAGGTGTCGTGGACGCCCGCAGGATCGTGGTCAAGGTCGGCTCCTCCTCCCTGACCACCGCGGCCGGCGGACTCGACGCCGACCGGGTGGACGCGCTGGTCGACGTCCTCGCCAAGGCCCGCAGCGGGGGAGAGAAGGAGATCGTCCTCGTCTCCAGCGGAGCCATCGCCGCCGGACTCTCCCCGCTCGGCCTGCGCCGGCGCCCCACGGACCTGGCCCGGCAGCAGGCCGCCGCGAGCGTCGGGCAGGGCCTGCTCGTCGCCCGCTACACCGCCTCCTTCGCCCGGTACGGCGTCCGCGTCGGCCAGGTGCTCCTCACCACCGACGACACCAGCCGCCGCGCCCACTACCGCAACGCCTACCGCACCCTCGACCAGCTGCTCGCCATGGGCGCGCTGCCCGTCGTCAACGAGAACGACACCGTCGCCACGGACGAGATCCGCTTCGGCGACAACGACCGGCTCGCGGCCCTCGTCGCGCACCTGGTCCGCGCCGACCTCCTCGTCCTCCTCTCGGACGTCGACGGCCTCTACGACGGCGACCCGTCCCAGCCCGGCACCACCCGCATCGAAGAGGTCCACGGACCCGAGGACATCGCGCACGTCTCCATCGGCAGCGCGGGCAAGGCGGGCGTCGGCACCGGCGGCATGGTCACCAAGGTCGAGGCCGCCCGGATCGCGGCCGCCGCCGGCATCCCCGTCGTACTGACCTCCGCGAGCCAGGCCGCCGACGCCCTCGCCGGACGGGGCACCGGCACGCTCTTCCACGCCACCGGGCGCCGCTCGGCGGACCGGCTGCTCTGGCTCCAGCACGCGTCGACCCCCCAGGGGCACCTGGTCCTCGACGACGGCGCCGTCCGCGCCGTCACCGAACGCGGCAGCTCGCTCCTCCCCGCCGGCATCGCCGCGGTCGAGGGCGACTTCGTCGCGGGGGACCCCGTGGAGCTGCGCGCGGCCGACGGCCGCGCCGTCGCCCGGGGCCTGGTCAACTTCGACGCGAAGGAGCTTCCGCAGCTCCTCGGCCGCTCCACTCGCGAGCTCGCGCGGGAACTCGGACCCGCGTACGAGCGGGAGGTCGTCCACCGGGACGATCTGGTCCTGCTGGAGGGCTGAGGTTCGCCAAAAGAGCAGCGCGGCGGCCCGTGGACTGGTCAACTGTGAAGGGCGGGCGGACCCGCGTGGCGGAGACAGGAGGCGGCTGGTGAGGCGAGCGCTGACCAGCGTCGGCACGGGGGACGGTGACGGCGGCGGTGGCGGGGAGGAGCAGGATCACGCATCGCGCCTGTGGCACGTGACCCTGAGCGTCTCCGGCAAACCGGCCCCGATCTCCGAGGTCCGGCGCGGGCTGGAACAACTGGCCCACGACCACCCCTTCCTGCTGACCAGCCGCTACGCCGACGACCACGCGGAGATCCGCTACTGGGAAGAGGCCCGCGACCTCCACGACGCGGCGGCCGTCGCGCTGCGCCTGTGGGGCGAGCACCGCTCCTCGGCGCAGCTCCCGCCCTGGGAGATCGTCGGCCTGGAGGTCATCGACCGGGCCACCTATCACCAACGCGTGGCCGAGGGCTACGGCCCACCCCCGGCCCACCCGGTAGGCGTCCACCCCTACTGAAGCCATCCAGCCTCGCCGGCGTTCGAGGCGCGGGGGTCCGGGGGCGGAGCCCCGGGATCTTTCAGCCCGTCCGGCGCTCGAGGACCGGGTCCGGGCAGAGCCCGGGAATCGGAGAAGGGGCGGGGCGGGGAGAGCAGCCCGCGCAGCACCCCGCCCCCGCCCGGCCAGGGCAACGGCCGGGACCGTCTCGCGGGGTGGAAACCCCGGCGGCGGCGTACACGCGGGGGCTTACCCTGGCGGCATGACCTCGCTCGATGCCGCCACCTCGCCCGTCCTCGCCACCGCGCAGCGGTCCCGTACCGCCGCCGCAGCCATCGCCCCACTCCCGCGGTCCGCCAAGGACACCGCCCTGCTGGCGATCGCGGACGCGCTGGAGGCCCGTACGGCCGAGATCATCGCCGCCAACGCCGTGGACACGGACAAGGCCCGCGCCGCCGGCACGAGCGAGACCGTCATCGACCGCCTCACCCTCACCGCCGAGCGCATCGCCGCCATCGCCTCGGACGTGCGCGACGTCGCCGCCCTCCCCGACCCCATCGGCGAGGTCGTCCGCGGCAACACCCTCCCCAACGGCATCGACCTCCGCCAGATCCGCGTCCCGCTCGGCGTCGTCGGCATCATCTACGAGGCCCGCCCCAACGTGACCGTCGACGCCGCCGCCCTCTGTCTCAAGTCGGGGAACGCGGTCCTCCTGCGCGGCAGTTCCTCCGCCTACTCCTCCAACACCGCGCTCGTCGCCATCCTGCGGGACGCCGTGGAGAGCGTCGGCCTGCCCGCCGACGCGATCCAGCTCGTCCCCGGCGAGTCCCGCGAGTCCGTCCGCGAGCTGATGCGCGCCCGCGGCCTCGTGGACGTGCTCATCCCGCGCGGCGGCGCCTCCCTCATCAAGACCGTGGTCGAGGAATCCACCGTCCCCGTCATCGAGACCGGTACCGGCAACTGCCACGTCTACGTCGACGCCCAGGCCGACCTGGACATGGCGGTGGACATCCTCATCAACTCCAAGGCCCAGCGACCCTCCGTCTGCAACGCCGCCGAGACCCTCCTCGTCCACCGGGACATCGCCGCCGCCTTCCTGCCGCGCGCCCTCGACGCGCTCGCCGACGCGGGCGTCACCGTCCACGGCGACGCCCACGTCCTGGCCGCCGCCGAGCACAGCAAGGTCACCGCCCTGCCCGCCACCGACGAGGACTGGGCCGCCGAGTACCTGTCCTACGACATCGCCGCCGGAGTCGTGGACTCCCTCGACGACGCCGTCACCCACATCCGCCGCTGGACCTCCGGCCACACCGAGGCGATCGTCACCACCTCGCAGGCCGCCGCGCGCCGCTTCACCCAACTGGTCGACTCGACCACGGTCGCCGTGAATGCATCCACTCGGTTCACGGACGGTGGCCAGTTCGGCTTCGGCGCGGAGATCGGCATCTCCACGCAGAAGCTGCACGCCAGGGGCCCGATGGGGCTTCCCGAACTGACCTCCACCAAGTACATCGTCACCGGAGACGGTCACATTCGGTAGTCAAGCCCTGAGCGCGGTGTGGCCGGAATTCGGCGGACACCCTGCCCAAGGTGGCCCCCCAGGTCTAGGCTGGTCCTGTGCCGGACGACGTGGGGGGCAAGCCGTTCCCGGACGACGGGACCCCCGAAGACGATGCAGACGACCGCGGAGGCGCGGATCAGGACTTCGCCTCCGTGGTGTTCGACGAGGACTTCGTCAGAAACGCCGAGATTCATGAACCGAGCGCCGCCGAGCGCCAGCGGGCGGCCGACCGGGCGCGCGCGGAGGCCGAGGCGGCCCGTGCGGTCGCCGGCGGCTGGACCGGCGACGACGACTACGACAGCTACGGTTACGGCCATCCCGACGGCTACGACGACCACGGCTGGGACCACGACGACCGGGGCCACGGATACCCGGACGGCCCGTACGGGGCCTACGGCGGCAGCCTGCGCCCGTACCGCGGACGTGCGCCGTGGCTGCGCCCGGTCGCCTGGGTGCTCGCCTTCGTGATGGGCCTCGGCATGGTCGCCCTCGCCTTCAGCGCCGTCTACCGCAGCGCCTCGGGCGAGGCGGACCCCGCTCCGGCGCCCGCCAGCACCCCCAGGGGCGAAGTCACCGGCGTCGGCGCGTTTACGTACCCCTCCGTTCGCCAACCCTGAAGGTACGACCCCACTCGCTTACGCCGGAGCTGGGGGCTTCTCTGAAGCGGGGACAGCGGGGAGAAGCGATGGCCGTGCCAGGAGATCCACCCAACAGCACCCCCGACGGCATGGGCGGGGGCGACGACGAGTTCCGGTCGGACGAGTACCGATCGGTGGTGTTCGACGAGGACTTCGTCCGGGCTGCCCGCCTCCAGGAGTACTCGGCGCAGGAACGCATGGGCGAACACGCCCGCGCGGTCCGCACCCGCTCCATCTGGTCCGGCGGCGGCTCCGCATCCCGGACCAGCACCCCCGGCCGGGGCGCCCGGCAGGGCATGCTCCTGGTGCTGCTCATCGCCACGGCCTTCGCCGCCGCCGTCTACATGGGCCTGCGCAACCCGTACGAGCCCCCGCCCGCCAGCGCCGCCCAGCCGCTCGGCAGCACCGTGGTCCCGCTCGCGCCGACCACCGACGTGCCCGGCGGGCGGCCCGGCGACCTGTACGCGAGCAGCCCCGCCGCCGACTACCGGGTCGGCGCGGCCGGCATCACCCTGCCCGCCGTGCGCCGCACCCACCACTTCACCGACACCCAGGTCGTCACCGCGCTGTCGATCGCCAAGGACTACCTGGTGCAGTCCTCGCTGGACCCCGACATCCTGGCCGGAGCGGCCACCCGCCCGGTGCGCGTCCTGCTCGACCCCGACCAGCTGGCGCAGTTCGACCGCAGCATGACCTCGCCCTCCGGCGACGGCCGCCACGCGGCCACCGGCTGGCTCGTCCGCTTCGACCCGGCCACCGCCGTCGTGGCCGACTCCCGGGTCCGGGTCAGCGGCACCCTCGCCTTCGAGGAGGTGGCCCCGGACGTGCTGGAGGTCACCACCGACCACACCTTCGTGTACGCCGTACGTCCGGCCACCGGAGCCCCGGCAGCGGCGGACGGCGCCTCGCTCTTCACCGTCCGGCGCGAGCTGCGGCTGCGCTTCGACCGGGACGACCTCGGGGCCCGGCGCCTCGAGCTGGCCTCGGCCTACGTGATGGCCGGCCCGCAGGACTGCTCCGCCGATCCGGCAGGGGCCTTCCGCCCGCTCCTGGCGGGCGCCGGCCCGACCACGGTGGGCCCGGCCGCGAGCGACCCGTACGCCAGCGGCCAGCCGCGGCGCACGGCCGGGCTGTGCGGCGTACTGGCACCGCCCGCGACCCCGCAGGCCGCTCCGGTCAGCCCTGCTCCGTAGCCCCGCCCTTGGCCTCGGGACCGGTGCCGGATCCGCCCGCGGCACCCGCGCCGGTGAACTTGTCGCGGAGCCTGCCGCCCAGGTCCCCGGCGCCGCCCGCGATGTCGCCCACCAGCTTCAGCAGCGGGTCCTTGCTGGTGCGCACCGTGTCGGCGTAGTGGGCGGCGGACTGCCGGAAGGAGTCCGTCACCGAGGTGTCCTTGTCGTCCTCGCGGCGCGGGTAGTGGCCGTCCATGATCCGCTGGTGGTCGCGGCTCTCCGCCCACTTCTTCAGCTCGGCGGCCCGCACCGTCGTGAAGGGGTGCGTCCGGGGCAGCAGATTGAGGATCTTCAGCACGGAGTCGCGCAGATCGCCCGCCGACTCGTACTCCTCGGCCTGGGCGAGGAAGGCGTCCACATTCATCTCGTGGAGGTGGTTGCCGCCCGCGATCTTCATCAGCCCCCGCATCGAGGCCTGCACGTCCTGCCCCACCAGCAGCCCGGCCCGGTCGGCCGAGAGCTCCGACTTGCGGAACCACTCCCGCAGCGCGGTCACGATCGTCATGATCGCCACATTGCCCAGCGGGATCCACGCGACCTTCATCGCCAGGTTGGTCAGGAACAGCAGGACCGTCCGGTAGACCGCGTGCCCCGACAGCGCGTGGCCCACCTCGTGGCCCACCACCGCCCGCATCTCCTCCTCGTCGAGCAGCTCGACGAGGCCCGTGGTCACCACGATGATCGGCTCGTCCAGCCCGATGCACATGGCATTGGGATTCGGGTCCTGCTGCACATACATCTGCGGGACCTTCTCCAGGTCCAGGATGTAGCAGGCGTCCCGCAGCATCGCGTGCAGGTGCGGGAACTGCGTCTCGCCCACCCGCACCGATTCCGACAGGAACAGCAGGCGCAGGCTCCGCTCCGGAAGCAGTCCGCTCAGGGCCTTGAACACCGTGTCGAAGCCGCTCAGCTTGCGCAGCGCCACCAGCGCGGAGCGGTCCGCCGGATGCTCGTACGCCCGTGACGAGATGCCTGGGAACCGTCGGCGGTCCCGCGCCGGCACCTTCTCGAAGCCTGTTTCCGTCATAGCGCCCTCCCCTGGATGGACCTTCTCGACCCTGCGTCTATCCTCTCCAACGCCTGAGTCGGCGTGAGCGTGCCCCAGGCCCCCGCATACGATGTGAGCGAAGTCTCCGCCCGCTCCCCGACTCGATAGGTACCTGCCTGATGAGCCTCGCCTCCACCGCCCACAACCTGGTCGTCCTCGCCTCGGAGGGGGCCGAGCAGCACGGCGGCAACCACGACAGCCTGAACCCGTACCTGACCGGCGGTGCCGCCTTCGTCATCCTGATGCTGATGCTCTGGGTCACCACGCGCCTGAACCGCGACCGCTGAATCCGGCCGAGCCCGCCGGGACCGCGTCGTCCGCCGGGCCAGTAGGCTCTGCGCTCATGGGAGAGCAGGAGATGCCTACCGGTCCGGTCAAGCGCCGGCTCGGCGTGATGGGCGGGACGTTCGACCCGATCCATCACGGACACCTGGTGGCCGCCAGCGAGGTGGCCGCCCTTTTCCACCTCGACGAGGTGATGTTCGTGCCGACGGGCGAGCCGTGGCAGAAGTCCCAGTGGGCCGTTTCGCCCGCCGAGGACCGCTACCTGATGACGGTCATCGCCACGGCGTCGAACCCGCAGTTCTCGGTGAGCCGCATCGACATCGACCGCGGCGGGCCGACGTACACCATCGACACCCTCCGGGACCTGAAGGCGCAGAACGACGACGCCGACCTGTTCTTCATCACCGGTGCCGACGCGCTCGCGCAGATCCTGACCTGGCGCAACGCCGAAGAGCTCTTCTCGCTCTCCCACTTCATCGGAGTCACCCGGCCGGGCCACGTGCTCACCGACGACGGGCTCCCGGAGGGCGGCGTTTCCCTGGTGGAGGTTCCCGCGCTCGCGATCTCGTCGACCGACTGCCGTGCGAGGGTCGCCCAGGGGGATCCCGTCTGGTACCTGGTGCCGGACGGCGTGGTGCGCTACATCGACAAGCGTGAGCTGTACCGGGGAGCCTGAGCTTCCGGAGAGAGGGGCCCCGCGGTGAACGACCGACAGGATCCGTACGACCCGTATGCCGCCCAGGAGCAGCAGCTCGTCGGCTACGACGCGTACGGGCGGCCGGTGTACGGCCAGGTGCCCGCCCAGCCCGCTCAGCCTGCCCCGCAGCAGTACGAGCAGTCGTACGAGCAGCAGCAGTACGGCTACGACTACCAGGGCTACGGCCAGCAGCCGCAGCAGCAGTACTACCCCCAGCAGCAGCAGCAGCAACAGCAGCAGCCGGCCGCCCAGGAGTACGGGCAGCAGGACTACGGCCAGGCCCAGGCCCAGCCCCAGGCCTCCGGCTACGGGTACGACACGCAGCAGACCCAGCAGTGGATCCCGCAGCAGACCGCCCCGGAGCCCCCGGCCGCGCCGGCCCCCGCCCCCGCTGCCGCCCCCGAGCGGCCGGCCGACCGGGTACCCGAGCCGCGCCGCCCCGACGGGGAGCCGGGCGGCGCCTCCGGCGACGGGCCCGAGGCGGCGGACCGGGACTACCGCACCGAGATGTTCGCCTTCATCGACCAGCCGGACGAGGACTCCGAGGACGTCATCGACTGGCTCAAGTTCACCGAGAGCCGCACCGAGCGCCGCGAGGAGGCCCGCCGCCGCGGCCGCAACCGGGTGGTGGCACTGATCGTCGTACTCGCCGTGTTCGTCGTCGGCGGCCTCGGCTACCTCTGGTACGCGGGCAAGCTGCCCTTCCTCGACGGCCCCGGCGAGAAGACGGCCGGCGCGAGCGCCGACGCCGCCGCGCAGAAGCGCGACATGATCGTCGTCCACCTGCACAACACCAAGAAGGGCGGCACCTCCTCGGCGCTGCTCGTCGACAACGTCACCACCAAGCAGGGCGCCACCGTGCTGCTGCCGAACACCCTCGGCCTCACCGGCCAGGACGGGACGGCCACGGCGCTCGGCAAGTCGGTCGAGGAGGGCGGCCTCGGCACCCGCGAGGCCCTCGACTCCGTGCTCGGCACCCACATCGGCGGCACCTGGCGCCTGGACACCCCCTTCCTGGAGAACCTGGTCGAGCTGGTCGGCGGCATCGAGGTCGACACCGACACCGCGGTGCCGGCCGACGACGCGGCCAAGACCCCGGCCGTGGCCCAGGGCCAGAAGCAGAGCCTGAGCGGCCCCATGGCCGTGGCGTACGCCACCTTCCGGGGCCAGGGCGAACCGGAGGCCAAGCAGCTGGAACGCCTGGGCAAGGTGCTCCAGGCGGTGCTGCGCAAGGTCCCGAGCGACCCGAAGGCGGCGGCCGTGACGGTGGAGAGCATCGGCCAGATCCTCGACCCGGCCCTGAACGCGCAGACCCTCGGGGCCCTGCTGTCCCGGCTCGGCGCGCACGCCAAGGTGGGCGCGTGGCGCACCGACGTCCTCACCGTGAAGGCGGACGGCGCGCTCACGGACGAGGCCAACAAGAAGGTCGTCAAGGAGGTACTGGGCGGCGCCGCCGGCGCGCCGCAGCCCGGAGCCGCCCCGCGCGTCGGCCTCAAGGACGCCACCGGTGACGAGAAGACGCAGATCGCGGCGAAGGCGGCGCTGATGAACGGCGGCTACACCTTCGTCGACGGCGGCAAGTCCGACAAGAGCGCCGCCACCTCGCAGATCACCTACCAGGACGACGCGCAGCGGGACCGCGCGATCGAGGTGGCCAAGACGCTCGGGCTGCCCGAGACGGTCGTGAAGAAGGGCGAGAACGCGGTGAACGCGGAGGTCGTGGTGATCCTGGGCAAGGACTACAAGGCGTCCTGACCGGGGCCCCGAAGGCGCTTCGAGGGGGCATTCGCCCGCGCGTGACGCTGCGCGCGGGCGGTGTCGGCGGTACATGAGACCCTTGTAAGGATCTGCCCGCCAACCCGAAAGCATGGCCAGTGACCGCCACGGACCGCTCCATCGAGCTCATCACCGCCGCCGCCCAGGCCGCGGCCGACCGGCTCGCGCACGACATCATCGCGTACGACGTCAGCGACGTGCTGTCGATCACCGACGCCTTCCTGCTCGCCTCGGCGCCCAACGACCGCCAGGTCAAGTCGATCGTCGACGAGATCGAGGAGCGCCTGCTCAAGGAGCTCGGCGCCAAGCCGGTGCGCCGCGAGGGGGACCGCGACGCCCGCTGGATCCTGCTCGACTACGTCGACATCGTCGTCCACGTCCAGCACAGCGAGGAGCGTGTCTTCTACGCGCTGGAGCGCCTGTGGAAGGACTGCCCCGAGATCGAGCTCCCCGAGGACGCCAAGCTCACCATCGGCAAGGCCGAGGAGCACGCCAAGCTGCGTGAGGCGGCGGGCGACGACGAACTGGACGGTGATCTGTTCTGAGCGCGACCACCTCTGGCAAGTCCGGTAGGAAGATCGTCCTCTGGCGACACGGCCAGACCTCGTGGAACCTGGAGCGCCGCTTCCAGGGCTCCACGGACATCGAGCTGACCGAGGCGGGTGTGGCGCAGGCGCGCCGCTCCGCACGGCTGCTCGCCTCGCTGAAGCCCCACGCCATCGTCGCCTCCGACCTCCGGCGCGCCTCCGACACGGCCGCCGAGCTGGCCGCCGTCACGGGGCTGCCGGTGACTTGGGACGCCGCGCTGCGCGAGACGTACGCCGGCGAGTGGCAGGGCCTCACGCACGAAGAGATCCTCGAGAAGCACGGCGAGCAGTACGCGGCGTGGAAGCGCGGCGAACCGGTGCGCCGAGGCGGCGGTGAGCTGGAGACCGAGGTCGCCGACCGCGCCGCGCCGGTGGTGCTGGAACACGCTGCCCGGCTCCCGCAGTCCGGCACGCTCGTCGTGGTCAGCCACGGCGGCACCATCCGTACGACGATCGGGCGGCTGCTCGGCCTGGACGCGTACGCCTGGGAGGGCCTGGGCGGGCTCTCCAACTGCTGCTGGTCCGTCCTCGGCGAGGGCGCGCGCGGCTGGCGCCTGCTGGAGCACAACGCCGGCACGCTGCCGGAACCGGTGCTCGGCGACGACGACTGAGAGGCGTTCCGCCGCTCCCCGGCGGGGCTGCCACCCGGATTTCACTTTCCGGCCGGTCCCAGGCTAGAGTTCTTCTTGTTCGCAGCGCAGAACACCGGAGACGGGGGGAGCGCGGCGGAGAGCGGGGCTATAGCTCAGTTGGTAGAGCGCCTGCATGGCATGCAGGAGGTCAGGAGTTCAATTCTCCTTAGCTCCACAATCAGGATCCCGTCCCCAATAGGGGGCGGGATCCTTGCTTTTGTACCCTTTGCGTTTGCTGACCTGCCCCGCACCGGCATGGCAGAATCGTGACCGCCGGAGGGGGACACGACGGCCCGACGCGGGAGGGAGTCGCTGACGGATGGGTGCACACCGGCGCCGGTGCGACTGGTGCAACAACGGCACGCCGATCGTGCGGGACATGGACCCGGTCAACCCCGACTACCAGTACTGGTGCGAGGAATGCGCGCGGGCGCTGATCATAAAGGGCGACCCGATCGAGACGTACCGGGAGCTGGAAGGGGAGCCGATCTACGGGCGGCTGCTCGACGAGCACTGCACGCTCAAGCGGTTCTATCAGTTCGCGAGAGCGTGACAAGCTGGATCAAATCGGACATGGCCCGTGGTCGGCGGAAATCGATTTTTGGACCAGGGCCATGACCGTGTAATGTTTGGGACGTCGCCAAGGGGAACCGGCAAGGGAGACCGAAGCGGCAAGCACAACAAGGGGCTATAGCTCAGTTGGTAGAGCGCCTGCATGGCATGCAGGAGGTCAGGAGTTCAATTCTCCTTAGCTCCACAGTGAAGAAGCGGGCCACCCGGATCGGGTGGCCCGCTTCTCGTTGTGTCGACGGGTGGAACGGCCGAGCGTCGGGAGGGGCCGCTGCGGTACCCTGACGCCATGCGTGCCGTACGCCTTCTGCTTACCGAGCCGCGCTGATCAGTACCGACCCTTCAAGACGGTCGGACCCGGCGCGGCTTCCCCTCCTGTGCGAGGGGTTTTTTCGTTTGGGCAGGCAGAGGCGGCAGAGACGATCGATGGAGCTTCAGAAATCATGAGCGAGACGAACACCCCGGCCCCCGAGGCGGCCGAGGCGCACCGTTACACGGCTGCCATGGCCGCCGACATCGAGGCACGCTGGCAGGACGTATGGGACGCGCAGGGCACGTACGAGGCCCCGAACCCGACCGGTGACCTGGCCGGGGATCCCGCGGTGGTCGCACGGCCCAAGAAGTTCATCATGGACATGTTCCCGTACCCCTCCGGTGCGGGCCTGCACGTCGGGCACCCGCTCGGCTACATCGCCACCGATGTCTTCGCCCGCCACCAGCGGATGACCGGCCACAACGTCCTGCACACCCTGGGCTTCGACGCCTTCGGCCTGCCGGCCGAGCAGTACGCCGTGCAGACCGGCACGCACCCGCGCGTCTCGACCGAGGCCAACATCGAGAACATGAAGGTCCAGCTGCGCCGGCTGGGCCTGGGCCACGACAAGCGCCGCTCGTTCGCGACGATCGACCCGGACTACTACAAGTGGACCCAGTGGATCTTCCTGCAGATCTACAACTCCTGGTACGACGCCGACGCGAAGAAGGCCCGCCCGATCACCGAGCTGGTCGCCGCCTTCGAGGACGGCTCCCGTGAGGTCCCCGGCGGCCGCGCCTGGGCCGCTCTGACCGCGGCCGAGCGGGCCGACGTGCTGAACGAGTACCGCCTGGCGTACTCCTCGGACGCGCCGGTGAACTGGTGCCCCGGGCTGGGCACCGTACTGGCCAACGAGGAGGTCACCGCGGACGGCCGGTCCGAGCGCGGCAACTTCCCCGTCTTCAAGTCCCGGCTGAGCCAGTGGAACATGCGGATCACCGCCTACGCCGACCGGCTGCTGGACGACCTGGACGCGCTGGACTGGCCCGAGGCCATCAAGCTGCAGCAGCGCAACTGGATCGGCCGCAGCGAGGGCGCGCGCGTCGACTTCGCGCTGGGCGACGAGGCCATCACCGTCTTCACGACCCGCCCGGACACCCTGTTCGGCGCCACCTACATGGTGCTGGCGCCCGAGCACCCGCTGGTCGAGAAGTTCATCCCGGCCGCCTGGCCCGAGGGCACCCACGAGGTGTGGACCGGCGGCCACGCCACGCCGGCCGAGGCCGTCGGCGCGTACCGCAAGCAGGCCGCCTCGAAGTCGGACGTCGAGCGGCAGGCCGAGGCCAAGGACAAGACGGGTGTCTTCACCGGCGAGTACGCGGTCAACCCGGTCAGCGGCGACAAGGTCCCGGTCTTCATCGCCGACTACGTGCTGATGGGCTACGGCACCGGCGCGATCATGGCCGTCCCGGCGCACGACGGCCGCGACTTCGAGTTCGCGCGCGCCTTCGAGCTGCCGATGCGCTGCGTCGTGGAGCCGTCGGACGGGCGCGGCACCGACCCGGCCGAGTGGGACGACGCCTTCGTCTCCTACGACGCGAAGCTGGTCAACTCGACGGGCGAGGGCATCGCGCTGGACGGCCTGGGCGTCGTCGAGGCGAAGGCCGCGATCACCGACTGGCTGGCCGAGCGCGGCATCGGCGAGGGCACGGTCAACTTCCGGCTGCGCGACTGGCTGTTCAGCCGGCAGCGGTACTGGGGCGAGCCCTTCCCGATCGTCTACGACGAGGACGGCGTCGCGCACCCGCTGCCCGAGTCGATGCTGCCCCTGGAGCTGCCGGAGGTCGAGGACTACTCGCCGCGCACCTTCGAGCCGGACGACGCCACCTCCAAGCCGGAGACCCCGCTGTCGCGCAACGGCGAGTGGGTGAACGTGGAGCTGGACCTGGGCGACGGGCGGGGCGTGCGCTCCTTCCGCCGCGAGACCAACACCATGCCGAACTGGGCCGGTTCCTGCTGGTACGAGCTGCGCTACCTGGACCCGAACAACGCGTCGGCCCTGGTGGACCCGGAGATCGAGCAGTACTGGATGGGTCCGCGCGAGGGCGCTCCGCACGGCGGTGTCGACCTGTACGTGGGCGGCGCCGAGCACGCGGTGCTGCACCTGCTGTACGCCCGCTTCTGGTCCAAGGTGCTGTTCGACCTGGGTCACGTGTCCTCGGCCGAGCCGTTCCACAAGCTCTTCAACCAGGGCATGATCCAGGCGTACGCCTACACCGACGAGCGCGGTGTGTACGTCCCGGCGGCCGAGGTCGAGGAGCGGGACGGGGCCTACTTCTACGAGGGCAAGCAGGTCAAGCGCGAGCACGGCAAGATGGGCAAGTCCCTGAAGAACGCCGTCACGCCGGACGAGATCTGCGAGGAGTACGGCGCGGACACCCTGCGCCTGTACGAGATGGCGATGGGCCCGCTGGACGTCTCCCGCCCGTGGGACACCCGGGCCGTGGTGGGCCAGTACCGCCTGCTGCAGCGCCTGTGGCGCAACATCGTGGACGAGGAGACGGGCGCGGTGACGGTCGTCGACGCCGAGCCCGCCGAGGACACCCTGCGCGCGCTGCACAAGGCGATCGACGGGGCGGGCGCGGACCTGACGGGGCTGCGCTTCAACACCGCCATCGCGAAGATCACCGAGCTGAACAACGCCCTGACGAAGGCCGGCCGCCCGCTGGAGCGCTCGGTCGCCGAGGCCCTGGTGCTGCTGGTCGCCCCGCTGGCCCCGCACATCGCGGAGGAGCTGTGGCACCGCCTGGGGCACAGCGAGTCGGTGGTCCACCAGGACTTCCCGGTCGCGGACCCGGCGTACGTCGTGGACGAGAGCGTGACGTGCGTGGTGCAGGTCAAGGGCAAGGTCAAGGCGCGGCTGGAGGTGTCGCCGACGATCTCGGAGGCGGAGCTGGAGCAGCTGGCCGTGACCGATGAGGGTGTCGTGGCGGCGCTGGGCGGCGCGGAGATCCGCAAGGTGATCGTGCGCGCGCCGAAGCTGGTCAACATCGTCATCTGAGGTCAAGGCACCCCTCCCGCGTAGGGGGGATCCCGTACGGGCAGGTTGGGGGTTCGATTGGAACCCCCGGCCTGCCCGTTGCGTTTACCGTGGAGGGGACGGAAAAGAGCCGTCGGGTACTGGGGAAGGGATGCTCATGGAGGCCGCGTTGATCATCTTCGCGCTGATGGTGCTTTTCACCTTCCTGGGGTTGGGTGTGTACGCGACCGTCAAGGTGGTGCAGGCGACCAAGCGCGGTGTGGACCGGACCATCACGCAGGCGCGGCGGACCGTGGAGGACACCACCCTGCGCGCCAGGAGCTTCGGCCAGGTCGGGGTCACGGGAGCGCTGGCGCAGCTGCGGCTCGACCTGCGGACCTCGATGCGCGCCACGGAGCAGGCACTGCGGGAGGGGGTCCGGACGGACGCCTCGCTGCACGAGTCGATCGCGCTCTTCGAGCGGCTGAGCGCGCACGGGCGCGAGCTCGACGACGAGCTGAAGCGGCTGGAGCAGGACCCGGACCGCGGGCGGATCGCGGAGCGCCTGCCGGACCTGCGGGAGCGGACGGGCAAGATCAAGCAGGCCGCGGACTCGCTGCGGTGGGCCGCCCGGGACCGGGCCCAGCGCTTCGCGCAGGACGACCTGTCCACGCTGTCCGAGCAGATCGAGGTCGAGTCCGACGCGCTGCGGGACTGGCAGCGGGAGCCGGTGGACGACCTCGCGGCGGCGGCCGCGGCCTGGGACGCGGCGCAGGCGAACGGGCCCGCGGCGGGCCCGGCGGCTGCGGCGAACCCGGGCTCGGCCCCGGCTTCCGCCTCGGGTGCGACGGCGGGCGGATGGGGCGCGGAGCAGCCCCGGGAGGCCCTGAACCCGGCGGCCCCGGCGCCGCAGTACCCCTGGCAGAAGACGCGCCGGCCGGAGAGCACGACCTGAGGGCGCGGCCGGAGGGCACGGCCTGAGAGCAGGACCCGGGCCGGGCTGAGAGCAGGACCGGGGGCGCGCTGAGACGGCTGGTCCGGGACGGGGTGAGACGGCTGGGTCCGGGACGGCCCGGTGCGGGCTGACGGGGCGCTGGGCGGGTGGAGGTGACCTGCGGCCGGTGCGGTGCGGGCGCGGGCTCGTACCGTAGGCTCGCGCCGCCCCCGGGAGCGCCGTCGGAGGTCGCGTGACGGGCCCAGGCTGCCGTCCTGCCCCCACTGGCGGTAACCTCCGCCTCATGTCCCGCCATGTCGCCATCGTCACCGATTCCACGGCCTACCTGCCCCGACCGGCCATGGCGCGGCACGGAATCACCGCCGTCCCGCTCACCGTCGTCCTCGGCGGCGAGGCGCTGGAGGAGGGCACCGAGATCTCGGCGCGCAGCCTGGCCCTGGCCCTGCAGAAGCGCCGCTCGGTCACCACGTCGCGCCCCAGCACGGAGGAGTTCGTCCGGGCCTACCGGGCGGCGGCGGACGCCGGAGCGACCGGCATCGTCAGCCTGCACCTCTCCGCCGAGTTCTCCGGTACCTACGACGCGGCCGTCGTCGCGGCCAGGACCGCTCCCGTACCCGTCCGTGTCCTGGACACCGGCATGGTCGCGATGGCCCTCGGCTTCTGCGCGCTCGCGGCCGCCGAGGTCGCCGAGGCGGGCGGGTCCGTGGACGAGGCGGTGGCGGCCGCCGAGAAGCGGGCGGCGGACATGTCCGCCTACTTCTACGTCGACACCCTCGACTACCTCCGCCGCGGCGGCCGCATCGGGGCCGCGCAGGCCCTGCTCGGCTCCGCACTGGCGGTGAAGCCCCTGCTGACGCTGGACGGCGGGCGGATCGAGATGCTGGAGAAGGTCCGTACGTCGTCCAAGGCCATCGCCCGCCTGGAGGAGCTGGCCGTCGAGCGTGCCGGGTCCGCCGCCGTGGACGTGGCGGTGCACCACCTGGCGGCCCCCGAGCGGGCGGAGAAGCTCGCCGAGCGGCTTCGCGAGCGCATCCCCGGACTGGTCGAACTGCATCTCAGTGAGGTCGGCGCGGTGATCGGGGCGCACACCGGGCCCGGGCTGCTCGCGGCGGTCGTCTCACCCCGCTGACCACCGGAACGAGTGGCCCGGTTATCCACAACGATCTTTTTTTCCACCGGAATTGAGTGTTCCGAACGGGGGCGGGGATCGGCCCCTACGGTCGTCGCATGACTCTTCGAACGCGTGCTTCGTATCCGTCGGGTGCCACCAGTGGCCCGGGCCGTTCCCGACTCTCCGACAGCCGTCTGCGGCACCGCCGCACGGCCCGCCGGGGCCGGCGGGTTCCTCATCCCGAACCGGGCGCGGTGCGCCGGCGGGCCGAGGCCCTGCTCGGCGGCAGCAGCCCGCCCGCGGCGCTGCCCCACGCCCCGGCCGAAGCTCCGACCCGGGCGGATCCGGAGGTTCTGGCCCCGGCACCGGCCGCCGAGGGGGCCGGGCTGTCCCCGGGGGCCGCGCGCGGGCTGGCCGTACGGGAGCGGCTGCCGCTGTGGCTGCAGGACCGGTGCGAGGTACGGCCGCGCACGGTGGCCGCGGTCGCGGTGGTGCTGGTCGCCGCCGTCGGATTCGCCGGGCAGCAGTACTGGTGGGCCCGGCCGCAGACGGTGACCGCGCCCGCGGTGGTGACCCCGGGAGCGGTACCGGCGGCGTCCGCGGCGTCTGCGGGGGCGCCGGCGGGGGCCGGCAGTCCCGGAGGCGCCGCGAGGATCGTGGTCGACATCAGCGGCAAGGTCCGGGACCCGGGGGTGCGGCGGCTGCCCGCCGGTTCGCGGGTGGAGGACGCGCTGGCCGCGGCCGGGGGAGTGCGCCCCGGCACCGACACCACCGGGCTGAACCGGGCCCGCGTACTCGTGGACGGCGAGCAGGTGGTGGTCGGCGCCCCGGCGCCGCCGCCGGTGGCCGGGGCGGGCGGCGGACCGGGGCCCGCAGCTGGACCGGGACCTGGACCGGGACCGCTCAGTCTGGGCTCGGCCACGGTCGCCCAGCTGGACGGTCTGCCGGGGGTCGGGCCGGTGCTGGCGCAGCACATCGTCGACTTCCGTACCGCCCGCGGCGGCTTCCGCTCCGTGGAGGAGCTCCGGCAGGTCGACGGCATCGGGGAGCGGCGTTTCGCGGACCTGCGGACGCTGGTGCGGCCGTGACCGGCCGCGCGGGCGCGGGCCCGGTGGACCTGCGCCTCGTGGTGCCCGCCGCGGCCGCCTGGGCGGCCGCCGCCCTCGCCCTGGACGCTCCCGCCCGGCCAGCGGCCCTCGGGGTGGGGCTCGGGGTGGTCTGCGCGGGCCTGCTGATGCTGTGCGGGTGCCTGTGTCCGGGACGGCTCTGGCGGCTCGCCCCGGCCGCGGCGGCGGTCCTGCTGTGCGCGTCCGCCGGGGCCGGAGTGGCGGGGCTCCAGCGGGCCGAGGCGCGGGCCGGGCCGGTGGCGGGGCTGGCGCGGGAGCACGCCCGGGTGCTCGCGGAGCTCACCGTGGGCTCCGATCCGCGGGCCGCCCGGAGCGGGAACGGGCCGCCGGTGACCGTCCTGGACGCGGTGGTGACCCGGGTGACCGGGCCCGACGGGGTGAGCACCCGGGTCGAGACCCCCGTGCGGGTACTGGCCGGGCATGCACAGTGGGCCCGGCTGCAGCCCTCCACCCGGGTGGAGGTCGTCGCCCGGCTGGCCCCGGCGAGGGGCGGGGAGCGGGCCGTGGCGCTGCTCCGCCCGGCCGGTGACACCCCGCCCCGGGTGACCGGCGGCCCGGACACCGTCCAGCGGTTCGCGGGACGGCTGCGGGCCGGGCTGCGCGAGGCCACCGAGGGGCTCGCACCGGACGCCGCGGCCCTGCTGCCGGGGCTGGTCGTCGGTGACACCTCCAGGGTTCCGCCCGATCTGCACGAGGCCTTCCGGGCCACCGACCTGCTGCACCTGCTGGCCGTCTCCGGGTCCAACCTGACCGTGGTGCTGTTCCTGCTCATCGGGCCCCCGGCCCGCGCGCAGCAGGCCGAACGGCGCGGGCTGGCGCCCCGGCTCGGGCTCTCCCTGCGGGTCACCGCCCTGTGCGGGGCGGCCCTGACGATGGCGTTCGTGGTGGTGTGCCGGCCGGAGCCGAGCGTGCTGCGGGCCGCGGCCTGCGGGGCGGTCACCCTGCTGGCCATCGCCACCGGGCGGCGCCGGTCCCTGATCCCGGCCCTGGGCGCGGCCGTGCTGCTGCTCGTGCTCCACGACCCGTGGCTGGCCCGCAGCCATGGCTTCCTGCTCTCCGTGCTGGCCACCGGGGCGCTGCTCACCCTCGCGCCCCGGTGGAGCGCAGCCCTGCGGCGCCGTGGGGCGGGGCCGCGGCTCGCCGAGGCGCTGGGGGCCGCCGCGGCCGCCCAGGCGGTGTGCGCGCCCGTGGTGGCCGTCCTCGCCGCCCGGGTCAGCCTGGTGGCGGTGCCGTGCAACCTGCTGGCCGAGCTGGCGGCCGGTCCCGCGACGGTCCTCGGCTTCGCCGCGCTGGCCGCGGCCCCGGTGTGGATGCCCGCCGCGGAGGTGCTGGCCCGGTGCGCCGCAGTCCCGGCCGGGTGGATCGCGGGCGTGGCCCGGGCCGGGGCACGGTTCCCGGGCGCCGAGCTGTCCTGGCCGGGCGGGCTCGCCGGCGGCGCACTGCTCGCCGCTGTCACCCTGGTCGTCGTCGCCCTCGCCGGTGCCCGCTTCCGCGGGCGCGGGTGGCTCTGCTCGGCGCTGGCGGTGCTGCTGCTCCTGGCCGTACTGCGGCCGCCGCAGCTCACCCGTACGCTCACCGGCTGGCCCCCGCCCGACTGGAGCTACGTGCAGTGCGCCGTGGGGCAGGGGGACGCCGCCGTCCTTGCCGTCGGCCCGGGGGAGGCCCTCGTGGTCGACGCCGGCCCGGAACCCGGCCCGGTGGACGCATGCCTGCGCACCCTGGGTGTGCGCCGGGTGCCGCTGCTCCTGCTGACGCATTTTCACGCCGACCACGTGGGAGGCCTTTCGGGGGTGCTCCGGGACCGGTCCGTGGGTGTGATCCAGGCCACCGCGCTGGAAGAGCCGCCTGGGCAGGCCGAGTTCGTCCGGCGGACCGCGACGGCCGCCGGGGTGCCGATCGTGCGGGCCGTGCAGGGCGAGCGGCGCCGGGCCGGGGCGTTCGAGTGGCAGGTGCTCTGGCCGCCGCCGGCCGGCCCGCCGCCCGAGGGCCCCAACGATGCGAGCGTCGCCCTGCTGGTGCGCGGCGCGGGCCTGACCCTGTTGTTGCTCGGAGACCTTGAACCACCCGCGCAGCAGGGCCTGTTGAGGGCGCACCCGCATCTCGGTCCGGTGGATGTGCTCAAGGTCGCCCACCACGGCTCCGCGCACCAGGACCCCGAGCTGTACGCGCGGGTCCGGCCGCGGCTCGCGCTCGTTCCCGTCGGCGTGGGCAACCGCTACGGACACCCCGCGCCGGGTACGCTCGCCCGGCTGCGGGAGATGGGGGCGACCGTGCTGCGTACCGACATCGACGGCTCGATCGCCGTCGCCGGAGCCGGAGTTCGGCTCCGGGCGTTTCCGGCCGGCCGGCGGCGCAAAAGGCGCGGTCATACCGGGCGGGACCGCTCTGTTTGCCCACAACCCGACAGCATGATCGAATGCGTCTTCGCCAGAACGGTCCAAGTCCACACAGCACGGGGGTGCATCAGCCATGTTCGGTCGCAGACGGGGGATGGAGACGGCCGGGACGGCCGGGAGTTCCAGTCCCTCCATATCCGCGACACTGACGCTGCCGCCGACGGCACGTCTGCTCAGCTGCCGGGTCCTCGACACGGTGCACCGGCCGCTCCGGCAGGCCGTGTTCGAGGTGACCGACCCGATAGGCCGCCGCATCGTCAGAGGCGAGACCGACCCGTACGGCGGTTTCACCGCGGCCGTGCCGGAGGGGGAGTACCGGCTGTCGGTCACCGCCGAGGGGTACGCCCCGTTCCACGGGGTGACGATCGTGGGGGACCCGGCTCAGTCCGGCACCGCGGAGATCATCCTGGACGCGGTGGAGCCGCCGCTGCTGCCGCAGCCCGGCCACTGGGAGCTCGACCCGACGCACTCGACCATCGGGTTCACCGCGCAGCACATCGGCCTGGCCCGGATCCGTGGCCGGTTCAGCACGTTCGCCGGGGCGGTGCGGATAGCCGAGCGCATGGAGGACTCCTCCATGCACGTGATCATCGACGCGGCGAGCATCGACACCGGGGTGCGGCTGCGCGACGACCACCTGAGGTCGGGGGACTTCCTGGACGCGGTCCGCCACCCCACGGTGGAGTTCTACAGCGAGCGGTTCATCCACCGCAGCGGCAGCCGCTGGACCGTCGCCGGCGCGCTCACCCTGCACGGGGTCAGCCGCTCGGTGACCCTGGACACCGAGTACCTCGGCCTGGGCACGGGCATGGAGGGCGAACTGCGGGCGGCCTGCCGCTCCACCACCGAACTGCACCGTGAGGACTTCACCCTCAACTGGCAGTCGGTGCTGGCGCAGGGGATCGCGGCGATCGGTTCGAGCGTGGAAGTGACCCTGGACATCCAGGCCGTGCGCAAGGCCTGACCGGCAGCCCCTACGGGGTTTCCAGCCAGCCCTCGTACTCGGCGGCGAGGTCGTCCAGCGAGGTGACGTCGAGCCGTTCCTGCGGGTCCTCGACGACCACCAGCCACTGGGCGTCCTCGGCGTCGTCCTCGCCGGCCAGCGCGTCGCGGACCAACTGCGGCTCCTCCGGGAGTCCGAAGCGGTCGGCGGCCTCCTGGGCCACCTCCTCGGCGGCGTCGCGGTCGGGCAGGACGAGTACATGTCGCACATTCACGCGACCATTCTCGGGCACGCGGGGCGGAGGGCTGTCAGTGCGGCGTGGGATGCTGGACGCGATGGCCACCAGGAAGAACTCCACCGACGATCCGCTCGCCCCGCTCACCCTCGCGGTGGGGCAGGAGGAACTGCTGCTCGACCGCGCCGTGCGCGAGGTGGTGGCGGCCGCCCGCGCCGCCGATGCCGACACGGACGTCCGCGATCTCGCCTCCGAGCAGCTCCAGCCCGGCACGCTCGCCGAGCTGACGAGCCCCTCGCTCTTCTCCGAGCGCAAGGTGCTGGTCGTGCGCAACGCGCAGGACCTGTCCGCGGACTCGGTCAAGGAGGTCAAGGCCTACCTCGCCGCGCCCTACGAGGAGATCATCCTGGTCCTCCTCCACGCGGGCGGGGTCAAGGGCAAGGGCCTGCTGGACGCGGCGCGCAAGGCGGGTGCGCGCGAGATCGCCTGCCCGAAGATGACGAAAGCGGCGGACCGGCTGTCCTTCGTGCGGGGCGAATTCCGCACGCTCGGCCGGTCCGCGACCCCGGAGGCCTGCCAGAACCTGGTGGACGCGATCGGCAGCGACCTGCGGGAGCTGGCCAGCGCGGCCGCGCAGCTGTGCGCCGACGTCGAGGGCACCATCGACGAGGCCGTCGTGGCCCGCTACTACACCGGCCGGGCCGAGGCCTCCAGCTTCACGGTCGCCGACCGGGCGGTCGAGGGGCGGGCGGCCGAGGCCCTGGAAGCCCTGCGCTGGTCCCTGTCCACCGGGGTGGCGCCGGTCCTGATCACCAGCGCCCTGGCCCAGGCCGTCCGCGCCATCGGCAAGCTCGCCTCCGCCCCGCGCGGGGCCCGCCCCGGCGACCTCGCCCGGGACCTGGGCATGCCCCCGTGGAAGATCGACCGGGTCCGCCAGCAGATGCGCGGCTGGTCGGCGGACGCGGTCTCGGAGGCGCTGCGCGCCGTGGCCGCCGCCGATGCCGGGGTCAAGGGCGGCGGTGACGACCCCGAGTACGCCCTGGAGAAGGCCGTCGTGGCGGTGGCCCGCGCCGCCCGTCCCCAGGGCCGTTAGCGCGGACCCGCATGTACGACGACGCCGACTGCTGGCAGCGCTGGGTCGCGAGGCTGATGGCAGTCCTCGCCGCCGATGCCGCGGATCAGCTGGCCTGGGCCGTTGAGCACGGGGTGAAGAGCGTTCCTGTCACCGACGACGCCGACTTCGTCCTCCACCTGGCCGAGGGCATGGCGCAGCGGGGGACCCTCGCACCACAGGCCCTGCAGGACCTCCGGGCCATCGGCCGGCTCCTCGGCGAGGCCGACGTCCGCGGCCGCGCCGGCCTGTGCCGAGTCGCTGACCGCCGAACCGGCCTGGAACGGGGTGCGCACCCTGGCCCGCCGGATCCTCGTCGCCCGCGAGGGCGACTGGCGCCGGCCGCTGCCGCACCGCGTACCGCCTCAGCACATGTACGACTGAGCAGCCCCGGCGAGGCACGCCGGGCAGCACGAAGGCCCCGGCCACCGCCCTGGGGAAGGGCGGAGGCCGGGGCCTTCGGTTACTTCTGGTTGCGCCGCACCCGCGTGGCGAACGCTTCGTGTGCGGAGCGGGGTGCCGGTCAGGAGCGGGAGAGAGGGCCCACTGGGTCCCTTCCGGCGATCACATCAGGGAGCTCAGCCCTGCAGGGAGGCAACCTTGGTGGCCAGCGCCGACTTCTTGTTGGCGGCGGCGTTCTTGTGGATGACACCCTTCGAGACAGCCTTGTCGAGCGCACGCGCGGCAGCGCGAGAAGCCACGGTGGCCTTCTCGACGTCACCGGCGACGACGGCCTCGCGGGCCTTGCGGATCGCGGTCTTGAGCGAGGACTTGACGGCCTTGTTGCGCAGGCGCGCCTTCTCGTTCGTCTTGTTCCGCTTGATCTGGGACTTGATGTTCGCCACGAAAGAGCCTTTTCAGGTTCAGAGTTTGATCTTCGGATTGTGTCCCGACAGCTGAGAGGGCATACGAGACACAGCTGCCCAGGCTACCAGGCACGCTCCTGGCGGCCCAAACCGAGCGCACTGCCCCGTCCATGGGACCATGGGACTCTGCGTATAGATCCGACATCGCGCCGCCGAGAGCGACGGGAGCCGGACTTTCGCTCCGACCGACGCTCCGCAAACGCTTCCGACTGCGACCGAGAATCAGGACACTGCGTGCCCGCGATCCCCAGCCACGTGCCCGAGCCGAGCCGTACCGACTCGGCGCTGATCCGCAACTTCTGCATCATCGCGCACATCGACCACGGCAAGTCGACTCTTGCCGACCGGATGCTCCAGATCACCGGTGTGGTCGACCAGCGGCAGATGCGCGCCCAGTACCTCGACCGCATGGACATCGAGCGTGAGCGCGGCATCACGATCAAGTCCCAGGCGGTCCGACTGCCCTGGGCCCCCACCACGGGCGAGGGTCAGGGCAACACCCACATCCTCAACATGATCGACACCCCCGGGCACGTCGACTTCACCTACGAGGTCTCCCGCTCCCTCGCCGCCTGCGAGGGCACCGTCCTCCTCGTGGACGCCGCCCAGGGCATCGAGGCCCAGACCCTCGCCAACCTGTACCTGGCGATGGAGAACGACCTCGCGATCGTCCCCGTCCTGAACAAGATCGACCTGCCGGCCGCCCAGCCGGAGAAGTTCGCCGAGGAACTCGCGAACCTGATCGGCTGCCAGCCCGAGGACGTGCTGCGCGTCTCCGCGAAGACCGGTCTCGGCGTCGAGGCGCTGCTCGACAAGGTCGTCGCCACGGTCCCGGCCCCCGTCGGCGTCAAGGACGCCCCGGCCCGCGCCATGATCTTCGACTCGGTCTACGACTCGTACCGCGGCGTCGTGACGTACGTGCGTGTGGTCGACGGCCAGCTCAACAAGCGCGAGCGCATCCGGATGATGTCCACCGGCGCCACCCACGAGCTGCTGGAGATCGGTGTCTCCTCCCCGGAGATGACCCCCTCCGACGGCATCGGCGTCGGCGAGGTGGGCTACATCATCACCGGCGTGAAGGACGTCCGTCAGTCCAAGGTCGGTGACACCATCACCAGCCTGCACAACGGCGCGACCGAGGCCCTCGGCGGCTACAAGGACCCGCGCCCGATGGTCTTCTCCGGTCTCTACCCGCTCGACGGCTCGGACTACCCGGACCTGCGCGAGGCCCTGGACAAGCTCCAGCTCAACGACGCCGCCCTGGTCTACGAGCCGGAGACCTCGGCCGCGCTCGGCTTCGGCTTCCGCGTCGGCTTCCTCGGCCTGCTCCACCTGGACGTGGTCCGTGAGCGCCTGGAGCGCGAGTTCGGCCTCGACCTGATCGCCACCGCGCCCAACGTGGTCTACCGCGTGGTCATGGAGGACGGCAAGGAAGTCACCGTCACCAACCCGAGCGAGTTCCCCGAGGGCAAGATCTCGGACGTGTTCGAGCCGGTCGTGCGCGCCACCGTGCTCGCACCCACCGAGTTCATCGGCGCCATCATGGAGCTCTGCCAGCAGCGCCGCGGCACCCTGCTCGGCATGGACTACCTCTCCGAGGACCGGGTCGAGATCCGCTACACCCTCCCGCTCGCGGAGATCGTCTTCGACTTCTTCGACCAGCTGAAGTCCAAGACGCGCGGCTACGCCTCCCTGGACTACGAACCCACGGGCGAGCAGTCCGGCAGCCTGGTCAAGGTCGACATCCTGCTGCACGGCGACAAGGTCGACGCCTTCTCCGCCGTCACGCACAAGGACGCGGCCTACGCCTACGGTGTGCGCCTCGTCGCCAAGCTGCGCGAGCTCATCCCCAGGCAGGCCTTCGAGGTGCCGATCCAGGCCGCGATCGGCTCCCGCGTCATCGCCCGCGAGACCATCCGCGCCATCCGCAAGGACGTCCTCGCCAAGTGCTACGGCGGTGACATCTCCCGTAAGCGGAAGCTGCTGGAGAAGCAGAAGGAAGGCAAGAAGCGGATGAAGATGGTCGGCTCCGTGGAGGTCCCGCAGGAGGCCTTCATCGCCGTCCTCTCCAGCGACGAGTCCGGCGGCAAGAAGAAGTAGCAGCCCCGCCGCCACCCGACGCAGACAGGCCCCCGCACTCCGGTGCGGGGGCCTGTTTCGTTATGAAGCGGCCGCTCGCGGGCTCTTACGCGCGCGGCAGCGGCGCTCTAGTCTGATCACTGCCCGACGGTTACTCGCCAGTTTAAAAAGTCAACGGTTGCAAACCCGCCAGTCCCAAGCGCCCCCAGCGCCCCACGCCCACGCACTGCCGCGTGGAACGGTCCGGAGGATGTCGTGAGCGACACACAGACCTATCTCGAGAACCGCCCGCCCACCGTGGCGGTGCTCTTCCTTGAGCGCGTCGCAGCGACGCCGAACGACGAGGCCTACCGGTACCCGGTGCCCGCGGCCGACGGCCGGGGCGGCCCAGACGACTGGAAATCACTCAGCTGGGGCCAGGCGGCCGAGCGGGTGTTCGCCATCGCGGCCGGCCTGATCTCCCTCGGCCTGGAAACGGAGCAGCGCGTCGCGCTCGCCTCCGAGACCCGGGTCGACTGGATCCTCTCCGACCTCGGCGTGATGTGTGCCGGCGGCGCGGTCACCACGATCTACCCCAGCACCAACGCGGACGAGTCGGCCTTCATCCTCTCGGACTCCGAGAGCCGGGTGCTGATCGCCGAGAACGCGAAGCAGCTGGCGAAGGCGCGCGAGCGCCGCACCGACCTGCCGCACCTCGAACACGTCGTGGTCCTCGAGGCCGCCGACGCGGTCGCGGCCGAGGGCGACCCCGAGGGCTGGGTGCTCTCCCTCGCCGAGCTGGAGGCGCGCGGCAAGGAGTACCTCGCCAAGCACCCCGAGGCCGTCGACGAGCGGATCGCGGCCATCACCTCCGACCAGCTCGCCACCCTCATCTACACCTCCGGCACGACCGGCCGCCCCAAGGGCGTACGGCTGCCGCACGACAACTGGTCGTACCTGGCCAAGGCCATGACGGCCACCGGGCTCATCGGCAAGGACGACGTCCAGTACCTGTGGCTGCCGCTGGCCCACGTATTCGGCAAGGTACTGACCTCCGGGCAGATCGAGGCCGGGCACGTGACCGCCGTCGACGGCCGGATCGACAAGATCATCGAGAACCTGCCGGTCGTGCAGCCCACCTACATGGCGGCCGTCCCGCGCATCTTCGAGAAGGTCTACAACGGCGTGGCCGCCAAGGCCCGGGCCGCCGGCGGCGCCAAGTACAAGATCTTCCAGTGGTCGGCGGGCGTCGCCCGCGAGTACGCGAAGGTCACGCAGGACAACTTCCGCCGCACCGGCCAGGCGACCGCCCCCTTCGGCCTCACCACCAAACACAAGATCGCCGACGCGCTCGTCTACTCCAAGCTGCGCGAGGCCTTCGGCGGCAAGCTGCGCGCCGCCGTCTCCGGCGCCTCCGCCCTGGCCCCCGAGATCGGCTTCTTCTTCTCCGGCGCCGGCGTGCACATCCTGGAGGGCTACGGCCTGACCGAGTCCAGCGCCGCCTCCTTCGTCAACCCGGGCGAGGCCTACCGCACCGGCACGGTCGGCAAGCCGCTCCCCGGCACCGAGGTGCGCATCGCCGACGACGGCGAGGTCCTGCTGCGCGGCCCCGGCATCATGCAGGGCTACCACGGTCAGCCGGACAAGACCGCCGAGGTCCTGGAGTCCGACGGCTGGCTGCACACGGGCGACATCGGCGAACTGTCGGCCGACGGCTACCTGCGCATCACCGACCGCAAGAAGGACCTGATCAAGACCTCGGGCGGCAAGTACGTCGCCCCGGCGGAGATCGAGGGCCAGTTCAAGGCGATCTGCCCGTACGTGTCCACGATCGTCGTGCACGGCGCGGACCGTAACTTCTGCTCCGCCCTGATCGCCCTCGACGAGCCGTCCATCCTCACCTGGGCCGCCGACAACGGGCTGGAGGGCAAGACCTACGGACAGGTCCTGGCGGCGCCGGAGACCAACCGCCTGATCGAGACCTACGTCCAGACCCTCAACGAGGGGCTCCAGCGCTGGCAGACGGTCAAGAAGTTCCGGCTGCTGCCGCGCGACCTCGACGTCGAGCACGGCGACCTCACGCCCAGCCTGAAGCTGAAGCGGCCGGTGGTCGAGCGTGAGTTCAAGCACCTGATCGAGGAGATGTACGAGGGGTCGCGCGAGGCGTAACGCCTGCCGCGGGCTCGGCGGGGGCGGGGCGGTCTCCCGCCCCGCCGGGCCCCCCGTCCCGCGCGCCCTTCCCGGGGCTACGCCCCGGACCCCGCGCCTCAAACGCCGGCGGGGCTGGAGTGGGGCGGGAGTGGTGCCGGGCGGGGCTGACCATGGGCGGGGTGCGGGATGATGGGGGTATGCCTTCCGCACTCCCCGACGGTGAACCCATGCCCGAAGACGGCTCGCTGCCGTCGCATGCCCTGGCGGGCGCGGGGGAGCGGCCGCTCGGTTTCTACCTGCACGTCCCCTACTGCGCCACGCGCTGCGGCTACTGCGACTTCAACACCTACACGGCCACCGAGCTGCGGGGCACCGGCGGTGTGCTCGCCTCCCGGGAGAACTACGCCGACACCCTGATCGACGAGGTCAGGCTCGCGCGGAAGGTGCTCGGCGACGACCCCCGCCAGGTCCGGACCGTCTTCGTCGGCGGCGGTACGCCCACGCTGCTGCCCGCCGCCGACCTCGTACGCATGCTCGCGGCGATCCGGGACGAATTCGGCCTCGCCGAGGACGCCGAGATCACCACGGAGGCCAATCCGGAGTCGGTGGACCCGGCGTACCTCGCCGAGCTGCGCGCCGGGGGCTTCAACCGGGTCTCCTTCGGCATGCAGAGCGCCAAGCAGCACGTCCTGAAGGTGCTCGACCGCACCCACACCCCCGGCCGGCCCGAGGCGTGCGTCGCGGAGGCACGGGCGGCGGGCTTCGAGCACGTCAACCTCGACCTGATCTACGGGACCCCGGGGGAGTCGGACGAGGACTGGCGCGCGACGCTCGCGGCGGCGCTCGGGGCCGGGCCGGACCACATCAGCGCCTACGCGCTGATCGTCGAGGAGGGCACGCAGCTGGCGCGGCGGATCCGCCGGGGCGAGGTCCCGATGACGGACGACGACGTCCACGCCGACCGGTACCTGATCGCGGACTCGGTGATGGCCGAGGCCGGCTACTCCTGGTACGAGGTCTCCAACTGGGCCACCTCGGAGGCCGGCCGCTGCCTGCACAACGAGCTGTACTGGCGCGGCGCCGACTGGTGGGGCGCCGGGCCGGGCGCGCACTCGCACGTGGGCGGGGTGCGGTGGTGGAACGTGAAGCACCCGGGTGCGTACGCCGCGGCGCTGGCGGAGGGGCGGTCGCCCGGGGCGGGACGCGAGCTCCTGTCGGCGGAGGACCGGCGGGTGGAGCGGATCCTGCTGGAGCTGCGGCTGGTCGACGGCGTGCCGTTGCCGCTGCTCGCTCCGGCCGGGCTGGCGGCGTCGCGGAGGGCGCTGGCGGACGGGCTGCTGGAGCCGGGGCCGTACGAGGGCGGGCGTGCGGTGCTGACCCTGCGGGGGCGGTTGCTGGCCGATGCGGTGGTGCGGGACCTGGTGGACTGACCCGCGCGGGCGGGCCGGCCGCCGGGGGCGCTGCCCCCGGACCCCCGCGCCTCAAACGCCGGCGGGGCTGGAGGGCGGGGGCGGTCAGGTTGTGACGTGGTCGATGAGGTGTTCCACCGAGCCCAGGAGGGTGGATTCCAGGTCGCGGTACGAGGTGACCCGGGACAGGATGTGCTGCCAGGCGGCCCCGGTGTTCTCCGGCCAGCCCAGGGCCCGGCAGACGCCCGTCTTCCAGTCCTGACCGGGCGGGATCACCGGCCACGCGGGGATGCCCAGTGCGGACGGCTTCACCGCCTGCCAGACGTCCACGTACGGGTGGCCCACGATCAGGACGTGCGGGGAGGTCACCGACGCCGCGATGCGGGACTCCTTCGAGCCCGGGACGAGGTGGTCGACCAGGATGCCGAGGCGGGCGTCCTCGGCCGGGGCGAAGTCGGCGACGATGGCCGGGAGGTCGTCGATGCCCTCCAGGTACTCGACCACCACGCCCTCGATCCGCAGGTCGTCGCCCCAGACCCGCTCCACCAGCTCGGCGTCGTGCCGGCCCTCGACGTAGATCCGGCCCGCCCGGGCCACCCGCGCCCGCGCCCCGGGGACGGCCAGTGAGCCCGAGGCCGTCAGGCGCGGCGCCGCGGGGCCGCGCGCCGGCCGGACCAGGGTGACCACCTCGCCGTCCAGCAGGAACCCCCGCGGCTCCATCGGGAACACCCGCCGCTTGCCGAAGCGGTCCTCCAGCGTCACCGTGCCCGCCTCGCAGGCCACCACCGCGCCGCAGAAGTCCGTACCGGCGACCTCGACCACGAGGTCGCGGTCCGCCGCCACCTCCGGCACGGCCGTGGGTCGCTTCCACTGGGGGGTCAGGTCGGGGGAGTACTCGCGCATCCGGCCGACAGTAGGAGAGCCGCGCGCGTCACGCCTCCGACACGCCGAAACGGGCCGCCAGTGTGGCGCGTTGCGCACGGACGAAGTCCGCCCCGACCACCGCTCCGTGACCCGGCACGTACAGTGCGTCGTCCCCGCCCAGCGACAGCAGCCGGTCCAGGGCCGCGGGCCACTGCCCGGGCACGGCGTCCGGGCCCGCCATGGGTTCCCCCGACTCCTCGACCAGGTCCCCGCAGAAGACCACCTCGCGCTCGCCCGGTACGAAGACGGCCAGGTCGTGCCCGCTGTGCCCGGGCCCCACATTGGCCAGCAGCACCTGTACGCCGCCCAGTTCCAGCGTCCACTCGCCCGACACCGGGTGCCGGGGCAGCACCAGCAGGTCCACCGCCTCCGCCGCCTCCGCCTCCGCGAGCCCGTGGCGGACCGCGTCCTCGCGCAGCTCCTCGCGTTCCGCCGCCAGCAGCGAGTCCAGCCCGACCGCCCCGAACACCTCGGCGCCCGAGAAGGCGGCCCCGCCCAGGACGTGATCGAAATGGCCGTGCGTGAATGCGATATGGGTCACGTGCCGGCCCGTCAGCCGCTCCGCCTCGGCCCGCACCTCGGCGCCCTCGCGCAGGCACGAGCCGGGGTCGATCAGGAGCACGGAATCCTCGCCCACCACAAGCCCCACGGTGCAGTCCCACACCGGCAGCCGCCGACGGCCGGCCCGTCCGGTCAGCCGTTCCCACCCACACTCTTCCCAACGCACGTCCATGCGGCGACGCTACCCTGGCGGGCCTCCCTTGCCAGGGGCTTACCGCCCGGCCGTACACTGAGCGGGGGCTCTCTGGCACTCGAACGATCAGAGTGCCAACGAACACGGCAGAACACGGCAACGGACCAGAGCTGGAGGTGTGCGCGCGATGCTCAGCGAACGCAGACTCGAAGTGCTGCGCGCCATCGTCCAGGACTACGTCGGGACGGAGGAGCCGGTCGGCTCCAAGGCGCTCACCGAGCGGCACCGGCTCGGCGTCTCGCCCGCCACCGTGCGCAACGACATGGCCGTGCTGGAGGAGGAGGGCTACATCGCCCAGCCCCACACCAGCGCCGGCCGGATCCCCACCGACAAGGGCTATCGCCTCTTCGTCGACAAGCTGGCGGGGGTCAAGCCGCTGTCGTCGCCCGAGCGCCGGGCCATCCAGAACTTCCTCGACGGCGCCGTCGACCTCGACGACGTGGTCGGCCGCACGGTGCGGCTGCTCGCGCAGCTCACCCGGCAGGTCGCCGTCGTCCAGTACCCGAGCCTGACCCGGTCGACCGTCCGGCACGTGGAGCTGCTCTCGATGGCTCCCGCGCGCCTGATGCTCGTACTGATCACGGACACCGGGCGGGTCGAGCAGCGGCTCATCGACTGCCCGAGCCCCTTCGGCGAGACCTCTCTCGCGGACCTGCGGGCCCGGCTCAACAGCCGGGTCGTCGGGCGGCGCTTCACCGATGTGCCCCCGCTGGTTCAGGACCTCCCCGAATCCTTCGAGGCCGAGGACCGCGGCACCGTCTCCACGGTGCTCGCGACCCTCCTCGAAACCCTGGTCGAGGAGGCCGAGGAGCGGCTGATGATCGGCGGTACCGCCAATCTCACCCGCTTCGGACACGATTTTCCCCTGACGATCAGGCCGGTGCTCGAAGCGCTGGAGGAGCAGGTCGTGCTCCTCAAGCTGCTGGGCGAGGCCAATGAGTCGGGAATGGCCGTACGGATCGGGCATGAGAACGCCTACGAGGGACTGAACTCCACGTCGGTCGTCTCGGTCGGTTACGGTTCGGGCGGCGAAGCAGTCGCCAAACTCGGCGTGGTCGGACCGACCCGCATGGACTACCCCGGAACGATGGGAGCGGTACGCGCAGTGGCACGTTACGTCGGACAGATCCTGGCGGAGTCGTAAGTGGCCACGGACTACTACGCCGTTCTCGGCGTGCGCCGCGACGCATCGCAGGACGAGATCAAGAAGGCCTTCCGGCGCCTCGCGCGTGAACTCCACCCGGATGTGAATCCGGACCCGAAGACGCAGGAGCGCTTCAAGGAGATCAACGCGGCCTACGAGGTGCTGTCGGACCCGCAGAAGAAGCAGGTCTACGACCTCGGCGGCGACCCGCTGTCCTCCTCGGGCGGCGGCGGCGCGGGCGGCTTCGGAGCGGGTGGCTTCGGCAACTTCTCGGACATCATGGACGCCTTCTTCGGCCAGGCCTCGCAGCGCGGCCCGCGCTCGCGGACCCGCCGCGGCCAGGACGCCATGATCCGTCTGGACCTGGAGCTGGACGAGGCGGCCTTCGGGACCACCAAGGACATCCAGGTCGACACGGCCGTGGTCTGCAACACCTGCTCCGGTGAGGGCGCCGCTCCCGGCACCTCGGCGCAGACGTGTGACATGTGCCGCGGTCGCGGTGAGGTCTCGCAGGTCACCCGGTCCTTCCTGGGCCAGGTCATGACCTCGCGCCCCTGCCCGCAGTGCCAGGGCTTCGGCACCGTGGTCCCGACCCCGTGCCACGAGTGCGCGGGCGACGGCCGGGTCCGCTCCCGCCGCAGCCTCACGGTCAAGATCCCGGCCGGTGTCGAGAACGGCACCCGGATCCAGCTCGCGGGCGAGGGCGAGGTCGGCCCCGGCGGCGGCCCCGCCGGTGACCTGTACGTGGAGATCCACGAGCTGGCGCACCCGACCTTCCAGCGGCGCGGGGACGACCTGCACTGCACGGTGACCATCCCGATGACGGCGGCCGCACTGGGCACCAAATGCCCGCTGGAGACGCTCGACGGGCTGGAGGAGATCGACATCCGGCCCGGCACCGGGTCCGGCCAGGCGATCCCGCTGCACGGCCGCGGCGTGACCCACCTGCGCGGTGGCGGACGCGGCGACCTGATCGTCCACGTCGAGGTCACCACCCCGGGCAAGCTGGACGCGCAGCAGGAGGACCTGCTCCGCCAGCTCGCGAAGCTGCGCGGCGAGGAGCGGCCGATGGGCCAGTTCGCGCCGGGTCAGCAGGGGCTGTTCAGCCGCCTGAAGGACGCGTTCAACGGTCGCTGACCGACCGCGCACCACCGTCACGAGCCCGGCCCGGGGATTCCCCGGCCGGGCTCGTCGCACGAGCGCGGCGGGGGGCCGCGGGCCCGCCGGGAAGGGGACTATGCCAGGCGAATGCGATGATTCGGCCCCCTGCCCGGGACGTGGCACGATGCAGTCCATGTCCTCGGCAGCGAACGGTCTCTCCCCGTACCCGATCGTGCAGGCTCCCATGGCGGGCGGCGCCTCCTGCCCCGCGCTCGCCGCTGCCGTGTGCGAGGCGGGCGGACTGGGCTTCCTCGCCGGCGGCTACAAGACGGCCGACGGGATGTACCACGAGATCAAGCAGCTGCGCGCGCTCACCCGGCGCCGTTTCGGCGTCAACCTCTTCATGCCGCAGACCGGTTATGTCGATCCGGCCGCCGTGGAGACCTACCGCGGGCAGCTGGCCGGCGAGGCGAGCTGGTACGAGATCTCGCTCGGCGACGAAGAGGTCTTCGGCACCAGCGACGACGGCTACGACGCCAAGCTCGCCATCCTCCTCGAAGACCCGGTCCCCGTGGTCTCGTTCACCTTCGGCTGCCCCGCCTCCGCGGCCCTCGCCGCGCTGCGCAAGGCCGGTACGTACACCGTCGTCACGGTGACCTCCGTCGAGGAGGCCCGCAGCGCCCAGCACGCGGGCGCGGACGCGGTCTGCGTCCAGGGCTCGGAGGCCGGCGGCCACCAGGGCACCCACCGGGACGACCCGCAGATCGACGGCACGGCGGCCGTGGGCCTCCTCGCGCTGGTGGGCCAGGTACGGGAGGCCGTGGCGCTGCCGATCATCGCCGCGGGCGGTCTGATGCGCGGCGCGCAGATCGCTGCCCTGCTGGCGGCCGGGGCGGAGGCTGCGCAGCTCGGGACGGCCTTCCTGCCCTGCCCGGAGTCCGGGGCGGACCCGGTGCACAAGAAGGCGCTGACGGACCCGCTGTTCGCCCGCACCGAGCTCACCCGGGCCTTCTCCGGGCGGCCGGCGCGGGGGCTGGTGAACCGCTTCATGCGCGAGCACGGGCCGTACGCCCCGGCCGCGTACCCGCAGGTCCACCACCTGACCTCGGGGCTGCGCAAGGCCGCCGCCGCGGCCGGGGACCCGCAGGGCATGGCCCTGTGGGCGGGGCAGGGGCACCGGCTGGCGCGGCCGCTGCCGGCCGGGGAGCTGGTGGAGGTGCTGGCGGCCGAACTGGCCCAGGCACAGAGCACGTTGAAGGCAATGCAGATGAGGAGTGCGTCATGACCGCCCCGGTGTTCGTGGTGGAAGAGGTCCCCGCGGGGCCGGAGTTCGTCCTGGACGGCCCGGAGGGCCGGCACGCCGTGTCCGTGAAGCGGCTGACCCCGGGCGAGGACGTGGTCCTCACCGACGGGCGCGGGCACTGGGCGGAGGGCGTGGTCAAGGCCGCCGAGGGCAAGGACCGGCTGGTCGTGGCGGTCTCCTCGGCGGGGCAGGAGGAGCAGCCGGCGGTCCGGATCACGGTGGTCCAGGCCCTTCCCAAGGGCGACCGGGGCGAGCTGGCCGTCGAGACGATGACCGAGACCGGCGTGGACGCGATCGTGCCCTGGCAGGCCTCGCGCTGCATCACGCAGTGGCGCGGCGACCGCGGGGCCAAGTCCCTGGCCAAGTGGCGGGCCACGGCCCGGGAGGCGGGCAAGCAGTCCCGCCGGGTGCGCTTCCCGGACGTGGCCGAGGCCATGTCCACCAAGCAGGTCGCGGCCCTGCTGGCCGGCGCCGACCTGGCGATGGTCCTGCACGAGGACCGCGACACCCCCTCCGGGGCCCTGGCCACGGCCGAGCTGCCCGCCTCGGGCTCCGTCGTCCTGGTGGTCGGCCCGGAGGGCGGCGTCTCCCCGGAGGAACTGGCGGTCTTCGCCGAGGCGGGGGCCCACCCCTACCGCCTGGGCCGCTCCGTCCTGCGGACCTCCACGGCCGGAACGGCGGCGACCGCGGTGCTGCTGGCCCGCACGGGCCGCTGGTCCTGACGCCCCGCCGTCCCCGGCGTCCCGGTCGTCCCCGCCGGACGGCTCCTCCCCGGCCCGCCCGGCTGGTTCGGACCCGGCCGGGGCCGGGGGTTCGGGCCGGGGGGCCGTAATGGCTGCCCGTGGTGGGGGCCCGGCTGGATACGATGCCCGGACCGATCAACGTCACGGGAGGCTCAGCAATGGCCGGGGAACCGCAGGCCGACTGCCTGTTCTGCAAGATCGTCGCGGGGAGTATCCCCGCGACCGTGGTCCGGGAGACCGACACCACGGTCGCCTTCCGGGACATCAATCCGCAGGCGCCCACGCACGTGCTCGTCATCCCCAAGGTGCACTACGCCGACGGGGCCTCGCTGGCCGCGGCCGAGCCCGCCGTCGCCGCCGACATACTGCGTGAGGCCGGCCAGGTCGCCCTCGACGAGAAGATCGTCGACCACGGCTACCGGATCGTCTTCAACACCGGCTCCGGCGCCGGCCAGACCGTCTTCCACGCCCACGCGCACGTCCTCGGCGGCCGTGGCCTCCAGTGGCCCCCCGGATAACACGTGTCCGTCAGGGAGTTCGTGGTGCTGGGCACCGCCAGCCAGGTGCCCACCCGCCACCGCAATCACAACGGCTACCTGCTGCGCTGGGACGGCGAGGGCATCCTCTTCGACCCGGGCGAGGGCACCCAGCGCCAGATGCTGCGCGCCGGGGTGGCCGCGCACGACATCAACCGGATCTGCGTCACCCACTTCCACGGTGACCACAGCCTCGGTCTCGCCGGGGTGATCCAGCGGATCAACCTCGACCAGGTCCCGCACCCGGTCACCGCGCACTACCCGGCCTCGGGGCAGAAGTTCTTCGACCGGCTGCGGTACGCCACGGCCTACCGCGAGACCGTCCCGCTCCGCGAGGAACCGGTGGCCGCGGACGGCGTGCTGGCCGAAGGGCCCTCGTACACCCTGGAGGCCCGGCTGCTCTCGCATCCCGTCGAGTCCTTCGGCTACCGGATCACCGAGCCCGACGGGCGCCGCATGGTGCCCGAGCTGCTCGCCCGGCACGGCATCAAGGGGCCGGACGTGGGCCGGCTCCAGCGGGAGGGCCGGCTCGGCGCGGTCACCCTGGACGAGGTGAGCGAGCCCCGGCCCGGGCAGCGGTTCGCGTTCGTCATGGACACCCGGCTGTGCCCCGGCGTGGACGCCCTCGCCGAGGGCTGCGACATGCTGGTCATCGAGTCGACCTTCCTCGACGAGGACGAACGGCTGGCCACCGATCACGGTCACCTCACCGCCGGGCAGGCGGCGCGCGTGGCGCGGGACGCGGGCGTACGGCACCTCGTGCTGACGCACTTCTCGCAGCGCTACACCGACCCCGCCGAGTTCGAGCGCCAGGCGCGCGCGGCCGGCTTCGAGGGCGAGCTCACGGTGGCCGCCGACCTGCTGCGGGTGCCCCTGCCCAAGCGGGGCTGACGGCGGCCGTGCCCGCCCGGGACCGGCCCGGGACCGGCCCCGGGACCGGCCCCGGGACCCGCCCGTCCCGGGGCCGTGCCCGCCCGGTCCCCGTCGAGTGGTCCGAGTGACGGCGGGCCATTCGAGGGTGATCTGCGCCACACTGGGTTTGGTCCTGCCCGGGGTGGGCAGGGCTGGCAGCTTTCCACTGGAAAACGTCATGCAGAAACGGGCCTTCGAGAAACAACGGGGAGATCGCCGTGACCGGTCGGGACTACGAAATCCGCGCAGCAGCAGTGGACCCGCTCGGTCCGCTGCGTGACCCGCAGGAACCGGGCTGCGACGTCTTCCTGACCGGAACGGTCTTCCTCGACATCATCTTCACCGGCCTCGACTCGGCCCCGGTGCGCGGTACGGAGTCCTGGGCGCGCGGAATGGGATCCAGCCCCGGCGGCGTCGCCAACATGGCCACCGCCCTGGCCCGGCTCGGTCTGCGCACCGCCCTGGCAGCCGCCTTCGGGGACGACCACTACGGCGAGTACTGCTGGGACGCCCTGGAGCAGGGCGAGGGCATCGACCTGTCCATGTCGCACACCATCCCCGGCTGGCACAGCCCCGTCACGGTCTCGATGGCCTACGAGGGCGAGCGCACGATGGTCTCGCACGGCCACGAGGCCCCGCCGCCCGCGGGACCCGGGCCCTTCCCGCAGTGCCCGCCGCTGGCCCGTGCGGCCGTGGCCTCGCTCGGGCCCGGCCGCGGCGAGGAGTGGATCGGCGAGGCCGCCCGGCGCGGCTCGCGGATCTTCGCCGACGTGGGCTGGGACGAGAGCGGCCGCTGGGACCTGGGAGCCCTGGCCGACCTGGAGCACTGCGAGGCCTTCCTGCCGAACGCGGGCGAGGCCATGCGGTACACCCGGACCGACTGTCCGAGAGCCGCGGCCAGGGCGCTGGCCGAGAAGGTGCCGATCGCGGTGGTGACGATGGGGGCGGAGGGCTCGTACGCGGTGGACGGGCGCACCGGGGAGACGGCGCACGTCCCCGGGATCACCGTGGACGAACTGGACCCGACCGGCGCGGGCGACGTCTACGTGGCGGGCTTCGTGACCGGCACCCTGGCGGGCTGGCCGCTGGCGGACCGGCTCGCCTTCGCCGGCCTGACCGCGGCGCTGTCGGTCCAGGAGTTCGGCGGCTCCCTGTCGGCCCCCGGCTGGCCGGAGGTGGCCCACTGGTGGCAGGCGGCCCCGCAGGAGCTGCGCGGCCGGTACGGCTTCCTCGACGACCTGATCCCCTCGGGCGAGGCCCCGGCGGCCCGGCGCCGGGCCGTACCGACGATCGGCTTCCGGCACTCCGTGTAGCGGCGCGGGTGCGCGCGGCAGGCGCGGGCGGGGCGCCGGCGGGGCGGGACGGAGCGCGGACGGGGCGCGGGCGGGGCGCGGGCGGGTGTAAAACCTCTCGGGGAAGCAGCGGCGGAGACGTACGCTTGTACTCCGGAGGTCGTCGATCGGCGCGGCCCCTCAGCGGGAGGTATGTGCAGGCCACAGTGCCGGCCCATGACTCAGACACCCACAGCCCACATCCCTGCGCCGGGGCAGGCGCGAGCCCACTTCACCGTTCCGGCCACGCACCCGATGGTGACCGTGCTCGGCTCGGGTGACGCCCTGTTGCGCGTGATCGAGAAGGCCTTCCCGAAGGCCGACATCCATGTTCGGGGCAATCAGGTCAGCGCGATCGGCGAGGCGGCGGAAGTCGCCCTGATCCAGCGACTTTTCGACGAGATGATGCTGGTGCTCCGCACCGGGCAGCCGATGACGGAGGACGCAGTGGAACGCTCGATCGCCATGCTCAAGGCGAGCGGCAACGGCAATGGCAACGGGCCTGCCGAGACGCCGGCGGAGGTGCTCACCCAGAACATCCTCTCCAGCCGCGGCCGTACCATCCGCCCCAAGACCCTCAACCAGAAGCGGTACGTCGACGCGATCGACAAGAACACGATCGTGTTCGGCATCGGCCCCGCCGGCACCGGCAAGACCTACCTGGCCATGGCCAAGGCCGTGCAGGCCCTCCAGTCCAAGCAGGTCAGCCGGATCATCCTGACCCGGCCCGCCGTCGAGGCGGGCGAGCGGCTCGGCTTCCTGCCGGGCACCCTCTTCGACAAGATCGACCCGTACCTGCGCCCGCTCTACGACGCGCTGCACGACATGCTCGACCCCGACTCGATCCCGCGGCTGATGGCGGCGGGCACGATCGAGGTGGCGCCCCTGGCGTACATGCGCGGACGCACCCTCAACGAGGCGTTCGTCGTCCTCGACGAGGCGCAGAACACGACCACCGAGCAGATGAAGATGTTCCTGACCCGGCTCGGCTTCGACTCGAAGATCGTGATCACCGGTGACATCACGCAGATCGACCTTCCGGGCGGTGCCCGGAGCGGTCTGCGGCAGGTGCAGGACATCCTGGAAGGCGTCCCGGACATCCACTTCTCACGGCTCACGTCCGAGGATGTCGTCCGCCACAAGCTGGTCGGCCGTATCGTCGACGCGTACGAGAAGTACGACGACAGCCAGCAGGCCGCGAACGGCCATCCACGGAAGTAGAACCCAGCGCACCATGTCGATCGACGTCAACAACGAGTCCGGAACCGAGGTCGACGAGCAGGCGATCCTCGACATCGCCCGCTACGCGCTCACCCGGATGCGGATCCACCCGCTGTCCGAGCTCTCCGTCATCGTCATCGACGAGGACGCCATGGAGCAGCTCCACATCCAGTGGATGGATCTGCCCGGTCCGACCGACGTCATGTCCTTCCCGATGGACGAGCTCCGTCCGCCGGCCAAGGACGACGAGGAGCCCCCGCAGGGGCTCCTCGGTGACATCGTGCTCTGCCCCGAGGTCGCCAAGAGGCAGGGCGAGGAAGCCCCGACGCAGCACTCCATGGACGAGGAGCTCCAGCTCCTGACCGTCCACGGAGTGCTGCACCTGCTCGGCTACGACCACGAGGAGCCGGACGAGAAGGCCGAGATGTTCGGCCTCCAGGCGGCCATCGTCGACGGTTGGCGCGGCGAGCGCGGTATCACGGGTCCGTCCCCGGCTCCGACCGTCTCGTGAACGCGCCGCAACTGATCACCGGGGCCGTCCTGCTGGTGGTGGTGGCCTGGTTCGCGGCGTGCGCCGAGTCCGGCATCGCCCGCATCTCGAGCTTCCGGGCCGAGCAGGCCGTACGGGAGGGCCGGCGCGGGAGCGAGAAGCTCGCCCAGGTCGCCGGCGACCCCACCCGCTACCTCAATGTGGCCCTGCTGGTCCGGGTCACCTGCGAGATGGCCGCCGGGGTGCTCGTCACCTACGTCTGCCTCGACGAGTTCGGCGAGAACTGGACCGCACTGCTCGTGGCCATCGCCGTGATGGTGCTCGTCTCCTTCGTCGCCGTGGGCGTGTCCCCCCGTACGATCGGCCGTCAACACCCCCTGAACACGGCGACGGCGGCCGCGTACGTGCTCGTACCGCTGGCCCGGATCATGGGGCCGATCCCGCAGCTGCTGATCCTCATCGGCAACGCGCTCACGCCCGGGAAGGGCTTCCGCAAGGGGCCGTTCGCCTCCGAGGCCGAGCTGCGCGCCATGGTGGACCTCGCGGAGCGGGAATCACTGATCGAGGACGACGAGCGCCGCATGGTGCACCAGGTCTTCGAGCTCGGCGACACGCTGGTGCGCGAGGTGATGGTGCCGCGCACCGACCTCGTCTGCATCGAGCGGTACAAGACGATCCGTCAGGCGACCACGCTCGCACTGCGGTCCGGCTTCTCGCGCATCCCGGTGACCGGGGAGAACGAGGACGACATAGTCGGGATCGTCTACCTGAAGGACCTGGTCCGCAAGACGCACATCAGCCGGGAGGCGGAGGCGGACCTGGTGTCGACGGCGATGCGGCCGGCGCTCTTCGTGCCGGACACCAAGAACGCGGGCGATCTGCTGCGCGAGATGCAGCAGGTGCGCAACCACGTGGCCGTCGTCATCGACGAATACGGCGGCACGGCAGGCATCGTCACCATCGAGGACATCCTGGAAGAGATCGTCGGCGAGATCACCGACGAATACGACCGGGAACTCCCGCCGGTCGAGGACCTGGGCGAGGACCGCTACCGGGTCACGGCGCGGCTGGACATCACCGACCTCGGAGAGCTGTTCAAGGTCGAGGCCTTCGACGACGAGGACGTGGAGACGGTCGGCGGCCTGCTGGCCAAGGCGCTGGGCCGGGTGCCGATCGCGGGCGCCTCGGCGGTGGTGGAACTGCCGGACGGCCGTCCGCTGCGGCTGACGGCCGAATCCCCGGCGGGACGGCGGAACAAGATCGTGACGGTACTGGTGGAGCCGGTGGCCGCGGCGGAGCCCGCGGGGGAGGAGGGGGAGTGACCCCGGCGCAGCTGCGCGCGTTCTGCCTGGGCTTCAACGCGGCGGTGGAGGAGTTCCCCTTCACCCCGGAAACCTCGGTGTTCAAGGTGCTGGGCAAGGTGTTCGCGCTGTCGGCGCTGGACGGGGAACCGCTGAAGGTCAACCTCAAGTGCGACCCGGAGCTGGCGGTACGGCTGCGCGAGGAGCACGAGGCGATCGTGCCCGGCTATCACATGAACAAGCGGCACTGGAACACCGTGACGGTGGGCGGGCCCGACGGTCTGCCGGACCGGCTGGTGCGGGAGCTCGTCGAGGACTCGTACGACCTGGTCGTCGCGGGCCTGCCGAGGGCGGAGCGGCTGCGGCTCGACCGGCCCTGACGCTGCCCGCACTTCGGCGGTGGGGTGGTCGCGCGGGGGCGCGGGTGCGCTCCCTATGCTTTCGCCCATGACCGACAGCACCGGGATCGACCCCGAGGACAGCAAGATCATCACGCTGGCGCGCAGCGCCCGGGCCCGCAACGCGGTGCCGGAGGGGGCGGCGGTGCGGGACGAGACGGGCCGCACGTACGTCGCCGGGACGGTGGAGCTCGACTCCCTGAAGCTGAGCGCGCTGCAGACGGCGGTGGCGATGGCGGTGGCGAGCGGGGCGCGGTCGCTGGAGGCGGCGGCGGTCGTCAGCACGGCCGAGGCCCCGGCGGAGGCCGATCGTGCGGCCGTCCGCGATCTCGGTGGCCCGCAGACCCCGGTGCTGCTGGCGGGTCCGGACGGGACCCTGAAGTCGACCACTCCGGCCGGCGCCTAGCCCCCCCGGGGGGCCTGCGCCATGTTCAGCCTCGCCGGGCCACATCCAGCCCCTCCGGCGTTTGAGGAGCGGGTCCGGGCGGAGCCCGGTGCCCGGCGAAGCCGGGTTTCCTGGGGCTCCGCCCCAGACCCCGCGCCTCAAACGCCGGCGGGGCTGGAGGTGGCGGCCTCAAACGCCGGCGGGGCTGGAGGTGGCGGCCTCAAACGCCGGCGGGGCTGGAGGTGGCGGCCTCAGACGCGGGGCGTCGGGGGGCGGCGGCGGTGGTGGATGGTCATGGCCATCAGCGCGGCCATCGCGCAGAGCGCGCCCGACGCGTACCAGACCACGTCGTACGAGCCGGTGAGGTCACGGGCCAGGCCGCCCAGGAAGGCCACCACCGCCGCGCCGAGCTGGTGCGAGGCCAGGACCCAGCCGAAGACGATCGCGCCGTCGTCCCCGTAGTGCTCGCGGCACAGCGCGATCGTCGGCGGGACCGTCGCCACCCAGTCGAGGCCGTAGAAGACGATGAAGAAGACCAGCGGCGGCCGCACCGACGGCGCCAGCAGGATCGGCAGGAAGAGCAGCGAGATCCCGCGCAGGGCGTAGTAGACGGCCAGCAGCCGCCGGGAGTCGAAGCGGTCGGTGAACCAGCCGGAGGCCACCGTGCCGATCACGTCGAACACGCCGACCACCGCCAGCAGCCCCGCGGCGGCCGTCACCGGCATGCCGTGGTCGTGGGCGGCGGGCACGAAGTGGGTCCTGACCAGGCCGTTCGTGGAGGCGCCGCAGATCGCGAAGGTGCCTGCCAGGAGCCAGAAGGGGCCGGTCCGGGCCGCGTCGAGGAGTACCTTCAGCGCCCGCCGGGTCGCGCCCGGGGTGGGGGCCGGCTTCGGTTCGTACGTGCCGCCGTACGGCGCGAGCCCCACGTCCGCCGGGTGGTCGCGCATCAGCAGCCACACGAAGGGGGCGACGGCCAGCGCCGACAGGGAGACCGTCACCGTTGCCGGGCGCCAGCCGTGCTGGTCCACGAGCCAGGCCAGCAGCGGCAGGAAGACCAGCTGGCCGGAGGCCCCGGCCGCGGTCAGGACGCCGGTGACCAGGCCGCGCCGGGCGGTGAACCAGCGGTTGGTCACCGTCGCCGCGAAGGCCAGGGCCATCGAGCCGCTGCCGAGTCCGACCAGTACGCCCCAGCACAGCACCAGCTGCCACGGCGCGGTCATCCACACCGTGGCCAGCGCGCCGCAGGCGATGACGAGCAGGGCCACGGCCACCACCCTGCGGATGCCGAAGCGGTCCATCAGGGCGGCGGCGAAGGGCGCGGTGAGCCCGTAGAGCGCGAGGTTGACCGAGACGGCGAGGCCGATGGTGCCGCGCGACCAGTCGAACTCCGCGTGCAGCGGCTCGATGAGCAGCCCGGGCAGGGAGGCGAAGCCGGCCGCGCCGATGATCGTCACGAAGGCGACGGCGGCGACGAACCAGGCGCGGTGGATGCGGGCGGCCCGCCGAGGGGCGCGCGAGGGGGCCGTGGAGGCGGAGGCGGAGGCGGGAGCTGTCTGGGGCACGCCGACAGCTTCCGGCCGGCGGGGGACCGTACGAAAGTGGCTTGACTGTCATGCTTCGCTACGATCGGGCCATGGAGTCGCAGCAGCAGGCACATCGGGTCGTCGTCCTCGCGCTCACCGGGCTGCTCCCCTTCGAGCTGGGCATCCCGCACCGGATCTTCGGGCGGGCCAAGGATCCGGCCGGGCGGCCGCTGTACGAGATCCTCACGTGCGGGCTCGCCCCCGGGCCGGTGCGCACGGACGCCGACTTCGCGATCCACGTCGAGCACGGCCCCGAACTGCTGGCCACGGCCGACACGGTGGTGGTGCCGGCCTCGTACGAACTGGGCCCGGTGCACGAGGAGGGCAGGCTGACCGACGAACTCGCGGCGGCCCTCGCCCACATCCGGCCCGGCACCCGGCTCGTCTCCATCTGCACGGGCGGGTACGTGCTGGCCGCCGCAGGGTTCCTCGACGGGCGTCCGGCCACCACGCACTGGGCGTCCGCCGAGCACTTCCAGCGGCTCTTCCCGGCCGTCCGGGTCGACCCGGACGTGCTCTACACCGACGACGGGGACGTACTGACCTCGGCCGGGGTCGCCGCGGGCGTCGACCTGTGCCTGCACATCGTGCGCCGCGACCACGGCGCGGCCGTCGCCAACGAGGTGGCCCGGCGAACCGTCGTACCGCCCCACCGCGAGGGCGGGCAGGCGCAGTTCATCGCGCGCCCGATGCCCGAGCCGCAGCTCGCCACGACCACGGCGGCCCGGGCGTGGGTGCTGGACCGGCTGCACGAACCGCTCCGGCTGACCGACCTGGCCCGGCAGGAGGCCATGTCGGTACGGACGTTCACACGCCGCTTCCGGGAGGAGTCGGGCGTCAGCCCCGGCCAGTGGATCGTCGGCCGACGGGTGGAGCGGGCCCGCCAGCTGCTGGAGCAGACGGAGCTGCCGATGGAGCAGGTCGCGCGGGACAGCGGCTTCGGTACGGCCCAGTCGTTGCGCAAGCACGTGCAGGCGGCGCTGGGGGTGAGCCCGACCGCCTACCGCCGCACCTTCCGCGCGGCGGCCGCGAGCGGGCCGGCGGAACCGGACACCCTGCCATCTCCTGATGGACCATCAGTTGCTGCCGGACCCGTGCATTGACTTCTCCCGCCCCCCGCTCGTGAATGACCCCCTGCGCAGGGCGCGGGCGCGAGGGAACCCAGGGGGCGGGCAGTGCGAACAGGGGCGCGGAAGCGGAGATGGTCGGCGGCCGTCGGCATGGCCGTACTCGCGGCCACGACCGGGGGCGCCCTCGGCGCGCCCGCCGCGGCCGAGGGCGAGACGCCCCCCGGACAGGTGGACTTCCCCACGCACTGCCTGCCGCCCCAGGAGGCCGGTCTCCCGCCCGCGGACGGGCCGACCACCGCCCGGATCACCGTCGACAACCCGGCCCCGCAGGTCGGCGACACCGTCACCGTCACCTACCAGGTGCTCCGCACCCCCGCCGTGGCCCCCCTGGACCCGAACGGGGCCGGCGGCGAACTCCCCGCCGACACGCTGACCCCGACCGGCCGGATCCTGCTGGCGGGCGCCCAGAGCGGCGAGGTCACCGTCGTGGGGGCCAAGCGCAACGACCCCGTCCCCGCGGGCACGCCCCTCCCCGCCGTCACCATGACCGGCACCTTCACCGTCACCGCGCCCGGCGAGACCACCCTGGCCCCGGGCAGCTACACCCTGCACACCGGCCACCTGCTGGAGCTCGACACCACCTGCACCGCGGACACCGCCTCCGCCGCACCCGTCTCCGCACGCCTGACCGCGACCCCACTGCCCACGGCCAACCTGCGCAGCGTCCTCCTCGGTGCCGCCCACGGTGGACCGGGCGACCGGGTCAAGGTCACCGCCGCGGGCTTCCCGCCGGGCGCGGCCGTCACGGTGGCCGGCCGGGCGGGCGCCGCCGAGACCGCCGACCGGGTCCGTGCCACCGCCGACGAACGGGGCACGGCCCTGGTCGAGCTGCCGGTCACGGACCGGGCCACCACCGCGGTGGTCGCCTACGAGGGCGCCGCGTGGACGGCGGGCAGGGGCTCGGGCCCGGCCGCGTACACCGTCATCGCCGTCACCGCGCCGCCCTCCTTCACCCCGCCGCCCTCCGTCACCGCGCCGCCGTCCGTCACCCCGCCGCCGTCCACCGGCACGCAGAAGGTCACGGCGACGGTCGAGCCGGGCGCCCTCGGCATGACCCAGACCGGCGAGGACATCACCCTGGGCGCCGTCCCCTACGGCGACGGCGCCGCGGCCCCCGGCCGGATCGGGACGGTCACCGTCACCGACGCCCGCGGCGGACCGGCCGGCTGGTCCCTGATCGGCAAGGTCACCGACTTCACCGGACCCGGCGGGATCCGCATCCCGGGCGCCTCGCTGTCCTGGACGCCGAGGTGCGTGGCGGCCGAGGGGAGCCGGAGCGTCTGTACGCCGGGCAGTGCGGGTGCGGTCGGGGCCGACGGGGCGCTCCTCGCCTCCACCCCCGACGCGCCCCTGGCCGGCGGGACCTTCACGATCGACGCCACGGTCACCCTCAAGGTGCCGCCGTACACCCCGCCGGGTGCGTACACGGCGGTCCTGACGCTGACCCTGTCGTGACGGGGCGCCTGCTGCCGATGCTGCGTGGATCTCTCCCCGCCCCGCCCGTTCGCCGTTTCCCGGGGCTCCGCCCCAGGCCCCGCGCCGGGTCGGGGCAGGGTCCGGGAAGGACCGCGGTGCGAGCGCTGTGCACCGCCCTGCTCGCCCTCCTCCTCGCCCTCGTCCTCGCTCCCGCCGGGACGGCCGCCGCCGCGGACGGCGGCCAGTGGTCCGTCCTGCCCGTCGCGAACTCCGTCGCGCAGCGGCCCTGCTTCTACCTCGCGGCCGCGCCCGGCCAGACCGTCACCGACGCCGTCGCCGTGACCAACCGCACCGACCGGCCCCGCACCTTCCGGCTCTACGCCGCCGACGCCCACAACACCGCCCGCGACGGCGGATTCGCGGTGCGCGGGCCCGACGAGCCGCGGCTGGCCGCCGCCGCGTGGGCGAAGCTCGACCGGGAGCGGGTGACCGTACCGGCCGGGGGCTCGGTCACCGTCGGCTTCACCCTCACCGTCCCCGACCGGGCGGAGCCGGGGGACCATCCCGGCGCCGTCGTGGCCCTGGAGGAGCGCCCCGCCGCGGCCACCGCCACCGGCGGCGGGATCGGCGTACAGCAGGCCGTCGCCGCCCGGCTGTACCTGCGGGTGACCGGCCCCACCGCCGCCGCCCTCACCGTCCGGGAGGTCACCGTGGACCGCCGCGGCTCCGGAGCGGACATCTCGTACACGCTCCACAACATCGGCAACGTCACCCTCCGCCCCCGCGTCACCCTCACCGCCACCGGGGCCCTCGGCCGCCGGCTCCTCGGCCGCGAGTCCGGCGGGCTGCCCGCCGAGCTGCTGCCGGGTCAGGAAGTACGGCTCGGCGCCCGTTGGGAGGGCGCGCCCAGAGCGGAATGGGCCGAGGTCGTGGTGCGTGCCCGGGCCGACGGAACCACAGCTCAGGGCCGTGCGGACCTCGCCGAACACCCCTCGCTCACGGCCGTGCCGGCGCTCGTCGCGGTGATCTGGTCGGCGCTGGGAGCCGCATCGGGGAGAATGGCCCGTATGAGCGATCGTTCCCCCGAGTCCACCGCCCCGCACCGTGCGGGGTTCGCCTGCTTCGTCGGCCGCCCCAACGCGGGGAAGTCGACCCTCACCAACGCACTCGTGGGCACCAAGGTCGCGATCACCTCCAACCGGCCGCAGACCACCCGCCACACCGTTCGCGGCATCGTGCACCGCCCCGACGCCCAGCTCGTCCTCGTCGACACGCCCGGCCTGCACAAGCCGCGCACCCTGCTCGGCGAGCGCCTCAACGACGTCGTGCGGACCACCTGGGCCGAGGTCGACGTGATCGGCTTCTGCCTGCCGGCCGACCAGAAGCTCGGCCCCGGCGACAAGTTCATCGCCAAGGAGCTGGCGGGGATCAAGAAGACCCCCAAGATCGCCATCATCACCAAGACCGACCTGGTCGAGTCCAAGCAGCTGGCCGAGCAGCTCCTCGCCGTGCACCAGCTCGGCGCCGAGCTCGGCTTCGAGTGGGCCGAGATCGTTCCCGTGTCGGCCGTCGGGGACACCCAGGTCCAGCTGCTGGCCGACCTGATCGCGCCGCTGCTGCCGGAGAGCCCGCCGCTGTACCCGGAGGGCGACCTCACCGACGAGCCCGAGATGGTCATGGTCGCGGAGCTGATCCGCGAGGCCGCGCTGGAGGGCGTACGGGACGAGCTCCCGCACTCCATCGCCGTGGTCGTCGAGGAGATGATCCCGCGCGAGAACCGTCCGGCGGACCGCCCGCTGCTCGACATCCACGCCAACGTCTACATCGAGCGGCCGAGCCAGAAGGGCATCATCATCGGCCCGAAGGGCTCCCGCCTGAAGGAGGTCGGGATGAAGTCGCGCAAGCACATCGAGGCGCTGCTCGGCACCCCGGTCTTCCTCGACCTGCACGTGAAGGTCGCCAAGGACTGGCAGCGGGACCCCAAGCAGCTGCGCAAGCTCGGTTTCTGAGGCCCGGACCGAACGACACGACGACGCACGGACGCGGCCCCCCGCCCGGGGACCGCGTCCGTGCGTCGTTGCCGTTCGTCCGGCTATGCGGGCCGGCGCACCCGCACCACATTGTCCGTACGGGTCCCCGGCGTACCGTCGGGCTGTGCCTGGACCCGCTCGGTCTCCTCGGCCCGCAGCACCTCCCAGCTCGCCGTGACCGGCTCCAGCTGGGCGAGGACCTCCTCGGGAGTGGGGAAGTGGGCCTCCTCCCGCTCCTCCTGCCACGGTGCCCAGCCCGCGTGGCCGACCACCAGCAGGGTGCCGCCGGGGGCCACGGCCGCGGCGGCAGTGCGCAGGACGGCATCACGGGGGAAGTCCCCGTAGTTGTGCAGGAAGCACGCCGAGACGAGGTCGAACTCCCCCTCCGGGAAGGACTCCGTCAGGTCGTGCCGCGCGAAGGAGATCCGGTCCGCGAGTCCGGCGTCGGCCGCGTGCTCGGCCGCCCGGCCGAGGGCGACCCCGGAGATGTCGGTCCCCGTGACGGTCCACCCGTGGCGGGCCAGCCAGACGGCATCGCCGCCCTCCCCGCAGCCGAGGTCGAGGGCCCGCCCCGGGGCGAGGCCGGACACCTCGCGCACCAGCATGGCGTTGGGCTCGCCGCTCCAGATCCGGTCGCTCTCGCCGTAGCGGCCGTTCCAGAACTCCTCGCCCGCCGGGGGCCCGGTGACGGGGTAGTGGTGGGAGTGCGTGTGCGTGTGCGTGTCGGTGTCCGTGTCCGTGTGCGCGTGCTCGGTCATGGGTCCCTCTTCCAGTACGGGTGCCGGTAGGGCCGATGCTCCGCCCGACCCGCCCGCACAGGCAAACCTTGTTGCCGTTCCGGCAAACGGGTCCCGGGCGGGCCCGTTTGCCGGGCCCGGTCAGCAGGGCGGCAGCCGCCCGAGCAGAGGTGTCACGCCTGCGGTTCGGCGATCAGGGCCGTGGCCACCCGGCGGAAGCCGATGCGGGCGTAGACGCGGGCCACGTCCTCGTCGCCGGCCGAGAGGAAGACCGTACGGGCCCCGCGCGCCAGGGCCTCCGCGACGAGCGCGGCCGTCACCCCGAGGGCCATGCCCTGGCGGCGGGCCGACGGGAGGGTGCCGACGCCCACGATCTCCACGACGTCCCCGACCGGGTTGTACATGCCGGAGCAGAGCACGACGCCGTCCCGTACGGCCGCGGCCATGGCGCCGGTGCCCGCCGCCAGCTTTCCGGACACCCGGGCCCGGCCCTCCTCGGCCGAGGGCTCCGCCATCGCTGCCGCCAGTTCCGCCGGTCCGGCCTCGCCCACGGCCGTGCCCGGGGCCGCGAAGGCGAGGGCCGGGACCGTCACCGCGGCGGTCAGCAGCGGGTCGTCCGCGCCGAGCAGACGGACCTCCGGATGCGGGGGAAGGGCTTCGGCCGAGGGGTCCAGCACCATCAGCGGGTGCTCGTGGACGTGGAGTCCCGCCGCCTCCACCGCAGCCCGCAGCGAGGGGCTGGTTTCGGCCACCCACTCGAAGGCCTCGGGCACCTTCAGCTCCCGCTGGCGCTCCAGCACCCGCTGTACGTCGGCGGGGGTCGCCTCGGGGCCGCCGAGCGCGGGCCGCGCATAGTACGGCCAGCCCGCGCCCTCCTGGACGAACAGGGTCAGCGCGCCGAAGTCCTCGGCGCGTGCCCCGCCCACCCGCGGCACCGTGTCGTAGTACCGCTCCAGCTCGGACAGCGTTGATTCGATCATGTGGTCGGTCATCCGGCCATCCAAACAAAGCGCCGCCGCCCGGGCACCTTCTTTCCGGGCACCCTGCGCCACGCGGCCGTCGGACGCCCTGCCTGGGCCGTCTCTTCCGGATCTTGTCGGGCCCGGGTCGCCCGGCACGGCGCCTCGCCGCGTTGGCGGGGCGCCCGAGTACGTCCAGTACACGGGCGCCCCTCCGCCTTGCGATGCTTCCCCTCGGCCCTGGTGGGCCCGGGGAGACCCCATGGCGCCGGACGACCCGGGCTGATCCGACAAGATCCGAAAGAGACGGCCTAGGCGCCCTCCTTCAACACCCTTGAGATCAGCGCCCGCTGGGCCTCCGACAGGTTCGGCTCCTCGCAGGCCACCGTCCGCCCGTCCACCGTGATCCGGTACGAGAAGCCGTCCCGCACCCGGTCCGCCGGGTGGCCCGGCGGACCGGGCCGCAGCGCGAGCTGGGCCAGGGCCCGCCACTCGCCCTCGTCCGGCCGGCCCGCGGTGTCCACCTCGGCCCGGCGTTCGATGCCCGCGAAGCCGCCCGTCCGTACCACCTGAATCCGCATGGGAGCCCTCTACCCCTCGAGTGGGACGCCCACCGCGGACCATGCCTTCTGGAGGGCCTGGTGCTCGGCGCCGCCGTCCCCGTACCGGGTCACGGCCGCCGCCGTCGAGAGCCGGGCGAAGTCCGCGAAGTCCGCGTTCTCGGCGAGCTCCCCGCCGGTCAGCGCGTCGTACCAGATCTGTCCGGCCCGCTCCCAGGCCTTGCCGCCCAGCTCGGTCGCCACGATGTAGAAGGCGTGGTTGGGGATGCCCGAGTTGATGTGGACCCCGCCGTTGTCGCTGTGGGTGTTCACGTAGTCGTCCATGGTGGCCGGCTGCGGGTCCCTGCCGAGCTCGTCGTCGTCGTACGCGGTGCCGGGCGCCTTCATGGAGCGCAGCGCGACCCCGGTGACGTTGGGACCGAGCAGCCCGGCGCCGATCAGCCAGTCGGCCTGCTCGGCCGTCTGCTCCAGCGAGTACTGCTTGATGAGCGAGCCGAAGACGTCCGACATCGACTCGTTCAGGGCGCCGGACTGCCCGTGGTAGGTCAGGTTCGCCGTGTACTGGGTGACCCCGTGGGTCAGTTCGTGGCCGATGACGTCCACCGACACGGTGAAGTCGAGGAAGAGGTCCCCGTCCCCGTCGCCGAAGACCATCTGCTGGCCGTCCCAGAAGGCGTTGTTGTACTCCTCGCCGTAGTGGACGGTCGCGTCCAGTGCGAGCCCGGAGTCGTCGATCGAGCGCCGCCCGAAGCCCTTCAGGAACAGGTCGTAGGTGGCCCCGAGCCCCGCGTAGGCGCGGTTGACGGTGGCGTCCCTGCTCAGCGGGTCGCCCTCCCCGCGGACCTTCTTCCCGGGCAGCCGGGTGCGGTGCTGGGCGTCGTAGATCGTCCGGTCCGGTTCGTCCGAGGCCGGCGCGGCGAGGGTGGGGACGATCCCGCGCACGGCCGTGACGCGGCGCCGGGTGCGCAGCAGGGAGTCGCGTTCGAGGGTGCGCTGGGCGAGGTCGGCGCGGCGGGAGTCCGCGGAGCGGGCGGCCTTGTCGAGGAGGTGCGGCGGCACGACCGTGCAGAAGACGGGGTGATGGCGGTGGGCGTGGGAGGCATCCATGCCGGAAATGTGGCAGTGGGTCATGACGCTGTCACTAGCTGCGACCATGATTCATTCACTTGTCTGAAAGCGGTGACGCCGGGTTGACGGAACAACCTGACCCGGCGGGATCAAACGAGGCTTGGCTCACATTTGGTGCAAATCGGACCCTCGGGTCTTGCATACTGAAACAGGTCCTCGCGATACGGCGCGGCTCGGCTAGGCTCGGTCCATCATGCGTTTCGGGCTGCTTCTCCTTAGCTGCCGCGGCGAGGGTCTGTAGTCGTAGGCCGACCCCCTCCCCGCGGAGTTTGGTGTTGCGGTTTTCACTACCGCCGTCGGCCGTCCCAGCGAACTACACGCGGACACGCGAGGAGCCCAACGCCATGAGCCAGCAGCCTTTTGTCGGTCGCCCCACGCCCATCACGAACGCGACCCACACCCAGCAGTCCTCCGGGATGCCGATCCACAAGTACGGACAGTACGAGCAGGTGGACATCCCGGACCGCACCTGGCCGGACGCCCGCGTCACCAAGGCCCCCCGCTGGCTCTCCACCGACCTGCGCGACGGCAACCAGTCGCTGATCGACCCGATGACCCCCGCCCGCAAGCGCGAGATGTTCGACCTGCTGGTGCGCATGGGCTACAAGGAGATCGAGGTCGGCTTCCCCTCCTCCGGCGAGACCGACTTCGCCTTCGTCCGCTCCATCATCGAAGAGGGCGCGATCCCGGACGACGTCACCATCTCCGTACTCACCCAGGCCCGCGAGGACCTGATCGAGCGGACCGTGGAGTCCCTGGTCGGCGCCAAGCGCGCCACCGTGCACCTGTACAACGCGACCGCCCCGACCTTCCGCCGGGTCGTCTTCCGCGGCACCAAGGAGCAGATCAAGCAGATCGCCGTCGACGGCACCCGCCTGGTCATGGAGTACGCCGAGAAGCTGCTGGGCCCGGAGACCACCTTCGGCTACCAGTACAGCCCGGAGATCTTCACCGACACCGAGCTGGACTTCGCCCTGGAGGTCTGCGAGGCCGTCTGCGACGTCTGGCAGCCGTCCGAGGGCCGCGAGATCATCCTGAACCTGCCCGCCACCGTGGAGCGCTCGACGCCGTCCACGCACGCGGACCGCTTCGAGTGGATGGCCCGCAACCTGACCCGCCGCGAGCACATCTGCATCTCCGTCCACCCGCACAACGACCGCGGCACCGCCGTCGCCGCCGCCGAGCTGGCCCTGATGGCCGGCGCCGACCGCATCGAGGGCTGCCTGTTCGGGCAGGGCGAGCGCACCGGCAACGTGGACCTGATCACCCTGGGCATGAACCTGTTCTCGCAGGGCATCGACCCGCAGATCGACTTCTCGCAGATCGACGAGATCCGCCGCACCAGCGAGTACTGCAACCAGATGGAGGTCCACCCGCGCCACCCCTACGCGGGCGACCTGGTCTACACCGCCTTCTCCGGCTCCCACCAGGACGCCATCAAGAAGGGCTTCGACGCCATGGAGGCCGACGCGGCCGCCCATGGCAAGACGGTCGACGACATCGAGTGGGCGGTCCCGTACCTGCCGATCGACCCGAAGGACGTCGGCCGCTCCTACGAGGCGGTCATCCGGGTCAACTCGCAGTCCGGCAAGGGCGGCATCGCGTACGTCCTGAAGAACGACCACAAGCTGGACCTGCCGCGCCGCATGCAGATCGAGTTCTCGCGGATCATCCAGGCCAAGACCGACGCCGAGGGCGGCGAGGTCACGCCGAAGGCGATCTGGGACATCTTCTCCGACGAGTACCTGCCCAACCCCGAGAACCCGTGGGGTCGCATCCAGCTGCGCTCCGGTTCGACGGCCACCGACAAGGACGGCACGGACACGCTGACCGTCGAGGCGGTCGTGGACGGCGTGGAGACGGTCCTGAACGGCACCGGCAACGGCCCGATCTCCGCCTTCTTCGACGCGCTGGCCGGCATCGGGGTCGACGCCCGCCTGCTGGACTACACCGAGCACACCATGAGCGAGGGCGCCTCCGCCGTGGCCGCCTCGTACATCGAGTGCGTGATCGACGGCCGCGTCCTGTGGGGCATCGGCATCGACGCCAACACCACCCGCGCCTCCCTGAAGGCGGTCATCTCCGCCGTCAACCGCGCGGGCCGCTGACCCCTCGTACGTGCTGCCCCGCCCCCTTCCGCGCCGAAGGGGGCGGGGCAGCGGCGTTCAGCGGGCCAGGTAGCCGCCGTCCACCGGCACGATCGCGCCCGTCACGAACGAGGCCGCGTCGGAGGCCAGGAAGGCGATCACCCGGGCCACCTCCTCCGGTTCGCCGAGCCGGCCCATCGGGTGCGCCCCGGCGATCTCCGACAGGTACTCCGGCCCGCCCGGCTCGTCCTTCAGCGCGATCACCCGCTCCGTACGGATGGTTCCGGGAGCCACCGCGTTGACCCGGATCCCGTGCGCGGCCCACTCCACCGCGAGGTGCTTGGTCAGCCCCGACGCCACGAACTTCGCCGGCCCGTAAGCGGCCTGGCGGGCCTGCCCGGCCACTCCCGAGATCGAGGACACGCAGACCAGGGCCCCGCCGGGCCGCGGCTGCGAGGTCATCGCCTCGATGGCGTACTTGCAGGTCAGGAACATTCCGCGGCCGTCCACCGCCATGACGTGGTCCCAGTCCTCGGGGCTGGTCTCCCGTACGTCGGACAGCGGCAGCACCCCGGCGTTCGCCACGGCGACGTCCAGGCGCCCGTAGGCCTCGACGGCGGCCGCCACCATCGCGTGATTGGCCTCCGGATCGGCCACGTCACCGCCGACCGCGGTGATCGCGTACCCCTCCGCGGCCAATTCCGTACGCAGGGCCTCGACGCCCGGGGCATTGATGTCGGCCGCGGTCACCCGGGCCCCGGAACGGGCCAGGAGCAGGGCGGTGGCCCGGCCGATCCCGCTCGCGGCGCCCGTGACCAGACAGGACTTCTCGTTCATGCCGCGAACCCTAGGGGGAGCGGGGCGGGGACGGGGGGACGCCGGGGGCGCAGACCGGCCAAGTCCGCCGCCCGGCACATGTTGTCTTGTCACACGACTGACGCATCCTCACCGATGTGGCTAACATCACGCCCACCCGGCGATGTTGCCGGAAGGTTACGGAGGTGCGACGTGCTGCCAGTTCGGGGTGGGGACGGCCGGAAGCTGACGGTCTGGGGCACCCGTACCACCTGGAGCACCGTGGGCGACGGGGAGTTCTTCTGCCCCGCCTGCGGTGGCGACCGCAACTACCGCCGGCGCACCGGACGACGCCGGTTCACCGTCCTCGGGGTGCCGCTGCTGCCCCGCGGGCAGGCCGGGCCCGTCATCGAGTGCCAGGGCTGCCGGGCCCGCTTCGACACCGACGTCCTCGACCACCTCACCACGACCCGCTTCACCGCCCTGCTGCGCGACGCCGTGCACACCGTGGCGCTCGCCGTGCTCACCGCGGGCGGGACGGCCTCGCGGAGCGCGCTGGAGGCCGCGGTGGGCGCCGTACGGGCCGCGGGCTTCCAGGACTGCACCGAGGAGCAGCTGGAGTCCCTCGTGGAGGCGCTGTCCAGCGACGAGGGCCGGCTCGGGCTGTACGACGTCCCGGAGTGCTGCGGGGCCGCGCTGTCGATAGAGCTGCACGAGGCCCTGGAGCCGCTGGCCCCGCACCTGGCCGGCCCCGGCCGTGAATCGATCCTGCTCCAGGGGGCCCGTATCGCGCTCGCGGACGGCCCGTACACCCCGGCCGAGCGCGAGGTGCTCGCCACGGTCGGCGCGGCGCTGCGGATCGACACGGACGAGGTGGCCCGGCTGCTGTCGGCGGTCCGCGCGCCCTAGGCGTGCCGTACGGACGTGGAGGGGCCCTGCGCGGAGAAGCGGCGCAGGGCCCTTTCGTGTCCGTTCCGCTGCGCCGATCCGTCCGGGATCCGTCCGAAACGGCCCTCCACGACGTAACGATCCGGCCTCGCGGGGCCGATTTCGGGACGCGTGAACGTCGTGTGAAGGGCGGAGGCCCTCCCTCCGAGCCCGGCGTGTCCACCTGTCGGACGGCCGGAACAGCGCCTTCGGGTTTGCCTGCCGCAGGCGCGGCAAACGCCGTACGCGCACGTCACAGCGGGTGCGCTTCGCAGTCGCACGGCAGGAGGGCCGGACTCCACGCCGCTGTGCTCATACTCCTGTCGAGGAGCCCGCACCACTGGAGAAACCTCCAGATCGAGCACGCGTGAACGTCAACAGTTTGTCGAAGTCGACGATACCTGTGAGGCCCCCCACAGGCGTTCAATTCCGGTCACACGACAAGACGGCGCCGTTAACACAGCGCGGCTTCGATTCACCTCGACGTGAACGTACTGACAACCCTGGCGTATCAACGGGTTAGCGACCCACTGCGCCCAGGGACAACCAGATCTCCTCTCACTTACCTACCTTGAAGGGCAAGGCTGAGATGGCACGTGTCGCCGCCCGGCTTTCCACCGACGGAGAGCAGAGCACCCACCCGGTCGACGAGGTGCTCCCCGTTCCCAAGCTCGCGCTGTACGGCTTCCAGCACGTACTCGCCTTCTACGCCGGTGCGGTGATCGTTCCGATCATCGTCGGCAATGCGCTGAAGCTGAGCCCTGAACAGCTGGTCTACCTGATCAACGCGGACCTCTTCACCTGCGGTATCGCCTCGATCATCCAGGCCTGGGGCATAGGCCGGATCGGCGCGCGACTGCCGCTGATCCAGGGCGTGACCTTCACCGCGGTCTCCCCGATGATCGCCATCGGCCTCGGCGCGGGAGGCGGCACCGCCGCCCTCCTGGTCATCTACGGCGCCGTGATCACCGCCGGTCTCGCCACCTTCGCCTTCGCCTGGCTGCCCGCCAAGGCCTTCCGGACCGTGATGCGGCTGTTCCCACCGGTCGTCACCGGCACGGTGATCACCGTGCTGGGCATCGTCCTGATCCCGGTCGGTCTCAACGACGCGGCCGGCGGCCTCGGCAGCCCCGACTTCGGGGACCCGAAGAACTTCGCCTACGCCGGCGGCACGATGCTCTTCATCCTCGTCCTGATGAAGATCGGCAGGCCCTTCCTCTCCAGCATCTCGATCCTCCTCGGCCTGGTCGTCGGCACCACCGTCGCCTTCCTCCTCGGGGACGCGAAGTTCGGCGACGTGAGCAAGTCCGAGTGGATCGGCATCACCACCCCCTTCCACTTCGGTGCCCCGAAGTTCGAGTGGTTCCCGATCGTCCTGATGCTCATCGTCATGCTGATCACCATGGTCGAGACGACCGGTGACACCTACGCCGTCGGCGACATCGTCGGCAAGGAGGTCGACAGCGAGACCGTGGCCCGCGCCCTGCGTGCCGACGGCGCGGCGACCGCCCTCGGCGGCGTCCTCAACTCCTTCCCGTACGTGGCCTTCGCCGAGAACGTCGGCCTGGTGCGGATGACGAAGGTCAAGAGCCGGTTCGTGGTCGTCGCCGCGGGTGTGTTCATGATCGTCCTGGGCCTGCTGCCCAAGGCCGCCGCGATCGTCGCCGCCGTCCCGCACGGCGTCCTCGGCGGCGCCGCGACCGTCATGTTTGCCATGGTCGCCCTGGCCGGCATCCAGACCCTGGCCAAGGTGGACCTGAAGGAGGAGAAGAACGCCCTGATCGTCGGCGTCTCCCTGGCCTTCGCCCTGCTCCCCGCGACCGTCCCGGTCCTCTTCGCCAAGCACATGGACCCGGACCTGTCCTCGCTGCTCAACAGCGGTGTGACGCTGGGTGCCACGTCCGCCATCGTCCTGAACCTGGTCTTCAACGGCCTGGCCAAGGACGGGGCCCACGACGTCCCCAAGGTCGAACTGCCCGCCCAGGTGGCGGCGGCCGGGGACGACGCGGATTCCGCAGCAGCCGCACCGGCCCCGTCGGGTGAGGGCGAAGAGGCCCGGACCCCGGCCTCCTGATCCTCCCAAGGGGTGCTGGCCCCTCGTGCGGACCCGGGTCCGCACGAGGGGCCATCGCTGTCCCGTCGCGTCCCGCTGTCGGCGGCGTACGGGACAATGGGCCCATGAGCCTGTTCCGCGACGACGGCATCGTGCTGCGCACCCAGAAGCTGGGTGAGGCGGACCGCATCATCACGCTGCTCACCCGCGGCCACGGCCGGGTGCGGGCCGTCGCCCGCGGGGTCCGGCGCACCAAGTCCAAGTTCGGCGCCGGGCTGGAACCTTTCTCCCACGCCGACGTGCAGTTCTTCGCCCGCGGCAGCGAACTGATCGGCCGCAGCCTCCCGCTCTGCACCCAGACCGAGATCATCGCCCCGTACGGCAACGGCATCGTCACCGACTACGCCCGCTACACCGCCGGCACCGCGATGCTGGAGACCGCCGAGCGGTTCACCGAGAACGAGGGCGAGCCCGCCGTGCAGCAGTACCTGCTGCTCGTCGGAGCCCTGCGCACCCTCTCGCGCGGCGAGCACGAGCCCCACCTGATCCTCGACGCCTTCCTGCTGCGCTCCCTCGCGGTCAACGGCTACGCGCCCAGCTTCGAGGACTGCGCGAAGTGCGGCATCCACGGCCCCAACCGGCACTTCTCCGTCGCCGCGGGCGGGGTGATATGCGGGGACTGCCGGGTACCCGGCAGCGTCGTACCCTCGTCGGAGGCCATCGCCCTGCTCAGCGCCCTGCTGACGGGCGACTGGGGGCATGCCGACGCGTGCGAGGCGCGTCACGTGCGGGAGGGCAGCGGGCTGGTCTCCGCCTATTTGCACTGGCATCTGGAGCGCGGGCTACGCTCCCTGCGATACGTCGAGAAATAGGAGCTGGGCACATGGCACGACGCGGGATTCTGGGGCGCTCTCGCCGCGAGTACAAGGTTCCCGAACCGCACCCCTCCGGCGCGGTCCCGCCGAAGATCCCCGGCGAGCTCGTCCCGAACCACGTCGCGGTCGTCATGGACGGCAACGGCCGCTGGGCCAAGGAGCGCGGTCTGCCGCGCACCGAGGGCCACAAGGTCGGCGAGGGCGTCGTGCTCGACGTGCTCAAGGGCTGCCTGGAGATGGGCGTCAAGAACCTGTCCCTGTACGCCTTCTCGACGGAGAACTGGAAGCGCTCGCCCGACGAGGTCCGCTTCCTGATGAACTTCAACCGCGACGTCATCCGGCGCCGCCGCGACGAGATGAACGAGCTGGGCATCCGCATCCGCTGGGTCGGCCGCATGCCGAAGATGTGGAAGTCGGTCGTCCAGGAGCTCCAGGTCGCCCAGGAGCAGACCGTCGGCAACGACGCCATGACCCTCTACTTCTGCGTCAACTACGGCGGCCGCGCGGAGATCGCGGACGCGGCGCAGGCCATCGCCCGCGATGTCGCCGCGGGCCGGCTGGACCCGTCGAAGGTGAACGAGAAGACCTTCGCGAAGTACATGTACTACCCGGACATGCCGGACGTGGACCTCTTCCTGCGCCCCAGCGGCGAGCAGCGCACGTCCAACTACCTGCTCTGGCAGAGCGCGTACGCCGAGATGGTCTTCCAGGACGTCCTGTGGCCGGACTTCGACCGCCGCAACCTCTGGGCGGCCTGCCTGGAGTACGCGCAGCGCGACCGCCGCTTCGGCGGCGCCGTCCCGAACCAGCCGGAGCCGGGCACCTCCGCCTGAGCACCCGCTCGATCCGTCCCCCGGCCGGGGAAAACACCTGGCCGGGGGCGGGAGCGGTGCAGCCGGAGCGGTCAGCCCGCGGCGGCGCAGTCGGCGCAGGTGCCGAAGATCTCCACCGTGTGCGCCACATTCACATAGCCGTGCTCGGCCGCGATGGACTCCGCCCACTTCTCCACGGCCGGGCCCTCGACCTCGACCGCCTTGCCGCACTTGCGGCACACCAGGTGGTGGTGGTGATCGCCGGTGGAGCAGCGGCGGTAGACGGACTCGCCGTCGCTGGTGCGCAGGACGTCGACCTCACCGGCGTCCGCGAGCGACTGGAGCGTGCGGTAGACGGTGGTCAGGCCCACGGAGTCGCCACGGTGCTTGAGCATGTCGTGGAGTTCCTGGGCGCTGCGGAACTCGTCCACCTCGTCCAGCGCCGCCGCGACCGCGGCCCGCTGCCGGGTGGATCGTCCTCGTACTGGCGCGGTATTCATCTCGCCAGGCGCAGTCGCCACCGGTTCCTCCTCGTATCGGCCTCGGCCCATTGTGCCAGGCGGCCGACATTTCTAGACCTTCACATCGTCCCTCGTGCAGACCTCTTCGGCGGCGGCGCGGGCCGCCTTCGCCCGACGCCTGGCCAGCGGCGCCGACACGGCCGTCATGACGACGAAGACGGCGATGGCGAGCAGCACGATCGCCGCACCGGAGGGCGCGTCGAGGTAGTACGTGGCGCTCACGCCGCTGAGGGAGACCAGCACGCCGATCAGCATGGCCAGCGACAGCGTCGCCGCGAAGCCGCGGGTGACCCGCTGGGCGGCCGCGACGGGGATCACCATCATGGCGCTGACCAGCAGCAGGCCCACGATCCGCATCGCCACCGTGACGGTGAGGGCGGCCGTGACGGCCATCAGGAGGTTCAGGGCGCGCACCGGCATGCCGGTGACCCGGGCGAACTCCTCGTCCTGGCTGATGGCGAACAGCTGGCGGCGCAGTCCGACGGTGACGGCGAGCACGAAGACGGCGAGGATCACCGCGGCCCAGACGTCCTCCGGCGCGACGGTGGTGATGCCGCCGAAGAGGTAGCTGCTCAGCGTGGCGGTGGAGCCGCCGGCCATGTTGATGATCATGACGCCGCCGGCCAGACCGCCGTAGAAGAGCATGGCGAGCGCGATGTCGCCGCTGGTCTTCCCGCGGGAGCGGATGTGCTCCATGCCCACCGCACCGACGACGGCCACGAGGGTGGCCATCCACACCGGGCTGGTGTTGAGCAGGAAGCCGAGGCCGACACCGGTGGTGGCCACGTGGCCGATGCCGTCGCCCATGACCGCCTGGCGGCGCTGGACGAGGTACGTGCCGATCGCGGGCGCCGTGAGGCCGACGATGGCGGCCGCGATCAGGGCCCGCTGCATGAAGGCGTATTCGAGGAGGTCCATCAGCTCAGCAGTCCCGTCCGCAGGGGCTCGGCGTCGTGCGCCGCGTGGGGGTGTACGTGGTCGTGGCCGGGCAGTGCGTGCTGCCCCACGGCCTCCGGGGGCGGCCCGTCGTGGACCACGCAGCCGTCGCGCAGGACGACGGCCCGGTCGATCAGGGGTTCCAGCGGGCCCAGCTCGTGCAGGACGAGGAGGAGGGTGGTGCCGAGGGCCTTCTGCTCGCGCAGGGCGTTCGCCAGGACCTCCTGGTTGGCGAGGTCCACGCCCGCCATCGGCTCGTCCATGATCAGCAGTTCGGGTTCGACGGCGAGCGCCCGGGCTATGAGCACCCGCTGGTGCTGGCCGCCGGAGAGGGCGTTGACCGAGGAGGAGGCGTACTGCTCCATGCCGAGCAGGGCCAGCGCGCGCTCGACCGCGGCCTTGTCGGCCTTGCGCAGCATCCCGAAGCGGGAGCGGGCGAGCCGGCCGGCGGAGACGACCTCGCGGACGGTGGCGGGGACCCCGCTGGCCGCCGTGGTGCGCTGCGGGACGTACCCGATGCGCGACCAGGAGCGGAAGCGCTTGAAGTCGGTGCCGAAGAGGGACAGCTCGCCGTCGGTCAGCGGGACCTGGCCGACCACGGCGCGCACGGCCGTGGACTTGCCGGAGCCGTTGGCGCCGAGCAGGGCGACGACCTCGCCGCGCTGGACGCTGAGGTCGATCCCGCGCAGCACGGGGCGCGAGCCGAGCGAGGCCGTGGCCCCGCGCAGGGATATGACGGGCTGGTCCGCTGCCTGTGCCGACGTCGACTGCATGGCTCGCGCCTCCGTTGCTGCTGTCATCTACTTGGCTCCGAGCGCCTTCTGGAGGTTCTTCAGGTTGGACCGCATGACCTCGAAGTAGTCAGCGCCCTGGGACTTGTCGGTGATTCCTTCGAGCGGGTCCAGCACGTCGGTCTTCAGGCCGGTGTCCGCCGCGAGGGTCCTGGCCGTCTTGTCGCTGGCCAGCGTCTCGAAGAACACGGTGGAGACATTCTCCTGCTTCGCGAGGCCCTGGAGTTCCTTCATGCGGGCCGGGCTCGGCTCGGACTCGGGGTCGACGCCGGAGATGGCCTCCTGGTCGAGGCCGTAGCGCTCGGCGAGGTAGCCGAAGGCGGAGTGGGTGGTGATGAAGGTCTTGGAGGCGGTGTTCTGCAGGCCGTCCTTGAACTCCGTGTCCAGCGCGGTCAGTTTGCCGACGAGCTCGTCGGTGTTCTTCTTGTAGTCCGCGGCGTGGTCGGGGTCGGCCTTCTCCAGGGCCGCGCCGACGCCCTTGGCGATCTCCGCGTACTTGCTGGGGTCGAGCCAGACGTGCGGATCCTTGCCGGCCTCGCCGTGGCTGTGGTCGTGGCCCTCGCCCTCGGCGTGGCCCTCCTCGGCGCCGTGGTCGTGGCCGGAGGAGCCGTGGGTCTCCAGCGCGGTCAGGGTCGCGGCGTCGACGACGTTCTTCACGCCGGACTGGGCGACGGCCTTGTCCACGGCGGGCTGCAGGCTCTTGAGGTAGACGACGACGTCGGCCTCGCCGAGCTGCGCGGTCTGCTTGGGGGTGATCTCCAGGTCGTGCGGTTCGACGCCCGGCTTGGTCAGGCTGTCGACCTTCACGTGGTCCTTGCCGATCTGCTCGGCGAGGAACGCCATGGGATAGAACGACGCCGTCACGCCGACCTTGCCGTCCTTGCCGCCACCGGTGCCGGCGGCGGCTCCGGAGCAGGCGGTCAGGGCCGTGGCGCCGAGGGCGACGGCTCCGGCGAGGGCGGCGGCGGGTATGAGGCGTCGTACGTTCATGACATCCATTTTCATCAAAGATGGAAACGATTGTCAAAAACCCAGGTGGGAGGCCCGGGCGGGCGGCCGTGGAAGGGGAACCGATTTGAAAGGGGGGGTGCGGGCGCCGGTAATCTAAAGACTTCGCCGTTCGTCCTCGTAATGAAGAGAGCACCGTGGCCGCCGACAAGATCGAAACCATCGTCAGCCTGAGCAAGCGCCGTGGCTTCGTTTTCCCGTGCAGTGACATCTACGGCGGCTCCAAGGCCGCCTGGGACTACGGCCCGCTCGGTGTCGAGCTCAAGGAGAACATCAAGCGCCAGTGGTGGAAGGCGATGGTCACCGGGCGTGAGGACATCGTCGGCCTCGACTCGTCCGTGATCCTGGCCCCCGAGGTGTGGGTGGCCTCCGGCCACGTCGCCACCTTCTCGGACCCGCTCACCGAGTGCACCTCCTGTCACAAGCGCCACCGCGCCGACCACCTGGAGGAGGCGTACGAGGCCAAGCACGGCCGTATGCCCGCCAATGGTCTTGCCGACATCAACTGCCCCAACTGTGGCGTGAAGGGCCAGTTCACCGAGCCCAAGCAGTTCTCCGGCATGCTGGAGACCCACCTCGGCCCGACCCAGGACACCGGCTCGAAGGCGTACCTGCGCCCCGAGACCGCCCAGGGCATCTTCACCAACTTCGCCCACGTGCAGACCACTTCGCGCAAGAAGCCCCCCTTCGGCATTGCGCAGATGGGCAAGTCCTTCCGGAACGAGATCACTCCGGGCAACTTCATCTTCCGCACGCGCGAGTTCGAGCAGATGGAGATGGAGTTCTTCGTCAAGCCGGGCGAGGACGAGCAGTGGCAGGAGTACTGGATGCAGGAGCGGTGGAACTGGTACCGCGACCTCGGCATCCGTGAGGAGAACATCCGCTGGTACGACCACCCGAAGGAGAAGCTGTCCCACTACTCGAAGCGCACCGCCGACATCGAGTACCGCTTCAACTTCGGTGGCAGCGAGTTCTCCGAGCTCGAGGGTGTGGCCAACCGCACCGACTACGACCTCAAGGCCCACTCCGCCGCCTCCGGCCAGAACCTCAGCTACCTCGACCAGGAGTCGGGTGAGCGCTACACCCCGTACGTCATCGAGCCGGCGGCCGGTGTCAACCGCGCCATGCTCGCCTTCATGCTCGACGCGTACAACGAGGACGAGGCCCCGAACGCCAAGGGCGTCATGGAGAAGCGCACCGTGATGCGCTTCGACCCGCGCCTGGCCCCGATCAAGGTCGCCGTCCTGCCGCTGTCCCGCAACGCGCAGCTGTCGCCGAAGGCCAAGGGCCTCGCCGCCGACCTGCGCAAGAACTGGAACATCGAGTTCGACGACGCGGGCGCCATCGGCCGCCGCTACCGCCGCCAGGACGAGATCGGTACGCCGTTCTGTGTCACCGTCGACTTCGACACCCTGGACGACAACGCGGTGACCGTGCGCGAGCGCGACACCATGAAGCAGGAGCGCGTCTCCCTGGACCAGATCCAGGCCTACCTCGGCAGCCGCCTGCTCGGCTGCTAGGTCCTGCCGTACGAAGACCGGTGGCCCGGTGCGCTCGCAGCGCACCGGGCCACCGGTTCTTTTCGCGGGGCGGGGCGAGTCGGTCGGGTCAGGGGGCCGCGGCCGCCTCGGCCCCCTCGGCTGCCGCCTCGGCCGCGCGCCGCTCGCCCTCGGCCTGGGACCGCTTCCCGTACATGGCGGTCCACACGCCGAGCGCGCCCAGCACTGCGTAGATCATGATCGGGCTGACCACCACCATGGTCTTGGTGGGCAGCGTGTAGGCGAGGACGACGCGGACGATCGCTTCGGCGACGTACACGACGCCCCACACCAGCGTCATCCGGTTCATGGTGGTGCGGAAGCCCTCGTACTGCCACAGGCCGTTCCACCACGCGGTGCTCTCGGGGGTGCCGTCGGTGGCGAACTTGCGCCCGAAGTAGAACATCAGCGGGCGAGGCGCGAGCAGCGTCGCCAGGCAGAGCAGCCCGAACAGCCCGGTCACGCCCGAGTCCTTGATCAGCAGGGCCCGGGCCGAGTGGGCGCCGACGAGCGAGACGACGGCGGTGATCACCAGGAAGACCAGGGTGACGACGGCGAACTCGTCGATCTTGCGCCGCCAGGCCAGGCTGATGACGCTGTCGAGCACCGGCCAGGCACTGCTGACCAGCAGCGCGGAGAACTCGCTCCAGCCGTGGTCCCCGGTCAGTACGTTGTACGTGATGATCGGCGCGACCACGTTGAGCCCGATGGTCAGGATCCAGCCGAGGGCGGTGGCGGCGCCCGAGCGCTTCGGAGGCGCCGGTCGTGCGTCTTGCGTTGCTGGAGTGGACAAGATTCCCCCTGAGACGTGCCTGATGACGTGCGGTAGGGGGACCGTAAAGTCCTTGACGGGACGCGAACAACCCGAACGCACCCAAAATGATCATCAAGTTGTCCGGACTGAGTGCTTCCGGACGGGGTCGGGGCGGCCGCGTCAGGCGCGCAGGCCCCGGATCACGAGGGCGGTGACCGCCTCGAACTCGGTGATGATCGTCGGCGAGAGCCAGTCCGCCGCGTACTGCGGGTCGTGGAAGCGGCCCGTGGCATCGAACACCGCGCGCGCGGCCGCCGGTACGTCGTCCGCGGCGAGCGAGCCCGCCGCGACGCCCTCGGCGATGATCCGGCCCAGCTGGTCGATCAGCTCCGTCAGATGCGCGTCCACCACGCCGCTGTTCTCGGTGAGCAGCACGGTGTAGGTGGCGAACAGCTCCGGGTCGTCGCCCGCCTTGTGGCGTTTGGCCTCGAAGAGGGCCTCCAGCCACGACTCCAGCTTGGAGGGGGCGCTCTCGGCGGGGGCCGAGGTGATCTCCTCCAGCATGACCACGCTCCTGGCGAGCCAGCGGTCCGTGACGGCCTCGCGCAGCGCCGCCTTCGACGGGAAGTGCCGGTACACGCTGCCGTGGCTGACCCCCAGGGCCCGGGCCACGTCCACCACCGTCGCCTTGGTGGGACCGAAGCGGCGCAGCACCTCCTCGGTGGTTTCGAGGATGCGCTCGGGGGTCAGGGGCTCGGCAGCAGCGGGGGGCATGGGTACGACCGTACCGTCAGCTCAGTGTTCGCTGTCGAGGTGGGCCATTTGGGCTGCCGGGTACCTCTCGCCGGCCGCGGCGCCCGCCGGAACGGCCTCTTCGACGGCGGCCAGGTCGGCTGCGTCGAGGGAGACGTCCATGGCACCCAGTGCCTCGGCGAGCCGGTCCCGGCGCCGGGCACCCACCAGCGGTACGAGATCGACCCCGCGCCGCGGTCCCTGCGCGAGCACCCAGGCGATGGCGGTCTGCGCGACGCTCGCACCCTTGCCCTCGGCGACCTTGCGCAGCGCTTCCACCAGGTCGAGGTTCCGGTCGAGGTTGTCGCCCTGGAAGCGGGGGCTCATCCCGCGGAAGTCGCCCGGCGCCAGTGCGCGGTCGCGCGTGAAGTGGCCGCTGATCAGGCCGCGCGACAGCACGCCGTACGCCGTGATCCCGATGCCGAGCTCGCGCGCCGTCGGCAGGATCTCCTCCTCGATGCCGCGGGAGATCAGCGAGTATTCGATCTGGAGGTCGGAGATCGGCGCCGTGGCGGCGGCCCGGCGCAGGGTGTCCGCGCCGACCTCGGAGAGGCCGATGTGCCGCACGTGCCCGGCCGCGACCGCGTCGGCGATGGCTCCGACGGTCTCCTCGATCGGGACGTCCGGGTCCACGCGGGCGATCCGGTAGACGTCGATGTGGTCCCGGCCGAGCCGCTGGAGCGAATAGGCCAGGAAGTTCTTCACGGCCTCGGGCCGGCCGTCATAGCCGGTGAAGCCGCCCTCGACCGTGCGGAGCGCGCCGAATTTCACGCTGGTCAGGGCCCGCTCGCGGGCCGCGGCGGGGGCCGTGCGCAGGGCTTCGTTGATCAGCAGTTCGTTGTGGCCCATGCCGTAGAAGTCGCCGGTGTCCAGCAGGGCGTCCGTGCCTTCGGGGATGGCTTCCAGGTAGGCGTGGATGGTCGCGATGGATTCGGCGCGGTCCGCCTCCCCGTAGAGAGCCGACATCCCCATGCAGCCCAGCCCCAGCGGGAAGACGGTGGGGCCGGTGCTGCCGAGGGCGCGCCGTGCGGTGGTGGTCGGGTCGGAAGCGTTCTCGTTCTTCGTCATGCAACGAGAATGACATGACGAGTGACAGATTTCAATATCTGTCACTCGTCAGTGTCAGGCGAGGATCCGCAGGGCCAGCGCGGCCGCCGCGACCAGGGTGAGGACGGCCGCCGGCGCGAGCTCGTAGTCCTTGGCGCGGAGGTGGGCGATCACCGCGCCGATGAAGTAGAGGGTCACGCCGACGGCGGCGGCCACTCCGAGCGGAGTCACCCACAGGCCTGCCACCAGGCCGATCGCGCCCGCGGCCTTGAGGGCGGCCAGGCGTGGCAGCCATGAGTCCGGCACCCGGACCTTCTGCATGTTCGCCACGATCTGGTCGTTGCGCCGGAGGGTGAAGGTGGCCGAGGCGGCGAGGGTGAGCGCGAGCAGGACGCCGACGACGGCGTAGGCGATGAACATGGAGATCTCCAACGGTCGATGCTGTGAAACCATTGAATAGCATCAACGATATGCCCCTCGCAACCATTTCCTGATTGCTACGATGTGGACCATGACGGCAGCTCAGGACGGACCGCACCCCCCGCAGCGGCTGGGCCTGCTGCTCGCCTGGCACGGCTCGGTCACCCAGACCCGGATGAAGCGGGCGCTGGGCGCGGCCGGGCTCACCCCGCGGCACGCGATGACACTGATGCACCTGGAGGGCGGCCCCATGGGCCAGCGGGCGCTCGCCGAGCGCCTGGAGGTGGACCCCAGCGTGCTCGTCGGAATCCTGAACGACCTGGAGGGCGAGGGGCTGGCCGAGCGCCGCCGGGACCCGGCCGACCGCCGCCGTCACAACGTGGCCATCACCGACGCCGGGGAAGCCGCCCTCCACAAGACGAACACCGCCCTCGACGAGGTCGAGAGCGGCATCTTCGCGGGCCTCTCGGCCGCCGAGCGCGAGCTCCTGCGCGGCCTCCTCGACCGGGTCAACACCTCGGCCGAGGACTTCGAGTGCGGCGAGTAGCCGCCCGTACGGACACCTTCTAGCCGCGCGGGGAACCCGTCACTGCGGTCTGCCCCACCTGCTCCTCCAGGGTGCGGGCGGTCCGTTCCGCCGTCCCGCGGGCCCAGGTGCCGCTCGTCGCCGCGCCCACGACCAGGACCACCAGCCCGCAGAGCGTGATGATCCACCACGCCGGCTGGGCCGCCCCCGAGAAGTCGGAGCCGTTCGCCAGCCCGGCCGCCAGCACGGAGCCGATCACCGCGACGCCCAGGGTGCCGCCGGTCTGCCGGCTGGTGGAGGCGATGGCTGCCGCGACGCCCGCCTGGGAGCGCGGCATCCCGGACACCGCCGTATTGGTGATCGGCGCGTTCACCATGCCGAAGCCGAGCCCGAACAGCATGTACCCGGTGAACAGCAGCGGGTTCGACGTCTCGGCCTCGAACAGGGCGAACAGCAGTCCGCTCGCCGCCATCGACACCCCCGCGATCAGCAGGCAGATCCGCGGTCCGCGGCTGCCCACCAGCCGCCCGGCCAGCGGGGCGAACAGGACGGTCAGGCCGGCCATCGGCAGCATGTACAGCCCGGCGTGCAGGGCGCTCAGCCCGCGCACGTCCTGGAGGTACAGCGTGTTCAGGAACAGGAAACCGGCCAGCCCGGCGAACGCGCTGATCGCGATCACCGTCGCTCCGCTGAAGGGGGCGCTGCGGAAGAACCGGAGATCGATGAGCGGTTCCTTGCAGCGGGGCTCGTGGATCAGCAGCCCCACGAACGAGGCGACCGCCACCACCGCGCACCCCATGATCAGTGGCGAGCGCCAGCCGGCGGCCGGAGCCTCGATGATCCCGTACGTCAGGCTGCCCAGCAGGGCGATGACCAGCACCTGGCCCAGCGGGTCCGGGCGCCGAGGCCGGGCCGCCCGGGACTCCTGGATGTGCCGCAGGGTCAGTGCCAGCGCCGCCAGCCCGATCGGCAGGTTGATCAGGAAGATCGAACGCCAGCCCACGGAGTCGACGAGGACGCCGCCGATCAGCGGGCCCGCCGCCATGGAGATGCCCCCGACCGCCCCCCACACACCGATGGCCCGGGCCCGTTCGGCAGGATCGGTGAAGGTGTTGGTGATGATCGACATCGCCACCGGGTTGAGCATCGCACCGCCCACGGCCTGCACCATGCGGAAGACGATCAGCCAGTCGAGGCTGGGGGCGAGCGAACAGAGCAGGGAGCCGACGGTGAAGGCCACCAGGCCGGCCACGAACACCTTGCGGCGGCCGATCCGGTCGGCGGTGGACCCCGCGAGCATCAGCAGCGAGGCCAGGACCAGGGTGTAGGCGTCGATGCTCCACTGCAGCCCCGAGACCGAGGCGTCCAGGTCGCGGCGCATCGAGGGCAGGGCGACGTTGAGCACGGTGTTGTCGAGGCTGACGATCAGCAGGCTCATGCAGCAGATCGCCAGGACGAGCACGCGCTGCCGGGGACTCGGCTCGATCATGCGCCGATGCTACGTCCGCCCCACCCCCTCGGCATGCGGGACAATGGGCGGATGACCACGCTCCCTCCGCCCCTCGCGATCGGCCCGCACACCGTGACGCCCCCGGTGGTGCTCGCGCCCATGGCCGGTATCACCAATGCCCCGTTCCGTACCCTCTGCCGGGAGTTCTCGGGCGGCAAGGGGCTGTTCGTGAGCGAGATGATCACGACCCGCGCCCTGGTCGAGCGCAACGAGAAGACCATGCAGCTGATCCACTTCGACGAGTCCGAGAAGCCCCGCTCGATTCAGCTGTACGGGGTGGACCCGGTCACGGTCGGCAAGGCGGTCCGCATGATCGTCGAAGAGGACCGCGCCGACCACATCGACCTCAACTTCGGCTGCCCGGTCCCCAAGGTCACCCGCAAGGGCGGCGGATCGGCCCTGCCCTACAAGCGCAACCTGCTCCGGGCGATCCTGCGCGAGGCGGTCGCCGGGGCCGGCGACCTGCCGGTCACCATGAAGATGCGCAAGGGCATCAACGACGAGCACCTCACCTACCTCGACGCGGGCCGGATCGCCGTCGAGGAGGGGGTCACCGCCATAGCCCTGCACGGCCGGACCACCGCCCAGCACTACGGCGGCACCGCCGACTGGGACGCCATCGCGCGGCTCAAGGAGCACGTGCCGGAGATCCCGGTGCTCGGCAACGGCGACATCTGGTGCGCGGAGGACGCGCTGCGCATGGTCCGCGAGACCGGCTGCGACGGCGTGGTCGTGGGCCGCGGCTGCCTGGGGCGGCCGTGGCTGTTCAACGACCTGGTGGCGGCCTTCGAAGGACGGCCCGAGGACTTCCACAAGCCCACCCTGCGCGAGGTCGCGGCGAGCATGCACCGCCACGCGCAGCTGCTGGGGGAGTGGATCGGCGACGAGGCGCGCGGGGTGATCGACTTCCGTAAGCACGTGGCCTGGTACCTCAAGGGCTTCGCGGTGGGCTCCGAGATGCGGCAGAAGCTCGCGGTCACCTCTTCCCTCGCCGAACTGGACGCTCATCTGAGCGAGCTCGACCTGGACCAGGCGTGGCCCGAGAGCGCCGACGGCCCGCGTGGTCGGACGTCCGGAAACAACCGAGTTGTCCTGCCGGACGGCTGGCTGAAGGACCCGTACGACTGCGCGGGCGTGAGCGAGGACGCAGAACTGGACACCTCCGGAGGCTGACAAATCGCCCTCCGTGGCGCGTGATATACGCCACGCATGGGAAGGGTTTCGCTCAGATGAGCAGCTAAATCACGGGTAAGACTTTCAAAGGGTGGCACTGGGTGCCACCCTTTGTGCGTTCAACACTTGAACACAAATGTATCGATGATCGCTCATCCGAGCGTGATCAGGCCTCAGGGGCCCCCTCATCCTTCGGGATGTGAACGCTGATCCGGCTTTCTGATTACCCATGAGTTACTTTCGATCTGCTGGCGCACGGGTGGTTACAGCCGTATGACGACCAAGTGGACGTACCCAGAAGCCTTCGATCTGGGTATGTTCCTGGCCGTCAGGGCAGCCACCGAGCCTCGAGGAGTCGAGACCCGTGTCGGAAAACAAAGATCAGAAGTTCGTCTACGACTTCACCGAGGGCAACCGGGACCTCAAGGACCTTCTCGGCGGCAAGGGAGCCAACCTCGCCGAGATGACCAACCTGGGTCTGCCGGTCCCTCCCGGCTTCACCATCACCACCGAGGCCTGCAAGGTCTACCTCGACAGCGGTACGGCCCCGGCCGCCCTGCGCGAAGAGGTCAGCGCCCACCTTGAGGCCCTCGAGACGAAGATGGGCAAGAAGCTCGGGCAGTCGGACGACCCGCTGCTGGTCTCCGTGCGTTCCGGTGCGAAGTTCTCGATGCCCGGCATGATGGACACCGTCCTCAACATCGGCCTCTCCGACGCGTCCGTGAAGGGCCTCGCCTCCCAGGCCGGCAACGAGCGCTTCGCGTGGGACTCGTACCGCCGCCTCATCCAGATGTTCGGCAAGACCGTCCTGGACGTCGACGGCGAGCTCTTCGAGGACGCCCTCGACGAGGCCAAGGCCGCCAAGAAGGTCACCGTCGACACCGACCTCGACGCCGCCGACCTGAAGAAGCTGGTCACCCGCTTCAAGAAGATCGTCGCCAAGCAGGCCGGCCGCGAGTTCCCGCAGGACGCCCGCGAGCAGCTCGACCTCGCCGTCGAGGCCGTCTTCAACTCGTGGAACACCGACCGCGCCAAGCTCTACCGCCGCCAGGAGCGCATCCCGAGCGACCTGGGCACCGCGGTCAACATCTGCTCCATGGTCTTCGGCAACCTGGGCCCCGACTCCGGCACCGGCGTCGCCTTCACCCGTGACCCGGCCAGCGGCCACCAGGGCGTCTACGGCGACTACCTGCAGAACGCCCAGGGCGAGGACGTCGTCGCGGGCATCCGCAACACCGTGCCGCTCGCGGACCTCGAGGCCATCGACAAGGTCTCGTACGACCAGCTCATGACGATCATGGAGACGCTGGAGACCCACTACAAGGATCTCTGCGACATCGAGTTCACCATCGAGCGCGGCCAGCTGTGGATGCTCCAGACCCGCGTCGGCAAGCGCACCGCGGGCGCGGCCTTCCGCATCGCCACCCAGCTCGTGGACCAGGGCCTGATCGACGAGGCCGAGGCCCTCCAGCGGGTCACCGGCCACCAGCTCGCGCAGCTGATGTTCCCGCGCTTCGACGAGGACGCGAAGACCGAGCTGCTCGGCCGCGGTATCGCCGCCTCCCCGGGCGCGGCGGTCGGCAAGGCCGTCTTCGACTCGTACACGGCCGTCAAGTGGTCGCGCTCCGGCGAGAAGGTCATCCTGATCCGCCGCGAGACCAACCCGGACGACCTGGACGGCATGATCGCCTCCGAGGGCATCCTGACCTCGCGCGGCGGCAAGACCTCGCACGCCGCCGTCGTCGCCCGCGGCATGGGCAAGACCTGTGTCTGCGGCGCCGAGGAGCTCGACGTCGACACCAAGCGCCGCCGCATGACGGTCGGCGAGACGGTCATCGAAGAGGGCGACGTCGTCTCCATCGACGGCTCCACCGGCAAGGTCTACCTCGGTGAGGTACCCGTCGTACCGTCCCCGGTCGTCGAGTACTTCGAGGGCCGGATGCACGCCGGTGCCGACGACGCCGACGAGCTCGTCGCCGCCGTCCACCGGATCATGGCGTACGCGGACCGCGTCCGCCGGCTGCGCGTACGGGCCAACGCCGACAACGCCGAGGACGCGCTGCGCGCACGCCGCTTCGGCGCCCAGGGCATCGGCCTGTGCCGCACCGAGCACATGTTCCTCGGCGAGCGTCGTGAACTGGTGGAGCGACTGATCCTCGCGGACACCGACGAAGAGCGCGAGGAGGCACTCAGTGCCCTCCTGCCGCTGCAGAAGAAGGACTTCGTCGAGCTGTTCGAGGCGATGGACGGCCTGCCCGTCACCGTCCGCCTCCTGGACCCGCCGCTGCACGAGTTCCTGCCCGACATCACCGAGCTGTCCGTGCGCGTCGCCCTCGCCGAGTCCCGCAAGGACCACAACGAGAACGACCTGCGCCTGCTCCAGGCCGTCCACAAGCTGCACGAGCAGAACCCGATGCTGGGTCTGCGCGGTGTCCGCCTGGGTCTGGTCATCCCCGGTCTGTTCAAGATGCAGGTCCGGGCGATCGCCGAGGCCGCGGCCGAGCGCAAGAACGCCAAGGGCGACCCGCGCGCCGAGATCATGGTCCCGCTCGTCGGCACCGTCCAGGAGCTGGAGATCGTCCGCGACGAGGCCGACGCGGTCATCGCCGAGGTCGAGGCGGCCACCGGCACCAACCTCAAGCTGACCATCGGCACGATGATCGAGCTGCCGCGCGCCGCCCTGACGGCCGCCCAGATCGCCGAGGCCGCGCAGTTCTTCTCCTTCGGCACGAACGACCTGACCCAGACGGTGTGGGGCTTCTCCCGCGACGACGTCGAGGCCAGCTTCTTCACCGCCTACCTGGAGAAGGGCATCTTCGGGGTCTCGCCCTTCGAGACCATCGACAAGGACGGCGTCGGCTCCCTCGTCCGCCACGCGGTCAAGCAGGGCCGGGCCACCCGCCCCGACCTCAAGCTCGGCGTCTGCGGCGAGCACGGCGGCGACCCCGAGTCCGTCCACTTCTTCCACGAGGTGGGCCTCGACTACGTCTCCTGCTCGCCCTTCCGGATTCCGGTGGCGCGCCTGGAGGCCGGCCGTGCGGCCGCCGAGGCGAAGGGCAGCGACAGCCGCTGACCCCTGGGCCGCCAAGGGCCCCATAGACCGCGCCTGTCCCCGGGTTCCCTGACTGCCCGGGGGCGGGCGCGCCTATTTTTGTTGTTCAACAAATCTTTACGCCAGCAGGCGGTGGACGGATCCCCACCCGTCCACCGCCGCTGTCATTCTGCCGGGCACGTCGGCGCTTCCCGGTGCGACCGACCGCCAGGCCCCGCAAAGCCCCCCACGGCCTTCGCGGAGCGTTTCGGTCGCACCGGAGTGTGCCCGGCGGAGTACAGGATTTCGGTTGTCACGCCCCTGCCGAAAGGGGTTTCAACTGTGGCCGAAAGGGCGTGGTGACCACGTGTGACGGCGTGCATACTCATGGAGCGGGGGGATTGCGGTTGCACAGGTGGGGGTTCGGTGCTGCGTATCCATTTCACTGGAGTGGACCTGGCACGCGTACGGATGGCAGGGCGTCCCGATGCGTTGTGGGAAACGATTCTGAGCTTTCACCGCTTAAGAGACCGGCGCGATGCCCGGTTGTTCGGTGAATGGCGTACGGAAACCCGGAGCAGGTTGAATAGTGAAACACGTACGCTCGGTATGCTCATACCGAGTCGTGGTTATTTCCCCGATTTCCTGACCCCTGTGGAGGGGCAGTACGGGTGGGACGTGGGCCTCGACGCGCTGCGCGGGATCCGTCCCGAGCGCATGCGGCGCGAGCTGCAGCTGCTGGGCGCCGGTGCGCCGATGGCGCCGCGGCTCCGGGAGTTCATGGACGACGAGGGCGGCAAACAGCTGCCGCGGCTCATGGGAGAACTGCGCGCCTACCACCGGGCGGCCGTGGAGCCGTACTGGACGCACATCCAGGCCCAGATCGAGGCCGAGCGGGCCGCGCGCGGCCGGGCCCTGCTGGACGGGGGCGCGGACGAACTGCTGTCCTCGCTGCCGCCGATGCTGCGCTGGCGGGCGCCGGTGCTCGAGTGCGACTACCCGGTGGACCGTGACGTACGGCTGCGGGGGCGCGGGCTGCTGCTCCAGCCGTCCTTCTTCTGCCGGCGCACGGCGGTGACCCTGCACGATCCGGAGCTGCCGCCGGTGCTGGTCTACCCGGCCGCGGCGCAGCTGGCCTCGGCGCCCGCGGGGGGCGAGTCGGCCCGGCCCGTGGAGGAGCAGCGCCAGCGCACGCTGGGCAAGCTGGTCGGGCACACCCGCTCGGTGGTGCTGCGGGCCATAGGGGACGGCGCGACCACCAGCGAGCTGGCCCGCCGGGCCGGGGTCTCGCTGGCCTCGGCGAGCCAGCACGCCTGCGTGATGCGGGAGGCGGGGCTGGTGACCACGCTGCGGCGGGGGAACGCGGTGCTGCACACCGTGACGCCGCTGGGGGCTGCGCTGCTGAAGGGTGGGGCCGTCGCGTCGTGAACGGGGCCGCGCCCCGGCGGGGTTCGTACCCGTCGGGGCGCGGTCGGTCGTGCGGGTGCGGCGCCGCTGCGGGGGCGCTGCCCCCGAACCCCCGCGCCTCAAACGCCGGCGGGGCTGGAGGGGCGGTCAGGTGCGGAAGGGTCCTGTTACCTCGTAGGTGATGCCGCCGGACGAGCTGCCGCTCGTGCCGCGCTGGCTGGAGAAGTAGAGGCGGTTGCCGGCGGGCGAGAAGGCCGGGCCGGTGATCTCCGAGGAGGACTGGCCGGTGATCCGCAGGAAGGGCGCGACCACGTCGTCCGGGGTGATCACGCAGATCTCCATGTTGCCGCCGTCCTCGGCCACGTACAGGTCGCCGAACGAGGACCCGGTGACGTTGTCCACGCCGGTCAGCGGGGCCGCTCCGCCGGGCACGAGCGAGTCGTCGTAGGCCAGCTCGTACGTGTTGTTCGTGAGGTTGAGCTGCCAGACCCGGTTGTCGCCCTTGGTGGTGAACCAGACGGTGTCGTTCGCGTAGTGGCAGCCCTCGCCGCCGTTGAACTTCTTCGAACCGGACACCTGGCTGCGGGTCGCGGTCGGCGAGCCGTCCGGGTCGGGGACATTGGCCCAGGTGAAGGAGCCGGAGGTGGCGGTGCCCGCCTTCAGCACCTGGAGGGTGCCGGAGGAGAGGTTGCCCCAGGTGGTCGGGACGAACCGGTAGAAGCAGCCGCTCGTCTCGTCCTCGGTCAGGTAGATGACCTTCCGCACGGGGTCGGCGGCGGCCGCCTCGTGCTTGAAGCGACCCATCGCCGGGCGCTGGACGGCCGCGTTCACCCCGTACGGGTCGGTCTCGTAGACGAAGCCGCGGTCGACCTCCTCGCAGGACAGCCAGGTGTTCCAGGGGGTCTTGCCGCCCGCGCAGTTCTGCCGGGTGTCGGAGAGGATCCGGTGGGCGCCGATGACGGTGCCGGAGGAGTTGAACCGCACGGCGCTCGCGCCGCCGGAAGGGTTGATCTCCGAGTTGGAGACGTAGATCCAGCCCGAGCCGTCGACGAAACACGCCCCGCCGTCGGGGGCGCTGTGCCAGGTGTACGAGGTGCCGCTCACGGTCTGGCCCGAGCGGGCGATGACCCGGCTGGTGAAGCCGCTGGGGAGCATGATGCCGTTGGCGTCGGCCGCGCCGAGCGCCCCGTAGGGACCGGCTCCGGGCTGGGCGGGGGCGGCGTAGGCGGCCCCGTGCATCAACGTGCCGCCGAAGGCGGCAGCAGACGAACCGATCACCGCACCACGCAGGAAGGTACGACGTTCCACGGTCACTCCTGTGGGAGGAAGGCCCCGCGGCCGGTCGGACGCGGGGTCGCACGCGTCGAGGAACCTAGGAGGCGCCAGTTGACGTGGCGCCAACTCCTCATGACGCACGAGCGACCGCTCGGGGGTCAATCCTTCGGCGGCGCCGCGTCGTGGGGCCGGGGAGGACGCGTGGGGAGGACGGTGGAGCTGCGCCCGGTGGCGCCCGCCCGACCTGCGGTTTCGCGGTCCGGAAAGAAAAAGGGAAAAAAGTTTGCGGGGAGCGATGAGTTTCCCGGGGACCCGCGGTCTACCTCTCGAAAACACCGCGCGAGAGAAGAGAGACCCCGATGTCCGCCACCATGATCTTCGTCAACCTGCCGGTCAAGGACCTGGAGGCCAGCAAGGCGTTCTGGAGCAAGCTGGGCTACTCCTTCAACGCCCAGTTCACCGACGAGAACTGCGCCTCGATGGTCATCAGCGACACCATCGTGGCCATGCTCCTCGCCGAGGACCGCTACAAGGACTTCACCCACAAGGAGATCGCGGACGCGACGAAGACGTCCGAGGTGCTGATCTGTCTGAGCGCCGAGAGCCGCACCGCGGTCGACGAGCTGGTGGACGGGGCCCTGGCCGCCGGCGCCACCGAACCCCGTCCCGCCCAGGACCACGGCGTCATGTACGGCCGCGCCTTCGACGACCTGGACGGTCACACCTGGGAGATCATGTGGATGGACCCGTCGATGGTCCAGAGCTGACGACGACACCGCCACCCGCGGTCACGAGGTCGCGGCGGTCCGCACCGGGTAGGTCCGCACCGCCGTCTCCTCGTCGTCCAGGCAGCGCCCCGACTCCAGGTCGAAGCGCTGCTTGAGCAGCGGGGAGGCCACGAAGGGCCGGCCCCCCGCCGTCCCCACCAGCCCGCGCGAGAGCACGTGCGCCCCGGTGAAGGGGTCCTGGTTGCCGATCGCGTACGGGCGCCCCGCGCGGTCGAGGAACACCGCGGCCTGGCTGCCGTCCGGCAGCAGCGCCGCGACCCCGCGCCCGGGGATCAGCGAGGACAGCTCGCACACCGTCAGCCAGCCCTGCGCAACCTGCAGTTCCACGGTCATCGGACGGCTCCTCCTATGGTCAGGACGGCCAGGTCGGGCTTGACCTGGTCACGCTCGGGGACGAACTTCACCGTCGGGTCGGGGGCGCCCGGCGCGTTGACGAAGGACACGAACCGGCGCAGCCGCTCCGGATCCTGGAGCGTCTCGGCCCATTCGTCCCGGTAGGCCGCCACGTGGTCGGCCATCAGGGCCTCCAGCTCCGCGCACAGCCCGAGCGAGTCGTGCACGACCACGTCCCGCAGGTGGGCCAGGCCCCCTTCCAGCCGCTCCAGCCAGGTCGAGGTCCGCTCCAGCCGGTCGGCGGTGCGGATGTAGAACATCAGGAACCGGTCGATCAGCCGGACCAGTTCCGCGTCCGACAGGTCCTGGGCCAGCAGGTCGGCGTGGCGCGGGGTGGCCCCGCCGTTGCCGCCGACGTACAGGTTCCAGCCATTCGCCGTCGCGATGACCCCGAAGTCCTTGCTCTGTGCCTCCGCGCACTCGCGGGCGCAGCCGGAGACCGCCGACTTCAGCTTGTGCGGGGAGCGCAGCCCCCGGTAGCGAAGCTCCAGGTCGATGGCCATCCGGACGCTGTCCTGGACCCCGTAGCGGCACCAGGTCTGCCCCACGCAGGACTTCACCGTGCGCAGGGCCTTCCCGTACGCGTGCCCGGACTCGAAGCCGGCGTCGACGAGCCGCGCCCAGATCCGCGGGAGCTGGTCCACGCTCGCTCCGAAGAGGTCGATCCGCTGCCCGCCGGTGATCTTCGTGTAGAGGCCGAAATCGCGGGCCACCTCGCCGATCACGATCAGTTTGTCGGGGGTGATCTCACCGCCGGGGATGCGCGGGACGACCGAGTACGAGCCGTTGCGCTGCATGTTCGCCAGGAAGTGGTCGTTGGTGTCCTGGAGGGCGGCCTGCTCCCCGTCCAGGACGTAGCCGCTCGCGCCGAGGGTCGGGGCGAGCGAGGCGATGATCGAGCCGACGGTGGGCTTGCAGACCTCGCAGCCGTCGCCGCCCCGGGCCTCCGGCCGGCCGTGGCCGTCGAGCAGCTCCTCGTACGAGGTCAGCCGGCGGGTGCGGACGATCTCGTAGAGCTCGGCCCGGGTGAAGGGGAAGCACCCGCACAGCCCCTGCTCGGTCGCGGCCGGCAGCAGCTGCCCGATCACCTTGACGCAGCTGCCGCAGCCGGTGCCCGCCTTGGTGCACTTCTTGACCTCGGCGAGGGTGGCGCAGGCGGCGATGGCCTTCTTGGTGACGTTGTGGCAGGAGCAGATCACCGCGTGGTCGGGGAGCGCGGAGGGGCCGAGCGCGACCGGGGAGCCGACCCCGGCGGGCAGTACCAGCTGCTCGGGGGAGACGGGCGGGACGCTGCCGGTGAGCGGGCGCAGCAGCCCGTACGAGTCCGCGTCGCCGACCAGCACCCCGCCGAGGAGGACCCCGTCGGGCGAGACGACCAGCTTCTTGTAGACGCCGGAGCGGGAGTCGGACCAGACGACGTCCAGGCTGTCCGGGGTGGTGCCGTGGGCGTCGCCGAAGGAGGCCACATCCACGCCGAGCAGCTTGAGCTTGGTGGAGAGGTCGGCTCCGGTGAACTCCTTCGCACGGCCCAGCAGATCGTCGGCGGCGGTCTCGGCCATCTCGTAGCCGGGGGCGACCAGCCCGTAGACGCGGCCGTCGACGGCGAGGGCGCACTCGCCGATGGCGTAGACGTGCGGGTCGGAGGTCAGGCAGCGGGCGTCGACCGCGATTCCGCCGCGCTCGCCGACGTCCAGCCCGGCATCGCGGGCCAGTTGGTCGCGGGGGCGGACCCCGGCGGAGAAGACCACGAGATCGGTGTCGACGGTGGAGCCGTCGGAGAGCCGCATTCCGCTGACGTGGCCGTCCTCGCCGACCACCACCTCCTGCGTGCCGACCCCGGTGTGCACGGTCAGTCCCATGGACTCGATGGTGCGCAGCAGCGCCGCGCCGCCGCCCTCGTCCACCTGTACGGGCATCAGGCGCGGGGCGAACTCGACGACACGGGTGGCCAGTCCCAGCCCCTGGAGCGCCCCGGCGGCCTCCAGCCCGAGCAGGCCGCCGCCGACGACCGCGCCGCAGCTGCGGCTCTTCGCGTACTCCTCGATCGCGAGGAGGTCCTCGATGGTGCGGTAGACGAAGCAGCCGGGGGCGTCCTTGCCGGGGACCGGCGGTACGAAGGGATAGCTGCCGGTGGCCAGCACCAGGACGTCGTACGGGAACACCCGCCCGGAGCGGGAGGTGACGGTACGGGCGCCCCGGTCGATGTGCTCGGCGGGGTCGTCGAGGTGCAGGTCGATGCCGTGCTGCTCCATGAACCCGGCGGGGGTCATGGACAGGTCCTCGGCGGTGCTCCCGGAGAAGTACGAGGTCAGGTGCACGCGGTCGTAGGCGGGCCGGGGCTCCTCGCAGAGCACCGTGATCCGGTGGGTGGCCGTGGCTCCCCGCTCGGCGAGCGCTTCGAGGTAGCGCTGGCCGACCATGCCGTGCCCGATGAGCACGATCGTGGGCAAGGGCTCGGACATGTCAGTGGCCTCCGTCGTCGGTGAGCAGGTGGAACAGGTCGTGCGGTGCCTCCCCGCCCTCCCAGGTGCGGGCGAGCGCCCCCACCGTGGAGAGCTCGCCGAGCAGCACCCCGCCGACGAGGCGGTCGCCCCGCAGGACGACCTTCCGGTAGGTCCGGCGGGTGGCGTCGGCGAGGCGGACCACGTCGTCGCCGGGCAGGGCGGTGGTCTCGCCGAAGGCGGCGAGGTCCAGGGAGGCGTTCTCGGCTCCGCCGAGGGTGAGGCGGGTGAGGGCGCGGGTGCCGGTGTAGGTGGCGGGCCCGCCGGTGAGGACCGCCGCCAGGACGTCGGCCTGCTCCAGGGCGGCGCCGGCGAGGCCGTACACCTGGCCGGCGTGCTCGGCGCAGTCGCCGATGGCGTGGATGTGCGGGTCGCCCGTGCGGAGGTGGTCGTCGACCACGATGCCGGTGCGGACGTCGAGGCCGGCGGCCCGGGCGAGGCCGGTGCGAGGGCGGACGCCGCAGGCGAGCACGACGAGATCGGCCTCCAGCCGGTAGCCGTCGGCGAGCTCGACCCCCGTGACCTTGCGGGTGCCTCCCCGCGTGGCCGGGCGCGCCTGCCCAGCCGGGCGCGCCTGCCCAGCCGGGCGCGCCTGCCCAGCCGGGGGCGCCTGCCCAGCCGGGGGCGCCTGCCCAGCCGGGGGCGCCTGCCCAGCCGGGCGCGCCTGCCCAGCCGGGGGCGCCTGCCCAGCCGGGGGCGCCGCCCCCGGACCCCCGGTGGGCTGGATCCGCAGGCCGCGGACCCGGCATTCCGTGTGGATCTCGACACCGAGTGAGGTCAGGTGGGTGTGCAGCAGGGCGGAGGCCTCGGCGTCCAGTTGGCGTTCCATCAGGCGCTCGCCCTGTTGCGCCAGGACCACCTGCGCGCCCCGCGCGGCGAGCGCACGGGCCGCGGAGACGCCCAGCAGGCCGCCGCCGATCACCACCGCCCGCACCCCGGGGCGCAGCGCCGCCGAGAGTGCGAGGCAGTCGTCCATCGTGCGGAACGCGTGGACCCCGTCCGGGAGGTCCCGGCCCTGCGGCTCGAACAGCCCGCGCAGCGGCGGGAGCACCGCGTTCGAGCCCGTGGCCAGCACCAGCGTGTCGTACTGCGCCACCGTGCCGTCGTCGCACAGCACGGTCCGGTCGGTGCGGTCGATCCGTACCGCGCGGACGCCCCGGCGCAGGGCCGGGCCGGGCGCCGGCAGGGCCGTCACCTCCGGCGCGTACCGGCCCGCGAGGACCTCCGCGAGCAGGACCCGGTTGTACGGCGCGCGGGTCTCCTCGCCGAGGACGGTCACGGCCGCGGCCGGGCCGAGCCGCTGCGCGAGCCGCAGGCCCGCGAGGCCGCCGCCGATCACCACCACACGCTGGTCCGAGGTCATGCCACGAGCGTGCGCGGCCGCTGTTTCCCCTCGGCATCGCCCCTGTTACCCGGACGGAACGCCGACCTCAGCGCCCGGGTTAAGGGTCGGTGAGGCCTTCCTCAAGGCCGGCTTAAGGATCATCGGGGCCGCCGTCGGGGCCCTTAGCGTGCTCCGTATGCGAGATGCGGCGGTGCGGGTGAGGGGCGGGATGCTGGGCGGGGCGGGGGTGGTGGTCCTGCTCTGGGCGGTGCAGGTGCGGCCCTCGGCCCGGCCCGACGCGCTGTTCGCCACCGCCGCGCACCTGTCCGGTCTGCTCGCCGGCTACGGGGTGCTGGTGCTGCTCTTCCTGATGGCCCGGGTTCCGGCCGTGGAGCACGGGGTCGGCGCCGACCGCCTCGCCCGCTGGCACGCCTTCGGCGGCCGGTACGTCCTGCTCCTCGTCTTCGGGCACGGCCTCTTCGCCCTGCTCGGTTACGCCGTGCACGAGGGGACCGACGTGCTCTCCGCCGTCCGGGAGCTGCTCGGCTACCCCGCGCTCGCCGCCGCCGCGGCCGGGACCGTCCTGCTGGCCGCGGTCGGCGTGACCTCCGCCCGGGCGGTACGCCGCCGGGTGCCGCACGAAACCTGGCGCGGGGTGCACCTGCTCGTGTACTTCGCCGCCGCCCTCGCCTTCGGGCACCAGCTCGCCGGGCCCGATCTGGCCGCGGCCGGCTGGTTCTGGGCGCTCGCCCACACCGTCGTCGCCGTACTGCTGGTCTGGTACCGCGCCGTGGTTCCCGTACGGCAGGCCCTGCGGCACGCGCTGCGGGTGGCGGACGTCCGGGTCGAGGGGCCGGGGGTGGTCTCCGTCGTCATGTACGGGCAGCACCTGGCCGAGCTGCGGGCGGAGCCGGGGCAGTTCCTGCGCTGGCGGTTCCTCCAGCGGCGGCTGTGGCACACCGCCCTGCCGTTCTCGCTGTCCGCGCCGGTCCGCGGGAACGCCCTGCGGATCACGGTCAAGGGGCTCGGCGGCCACTCCCGCCGGATCCGGCGGCTGCGCCCCGGGACGCGGGTGCTGGCCACCGGGCCGTTCGGCGCGCTCACCGCCGCCCGGCGGACCCGGCCCAAGGTGCTGCTGATCGCGGGCGGGGTCGGGATCACCCCGATGCGGGCCCTGTTCGAGACGCTGCCCGGCGGTCCCGGGGACATCACCCTGCTCTACCGGGCCGGGGCCGAGGAGCACCTGGTCCTGCGGGCGGAGCTGGAGGCCATCGCCGCCGAGCGGCAGGCCGGTCTGCACTATCTGCTCGGGCCGTCCGGCGCCGCCTACGATCCGCTGGCCCCGCAGGCGCTGGACGCGCTGGTGCCGGACCTGGCCGAGCACGACGTGTACCTGTGCGGGCCGCCGGGGATGGCCGAGGCGACCCGGGCCGCGCTGCTGCGGGCCGGGGTGCCGGCCGGCCGTATCCACTGCGAGTGCTTCAGCTTCTGAGCCGCGCTCCCGCTGCCCGCGCTCCCGCTGCCCGCGCTCCCGCTCTCTTCCCGCTGTCCCGGCTGTCCCCGCGTTCCGTGCGTTCCCCGAGGAGTCACCGCCCCATGCGTCACCCGCTGCACGTCGCCCTCTCCGTACCCGTCGGCTCCGGGGGGCCGGCGACGACGGCCCGGCACCGCAAGCCGCGCCGCCCCTCGCCGGTGCGGGTCGCGCTCGCCGCGCTGGCCTCCGTACCGCCCGCGCGGCGGCTGGCGGCGGGGCTGGGGGCGGCCAGTGTGCTGGCCGCGAGCGTGCTGACGGCGGCCGTGGACCCGGCGGCCCCGGTCGCGCCGGACCGGGTCCCGGCCCGGCAAACCTCAACCTTTGCGCAAGTTTCCGGAGATTGATGGTCACTGCACCCGACAGGTCCATAGGGTCGGGTCGTGCCTGACATATCAACGACCATGATCGTCGTCCTGTGCGTGGCCGCGGCGGCCGCCGGCTGGATCGATGCGGTGGTGGGCGGCGGTGGCCTGCTGCTCCTGCCCGCGCTCCTGCTCGGTCTGCCCCATGCCCACCCCGCCACCGTCCTCGGTACCAACAAGGCCGTGGCCATCGTCGGCACCGCCGGGGCGGCCGTGACGTACGTCCGCAAGGCCCCGGTGAACGTCAAGCTGGCCGTCCGCATCGGCCTGGCCGCGCTCGCCGGATCGATGGGCGGCGCCGCGCTCGCCGGCGGCATCAGCAAGGACGCGCTCCGCCCGCTGATCATGGGGGTGCTCGTGATCGTCGCGGGCGTCGTGATCTTCAAGCCGGGCTTCGGCACCGCCCCCTCGACCGAACCCGTCAGCCGCAAGCGGGTGCTGCTCGCGATCGGCCTCGCGGGCCTCGGCATCGGCTTCTACGACGGCCTCATCGGGCCAGGTACCGGCACCTTCCTGGTGCTCGCGCTCACGGCGCTGCTCCACCTCGACCTGGTCACGGCCTCCGCCACCGCCAAGATCGTGAACTGCTGCACCAACGCCGGGGCGCTCGCGATGTTCGCCTACCAGGGCATGGTGCTGTGGCAGCTGGCCGCGCTGATGGCGGTGTTCAACCTGGCCGGCGGCATGATCGGAGCGAGGATGGCCCTCAAGAAGGGCAGCGGCTTCGTCCGCGGCGTGCTGCTGACCGTGGTGGGCGCGCTGGTGGTCAAGCTGGGCCTGGAGCAGTGGGGCTGACCCTCCGAAAGGGACGGGCAAGGACCCCCTAGTACGTCCCGGTGAGGTGCGCGAAGACGACCACGTTGCCGCGGTAGCCGGTGCGCGGGGAGAAGCCGCCGCCGCAGGTGATCACCCGTAGCTCGGCGCGCGCCGACGGCCCGTACACGCGGGTGTCGGGGAAGGCCTTGGCGTCGTAGACCTCGACCGCGTGGACCGTGAACACCGCCGTACGGCCGTCCGCGCGCGGGACCTCGATGGACGCCCCGCGACGCAACGCGCCCAGGTGGTAGAAGACCCCCGGACCGGCGGCGTCGTCCACGTGCCCGGCGATCACGGCGGTGCCGGTGGCGCCCGGCGTGATGCCGTCGCGGTACCAGCCGGCCAGGTCGCGCCGGTCGGGCGGCGGCACTTCGAGGCTGCCGTGCGCGTCCAGCCCGAGCCCGGTCAGCGGTGCGTCGACCCGGATGGAGGGGATCCGGATCCGGCCCGGCGGCGAACCGGGGAGCGGGGCGATACCGGGGCCCACCGCGCCGGCGGCGGTCAGTGACTCGGCGGGGGAGGGCAGCGGCGGTCCGACGGGCTCGCGGGAACCGCTGGTGACGAGCCAGATGCCGACGCACGCGGCGAGTGCGACGAGGCCTCCGTGGCGGGCGGTGGGGGTGCGGGGGAGCCGGCGCCGCGCGCCACCGAAATCGCCACCCATGCGTACCCCCTCGGCTTCCGTTTCCGTTTCGGGGTGACTGGCCGTCGCCCGGCCCCGCGAACGGGGGGGACCTCGCGGGGCGGGCGACGGGGGACGGTACCGGTCGGACCGCGGCCGGAGCCGCGGTGGGCGTCCGTCAGCTCCGCGTGCCGCTCGCCCGGCGACGCAGGAGCCAGGTACCGCCGACGGCGGCAGCGGCCAGTACGACCGCTCCCGCCGCGATCTTGGCGGGGTCGGTGGTGGTGGTCGTGCCACCACCCACCCCGGTGTTGACGTGGCCCTGCGGGCCGCGTTCGGTGACGATCAGGTCGCCGGTGGCGAACTTGCCGTTCGCGCAGGTCGCGCCGATGGCATAGGTGCCGGGGCGGGTGCCGTGGGCGACATGGAACTGCCCCACGACCACCTCCTTGTGGGTGCCCGGCACCAGCTTGAACCGGCCGCCGCCGACCGTCGTGGCATCGCCGTCCGCGTGGCTGCCACTGCCGCAGGCGGTGGTGTTCACAGTGACGGTGGCGCCGGGGGCGGCGGACTTGGGCCACACCTCCAGCGGCGAGAAGTCCCCGGGCGCGAAGCCCACCACGCCGAGCTCCGCGGCGGCGACCGCACCGGCCACCGGCCCGGTGAACGCGACGGCGGTCAGCGCGCTCGCGGTGAGCACGTGTGCGGTACGTCGGCGCATGGGGACTCTCCTGGAGACACGGGGTCGTGTTTCCGAGGAAACCCGGCCCACTGGCCGCGCGCCTGCTGATGTCCCGTCAGGTCTGGCTCCCCGGCCCGGCCCGCGCGCCGTTTTTGCAGGTCAAACCTGCCCCTGCGGCCATCGGGGCGGTCCGCTCCGTCCGGGTGATTTCGTCTTCCCCGCGTCAGGCCGGCGGGAGCGCCACCGTGGCCGAGGCACCCCCGGGGGCCGGGTTCGCGAGCGTGACCCGGGCCCCGATGACCTGTGCCTGGCCGAGGGCGATGGTCAGCCCCAGCCCCGTGCCCTGGCCGCGTTCGGGAGCGCCCGTCAGGAACCGCTGCGGCCCCTCCCGCAGCAGCCGCTCCGGGAAACCGGGCCCGTGGTCCCGTACCGTCACGGTCGTCCCCGACACCGTCACCGTCACCGGGCCCCCGCCGTGCCGCCGGGCATTGGCCAGCAGGTTCGCCAGGATCCGCTCCAGCCTCCGTACGTCGGTGCGCACCCGGGCCGGCGTCCGCCCGCCGACGACCTCCGCGGCCACCCCCGAACGCCGCGTGATCGACTCCACCAGCGGCCCCAGCGCGTGGGCCTCCCACTGCGGCTCCTCCCGGTTCGCGTCGAGCCGGGCCACCTCCAGCAGGTCCTCCGTCAGCGTCCGCAGCGCCGCGACCCGGTCGCGCACCAGCTCCGTGGGCCGCCCCGGCGGCAGCAGCTCGGCAGCGGTGTGCAGCCCCGTCAGCGGGGTCCGCAGCTCGTGCGCCACGTCCGCGGTGAACCGCTGCTCCGCCTCCAGCCGCTGCTGCAGGCTGGCCGCCATCGAGTCGACCGCCGAGGACAGTGCGGCGACCTCGTCCCGGGCCCCCGGCACCCCCGACGGCCCGATGCGCGCGTCCAGTTCCCCCGCACTGATCCGGCGGGCCGTCTCCGCCGCCGCGCGCAGGTCCCGGCTGAGCCGGGAGGCCAGCAGCGCACCGCCCAGCGCCGCGAGCGCCACGACCGAGGCCCCGTACGCCACCAGCCGCCGGTCCAGTTCGGCGAGTTCGGCCCGCTCACCGGCCAGCGACTGCCGTACGGACAGCACGCGGTCCCCGCCGATCGGCCGGGCGGCCCAGACCACCGGGTCCGGACCGGCCATGTCCAGGTAGGTGCTGCGCTGCCCGGCGAGTGCCGCCGCACGCAGCGGGCCCGGCAGCTGCGGGCAGTCGATCCGGGCGTCGGCCTCGCCGACCTTGTCGCGGTCGAGCCGGCCCGTCAGCTCGTACACCTTCCGTACGCTGATCAGCTGGGCGGTGGCGCTCGCCCGGGCCGCGTCACCGATCTGGCGGGCCCGCGCCCCGTGGATCAGGATCCCGATGGCGACCGCGACGAGCAGGCAGCCGACGGCGAGCAGGATCGCGATCCTCCAGCGCAGCCCGAGGGCCCGCAGCAGCCGCCGGCCGCGCATCAGCAGGGGTCTCACCGTGCGCGCCGCCCGTCCGTGGTGGCGCAGTCGGGCGCCGGGGTCTCGTCGGGGTCGCAACCGGCCCCGGACTTGCGAAAGCGCCGCTCGTCATTGACGACCGTCATCCGGTCGCCGCCCCAGTGGTAGCGGACGACCTGCTCGGAGCCGTCGTCGGCGGCGATGCGGACCAGCAGGTCCGTGCCGATCGCATCGGCCGCCAGCTGCCGGCCGATGGTGAACAGGACGGAGACGATCCGGCCGTCGACCACCGAGTAGACGCTCAGGGCCGAGCGGCCGGTGGCCGTGTCGGCGGCCACGATCAGCTCCGACTGCCCGTCCCCCGTCAGATCCCGGTACACGGGCGGGCGCAGACCCGCCCGGCCGGGCGCCTCGATGGAGTCCTTCCCGAGGTACGGCCGCATCCGCGGGTCGGCGCGCGCCACCTCGACCGGATCCACCCCCTGCACCCCCTCCGCCCCCACCTCGGGGGCGTTCTTGAGAGGTGTCGGCGCCGGCTCCTGCCGGCCCACCGCCGCCCCGGGCACCGAGGACCAGGCGGGCCAGAGCGGTTCGGGGTGGGGCTGGCTGGACACGGGGGGCGCGGGCGTCGTGGGCCCGAGCCCGCCGCCGGGCGCGGAGCAGCCGCCGGCGGCGAGTGCGCACAGGCCCAGGAGGGCGGCGGGGAAGCGGCGGGACGAAGGTGTCATGGACGCAGAACCGTGAGGCGGAAGGGGGCATCGCCGACGCTAGACGGCCCGGGTCACGGCCGCCGGGAGGTTGTGTAACAGCGGTGCGTACGGTGGTGTGGCGCGGGAAAGTCGGGACTTTCGGCCCGGCCCCCGCACTGCCGCACCACCCGAGGGAGGGCCCCGTGACATCGGTCGAACAGCTGCCGGACCCGAGCGATCCGCTCCCGTTCTTCGTCTACGGGACCCTGCGCCCGGGCGAGGTCAACCACGGGCTCTTCCTGCGCGGCCGCACCGCCCGCGAGGAGCCCGCCACCCTCCCGGACGCGGCGCTCTACGACGGCCCCGGATACCCGTACGCGGTCCACCGCCCCGGCACCGCGATCGTCGGCGAACTGATCACGGCGGCGCCGGGCGCGTATGGGAAGCTGCTCGCCGCGCTGGACCAGCTGGAGGAGTACGAGGGCCCGGGCCGCCCGGGGAACGTCTATGACCGGATCGCCCGGCCGGCCCTGCGACCCGACGGCACCCCGGTCCGCGCCTGGGTCTATCTGGCGTCCCCGCTGATAGCCCGCGACCTGCGGGAAAGGGGCAGGGAGATCCCCGGCGGCGACTGGTTCGCGCGCCGCTGAAGCGCGGTCACAGCCCCTCGGCGCCGCGGTTGCGCAGCCGCTGGCCGTACTGCTGGAGCACCCACAGCTCCTGCTGGACGGCCGCGTGCTGCTCCGGCGGGGCCTGCGGGCTCAGCCGCGTCATGGTGCCCTGGATCTCCAGGACCCGCCGGTCGACGGCCCGCAGGCGGACCTGGACCAGCTGGACCCCGGCGTAGATCTCGTCCACCGTCTTGGCGTGGATGGCCTCGACCGCCAGCTCCGTGACCATCGCGCGGACGGTGTCGTTCGGGGCGGCCTCGCGGACCCGGGCCAGGTAGTCGTCGGCGGCCTGCGAGGCGCCGCCCGCGTCCTGGATGGCCTGGCGGACCGCGGCGTAGGGCGGGGCGGTGAACTCGTCGATCCCGTACGCGTCGAATGCGGGCGAGACCAGGGCCGGCCGCTGGAGGGCGAGCTTCAGCAGCTCGCGCTCGGTGCGGTGGGCCGGGCTGCGCAGGTTCAGCGCGGGACCGCCGGCCGGCTGGGCGGCGGGCGCGGGGGCGGCCTCGTGGGAGGGGCGGCCCCGACCCCGGTCACCGCCGGGGCGGCCGCCCTGCCCTCCGTCGCCCTGGCCGCGCTCGCGGGCCCAGCGGGCCAGCTGTGCGACCCGCTTGACCACGAACTGCTCGTCGAGGATGCCCAGCATGCCCGCCAGCTGGACCGCCGACTCGTGCTGGATCGAGAGGTCCTTGATGCTCGCCACGACCGGCGCGGCCTCGGCCAGCGCGGCCGCCCGGCCGGCCGGGTTCTCCAGGTTGTGCCGGGACACGATGTGCCGCAGGGCGAACTCGAACAGCGGCGTGCGGGCCTCCACCAGGCCGGACACGGCCGCGTCGCCCTGGGCGAGGCGCAGGTCGCAGGGGTCCATCCCGCCGGGGGCGATGGTGATCGAGGTCTCCGCGGCGAACTTCTGGTCGTCCTCGAAGGCCCGCAGCGCGGCCTTCTGGCCCGCCGCGTCGCCGTCGAAGGTGAAGATCACCTCGGCGGTGGCGTTGTCCATCAGCAGCCGGCGCAGGATCTTGATGTGGTCCCCGCCGAAGGCCGTGCCGCACGTCGCGATCGCGGTGGTGACCCCGGCCAGGTGGCAGGCCATCACATCCGTGTAGCCCTCGACCACCACGGCCCGGGAGGTCTTCGCGATCTCCTTCTTCGCCAGGTCGATGCCGTACAGGACCTGGGACTTGCGGTAGATGGCGGTCTCGGGGGTGTTCAGGTACTTCGGCCCGTTGTCGTCGTCGCGCAGCTTGCGCGCGCCGAAGCCGACCACCTCGCCGCTGATGTCGCGGATCGGCCACATCAGGCGGCCGCGGAAGCGGTCGATGGGCTTGCCGCTGCGGCTGTCCTGGGCGAGCCCGGAGGTGATCAGTTCCTTGTCGCTGAAGCCCTTCCCGCGCAGGAACCGGGTCAGGTGGTCCCACCCGGCCGGGCTGTACCCCACGCTGAAGTGCGCGGCCGCGGCCTGGTCGAAGCCGCGCTCCGCCAGGAACTTGCGGCCGATCTCCGCCTCGGGGCCGCCCAGCTGGTCCATGTAGAACTGGGCGGCGGCCTTGTGGGCCTCTACCAGCCGGATGCGGTCACCGCGGCCGCTGGTGCCGGCGGTGTAGCCGCCCTCCTCGTACCGCAGGGTGATGCCGGCCAGGCCGGCCAGGCGCTCGACCGCCTCCGAGAAGGAGAGGTGGTCGATCTTCATGACGAAGTCGAGGGTGTCCCCGCCCGCCTGGCAGCCGAAGCAGTGGTAGAGCCCCTTGCTGGGGCTGACCTGGAAGGAAGGGGACTTCTCGTCGTGGAAGGGGCACAGGCCCTTGAGGTTGCCGCCGCCCGCGTTGCGCAGCTGGAGGTACTCGGAGACCACGGCGTCGATCGGGACCGCGTCCCGTACCGCCTTCACGTCGTCGTCGTTGATCCGTCCTGCCACCCGTGAAGTCTACGGCCGGGCGCCGGCAATTCCGTCAGGCCCCCTGGGACCGCACCAGGGCATCGAGCGGAACGGACGGGTCCGCCAGTGCCTCGCGGTTGACCGGGGCCTTTGACCTGATCAGAGCCTGGACGTGCTCGGTGACGTCCCAGACATTCACATTCATTCCGGCCAGCACCCGCCCCTCCGACAGCCAGAACGCGATGAACTCCCGCTTGCCCACGTCCCCGCGGATCAGCACCTGGTCGTAGCCGCCGGGCGGCGCGTACCCCGAGTACTCCATCCCCACGTCGTACTGGTCCGAGAAGAAGTACGGCACCCGGTCGAAGCCGGCCTCCTGCCCCAGCATCGCCCGCGCGGCGGCCGGGCCGCCGTTCAGCGCGTTGGCCCAGTGCTCCACCCGCAGCCGGGTGCCGAGCATCGGGTGGTGCGCGGCGGCCACGTCCCCGACCGCGTACACGTCCGGGTCGGAGGTGCGCAGGGACGAGTCCACGGCGATCCCGCCGCCGTGCTCCCGGTCGACCAGGGCGAGCCCGGCGGTCTCGGCGAGCGCGGTCCGAGGGGCGGCCCCGATGGCGGCGAGCACCGCGTGCGCCGGGTGCTCGTCCCCGTCGTCCGTACGGGCGGCCAGCACCATGCCGTCGTGGCCGACGATCTCGGTCAGCCGCGCCCCGAAGTGGAACCGCACCCCGTGATCGGCGTGCAGGTCCGCGAAGAGCCGGCCGATCTCCGGGCCGAGCACCGCGTGCAGCGGCGTCGCCTCCGGCTCGACGACGGTGACCTCCGCGCCGTAGCCGCGGGCCGCGGCCGCCACCTCCAGGCCGATCCACCCGGCGCCCGCGATCAGCAGGTGCCCGTTGTCCCGGCCGAGACCGGCCAGGACGCCCTTGAGCCGCTCCGCGTGCGCGAGGCGCCGCAGGTGGTGCACCCCGACCAGGCCGGTGCCGGGGATGTCCAGCCGGCGCGGCTCGGCGCCGGTGGCCAGCAGCAGCTTGTCGTAGTGCAGGACGGTGCCGTCGCCGAGGAGCACCTTTTTGGCCTCCCGGTCGAGGTGCACCGCCGGCTGGCCGAGGTGCAGCTCGACGTCGGCGGCCGCGTACCAGGAGGGCTCGTGGACGAAGACGCTCTCCCGGTCCTCCTTGCCCGTCAGGTAGCCCTTGGACAGCGGGGGGCGTTCGTACGGATGGTCGCGCTCGTCGCCGATCAGGATCACCCGCCCCGTGAACCCCTCGGACCTCAGCGTTTCGGCCGCCTTGGCTCCGGCGAGCCCTGCGCCGACGATGACGAACGTCCGGTGTGCGTCGACCACCTGATGCCTCCTCATAACCTCTCCGCCACATGCGAGCACATGCGAGCGTCCCGCACCGAGCCTGCCGCGTGAAGGGGGAGTGGCTCGATCAGCTCACCTTTCGGCGCGTCGGCCGCGCCGGGTGAGGCGTGCGTGAAGGGAACGGGCGGATGCGTCCGTGAGGCACGCGATCTGGTCGATGACCGCCCTTTTCCTGGCCCGGTCGTCCGGGGCCGCGTCGAAGATCGCCCGGAACTGCGGGTCCAGTCCCTCGGGCGCGCGGGCGCTGAGCGCCTCCGCCAGTTCGGCCAGGACGATGCGCTGGTCGGCGCGGATCCGTTCCTGCTCGTCACGCTGCATGACGTACAGGTCGGCGACCGCCTTGAGCACCGCGCACTCGTTGCGCGCCTCGCGGGGGACCACCAGCTCGGCGCCGTACCGGGTCAGGCGGCCCGATCCGTACGCCTCCCGGGTGGCCCCCTCGGCGGCCAGGCAGAACCGGCCGATCAGCTGGCTCGTGGCGTCCTTCAGCCGAGCCTGGGCGACGGCCGAACCGTCGTACCCGTGCGGCCACCACTCCTCCTCCATCAGCCGGTCGAGGGCGGCCCGCAACTCCTCGGGCGCGGTGTCGGCGGGGACGTACCGGCCGATGGCGACCTGCCAGATCGCCGTGCGCTCGGGCTCCGCGAAGAGGAGGTTGGGGTCGAGGTGGCCGGCGTGCAGACCGTCCTCGAAGTCGTGGACGGAGTACGCGACGTCGTCGGCCCAGTCCATGACCTGCGCCTCGAAGCACTTGCGGTCGGCGGGCGCGCCGCGGCGCAGCCACTCGAAGACCGGCAGGTCGTCCTCGTACGCGCCGAACTTCACCGAGGCGGGATCGGTGGGGTGGTCCCCGCGCGCCCACGGGTACTTGGTGGCGGCGTCGAGGCAGGCCCGGGTGAGGTTGAGGCCGACGCTGACGAGTTCCCCGCTCGCCGGATCGGGCACGAAGCGCTTGGGCTCCAGGCGGGTCAGCAGGCGCAGCGACTGGGCGTTGCCCTCGAAGCCCCCGCAGTCCTTGGCGAACTCGTTGAGCGCCTCCTCGCCGTTGTGGCCGAAGGGCGGGTGGCCCATGTCGTGGGAGAGGCAGGCGGCTTCGACGAGGTCGGGGTCGCAGCCGAGCGCCGCGCCGAGTTCGCGCCCGACCTGGGCGCACTCCAGCGAGTGGGTCAGGCGCGTACGGGGGCTCGCGTCCCAGTCGTACGAACGGCTGCCCGGGGTGACCACCTGGGTCTTCCCGGCGAGCCGGCGCAGCGCGGCGGAGTGCAGTACGCGGGCGCGGTCGCGCTGGAAGGCGGTCCGGCCGGGCCGTTTGTCGGGTTCGGTGGCCCAGCGTTCGGTGTCGGCCGCGTCGTAGAGGCCGTGGTGGTCGTCGGTGAGGGCGTGCGTGGTGCCTTCCATGACCAGACGATAACCGGAACCTCTGACATATCGGGATCAGGCGGAGAGCAGTTCCGGCCGTGCCCGGTCCAGGGGGCGGGCGAGGGCCTCGTCGTAGCGGTGCAGCAACAGGCGGGCCAGGGCCGGATGGTCGCCCAGCGGGGCGGCGGCGCAGTCCGGCGCGGCCGCGGCGGTCTGCGCGGCGAAGCGGCCGGGAGCGGCGAAGTACGAGGCCACGGCGATCCGGTGGTGACCGCGCGCGACGAGGGCCCGGACCGCGTCGGGGGCGCTCGGCGCGGCGGCGGAGGCGTAGGCGGGGGTCACCGGGACGCCGCCGAGGCGCTCGGAGAGCAGGGCGGCGGTGCGGCGGGTGTCGGCCGCCGCGTCGGGGTCGCGGGAACCGGCGGCGGCGAGCACGACGGCCGCACCGGGGGCCGGGGTCCAGCCCGTCTCCAGGAGCCGTTCGTACAGGGCCTCGACGAGCAGGGGGTGCGGGCCCAGCGGGGTGGCGACACGGGTGAGCAGGTGGCCGGCCCGGGCGGCGGCCGCCGGGAGGTCACGCTTGACGTGGTACCCGCGGCCGAGCAGCAGCGGAACGAGCACCGCCGAACCGGACAGCCCGCTCAGGGTGTCGTCGAGCAGCGGCTCGTTCAGCTCGATGTGGCCGAGCCGGACGTCGAGGCGCGGACGGAGCTCGCGGACCCGTTCGAGGAGGGCGCGGGCGGTGTGCAGGGCGCGCGGGTCACGGCTGCCGTGGGCCACGGCGACGAGGGTGGGCTGCATGGGCGGACTCCGGGTCGGCGCAGGCCGCTGAGCTGGGTGCCCAGCTGGAGGGTGATGCGGCCGAGCAGCTCGGCCGTACTGTCGAAGGGGAGGGCGGGAAATTCGGGAGGGTGCACCGGCTCCGTCATGAATCGATCCTGCGCGCCGGAGATTGCCGGTGCGTTGCGCGGGGATGACGGGTGTTTGCCGGGTGCTCACAGGGCGGCCGGCCCGGTTGTCGATCCGGGGGCCGGGCGAACCGCGCGGCGCCCGTACGCGTCCTGACCAGCGGAGCAGTGGACCGCCGAGATACCAGGGGATGGATGATGCGCCGACCGCGCCTGCCGAGAATCGACTGGAGCCGGGCGGTGGCGGCGCTGCGCGCCGTACGGACCCGGCGGCTGGCGGTGCAGGCCGTCATGGCGGGCTGCGTGCTGGCGCTGCTGCCCTCGGCGTGGATGCACGCGGTGGCCGCCGACCGGCTGCGGACCACGGCGGACGCACCCGCGGCCGAGGTGGCCGTGGTGTTCGGCGCGGGCCTGTGGCGGGGCCGGCCCACGCCCTACCTGGCCGACCGGCTCGACGCCGCCGCCGAGCTGTACCGCACCGGCAAGGTCAAGGTCGTCCTCGTCACCGGGGACAACAGCCGCACGGAGTACGACGAACCCGACGCGATGCGTACGTACCTGACCGCGCACGGGGTGCCGGACGAGCGGATCGTCAGCGACTACGCGGGCTTCGACACCTGGGACTCCTGCGTACGGGCCAAGGAGATCTTCGGTGTGGAGCGGGCCGTGCTGGTCACCCAGGGCTTCCACATCCGCCGGGCCGTCGCCCTGTGCCAGGCGGCGGGCCTGGACTCGTACGGCGTCGGGGTGGCCGACGTGCACGACGCCACCTGGTACTACGGCGAGACCCGCGAGGTCTTCGCGGCGGGCAAGGCGGCGCTGGACGCGACCTTCAAGCCCGCCCCGCACTTCCTGGGGCCGAAGGAGGAGGGGGTGTCACGGGCCCTGGCCGCTCTGACAGACTGACGCCCCGCCGGATATGCCGATTAGTCATATGCCGGTCAGTCCCGTACGAGAGCGTCAGGGGTGTGGAACCGTGGCTGTTGTGGATCTGAGCGGCAAGGTCGTCGTCATCACCGGTGGAGCCCGCGGCCTCGGCGCCGCCGCCGCGCAGGCCGTCGTGGACGGCGGCGGCCGGGTACTGATCACCGACGTGCTGGAGGCGGAGGGCGCCGGGACGGCCGCGAAGCTCGGGGACGCGGCGCGCTTCGTGCGGCACGACGTGACGAGCGAGGCCGACTGGCGGACGGCCCTGGAGCACGCGGTCGCCGCGTTCGGCCGCATCGACGGCCTGGTGAACAACGCGGGCATATCCACCGGCGAGTTCCTGGAACACGAGAGCGTCGAGCACTTCCGCCGGGTCGTCGAGATCAACCTGGTCGGCGTGTTCATCGGCATCAAGTCCGCGATCCCGCTGCTGCGCGCGAACGGCGGCGGGTCCATCGTCAACATCTCCTCCGCCGCCGGCCTGACCGGCCTCGCGCTCACCGCCGGGTACGGGGCCTCCAAGTGGGGCGTGCGCGGCCTGTCGAAGATCGGCGCGGTGGAGCTCGCCGAGGCGGGGATCCGCGTCAACTCCGTGCACCCCGGCATGACGCTGACCCCGATGACCGCCCCGATCGGCATCCAGGAGGGCGCGGGCAACTACCCCGGCGCCCCGCTGGGCCGCGTCGGCGTACCCGAGGAGATCGCGGCGGCGGTCGCCTTCCTCCTCTCGGACGCCGCCGGGTACATGACGGGCGCCGAACTCGCCGTCGACGGCGGCTGGACGGCCGGCCTGACAGCGAAGCACCTGACGGGCCGCTGACCGCCCCCGGCGCCCCGTCCCCGCTCCGGCCGCCGCTTAATCGGGTGCCGTCGGCGGGGCACCGGGCTACGGTCCCGCCTGTGGATCAGGAAGACCGGGACCGGGAGCAGGAGCAGGAGCTGGACCGGGCTCGCGCCGCACCCCTCGTACGCGACGCCCTCCCCGCCCTCGCGGCCGAACTCGTGCGGCTGCTGGAGGAGGAGGGCGAGCGCGAACTCGCCATCTGCGCCCACGACCTGCGCATCATCGCGGATTGCGGTTGCGGCGACGACTTCTGCCAGAGCTTCTACACCGAACGCCGCCCGACCGGGCCGTACGGGCCGGGCCACCGCAACGTGCCGCTCTTCGCGGACCGCGGCTACCTGATCCTCGACGTCGTCCACGGGCGGATCATGTTCGTGGAGGTCCTCGACCGGCCCGAGCTGCGGCCGGCCCTCACCGCGGCCCTCGCCCCCGCCCCCGCCCCCGCCCTCGCCCCGTCCCTCACCCCGGCCCGGGCCGCCGCCGAGGCCGGGGCCTCACCGGGGCCGGCGGTCGGCGCTGAGGGGGAGCACCCAGGGCCGTAACGCGGGGCGGCGGCCCGTGTAACACCGGCGGCGCACGCTGGGGCCATGCGCACCTCCGACTCCGCCACCGACACGCACTGCCCGTACTGCGCCCTGCAGTGCGGAATGCGGCTCCGCCCCGAACCGGGCGGCGCCACCGTGACCGTGGAGGAGCGGGCCGACTTCCCCGTCAACCGGGGCGCGCTGTGCGGCAAGGGCCGTACCGCGCCCGCCGTGCTCTCCTCCCGGGTCCGCCTGACCGAGCCGCTCGTCCGCACCCACGCCGGGCGGCTGGAACCGGCCACCTGGGAGGAGGCCCTCGACGCCGTCGCCGAGGGCCTCGCCCGCACGGGCCGCTCGTACGGGCGGGACGTCGTCGGCGTCTTCGGCGGCGGCGGGCTCACCAACGAGAAGGCCTACGCGCTCGGCAAGTTCGCCCGGGTCGCCCTGCGCACCTCGCAGATCGACTACAACGGCCGTTTCTGCATGTCCTCGGCCGCCGCCGCCCACCAGCGGGCCTTCGGACTCGACCGCGGGCTGCCCTTCCCGCTGGAGGACATCCCGCGCACCGGCTGCGTGATCCTCGTCGGCTCGAACCTGGCCGAGACCATGCCGCCCGCCCTGCGCTACCTCACCGAGCTCAGGGCGAACGGCGGAACCCTGATCGTCATCGACCCGCGCCGCACCCGCACCGCCGAACAGGCCGACCTGCACCTCGCCCCGCGCCCCGGCACCGACCTCGCCCTCGCCCTCGGCCTGCTCCACCTGGTCGTCGCCCAGGACCGCACCGACGAGGAGTTCATCGCCGCCCGCACCACCGGCTGGGAGCAGGCCCGGGCCGCCGCGATGGCCCACTGGCCGGAACTGGTGGAACGCATCACCGGGGTACCCGTCCCCAGGCTCCGCGAGGCCGTGGCCCTGTTCTGCGCCCCGGAATCCGCCATGGTCCTCACCGCCCGCGGCCCCGAGCAGCAGTCCAAGGGCACCGACACCGTCGGCGCCTGGATCAACCTGTGCCTCGCCACCGGCCGGGCCGGCCGCCCGCTCTCCGGCTACGGCTGCCTCACCGGGCAGGGCAACGGCCAGGGCGGCCGCGAGCACGGACAGAAGGCCGACCAGCTCCCCGGCTACCGCAAGCTCACCGACCCGGCGGCCCGCGCCCACGTCGGCGAGGTCTGGGGCGTCGACCCCGACAGCCTCCCCGGCCCGGGCCGCAGCGCCTACGAACTCCTCGACGCCCTCGGCACGGACGTGAAGGCCCTGCTCCTGATGGGCTCGAACCCGGTGGTCTCGGCCCCCCGCGCCGCCCACATCGAGGAGCGCATCCGCTCCCTGGACTTCCTGGCGGTCGCCGACGTCGTCCTCTCCGAGACGGCGGCCCTCGCGGACGTGGTCCTGCCGGTCACCCAGTGGGCGGAGGAGACCGGCACCACCACCAACCTGGAGGGCCGCGTCCTGCTCCGCCGCCGGGCCCTCACCCCGCCGCCGGGGGTCCGCAGCGACCTCGACGTCCTGCACGGGCTCGCCGGCCGCCTGGGCGTCGAGAAGGGCTTCCCCACCGAACCGGAGGAGGTCTTCGAAGAACTGCGGCGCGCCTCGGCCGGCGGCCCGGCGGACTACTCGGGCATCAGCTACGCCCGTATCGAGGCCGAGCAGGGCGTCTTCTGGCCCTGCCCCGAAGGCTCCGCGGGGACCGAGCGGCTCTTCCTGGACGGCTTCGCCACCGACGACGGCCGGGCCCGCTTCGTCCCCGTCTCCCACCGGGACGCCGCCGAGGTCCCCGACGCGGACTACCCGCTGCTGCTCACCACCGGCCGGGTGGTCGCCCAGTACCAGTCCGGGGCCCAGACCCGCCGGGTGGACGAGCTCAACGCGGCCGCCCCCGGCCCCTTCGTGGAACTGCACCCGCGGCTGGCCGCCCGGATCGGCGCGGTCGACGGCAGCCCCCTCGCCGTGACCTCCCGCCGGGGCCGCGCGGTGGCCCCCGCCCGCATCACCGACACCATCCGGGCGGACACCGTGTTCATGCCCTTCCACTGGCCGGGCGAGGGCCGCGCCAACTCCCTGACCAACCCGGCGCTCGACCCGGTGTCCCGGATGCCGGAGTTCAAGGTCTGCGCGGTCCGCGTCGAGCCTGCCTAGGTCGAAAGAGGCGGCCCAGGAGCCCGGACGGCCTCCGCCGGCGGCTCCCGGGGGCAGTTCGGGGTCTGCCGGCCGACCGGTTCCACGGGCTCATCGGGGTCGATGCCGCTCGGACATGCGTCCGAGCGGCATCGGGGTTCTCGCCGGGGGGTAACCATCCGGTCACGCACCGGACTCAGAAAGTGCTCGCACGCCCCTCGTGGCCGCGATGTGTCGTACCCCACACTGAGGTGCGGTGCCCCCGTCCTCGGAGCCCTGGAGGTCGCCCCCGTGCAGACCCGGACCCTGACCGTGAACGTGAGCGAGTCCTCGGAGGCCAAGGCCGTGGACGAAGAGCCCGAGGTACTGGAACTCATCGAGCCGGTGCCCGTGCAGCGCAGGCGCAGCAACAGCGACAGTGGAGGCGGAGCGGGTCCGTCCGCCGATCTTTTCCGGCAGTACCTCCGCGAGATAGGCAGGATCCCGCTGCTCACCGCCGCCGAGGAAGTGGACCTCGCGCGCCGCGTCGAAGCCGGCCTGTTCGCCGAGGAGAAACTCGGCAACACCCCCGACCTCGACTCCCAACTCGCCCTCGACCTCGACAAGCTCGTCGTCATGGGGCGGATGGCCAAGCGCCGTCTCATCGAGTCGAACCTGCGGCTCGTCGTCTCCGTCGCCAAGCGGTACGTGGGCCGCGGGCTCACCATGCTCGACCTCGTGCAGGAGGGGAACCTCGGGCTGATCCGGGCCGTCGAGAAGTTCGACTACGCCCGCGGGTACAAGTTCTCCACCTACGCGACCTGGTGGATCAGGCAGGCGATGTCCCGGGCCCTCGCCGACCAGGCCCGGACCATCCGCGTACCCGTCCACGTGGTCGAGTTGATCAACCGGGTCGTGCGGGTGCAGCGCCGCATGCTCCAGGAGCGCGGGTACGAGCCCACGGCCGAAGAGGTGGCGGTCCACCTGGAGTTGACCCCCGAGCGGGTCCTGGAGGTGCTCCGCCTCGCCCAGGAGCCGGTCTCCCTGCACGCCCCGGTGGGCGAGGAGGACGACGTCGCGCTCGGCGACCTCATCGAGGACGGGGACGCGGCCTCGCCCGTGGAGTCGGCCGCCTTCTTCCTGCTGCGCGAGCACCTGGAAGCGGTGCTGTCGACCCTCGGCGAGCGCGAGCGCAAGGTCGTGCAGCTGCGGTACGGGCTCGCCGACGGGCGGCCCCGCACCCTGGAGGAGATCGGCCGGATCTTCGGCGTGACGCGCGAGCGGATCCGCCAGATCGAGTCCAAGACCCTCAACAAACTCCGCGACCACGCCTTCGCCGACCAGCTCCGCGGCTACCTGGACTGACGGACCGACGGACCGACGGAATAGGGGGCGCCCCGCCAGGCGCCCCCGCCCGGTCGGAACCGCCCCGGCCCCGGCTGTGGTTACGGCTGCGCGGGCTCGTGGGGGCCGGACAGGCTCCGGCTCATCCAGACGTCGTCGACATAGGCCCCGTCGAGCAGGAACTCCTCGGGCAGCACACCGACCACCGTGAAACCGCATCGCAGATAGAGCCGGCGCGCCGGCCGGTTGTGGCCGAGCACGCGCAGGGTCATGCGGCGGGCACCACCGGCCCGGGCGGCGGCGCAGACCGCCTCCACGAGGGCCTGGCCGATCCCGCTGCCGCGGGCGGATCCGAGGACCGCCAGTCCCTGGACGTGCCGGACGTGCCGGTTGGATTCGAGGGGGCTGGCCGGGGCGTGGGCGATGTACCCCACGATCCTGCGCCCGCGTTCCGCGACGAGGAAGTTCTCCACGGGGTGCCGCTCGTCGAAGACGGCCGCGTCGGCCGGGCGCTCGGGGCCGGGTTCGCTCACGCGCGACCAGGCCGAGCGGAGCAGCTCCGATATCTCGCGTTCATCCTCCGCCCGAGCAGGGCGGATCACCACGTCCGATGCCATGGCGTCATGCTAACGACGCCGGCGCGCCGCGGATCCCCGGGGCCGTCGGGGCGCCCGCGTACGTCCCCGTACCCGAGCGCCCCCGCGCCGTGCTGCGCGCCGTGCCGTGCCGTGCGCGAAAGGGAACGGCCTAGTCGACCTCGGCCACCGCCTGCGCGAACTGCGCCGCGTACAGCCGGGCGTACGCACCGTCCGAGGCCAGGAGCTCCTCGTGCGTGCCCTGTTCCACGATCGAGCCGCTCTCCATCACAAGGATCACGTCCGCGTCGCGGATCGTGGACAGCCGGTGCGCGATCACGAAGGAGGTACGGCCGCGCGCGAGGCGCGCCATCGCCTTCTGGATCAGCACCTCGGTACGGGTGTCCACCGAGCTCGTCGCCTCGTCGAGCACCAGGATCACCGGGTCCGACAGGAACGCCCGGGCGATGGTGATCAGCTGCTTCTCGCCCGCGCTGACGCCCGCGCCCTCGTCGTCCAGCACGGTGTCGTAGCCGTCCGGCAGGGTGCGGATGAACCGGTCGGCGTGGGCGGCCCGCGCCGCCTCCTCGATCTCGGCGCGCGTGACCTCGCGCGAAGCACCGTAGGCGATGTTCTCGGCGATGGTGCCGCCGAACAGCCAGGTGTCCTGGAGCACCATGCCGATGCCGCCGCGTAGTTCCTCGCGGGTCATCTTCGCGATGTCCACCCCGTCGAGGGCGATCTCCCCGCCCGTGACCTCGTAGAACCGCATCAGTAGATTGACCAGCGTGGTCTTGCCGGCGCCGGTCGGGCCGACGATCGCGACCGTGTGGCCCGGCTCCACCGTGAGCGAGAGGTTGTCGATCAGCGGCTTGTCCGGCTCGTAGCGGAAGGCCACCTTGTCGAAGGTGACCTGACCGCGCAGCTCCTCCGGACGCTCCGGAACCTCGGCGTCCGGCTCCTGCTCCGCCGCGTCCAGCAGCTCGTAGACCCGCTCCGCGGAGGCGACACCGGACTGCACGAGGTTCGCCATCGAGGCGACCTGCGTCAGCGGCATCGAGAACTGCCGCGAGTACTGGATGAAGGCCTGCACGTCACCGATCGACAGCGTGCCGGACGCGACCCGGAGCCCGCCGACCACGGCTATCAGCACGTAGTTGATGTTCGAGATGAAGAACATCACCGGCTGCATGATGCCGCTGACCAGCTGCGCCTTGAAGGAGGCCCGGTACAGCGCCTCGTTCTGCTCGGCGAAGACGGCCGCGGACTCCTTCTGCCGACCGAAGACCTTGACCAGGTTGTGCCCCGAGTACATCTCCTCGATGTGGGCGTTGAGCGCACCCGTCGACTTCCACTGCGCCACGAACTGCGGCTGCGACTTCTTGCCGATCTTCGCCGCGACGAACACCGACAGCGGTACGGTCGCCAGCGCGACCAGCGCCAGCAGCGGCGAGATCCAGAACATCATCACGAGCACGCCGACGATCGTCAGCAGCGAGTTCAGCAGCTGGCCCATCGTCTGCTGGAGCGTCTGGCCGATGTTGTCGATGTCGTTCGTGGCCCGGCTCAGCACCTCGCCGCGCTTCTGCTGGTCGAAGTACGACAGCGGCAGCCGCGACAGCTTCGCCTGGAGCTCCTCGCGCATCCGGTAGACGGTGCCGTTCATGACGTGGTTCGACAGCCGCGTCGCGACCAGCATCAGCAGGCCGGCCAGGGTGAAGACCACCAGCGCCCAGATCGCCACGACGCCGACGGCGCCGAAGTCGATGCCCTGCCCCGGGGTGAAGTCGGTACCGGCGAGCATGTCCGCCATACCGTCCTGGCCCCGGGCGCGCAGCCCGTCCAGCGCCTGCTGCTTGGTGGTCCCGGCCGGCATCTCCCGGCCGACGATCCCCGCGAACACCAGGTCGGTGGCCTCACCGAGGATCTTCGGGCCGACCACCGCGCAGCCGACACTGCCGACGACGGCCGCGACCATGCCCCAGATCTTGGCCCGGTCGTACGCGAGCTGCCGCAGCAGCCGCTTCCCCGAGCCCTTGAAGTCCATGGACCGCTGGGCCGGCCCCATCATCATCCGTCCTCCGGGCCCGCTCATGCGGCCTCCGCCTCCGTCAGCTGGGAGAGCACGATCTCCCGGTAGGTCTCGTTGCCGGCCATCAGCTCGTGGTGGCGTCCCTCGCCCACGACCTGGCCCTCGTCCAGGACGATGATCCGGTCGGCGTCGCGGATCGTGGAGACCCGCTGGGCCACGATGACCACGGTCGCCTCCTCGGTCTCGCGGGACAGCGCCGCGCGCAGCGCCGCGTCCGTCGCGTAGTCCAGGGCGGAGAAGGAGTCGTCGAAGAGGTAGATCTCCGGGCGCTGCACGAGCGTGCGGGCGATGGCCAGACGCTGGCGCTGGCCGCCGGAGACATTCGTTCCGCCCTGGGCGACGGGGGCCTCCAGGCCACCCTCCAGCGCGGAGACGAACTCCTTGGCCTGGGCCACCTCCAGCGCCTGCCAGAGCTCCTCGTCACTCGCGTCGGGGCGCCCGTAGCGCAGGTTGGAGGCGATGGTCCCGGAGAACAGGTACGGCTTCTGCGGCACCATGCCGACCGTCTTGGCCAGCAGCTCCGGATCGAGCGCGCGGACGTCCTCGCCGTCGACGAGCACCTCGCCGCCGGTCGCGTCGAACAACCGCGGGACCAGGCCCAGCAGTGTGGACTTGCCGCTGCCGGTGGAGCCGATGACCGCCGTGGTTTCGCCGGGTCGGGCCACCAGGTCCACCCCGCGCAGCACCGGCGCCTCGGCGCCCGGGTAGCGGAAGTCGGCGCCGCGCAGCTCCAGACGCCCGCGGCGGGCGAGTTCGCGCACCGGGTCCTTGGGCGGGACCACGCTGGACTCGGTGTCCAGGACCTCCTGGATGCGCTCGCCGCAGACCTCGGCGCGCGGCACCATCATGAACATGAAGGTGGCCATCATCACGGCCATCACGATCTGCATCAGGTAGGCGAGGAAGGCCGTCAGCTGGCCGATCTCCATGCCGCCGCTGTCGACGCGCATCGCCCCGAACCAGATCACGGCGACGCTGGAGATGTTCACGACCACGATGACGGTGGGGAACATGTACGCCAGCAGCTTGCCGGCGGCCAGCGAGACGCCGGTCAGGTCGGCGTTGGCCTCGCGGAAGCGGTCCTTCTCGTAGTCGTCGCGGACGAAGGCGCGGATCACCCGGTTGCCGGTGATCTGCTCGCGCAGGACCCGGTTCACGGTGTCCAGGCGCGCCTGCATCTGGCGGAACAGCGGCCGCGTCCTGAAGACGATGGCGCCGACCGAGATCCCGAGCACGGGGACCACCGCGAGCAGGACGCCCGACAGCTTCACGTCGAGCGAGAGCGCCATGGCGATGCCGCCGACGCACATGATGGGGGCCGAGACCATCAGCGTGAAGGTCATCAGCACCAGCATCTGGACCTGCTGGACGTCGTTCGTCGTACGGGTGATCAGCGAGGGCGCGCCGAACTGGCCGAGCTCCCGCGCCGAGAAGCTCTGCACGCGGTCGAAGACGGCGGCGCGGACGTCCCGGCCGAAGGCGGCGGCGGTACGGGCCCCGTAGTAGACGGCTCCCACGTTGCAGACGAGCTGGACGAGGGAGACGCCGAGCATCAGCGCGCCGAAGCGCAGGATGTAGCCGGTGTCACCGTTGACGACACCGTTGTCAATGATGTCGGCGTTGAGGGTGGGCAGGTAGAGGCTCGCACTGGTCTGCAGCAGCTGCAGCAGGACCAGCACCGCGATGGGTTTGCGGTACGGACGCAGATGCGTCCGCAGAAGTCGTATGAGCACGCGCAGGCTCCGGTCGGCATGATCGAGGGGTTCAACCCATATTGAGCCAACCGGCCCTGTGATCCCCACCGGATTTCGCAAAGGCCGGTCAAAAGGACCAAGCCCGCCCCGACCATCGCCCTAGGGATGCCCCGAGGGGGGTGCCTCTAGAACGCCCCGGGGTGGATCTGCTCCCGCGTCGCGATGTACTGCTGGCGCACCCCCTGCCACGCCGGGAACTCCTCGCCCGGCTCGAAGATCTGGGCCGCGGGGGCCGGCCAGACCGGAGGGGTGTGCGGGGCCAGCGTGCCCTGCGCCACACCGAGCGCCCAGGCCGCCTGGCGCGCCGCGCCCAGCGCCGCGTAGTCCGCCGGCGCCGGTACGACGACCTGCGTGCCGAACAGCCCCGGAGCCGCGGCCTGTACGGCGGGCAGCTCGGCCGCCGCGCCCAGCAGGAACACCCGGCGGATCTCGACCCCGCGCGAGCGCAGCACGTCCAGCGCGTCCACCAGCCCGCACAGCATGCCCTCGAAGGCGGCCCGGGCCAGGTGCTCCGGCTTCATCGAGTCCCGGCGCAGCCCGGAAAGGGTGCCGGCGCTGTGCGGCAGGTTCGGCGTCCGCTCACCCTCCAGGTACGGCAGGAGTACGAGGCCGTGCGCGCCCGGTGTCGACTTCAGCGCGAGCTCGGACAGCCCCTCCAGATCGGTGCCGAGCAGCTCGGCGGTGCCGCGCAGGGCCCGTACGGCATTGGAGGTGTTCACCACGGGCAGGTGCATGCCGGTGGCGTCGGCCAGGGAGGTGACGAGACCGCCCGGCTCCGACACCGCCTCATGGTGCACGGCCATCACCGAACCGGAGGCGCCGAGCGAGACCACCGCGTCGCCGGGGCCGAGCCCCAGCCCGAGCGCGGCGGCCATCGTCTCGCCGGTGCCGGCGGATATCAGCAGCCCCTCGGGGGTGGTCCCGGCGGCATCGGCGGGGCCGAGCACCTCGGGCAGCAGCGCCCGGTGGCCGAGCGCCAGCTCGACCAGGTCGGGGCGCCAGGTCCCGGTGGCCGCCGACCAATAGCCGGTGCCGGAGGCGCCGCCGCGGTCGGTGGTCCGCCGGGCCGGGCGGCCCAGCAGCTGCCAGACCAGCCAGTCGTGCGGGGACATCAGCACGGCGATCCGGCGGGCCGCCTCCGGCTCGGTGCGGGCCAGCCAGGCCAGCTTCGCCACCGGCTGCGCGGCGTGCGGGACCGAGCCCACCGCCTCGACCCAGGACTGCCGGCCGCCGTAGGCCTCGATGAGCTCGGCGGCGGCGACCTGGCCGCGCTTGTCGTTGCCGACGAGGGCGGGACGCACGAGGCCGCCCTGCGGGTCCAGCGGCAGCAGACCGTGCTGCTGGGCGGAGACCCCTATGGCCTGGACCCCTTCTAGGAGGCCGCCGCCGGCGGCCTCGCCGAGCGAGAGCAGCCAGGCCTGCGGATCGGTCTCGTGGGGATTCGCGCCGCCGTCCGGTTCGGCCGTGGGCTGCGGATGGGGCGCGTACCCCTGGCGCAGCACGGCGCCGGTCTCGGTGTCACAGACGACGATGCGTGTGAACGCGGAAGAGCTGTCCAGCCCGGCGACTATCCCCATGTGGTGAATTCTGCCGCACGCGGGGCCGGTCTCGACCGTTGCGGAGCCCCCGGAACCTCATGGATCCCGTGGGCTCCGACACGCGGACCTGCCCGTCGGGGCACCCCCTAGGTGTTGGTGGTGCCCCAGTCGTCGTCGGCGGCGCCGTTGACCCGGTCGCGCAGGCCCCGTACCCGCCCGGCGATCGAGTCGGGGACGGCGTCGCCGACCTTCTGGCTCACTGCCGTGAACGCCTTGCCGGCGAACTCGCGCCCGGTCTGGCCGGCGGTCTCGGCGGCGTTGCGCACCGCGGGGTTCTGCGCGATCTGTTGTGCGGACTTCCGCAGCTGCTCGTAGCGCTCGCGTCCGGCCCGGGTCCCGAGCACGTACCCGAGGGCCAGTCCGACCACGAACGTGACCTTGTACCGCATGCCTGTCACCCTTCGTCGTGTGGTGCCCGGCCTGCTGGTGAAACCGATTGGCGGAGCACCCCCCTGCTTGCGCTAATCTATGACTCGCAACGGGCACTCGCCCCCCGGCAAGGCCGGAGGTGGGCTGTTCGATGCACCGCAGCAATCCCCTGTAGCTCAATTGGCAGAGCAGCCGGCTGTTAACCGGCAGGTTACTGGTTCGAGTCCAGTCGGGGGAGCGCGGTCCCCTGTAGCTCAATTGGCAGAGCATTCGGCTGTTAACCGGAGGGTTGCTGGTTCGAGTCCAGCCGGGGGAGCAAGGAAGAAGAAGAGGGCCCCGAGGGGTCCTCTTCTTTTCTTTGTCACCCCGTCCGGGAACCGGGCAGCCCTCAGCGCGGTCTCTCTGAACAGGCGAAGCCGATCATGCGAGGCATCCGAGGCAGGAGATCGTATGAGCGGCTATGCTGCGGCAGACGGCGCGCACACGTGTACGCGCCACGCCGTGAAGGGGCGGTAGCTCAGCCGGTTAGAGCAGCGGACTCATAATCCGTCGGCCGTGGGTTCGAGTCCCACCCGCCCCACCGCACACCAGGTGTGCAGAAACGATCTGACCAGGGATCTCCCTGGTCGTGCGAGTCGCTACGGTGATCCTGGCGGCCCCTCGGGGCCGCCTTTCGCGTTCCGGGGGACAGACGGAGGGGCGGGCATCCGCCCGCTTCGCCGGAGTGTTGCTGATCACAGCCGGGAGCCCACGGGCGCCCCTGGTGCCGGGAGGGCCCCGCGGGGAGGCGGCCCGCACGGAGAGGGCTCACCGAGGCTGCTGACCGCCGGTCAGGGCCGCCCGCGGTAGCCGTGCACGGCGGGGAGACCGGGGGCCTGGTGTCCGGGGCTGCCGCGCCGTCACCCGCGGCATGGTCAACACCAGTGGCCCCTTCACCCGGAAGCGGCAGGAGCGGCATTCCGGGCCGCGGAGAACGCCTTCGGAGGTGGCGCGCCGGAACGCGAGCGGGGTGGGTGCAGACCCGGCGCGAGGAGCTCGGGCGGCTCCGTCGGCGCCTGCTGTCGCCCTTCGCCGGGGCCCCCGGCCCACACGCAGTGCGGGAGCGTGCCGGAAGGGGCGCTGAGCGGCGTCTGCCCGGCAGTTCGAGGGCGGCCGGGCCCTTCCGGTCGGGACGGACGCTCACCGCTGACCGCCGCCATCGGCCCGGCCGCCCGCTTCGGGGCAGCCGGGCCGCCGCAGGTCGAGGAGATCGCTTGCGGGCGCGGCGTCACGGCCCCGCTCCCGGGGTGCGTGACCTGCGCGCAGCAGGGGCGGACGGGGAGGCGTCAGACCCGGACGGTCGTCGGCCGTTGCCCGGCGGCTTCGGTCGGCGCCGGTGCACCCGGCTGGAAGCCGCCTCCCGCCGCGGGTCCGGCGGACGCGGGAGTGCCGCCCGCCCGGAGTTCGGCCAGGCCCGAGCTGATCCCGCGCTTCAGCAGCCGCGAGAGCGGGCGTTCGACGATCCGGTGCACCAGATAGGCGGCCACGAGCATGCCCACCGTGACCAGCCCGACCAGGGGCCACTTCGGGATCCGGTCGTGGAGCAGCCTGATGGCCGTCCAGCCGATCGCCTCGTGCAGCAGGTACAGGGGGTACGTGAGGGAGCCGGCGACCGTCAGCCAGCGCCAGCGGATGCGGGAGAGCCAGCCCAGCGACACCGCGGCCATCACCGCGTAGCAGAGCAGGATCATCGCGTAGGCGGGCCAGGCCGGCAGGTGCCGGCCGCCGAGCGCCGCGTCGATCGCGCGCTGGTGGTCGCGGGCGTAGATGAGGGACAGCGCCAGGCTGACGCCGATGATCGCCCAGAGCAGCAGGGTCGGCCGGAAGCGGTACATCAGGTAGAAGGCGAGGCCGGCGATGAAGAACGAGGAGATCCAGGGCATCGTGATCACCTGGAGGGGGCCCCACTCCATCGCGACACTGCCCAGTCCCGCCACCGTCCACAGCATGCAGAAGGCGATGACGCGGCGGTAGGTGAGGCCCTGCCGGACGACGAGACAGAACAGCAGGTAGAAGCAGAGCTCGTACCAGAGCGTCCAGTACGAGGCGTCCACGTTGGTGATGTGCATCGCACCCTGAAGCATGGTCAGGTTCGCCAGCACCTCGTGCGCGTGCAGTGGCTGGACCACCATCGGCCACAGCGTCAGCACGCCGGTGGTCGCCAGCACCCCGAACCAGTAGGCCGGGTACAGGCGTACGACCCGGGACGTGAAGAAGTCGCCGAGCCCCCGGCCCCAGGTGCTCATGCCGATCACGAAACCGCTGATCAGGAAGAACAGGCTGACGCCCGTCCACATGTAGGCCCCGAACTTGGAGGCCAGCGGGAAGACATGGGCGATCGGGCGCGACCATGCGTTGCCCGCCCCGGCGGCGGCGCCGCCGTAACCGACGTAGTGGTGGAACACCACCATCAGCGCGGCCAGGATGCGCAGTCCGTCCAGCACCACGAGGCGTCCGCCGGCCCGCGCGTTCCGCCTGCGGCCGCCGCGGGCGGCCGCGGAGGGTATGCCCCGGGCAGGCTGATTCGTGGGCTCCACGTGACTTTCCCCCAGGGTTCCGAGTTGCCCCGGACCTCTTGGCGGTGGACTGGTTCGGTCTACGCGGCGAACGGGGATGCTCGGGGGATTGTAGACCAAGTGCGCCCTGCACGCAGGGGCGTCAAGGGCGCCCTCGACCAGGCCCCGGCGCCACCGCCGTGCCCCGGGCCGATGGCTGCCCGGGGCACGTCCGGACAGGTGGGAGCGGGCGCAGGCGGACGGGTCCCGACGCAATGCGTGCACTCCGGCTTCGGACAGAACGGGACCGACGGGGCGGTCCGGGGGCGGCCGCACGGGGTGAGCCGCGGGCGAGAGCTCTTCTCACCCGCGGCTGCCGCATGCGCAGGAGGGTCAGAAGTCCTCCGTCTCGTCCGTGAGGTGGCGCAGGACGTCCGTCAGGTCCTGGCGCCGGGCGAACGCCACGCGCTGGCGGTGGGCGCCCGAGCCGTCGCGCAGGAGGCCCGCCAGGGTCTTGGCCGCGTGGTCGAGGTCGCCCGTCGCCGCCAGTTCCGGAGCGACCAGGTCCAGCAGGGCCTCCGCCAGGTCCGCCGCCGGGAGTTCCGTCCCCGTGTACGGATCGAGGCCGAAGCCCTCCAGGCCGTCGTGGGCCGCCCGCCAGCGCGCGAGACGCAGTACGTCGTCCCGTACGGCCGGCTCGGGACGCCGCTCGGCGATCTCGCGCAGCGCCGTCGAGACCAGTGCGCGGGCCAGTTCGGCCTGGAGGACGGCCGAATCGATGTCCGGTGACATGTCGGGCGCCCGGATCTCGAGCGTCGGCCAGTGCCCGGAGGGGCGGAGGTCCCAATAGACCATCTTGGTGTCCAGGGCCGCCCCCGAGCCGAGCAGGGTCTGAACCGAACGCCGGAAGTGGGCCGTGGACGTGAAGTGCGGGGGCAGGCCCGCCGAGGGCCAGCCCGACCAGGCCATCGCCCGCCAGCTGGCGTGACCGGTGTCACGGCCGCCCCAGAACGGCGAGTTGGCGGCCAGCGCGATCAGCGTGGGCAGCCAGGGTCTGATCCGGTTGGACACGGCCACTGCCGTGTCCACGTCGAGCGTGCCGATGTGGACGTGGCGGCCGCAGCTGACGAGGGTGTCGGTGAGCGCGCCGAAGCGGCGGTGCTGCTCGCGCTGGCGCGGCTCGTCGTCGGTCAGGTGCAGCGGCCCCTCCACGGCGACGACCGGCGAGGGGGCGGCCAGCAACCGGCAGCCGTGGGCCCGGGCGGCCCGGCCGAGGGTGCGCCGCAGTGCGGCGAGCTCGGCGCGCAGTGCGGCGGCCGAGTGGGCTATCGGGGTGGATATCTCCACCTGGTAGCGGGTGCCCTCGGGGTGCAGCTCGCCGGGCAGCCCGCCGGCCGTCGCGAGGACCAGCGGGGCGGCGGGGACCACCCGGAAGGTGCGGGCGTCGACGAGCAGGAACTCCTCCTCGACACCGACGGTGAGGGGAACGGTGGGGGGCACCGTGTTCTGCGTCGTGCCGGTGCTCGTGGTGCTGTTGCCAGGTTCGATCACTACGCCTCCCTGGACATACGAGTCTTTTCATCATGAGCTGAACCCGAGGTGAGGAGCGCACGTCGATTCAGTCAAATGTCCGGTGATAGTGGCGAGTTACCGGCAAAAGGCCGCCCGCGCCGAAAGTCCGGAGTCGGGTGTGGCGACTGTTGCCGGTGTGTGAAGCGGCGAAAAATCCCCGGGGGTGCGCAGCGGCCGGTGGTTATCATCCGCTGTGACCCGGACGACCGCCCCACCCCAGCTCTGGCAGCGAATATTCGCCGACCTGACCCCCCTGAGCGCATCCCTCGACTACCGGCGGCTGTGGCTCGGCGGAACCATTTCCTGGGTCGGCCAGGCGATGACCACCCTCGCGATCTCGCTCCAGGTCTACGACATCACCCGGTCCAGCTTCTCGGTCGGGCTCGTCGGGCTCTTCTCCCTGGTCCCGCTCGTCGTCTTCGGCCTCTACGGCGGCGCGATCGCCGACACCGTCGACCGGCGCAAGCTCGGCCTCCACAGCTCGCTGGGCGCCGCCGCCCTGTCGGTCGCCCTCGCCGTGGCCGCGCTGCTCGGCTTCCACAACGTCTGGTTCCTGTACGCCGTCGTGGCGCTCCAGGCGGTCTGCGGGGCGCTCACCGGACCGGCGCGGTCCGCCATGATCCCGCGGCTGCTGCCGGCGGAGATGCTGCCCGCCGCCAATGCCCTGAACTCCGTGACCATGACCTTCGGGATGATGGCGGGCCCGGCCCTGGGCGGATTCATCGTCGCCCTCGGGGGCTACCAGACGGCCTACCTGATCGACGCCGTCACCTTCACCGCCGCGCTCTACGCGATGTGGCGGCTGCCGTCGATGAAGCCCGACCGGGCCGAGGGGGCGCGGGGGAGGGCGTCGGTCCTCGACGGACTGCGCTTCCTCGGCACCCGGCCCAACATCCGGATGACCTTCTTCTCCGACCTGGCCGCGATGGTGCTGGCGCAGCCCCGGGCACTGTTCCCGGCCATTGCCGGGCTGTGGTTCGGCGGCGGCCCGGGCACGGTCGGCCTGCTGGTCGCCGCGTCGGCCGCGGGGGCGCTGCTCGGCGGGCTGTTCTCCGGCTGGCAGAGCCACATCCGCCGGCACGGGCTGGCGATCCTGCTGGCCGTCGCCGGCTGGGGGCTGGCCGTCGCGGTCTTCGGGCTCACCCGGAACCTGTGGCTCGGCATGTTCTTCCTGGCCCTGGCCGGGTACGCGGACACCGCCTCGATGGTGTTCCGCACCACGATGCTCCAGGCCGCCACCCCCGACGACATGCGGGGCCGCCTGCAGGGCGTCTTCATCGTGGTCGTCGCGGGCGGGCCCCGGCTCGGGGACTTCCTCGCCGGGACCGTCGCCGACCTCACCACCCCGGCCGCGGCCGTCACGGGCGGGGGGCTGGCCTGCGTGCTGGTGCTGGGCCTGCTCGCACTGCGGTGGCGCAACTTCGCCCGCTACGACGCGCGGTTCCCGCAGGCCTAGGCCGTCTCTTTCGGATCGTGCCGGGCGACGATGCCGCGGGCCACCCCCAGGGCCACCAGGTCCTGGGGGCGGATGCGCAGTTGGTCCGCCGTGGCCGGGGCGGCCTCCGGCGGGCGCTTGAGGATGGCCGCCGCCAGCTCGGGGGCGATCACCGAGAAGTAGCTGTCCGGGGTGACCCAGGTGTTCCCGGGAGCGGCCAGCGCGAGGGCGCCGCCCGAGCCGCCCTCGCCGATCAGCAGGGTGGTGACGGGGACGGTGGCCGCGGCGAGCGCCGCGAAGGTGTCCGCGATGGCCGCGCCCGCGCCGGCGTGTTCGGCGGCGGCGTCGTTGGCCGCGCCCGGGGTGTCCACGAGGGTGAGCACGGGGATGCCGAGCCGGTCGGCGAGGCGGACGACGCGGGCGGCCGTACGGTAGCCCGCCGGGCGGGTGGCGGTGCCGCACTGGGCGGCGTAGGCGACGGCACGCCCCTCGCGCAGCCCGAATCCGCACAGCATGCCGGGATCGGTGCCGCCCGCCCGGTCCCCGGAGAGGGGCAGGCGGAGCTCGAAGTACGCGTCCAGGTACGCGGTGGCGCGCGGCCGGTCCGGGTGCCGGGCTTGTAGGACGGCGTCCCAGCCGGTCCGCGGCGGTGCTACGCCGGCCAGCGCCGCCGGCGGATCGACCGGCCCGGCGGGGCGGGGCGCGGCCAGTACGCGGAGCCACCCGGCGAGGGTCCCCGCCAGCTCGGCGGCGGCCACCACGGCGTCCACGTGCCCGGCGGCGTACTGGCCCTCGGCGGAGTAGGCCGCCGGGTCCGCGTCGGCCGGCCGCACCCGGGACCCGGCGAAGCCGACCTGGGCCCCGGGGAGCGCGAGGACGACGTCGGCCCCGGCCCCGAGGGTGGCCCAGCCGCCGCCCGTGGTCGGATCGCGCAGGACGGCGAGCTGGGGGAGCCCCGCGGCCCGGGTCAGGACGCACTGGCGGGCCACCCGCTGGAGCTGGGTCAGCGCGAGCATGCCCTCCTGCATCCGGGAGCCGCCGGTGGCGATGAGCGAGACGAGGGGGAGCCGGTGCTCGCGGGCGTGGGCGTAGGCGGCTTCGAGCCGGTCTCCGGTGCGCTCGCCCAGCGAGCCGCCGAGGAAGCCGAACTCGAAGGAGATGACGGCGGTTTCGTGGCCGCCGATGCGGGCGGTCCCGGTGACCACGGACTCCTGCTCGCCGGTGCGGGTGGCGGCGCGGGCGCGGGAGTCCGCGTAGCCGGTCCACTCCAGGGGGCCGTCGGCGGGGGACTCCCGCCGGGGGGCGGGGAGTTCGGTGAAGCTGCCGGGGTCGGTCACGGAGGCGATGGCCGCGCGGGCCGAGAGGCGGGTCGTCACGGGGTCACCCCAGGTCGGTTCGTCGATCGACGGTCGTCGAAGTCGTGTACGGGCGACAGTACTTGGACGCGTGGTGCCGTGGCGCCCGGCGCGGGATCCGGGCGGGTGCGTGTGCGCCCGGATCGGCGATGAGCCGGACCGGGCACCGTCGGGACGTGTGCGGGGGAGGGCCGGTCAGTGCTCGGGTCCGTGACGCAGGTGGGTCTGTCGGGCCGGGCCCGTCTCGATGCCGTTCTCGTCGAGTGCGTTGGCGATGCGCAGGCGGCCGGCGTCGAAGACGAACTCCACCGCCAGGGTCCCCGCTGCCAGGTCGCGGCCCGCCAGCCGCCATTCGATCAGCGCGAGGTCGCGCAGTTCCTGGCCGACGAACGGTTCGAGGCGCGCGTCACGGTGCGACCACTCGGGCGTCAGCCCGGACTCGTCCCAGCCGGTGATCACCGCCGTGGTCCGGATGGTGCCCCAGCCGATCGAGAGCTCGTCGAACTTGGTGTGGCAGATCTCGACGCGGGTGCCGTCGAAGTCGAGCACCACCGGGCAGTCCGCGTACCAGTCCCCGTCCTCGGCGAAACGCACCAGGGCGAACCCCGTCAGGCGTCGGCCGACGAGCGCCGCCAGCCGGGCGCCGTGCGCTTGCCGGACCGCCTCGAGCCCGACCAGGTAGGACGGCTCGAAACCGGAGATGCCCATGTCCACGGGACCGAGTCTCACCGCGGAGGGCGCCGCGGGCAAACCCGCCGTCGGCCGCCGGCCGGTCACGGGAGCGGGAGGGCGATCTTCACCGCGTACGCGGCGACCAGCCCGTAGCCGAGGCGGAAGGTCCAGACGCGGGCGCGGTCCGGGATACGGGTCCCGGCGAAGGCGCCGAGCGCCACGAGCGACTGCTGCCAGAGGAGCGAGGCGGCGCCGACCCCGAGGAGGAACGCGCCCCCGGCCGCACCGGTCCGCAGTGCGGCGCCCTGGGCGGTGGTGAGGGCGGCGAAGTAGAGCGCGGTGGTGGGGTTGAGCGCGGTCAGCCCGACGTACCGCGCAAAGACCCTGCCCGGCCGAGCCACTGCGGCCGGTACGGCCGACGAGCCCGGGACGGCGGAGGCGCCCGGGGCGGCGGGGGAGCCGGGTACGGCGGAGGCGCCCGGGGCGGCGGGGCGGGGCGAGGGGCTTGGGGCGGGCGGGCGGGCCGGGAGTGCGCCGCCGTCGGGTCCGGCGCCGGGCGGGCGGGCTCCGGCCAGGCCGTGGGCTGCGATGGTCAGGAGGATGGCCGCCGAGGCCAGCCGGACCCAGGCTTCGACCGGCGAGATGTGGGAGGCCACCCAGGGCCCGAGCGCGGTGGCGAGGGCCGCGTAGCCGAGGTCGACCGCCGCGATTCCCGCGGCGGCGGCCACGGCCGCGCGGCGCTCGCGCATCGCCTCCTGGAGCAGCAGCACGCTCATCGCCCCCATGGGCATCGCCACGCCCAGACCCGCGGCCGCGCCCGCGAGCGCCGGCGTCATCAGTTCGCTCATGGGGCGAGGTTCGGCGCCGGCGCCCGGGGGACGAGCGCGAATACCGGCCCCGGCTGCGAGAATCGCGGCATGGACCGCCTCGACAGGGAAATCCTCGGCATCCTCCAGCAGGATGCGCGGATCTCGTACCGGGACCTGGGGGTTCGCGTCGGCCTCAGCGCCAACGCCACCGCCGACCGGGTGCGACGGATGCGCCGCGAGGGGGTGATCCGCGCCTTCACCACGATCGTGGACCCGGCCGCCGACACCGGCGGCGGGCTCGTCGTCTTCATCGATGTCACCCTGCGCCAGGACACCACCAACGAGGAGTTCGAACGGCAGGTCGCCAGGCTCCCCGGGATCACCGAGGTCGTGCACGTCACCGGCGAGCACGACTACCTCGTACGTGCCCGGGCCGCCGACCCCGCCGCCCTCGACGGGCTGCTCCGCCGGATGAAGCGGGAGGCGGGCGTGGCCCAGTCCAACACCCGGATCGCCCTGCGGGCCGCCACCCGCCCGGGCCAGCCCTGAGGAGGCGTCAGGTCACCCGGCCCCGGCTGCCGCGCAGCAGTCCACGGTCCCGTCCGCCCGGAGCGGTGGCGGAGCTCAGGGCCGGGCAGGTCCGCTGCCCCGGCCGGCCGCCGCCTCCGGCCGGCGGCCGGTCACAGCGCGGACTCCCAGGTCATCGTCGTGCCGCGCGCGCCCGACTCCGTACGGCCGTCGTCCGCCACCGTCAGCCGGACCCGGGACGGGTCCGCGTCCACCTGCACGTCGATGAAGGTGATCTCGCCGCGCCGGTGCGCCGCGGCGAGGGCGCCGCGCAGGGCCCCGAGGAGGTCGCCCGCCACGGCGTCCGGCAGCAGGGCGTCCACCGCGCCCGTGAAGTGCACCGACGGCTGGAAGCCGAGCACGGCCGCCGCCCCGCCCGTCTCGCGCAGCACCCGGCCCCGGAAGGTCGTCGGGGCGTCGGTCGGCGGCTGCTGGAGGGCGAAGATGGCCGTCCGGACCTCCTGGATCGTCGAGTCCAGTTCGTCCACGGCCCGGCTCAGCTCGTCGCCCACGGTGTCCCCGGACGGGGCGTTCGCGGCCCGCCGCCGGGTGCTCTCCAACATCATCTCGGTGGCGAAGAGCCGCTGGACCACCAGGTCGTGCAGGTCCCGGGCGATCCGGTCGCGGTCCTCGTACACCGCGAGCTGCTCCCGGTCGTGCTGGGCGTCCGCCAGTACGAGGGCCAGCGCGGCCTGCGAGGCGAACTGCGAGGCGAGCAGCCGGTCCACCGCGTCGTACGCGGGGCCGCCGCGGGCGCGGGGCAGGGCCAGGGTGCCGATCAGCTGGCCGCCGCTCTGCAGCGGAAGCATCATGCTCGGCCCGAACCGCTCCCGGACGTGCGTGGTCATCCGGGGGTCGGTCGCCGAGTCGTCGATGAAGACCGGCTCGCCGCCGAGGAGTTGTTCCAGCACGGGCGAACCGGGCGCGATCGCCGTCCCCACCAGGTCCCCGGGGTCGCCGTGCGTGGAGGCGGCCACGATCTCCATGCCGCCCTCGGGGGTCGGCTGGAGCACCACCCCGGCCGCGGCGTCCGCCAGCAGCCGGGCCCGTTCGGCCACGCACATCAGGGCGTCCGCTGCCGGTCGTCCGGCGAGCAGGGTGGTGGTCACGGCGGCGGCGCCGTCGATCCAGCGCTCCCGGCGGCGCGCGGTCTCGTAGAGCCGGGCGTTGCCGATCGCTATGCCCGCCTGCGAGGCCAGGACGCGCAGCAGGGCGAGGTCCTCGTCGGTGAAGGGGCCGCCGCCGCGCTTCTCGGTGAGGTAGAGATTGCCGAAGACCTCCGTGTGCACCCGGATCGGGACGCCCAGGAGGCTGCGCATGGGCGGGTGGCCCGGCGGGAAACCGGCCGCCCGCGGGTCCCGGGTGACATCGTCCAGGAGCAGCGGGCGCGGGTCGCCGGTGAGGATTCCGAGCACTCCGGCGCGCGCGTCCGGCAGGTGGGGGATCGCGTTCCGCTGCTCCTCGGTCAGCCCGGCCGTGAACAGCTCGGTCAGCAGGACGCGCTCGGGGTCGACGACCCCGAGCGCTCCGTACCGGGCGCCGCACAGCTCGGTCGCCGACTCCACGATGTGCTGGAGGGTGGCGTGCAGCTCCAGCTCGGACCCGACGTTGAGGACGGCCTCCAGCAGCACCGGAAGGCGAGCGGCCTCCTCGTCGGGCCTCGTGTCGAGCGCGTCGGGCCGCTCGCCGGGGCCGGTGTCGAGCGCGTCGGGCTCCTGCCCGGCGTTCGTCATTCGGCCAGCGGGTTGAGAACCATGGGGGCGATCTTCCCTTCGAGCATCGCGCCGAGACCGAGTACGGCGCACACGTCCGGCCGCTCCGCGATGGCGACGGGCATTCCGGTGGCGTCCCGCAGCATCTGGTCCAGGCCCGGCAGCAGGGCGCTGCCGCCCACCATCATGATCCCCCGGTCCGTCAGGTCGGCCACCAGGTCCGGCGGGCAGTCCCGCAGCACCTTGCCGATGCCGTCGAGTACGGCGGTCAGCGGTGTGTGGATGGCGTCCCGTACGGCCGCGGTGTCGACGTGGACGGAGCGGGCCAGGCCGGTGGCCACGTCGCGGCCGTGGATCAGGGTGGAGGCCGGTCCCTCGGCGGTGAGGCCGTTGCCGTGCAGGGCCAGCTGGAGCGGCCGGACGGCCTGGCTGGGCAGCATCAGTTCGTGTGCGTGGCGCAGGTGCTGGACGACCGCGTGGTCGATGGCCTCGCCGCCGACCGGGATCCGCTGGGCGGTGACGATCGAGCCGAGGGAGAGGACGGCCACCTGGGTGGCCGCGGCCCCGCACACCATGATCATCGTCGCGGTCGGCTGCTCCACGGGGAGTCCGCAGCCGACGGCCGCCGCGATCAGGGTGTCGACCAGTTCGACGCGCCGGGCGCCGAGCCCGACGAGGGTCTCCACGGTGGCCCGCTGGGCCAGCGGGTCCGCGTCGTGCGGGGTGCAGGCGGCGGCCCGCAGCCGCGGCTTGCGGCGCAGGGCGCGCCGCAGCTTCTCGCCGAGGAGGTGACGCAGCATCCGCTGGGCCATCTCGATGTCGACGACGGTGCCGCCGGAGACGGGGCGCACGACCCGGATGTAGTCGGGCGTGCGGCCGGTCATCCGTTCGGCGAAGGAGCCGACGGCGATGAGTGCGCCGGTGCGCGTGTTGACCGCGGCGACGCTGGGTTCGTCGACCACGAGGCCGGCGCCCTTGACGTACACGCGGGTCCTTGCCGCCCCCAGGTCGACGGCGACGTGGCAGCGGCGCAACTGCTCAAGACTGACGGTCACGGCAGATCCTCCCGAGAGCGCTGACGCAAGCGGACCGACGGAAATGCCGATCACTTTTCATATCATCGCGGGCAATTAGGGCTAATGGCCCGTTGGGATGCTCCGGCCGGGGGGTGCGTCGCGGCTGCATGGGGGTGGATTTCTGTACCGACAGGCAGCACCATGCCCGCACCGCACGCGCTACTCACGCGTAACAAGGTAAAGGGGACTCGATGCTGACGGCCCGACAGAGACTTCTGCCGCTTCGCGCGCTTCCGGCACTCCTGGCACTCCTGACCCTCTGTCTCGCGCTGCCCGCGGCCGTCCCGGCCCATGCCGCCGACCGGGCCTCCGCCCGTAACCCGGTGGTCTTCGTCCACGGCTACAACGCCGACCCGGGGGTCTGGGGAGCCCTGCGCGGCGACCTGCGCGCCGCCGGGTACACCGATGCCGAGCTCTACTCCTTCGGCTACGACACCCACCTGTCCGTCAACGAGGTCCTCGCCGGGCGGCTCGCCGCCTACGTCGACCAGGTCCGCCGGGAGACCGGCGCCGCCAGGGTCGACGTCGTCGCGCACTCCTTCGGCTCGCTGGTGAGCCGCTGGTACGTGAAGTTCGGCGGTGGCGGGGCCGCCGTGGAGCACTGGGTCTCGCTGGCCGGACCCAACCGCGGCACCTCCACCGCCTGGGCCTGCGCCCTGTGGGACCAGGCGTGCCGGGACATGACCCCCGGGTCGTACGTCGTGAAGAACCTGAACAGCGGGGACGAGACCCCGGGCGCCGTGAAGTACGCGACCTTCTGGTCCGGCTGCGACGAGGTCGTCAACCCGGACAACAGCGTCCCGCTGACCGGCGCCGCCAACACGCCGGTCGGCTGCCTGGCCCACAACGACCTGCTCGGCGACGACGCGACCTCGGCCGGGGTCCGCGCCTTCCTGGCCTCCTAGGGCGTGTCTCTTGGATCAGGCCGGATCCACGAGGGCGAAGCGCTGGAGCAGCCCGTACGTGAACTCCGCCACGCAGGGCCGGCCCCCGACGGCGAAGGCCAGGCGCCAGCGGGTCGGCGCCGTCCCCTCCATCGGCCGGACCGGAGCGAAGGCCCGCGCGACCTCGTCCACCGTCGCCGACCATGGCCGCAGGTCGTCCGCCGACTCCAGTACGGGCCCCCGCGCGCCCGGGGCCCGTACCAGCCACTCGTTCCACACCGCCCCGTCCGGCGCGGCCAGCACCTCGAAGCGCAGGTCCGGCCAGAGCGGCAGCGGCCACAGCAGTGCCTCGCACTCCAGATCGCCGATCGTGCGGTGCTCGGCCGACTCCGGCGGGCCGAGCACCGAGCGGTAGCGGGCCAGCGCCCCGCGGGAGCGGGGCGAGCGGACCATCGCCTGCCAGCGCTTGTTCGCCTCCCGCTGGTCCGTGAGCGAGGCGCCGAGCCGGCGGCGGGCCTCGTCGGCGAGGTCCGGCTGGAAGTCGGCCATCCGCCGCAACAGCACCAACTGGAATCCGCTCGGCCCGAAAGATGTCATGCCGGCAACGATTCCACACAGGATCCTTACGTTCTCGGGATCCGGATGTTGCCGCAGACCACGTAGCCTGCGGGCGCCATGAACTACTGCCACGCATGCCGGAGGCACCTCAACGGCGCACTGGCGTGCGCCGGATGCGGAACGCCCGCCGAGTACCTGATACCTGCCCCGTCCGCCGTCGTGCCGGGCGCGGTGCCGGGCGCTGCGCCGGGCACCGGGGCCCCGCCCGCGGGGCCGCCGACCGCACTGGCCGAAGTGTTCGCGGACTCCCTCGTCGTGCTGTCCGGCCCGAACGAGCGGCGCGCCGGTGCGCGCCGCCGGGTCACGCACCGGCGCCGCCGCCGGACCGTGCTGACCCTCGCGCTCGGCGCGCTGATCGCGGTGGGGGGCTCGATGGCGGTGGCCCGGATGGCCACCGACGCGGACCGTGTCGATCGCGCCTCCGAGGTGGTGCTGACCGACGACGCCCCGCAGCAGCCCGGTCCGGTGCCGGACCTGTCGACCGCCGCCGCGCCGACGGGGGCCGGGAGGGCTACGGCGAAGGCACCCGCCGCGGTGACGAAGTCGGCCGGGGCCGAGGCGTCCTCCGAGGGCGTCGCGGAGCCGGGTCCGACCTCGTCCGCCCCCGCGCCCGCGACATCGGGTCCGGCCTCCCGCACCCCCGGCCCGGGGAAATCCGTACAGGGAACTGCCTCGGGGAAGCCGTCGCAGAGCGCCACCGCGAGCACGCAGGCACCGCCGCCCCCGACGTCCCCGTCGCCGAGCCCCTCGCCGACGAAGGACTGCTGGCTCTTCTGCGGCTGGTTCTAGGCGGCCCCGGCCCGGCCCCTCCCGGGCGCGCGGGTGCCGTCTAGTCGCTCAGCATCCGCTTGAGCAGGTCCCGCAGGACCGTCCGCTCCTCCGCGGACAGGCCCGCCAGCGGTTCGCGCGCGAAGTCCAGCGACTCGCGCAGCCGCTCCGCGGTCAGCGTGCCCTCCTCGGTGGGGGCGGCCAGCTTCACCCGGCGGTCGGCCGGATCCGGGCGGCGTTCGACCAGGCCGCGGGTCTCGAGGCGGTCGACGATGCCGGTCACGTTCGAGGGCTCGCAGCGCAGCTTCACCGCGATGCGCCGCATCGGCATGGGCTCCAGCGAGAGCATGTTCAGCACCTTGGCCTGGGCGCCGGTGAGCTGGTGGCTGGCGGCCGCGTGCTCGTACTCCATGTGGTACCGGGCCACGACGTCGCCGATGAGCTCGACGACTTCGATGGTCACTGGGTCTACGCGACGACTGGGCATGGAACCAGCGTACCCATTTACTTGACAACATGAAATATCTAGGCGCATGGTTGTTTCACCTAGTGAAGCAATTTCGTTCTGACCAGGAGCGCCGCATGTCTCAGATCCCCGCCGTCAGCCGCGAGTGGCACCTCGTCCGTCGCCCGCAGGGCTGGCCCGTCGCCGAGGACTTCGCCCTGCGCGAGGTGCCCGTGTCCGCCGAGCCCGCCGCCGGCCGGATCCTCGTGCGCAACCTGCACATGTCCGTGGACCCGTACATGCGCGGCCGCATGAACGACGTGAAGTCGTACATCCCGCCGTTCCAGCTGGACGAGCCGATGCAGGGCGGCGCGGTCGGCGAGATCGTCGCCTCCTCCGCCGAGGGCTTCGCCGTCGGCGACCACGTCCTGCACCACCTCGGCTGGCGCGAGTACGCGGACCTCGACGCCGCGTACGCCGTCAAGGTGGACGCCTCGCTCGCGCCGCTCTCCGCCTACCTCGGCGTCCTCGGCATGCCGGGCCTGACCGCCTACGCCGGACTCTTCGAGGTCGCCTCCTTCAAGGAGGGCGACTCCGTCTTCGTCTCCGGCGCCGCCGGTGCCGTCGGCAGCCTCGTCGGCCAGTTCGCGAAGATCAAGGGCGCATCCCGGGTGATCGGCTCCGCCGGCTCGGACGACAAGGTGACGCTGCTCACGGAGAAGTACGGCTTCGACGCCGCCTTCAACTACAAGAACGGCCCCGTCGCCGAGCAGCTGCCGGCCGCGGCCCCCGAGGGCATCGACGTCTACTTCGACAACGTCGGCGGTGACCACCTGGAGGCCGCCATCTCCTCGATGAAGGTGAACGGCCGGGCCACCCTGTGCGGCGCGATCGCCGGCTACAACGACACCGAGGCCGCCCCCGGTCCGCGCAACCTGATGCAGGTCATCGGCAAGCGCCTGCGCCTGCAGGGCATCCTCGTCAACGACCACAACGGGCTGCAGCAGCAGTTCGTCCAGGACGTCGCCGGATGGCTGCGTTCCGGTGAGCTGCGCTACGACGAGACGGTCGTCGAGGGCGTCGAGAACGCGACCTCCGCCTTCCTCGGCATGCTCCGCGGCGAGAACACCGGAAAGATGATCGTTTCTTTCACCGGTTAGGCTCACTGCACACCGTCGTGATCGTGGGCGCGACTCACGGCGATTACCAGGAGGATTTTCTTTTATGTCCATCCAGCAGTCCGACGTCGCCTACACCGCTGTCGCCACCGCCGAGAACGGCCGTGACGGTCGCGTCGCCACCAACGACGGCCAGCTCGACGTCGTCGTGAACCCGCCGAAGGAGCTCGGTGGCAGCGGTGCCGGCACCAACCCGGAGCAGCTGTTCGCCGCCGGCTACAGCGCCTGCTTCCAGGGCGCCCTGGGCGTCGTCGCGAAGAACGTGAACGCCGACATCTCCGGCTCCACGGTCACCGCCGAGGTCGGCATCGGCAAGAACGACGACGGCTTCGGCCTGATCGTCAAGATCTCCGCCGTGATCCCGAACGTGGACGCCGCCACCGCCAAGGAGCTCATCGAGAAGGCCCACGAGGTCTGCCCGTACTCCAAGGCCACCCGCGGCAACATCACCGTCGAGCTCGCCGTCTGATCCGGCGCTCGCAGCGCGAAGGCCGCACCCCCACCGGGGTGCGGCCTTCGCCGTAAACTGGCCCCATGCGTGATCTTGCGGGGGGCTTCCGGTATCTGCTGGCCGGACAGCGATGGGTGTTCCGGCACGGCCGGTGGCTGGGCTTCGGGCTGCTGCCCGGGCTCGTGGCGTTCGTCCTCTACGCCGGCGCCCTGGTCGGGCTCGGCTACGGAGCCGACGACCTGACCGCCTGGGCCACCCCCTTCGCCGACGGCTGGTCCTCGCCGTGGCTCGCGCTCTTCCGCGGCTTCCTGACCACCCTGGTCTTCGGCCTCGGCCTCTTCGTCGCGGTGATCACCTTCACCGCGGTGACCCTGCTGATCGGCCAGCCGTTCTACGAGTCCCTCTCGGAGCAGGTCGACCGCAGCGAGGGCGGCGAGGTCCCCGAGTCCGGGCTCCCGCTCTGGCAGGAGCTGTGGGTCTCGGCCCGGGACAGCGTCAAGGTGCTCGCGCGGGTGCTGCTGTACGGGATCGTGCTGTTCGCCCTCGGGTTCGTCCCGGTGATCGGGCAGACCGTGATCCCGGTGCTCGGATTCTGCGTCTCCGGGTACTTCCTGACCCAGGAGCTCACCGCCGTGGCCCTCCAGCGGCGCAAGATGGAACTGCCCGACCGGCTGGCCCTGATGCGCTCGCGGCGGCTGCTGGTGCTGGGCTTCGGGGTGCCGCTGGTGCTGGCGTTCCTGGTGCCGCTCGTCGCGGTGTTCCTGATGCCGGGCGCGGTGGCCGGAGCCACCCTGATGGCGCGCGACCTGCTGCGGACCGACGAGGCCCCGGCTGCCGAAGCCACCCCCGCGGGTTTCGGACCGCCGCCGCCCGCGTACTCGTGACCGCCGGGCCGCGGCCGGGGCCCGCGGCGGGGCCGGCTACCGCTTGAGCATCAGGATGGCCCCCGTGGTGTCCTCCCCGCCGTGCGCGGCCGGGTCCGCGGCCAGCCGGCGGCGCAGCAGGTCCACGTACGGGGCGATCAACTCGGTGCCGACCCCCTGCTCCTCGGCGGTGCGCAGCATGGTTCCGGCGCCCGTGATCTGCATGGCCAGGCCGGACACCACGCCCGAGGTGAAGTCCCGCGAGGTCAGCCGCTCGGCGGCGTTGCCGACGAAGAAACCCATCGCGCCGAGCCACTCGGACAGCAGCGGAGCCAGGTCCTTCGGGGCGACCTCGCCCTCGGTGAGCGCGTAGGCCTGCGAGATGCCGGCGAACATCCCCCACATCGCGCTCAGCAGTGCCACGTCGTGCAGGGCGGCGTGCCCGGGGTCCTCGCCGACGAAGCGGGAGCCGGCCGGGACCTCCAGCACAGCCCGGTGGGTCTCGAAGAGCGCACGCGAGCCGCTGTGGAAGACGTACCCGCCGGCCTCGGGGACGCCGATCATCGACGGCGTGGCCATGATCCCGCCGTCCAGGTACCGGGCGCCGCGATCCTCGGCCCAGGCGGCGCGGGCGCGCGCCTCGGCCGGGGTGCCGGTGGTGAGGTTGACGAGGTCCTTGCCGGTCAGGTCGATGCCCTCCAGGGCGGAGCCGACGCTTTCGTCGTCCAGCAGACAGACCACGACCAGCGTGTTCGCGGCGACCGCGGCGGCCGGACCCGCGGCGACGGAGGCTCCTTCGGCGGCCAGGGCCCCGGCCTTGGCGGGGGTGCGGTTCCAGACGGTCAGGGGGTGCCCGGCGGCGAGCCAGGTGCGGGCGAGGGCGGTGCCCATGTCGCCGAGTCCGATGAGGGTGAGCGGGCGCTGTGCTGTGGTGTGGGTGTCGGTCATGCCGTTTAGCCTGTTGGCAGGCGGCGGAGCGCTCAAGTACGCACTTTGGAGTGGGTGGTTACCCCAAGGTGAGCGAGCAGGTGGGGAGGGTGTGCGATGGCGGTGGCACGAAGGCCGGGCGCCGGCGAATGCGGGATCGCCGCGGCGATGTCCGTGATCGACGGCAAGTGGAAGGTGTCGCTCCTGTGGGTGCTGGACCAGCGGCCCCACCGGTTCGGTGAACTGCGCAGGCTCGTCCCCGGTGTTTCCGAGAAGGTGCTCGCCGCCCAGCTGCGCGAGCTGGAGAGCGACGGCATCGTGCACCGCGAGGTGTTCGACGAGGTCCCGCCGCGCGTCGAGTACTCCCTGACCCCGCTGGGCCAGGACCTGAACGCGGCCCTGGGACCCCTGGGGGCGTGGGGCAGCAAGCACCTGCTGCCCGACACCGCCTGAACCCCTACGTGCGCGGTTCCACCCACAGCGCCTCGCCGACGGCGCACAGTTCCCCGTCGGCCGTGGCCAGGGCCGTGCCCACGGTGTACTTGCGGCCCGCCGACGACAGCATCCAGGCGTAGGAGACGAGCCCCTCGCCCACCGGCACCGGCCGCAGCAGCCGGGCGCCCAGCGCGGCGGTGACCGCGCCGGCTCCGCGGCCGTCGAGCAGCCGGCCGGCCGCGTTCCCGGGGCAGTCCAGCGCGCCCCACACCAGCTCGGGCGGCAGCAGCCCGTCCGCGCCGCCCAGTTCGGGCGCGGGGGTCCAGGCGGCGGCGACCAGCTCGCGGCCCGGCACCGTACCGCAGTGCAGGCGCAGCCCGGTGGCGGGCGTCCGGTCCAGGCCGCATCCGAAGCAGTCGGCCTGGCCGTCCGGCGGGTCCGCCCGGAAGGCCTCGGCGGCCGCCACGGCCCGGTCCCAGGAGGGGGCCTCGGGACCGTCCGCGGGAGGCGCTCCGGCCGGGCTCGCCACGGCCAGCAGCAGCTCGCCGTCCGTCAGCTCGCAGCCGCCGTCCGCGGTCGCGGCGAGGTGGACCGGAGCGCCGGTCGGCACGGGCCGCCGGAAGTCCACCCGTACGCTCTTCGCCGCGGCGCGGGCGGCCAGTACGCCCGCCACGTAGCCGCCGAAGGCCACCCCCGGATATCCGTGGAGGCGTTCGGGCACCGTGATCGTCTCGAAGTCGCTCATGGCGCCCACCTCATCACACCGCGGCCGTCGCGACGGAGGCCGTCACCACCGAGGCCGTACGGTCGTCCGCCTCCGCCAGCAGCGCCCCGCCCGGGGCCCACACGGCCGACCGGCCGCAGCCGGTCCACGGGCCCGCCGGGCCGACATGGTTGGCGAGGACCACGTACAGGCCGTGCTCCCGCGCGATCCCGGGATAGACGGTGGCGCGCTCGTGGATCCCGTCGCCCGTCCCGTACAGGGAGCTCGCGAGGTGGACCCGGCAGCCGTCGGCCGCGCCCCGGCCGGGCAGTTCGGGGAAGTGGTTGTCGTAGCAGACGCCCAGGCAGAAGCGGATCCCGCCGAGTTCGAAGCGCCCGTCGTCCTCACCGGCCCGGAAGAGCTCCTGCTCGTGCCGGTACAGGTGCTGCTTCGCGTACGTCGTCACGTGCGCGCCGTCCGCGTCGTGGACCACGGTCGCGAGCGCGGGGCGCGGACCGCCGGTGGGCAGCGCGACGTTCACGGCGGTGGCGATCCCGGCGGAGCGCAGCGGATCCAGCCGCGGATCGTCGGCGGCCGTCCACAGCCCCGGGTCGGCGGCCAGCGCGCCGAGCTCGTACCCGGTGAGCGCGAGCTCGGGGAACACCACCAGCTCGGCGCCCTGTGCACGGGCCTCGGCGGCGAGGTCCGCGGCCCGGGCGGCATTGGCCCGGACATCGGCGGGGACACAGGTCAGCTGCGCTGCGGCGATTTTCACAGGGTCAGGATGCCAGCCCGGCCGAGGCCGCTTCGGCCTAGGGGACCTCCTGCGGTCCCCGCAGGAGGGTCAGGAACGAGCGGAAGGCGGCGGGCATGTCCACCGATTCGGGGGCCAGCAGCCACTGGTACTGGAGCCCGTCCATGACCGCCGTCAGCAGCGGGGCCGCCTGCTCCGGGGTGAGCCCCGAGGGGAGCCGGTCGCCGAACTCGGCGCGCAGAACCGCCGCCATCTCCGAACGGACCTGGGCGTAGCGCTCGGTGAAGAACTCCCGGGCCGGATGCCCGTCGGTGACGCTCTCGCCCAGCAGCGCCGAGAAGGTCTGCACGATGCCCGGGCGCATGGCGTTGTACTCCACCAGCGAGGCGAGCAGGTCCAGGCGCCAGGTGCCGGCCGCGGAGCGCGAGCCGCCGCCCGTGTCCCAGCGGTCGCGTTCCTCCAGCACCGCGACGAGCAGTGCCTCCTTGGTCGGGAAGTAGTGCAGCAGCCCCTGCTGGGTCAGGCCCACGCGTTCGGCGACGGTGGCCAGGGACGCGCCCCGGTAGCCGCGCTCCGCGATGACCTCGACGGCGGCGCGGACGATCTCCCCGCGGCGCTCCTCGCTCCTCGCCCTGACCATCTCCCCGGCACCCCTTCCCGTTCAGGCCCTGCTCACAGGACCGTACGGCATTCGAATATCACGAACAGGTCACGAACCCTACCGTTCAACAGGTAACAGGTCCACGATGGGGGCACCGCACCGAGCAACCGCACTCAACGAGGAGGCACGGCCGTGACCGATGCCGATCAGGTCCGCGATCAGATGCGCAACGACGCCGTCGAGGCGGCGCTGGGCAAACTGGACCTCGACACCAAGACCCGGCTCCTGGCCGGCCAGGACATGTGGTCCCTGCCCGCCGTCCCCGCGATCGGACTGGAGTCCCTGGTCATGTCCGACGGCCCCATCGGGGTCCGCGGCGTGCGCTGGACCGCCGACGACCCGTCCATCGCCCTGCCGTCCCCGACCGCGCTCGCCGCCGCCTGGGACCCGGAGCTCGCCCGCCGCGCCGGCCGGCTCCTCGCCCAGGAGGCCCGCCGCAAGGGCGTCCACGTCCTCCTCGCGCCCACCGTCAACCTGCACCGCTCCCCGCTCGGCGGCCGGCACTTCGAGTGCTACTCCGAGGACCCGTACCTCACCGGCGCCATCGGCTCCGGCTACGTGAACGGCGTCCAGGACGGCGGGGTCGGCACCACCGTCAAGCACTACGTGGGCAACGACGCCGAGACCGACCGGTTCACCGTCGACAGCGTCATCGCCCCGCGCCCCCTGCGCGAGCTGTACCTCGCGCCCTTCGAGGCCATCGTCGCCAATGCCCACCCCTGGGGCATCATGACCGCCTACAACCAGGTCAACGGCACAACCATGACCGAACACCAGTACCTGGTCAACGAGGTCCTGCGCGCCGAATGGGGCTTCGACGGCTGCAACGTCTCCGACTGGATGGCCGCCCGCTCCACCGCCGGCGACATCCGGGGCGGCCTGGACGTGGCCATGCCCGGCCCCACCACCGTCTACGGTCCCGCCCTCGCCGAGGCCGTCCGCGCCGGGGAGGTCCCCGAGTCCGCCGTGGACGAGGCCGTGCGCAACGTCCTGCGCCTCGCCGCCCGCGTCGGCGTCCTGGAGGGCGCCCCCGCCGTCGTCGAGAGCGCCCCCGCCCCGATCGACGGCCAGGCCCTGGCCCGCGAGCTCGCCGCCCGCGGCTTCGTCCTGGTCCGCAACGAAGGGACGCTGCCCCTCGACGCCACCGCCGGCCGCACCGTCGCCCTCGCGGGCGCCGCCGCCCGCGACGCCCGCGTTCTCGGCGGGGGGAGCGCCACCGTCTTCCCCGAGCGCATCGTCTCCCCGCTGGACGGCCTCACCGCGGCCCTGCCCGAAGGCGCCCTCACCTTCAGCGTCGGCGCCGACCCCTCCGACGAACTCACCCCCGCCGGTCAGGGCTTCGAGCTGCACGCCGTCTGCCGCGACGCCTCCGGCGCCGTCCTCGGCGAGGGCGGCCTGCCGTCCGGCCAGGTCCAGTGGATCGGCGACGACCTGCCCGCGGGAGTCACCTACGAGACCATGGCGAGCATCGAGGTGCGCGGTACGTTCGTGCCGCGCGAGAGCGGCGAGCACGCCTTCGGCACCCGCGGACTCGGCGCCTTCGCCCTGGCCGTCGGCGGCGAGAACCTGTGGAGCGGCGTCCAGGAGATGGGCAACGAGGCCGACCCCTTCGAGGCGTTCTTCGGCGCCCCCAGCGAGCGGGCCCGCGTCACCCTCGCCGAGGGCGAGCCCGTCGAGGTGTCACTGACCTTCCAGGTCCCCGACATGACCGCGCTGCCGCTCAGGGCGATCATGTTCTCGCTCCTCCACCTCGGCCCGCGGCGCGACGCCGACGAGCTGATCGCCGAAGCCGTCGCCGCCGCCCGGGAGGCCGACACCGCCGTCGTGGTCGTCGCCACCACCGAGCGCGTGGAGTCCGAGGGCTTCGACCGGCAGGACCTCGCCCTCCCCGGCCGCCAGGACGACCTGGTGCGCGCCGTCGCCGCCGTCAACCCGAACACGGTGGTCGTCGTCAACGCGGGCTCCCCGGTGGAGCTCCCGTGGCGCGAGGACGTCGCCGCCGTCCTGCTGACCTGGTTCCCCGGGCAGGAGGGCGGGGCCGCGCTGGCCGACGTACTCCTCGGCGACGCGGAGCCGGGCGGGCGGCTGCCCACCACCTGGCCCGCCCGGTTCGCGGACGCGCCCGTCACCGAGGTGGTCCCCACCGACGGGCGACTGGAGTACCGCGAGGGGCTCTTCATCGGCTACCGGGCGTACGAGAAGCACGCCGTGGCCCCCGCCTACCCCTTCGGGCACGGCCTCGGCTACACCGAATGGACCTACGAGTCCGTGGAGGCCACCGCCGACACCGTCCGGGTCCGCCTCACCAACACCGGCGCCCGGCCCGGCCGCGAGGTCGTCCAGGTCTACCTGGCGCCCGTGCAGGACGGCGCGGAGCGCCCGGCGAGCTGGCTGGCCGCCTTCGCGGGCGTCGCGGCGGGCCCCGGCGAGAGCGTCGAGACCGAGATCCCGCTGCCCGCCCGGGCCTTCGAGATCTGGGACGAGCAGGCCCGCGGCTGGCGGCGGATCGGCGGCACCTACGAGGTCCGCGTGAGCCACTCGCACGGTGACACCCGGCTGACCGCGAGCCTCGACATCGCGTGACACCCCGTATGGCCGGAAATCACCCCTGAATACCGGTCCGGGGGCGGGCCCTGACACCCGCCCCCGGACCCTCTCCGTACCGGAGCGTCAACGCGGGGGCTCGGCCGCCGTCACCTGGCGGTGCGCCAGTTCCGCGAGCCGCGCCTGCCCGTCCTTGCCCGGATGGAACCAGTCCCAGCGGCTCAACTGATCCGCCGCGAAGGGGTACTGGAACACCGCGCCGCCGTCGTAGCGGCACAGCGGATCCTTTCCGCAGACCTCGCGCAGCACCTCGTTGTACTCCACCACCCGCGCCCGCACCTGTTCGCGCCGGGCCGTCGCACCCGTGGCCGCCGACAGCGGGTCGGCGAGCATGGACTGACAGATGCCCAGCTTCCAGATCTGCCGCACCATCGGGAGGTCCTTGCCCTGCTCCCACAGCCGCTGGAGGTCCGGCACGCTGGAGACGTACACCTGGGAGGCGGGCGAGGTGGCCCGCAGCTGCGCGAGCGCCGACTCGAATCCGGACCGGAAGTCCGCCACCGGGGTCATCGACGAAGCCGTGGGCCGGCAGGCGTCGTTCGAGCCCACCATCACTGTGACCAGGTCGGGCTTGTGCACGGCGGCCCCCGCCAGCTGGGCCGGCAGGTCCGCCATCCGGGAGCCGGTCACCGCGTAGTTCCAGCTCCGGGCAGGCACCTCGGCGTCCCCGAGCAGCCGGGCCGCGAGGGAGCGCACCGCCGGGTCGTTCCCGGTGGCCCAGGAGACCTCCGGGCAGTCGGCCAGCACCGAACAGGCGTCGAACCCGCGCGTGATGGAGTCACCCACAGCGGCGATCGATGCGGGCGCCGTGTTCCAGCGCGGTGCGCTCTGTGCCCCGCGCTCGCCGCCGTGCTCGCCCGACCCGCCCGAGCTGCACCCGCTGACCGCCCCCGCCAGCAGCACGACCGCCGTGCCCGCGCCCGCGAGAGTCCGGCGTGCGCGGCGGCGCGGAACGGTGGTGCGCATGGGAAGGGACCCTCCTTGTCGCCCCCGTGTCATTCGGGGGGTCCTGCTGAGTGAAAGCTCGGTGTTTACCGGGTTCGGAGCGACCGTACGTCACACCATGACCCCTGGCGCACGGTAGCTTTTTCCCGTGGCGTTTCGGCCGCAGGTCCCGTAGCGCAATGTCAAATAATTTCCGTTACATTACATCACGTCACATACTGTCCGTTTTATGGAGTTTATTCCCGACCTCGTCCCACACTGGAGGTCCCGGTGACGACACGTGGAGTTCTGTACGTGCATTCCGCACCGCGCGCGCTCTGCCCGCACGTGGAATGGGCTGTTGCGGGCGTGCTCGGGGTGCGGGTGAACCTCGACTGGATCAGACAGCCCGCCTCCCCCGGCACCTGGAGAGCGGAGTTCTCCTGGCAGGCCGAAGCGGGCACCGCCTCGAAGCTCGCCTCCGCGCTGCGCGGCTGGCACCTGCTGCGCTTCGAGGTGACCGCGGAACCGTGCCCGAACGCCGAGGGCGAGCGCTACAGCTCCACCCCGGAGCTCGGCATCTTCCACGCCGTCACCGGTATGCACGGCGACATCCTCATCCCGGAGGACCGGCTGCGCGCCGCCCTCGCCCGGTCGGCGCGCGGTGAGACCGAGCTGGAGGCGGAGATCGCCAAACTGCTCGGCAAGCCGTGGGACGACGAACTGGAGCCCTTCCGCTACGCGGGCGAGGGCGCCCCGGTCCGCTGGCTCCACCAGGTGGTCTGAGCCCGCTCCCAGCCCGCTCCCAGCCCGCTCCGAGCCGGGCCCGAGCCCGGCCCGGGCCCGCTCCGGACACGCGAAGGGCCCACCCGGATGCACCGGGTGGGCCCTTCGCGTATGCGCCGCGCGGTTACTGGACCGTGCGGAAGGCCAGCGTCACGTTGTGACCGCCGAAGCCGAAGGAGTTGTTGATCGCGGAGATCGGGCCGTCGGCCGGCAGCTTCCGCGGCTCGCCGACGACGATGTCCGCGTCGATGTCCTCGTCGAGGTCGTCGACGTTGATGGTCGGCGGGGCCAGCCGGTTGTACAGCGCCAGCACGGTCGCGACGGTCTCGATACCGCCCGCGCCGCCCAGCAGGTGACCGGTCATCGACTTGGTCGCGGAGATCGCGATGTGGTCGAGGTCGTCGCCCAGCACCTTGCGCAGGGCCTTCAGCTCGGCCGTGTCACCCTGCGGGGTCGACGTGGCGTGCGCGTTCAGGTGGACCAGCTCGGCCGGGTCGAGACCCGTGTTGTCGAGCAGGTTCTGCACAGCGGCCGCGACACCGCGGCCGGTCGGCTCCGGCTGCGCAATGTGGTGGCTGTCTGCGGACAGACCCTGGCCCAGCACCTCGCAGTAGACCCGGGCGCCGCGCGCGGCGGCGTGCTCGGCGGACTCCAGGATGACGACGCCCGCGCCCTCGCCCAGTACGAAGCCGTCACGGGCCTTGTCGTACGGGCGGGAGGCCTGCTCGGGGTTCTCGTTGTTCTTGGACATCGCCATCATGTTGGCGAACGCGGCGATCGGCAGCGGGTGGATCGCCGCCTCGGTGCCGCCGGCGACGACCACGTCGGCACGGCCGGTACGGATCATCTCGACGGCGTAGCCGATGGCCTCGGCGCCGGACGCGCAGGCGCTGACCGGAGTGTGCACGCCCGCCTGGGCGTTGACCTCCAGGCCGACGTTGGCGGACGGTCCGTTCGGCATGAGCATGGGGACCGTGTGCGGGGAGACCCGGCGCACGCCCTTGTCCTTCAGGACGTCGTACTGGTCGAGCAGCGTGGTGACACCGCCGATGCCGGAGGCGATCACGGTGCCCAGACGCTCGGGGGCGACGAAGGCGCCCGTCTCCGTCTCTTCGCCGGCCGGGGTGGTGTAGCCGGCGTCGGCCCACGCCTCGCGGGCCGCGATGACGGCGAACTGCGCCGAACGGTCCAGCTTGCGGGCCAGCGGCCGGGGCAGGACCTCACTCGGGTCGACGGCGGCCCGAGCGGCGATGCGTACCGGGAGTTCGGCGAAGCGCTCGCCCTCCAGGGGCTTGACGCCGGAACGGCCGGCAAGCAGACCTTCCCAGGTCGAAGCGCTGTCGCCACCCAGCGGAGTGGTTGCGCCGATACCGGTGACGACCACGGTGCGATTGGTCGGGCTCACAGGAATTCTTTCTCCACGTCTCAGGGGGTGCTGAATTGTCACGGCGCCACCGCCAGGTGGCGACAAACGCTCGTCAGGCTCAGGCGGCCTGGTGCTTCAGGATGTACTCGGCGGCGTCGCCGACCGTCTTGAGGTTCTTGACGTCCTCGTCCGGGATCTTGACGTCGAAGCGCTCTTCGGCGGCGACGACGACCTCGACCATGGACAGCGAGTCGACGTCCAGGTCGTCGGTGAAGGACTTCTCGATCGCGACGTCCTCGGTGGGGATACCGGCGATCTCGTTGACGATCTCCGCGAGACCCTCGACGATCTCTTCCTGCGTGGCGGCCATGTGGCGCTCCTTCTATAGCTATCTGGGGTGGAACAGGGCGGGATGTGGATCCCGGCCCTAGGGGAGGGTAACGACCGTCGCGGCGTAGACGAGTCCCGCCCCGAAGCCGATGACGAGCGCGGTGTCGCCGCTCTTCGCCGCTCCGGTCGCCAGGAGCCGCTCCATAGCGAGCGGAATCGAGGCGGCCGAGGTGTTGCCGGTGGTCTCCACGTCACGGGCGACCGTGACGTGCTCCGGCAGCTTCAGAGTCTTCACCATCGAGTCGATGATCCGCATGTTCGCCTGGTGCGGAATGAAGACATCCAGGTCATCCGCGGTGATCCCGGCGGCGTCGAGCGCCTGCTGGGCCACCTTGGCCATCTCGAAGACGGCCCAGCGGAAGACCGCCTGACCCTCCTGGGTGATGGCCGGAAACTTCTCGCCGCCGTCCTTGCCGAGGTACTCGTCCCACGGCACGGTCTGCTTGATCGTCTCGGACTTGTCGCCCTCCGAACCCCACACCGTGGGGCCGATGGCCGGCTCGTCCGAGGGACCGATGACCACGGCGCCGGCGCCGTCACCGAACAGGAAGGCCGTCGCGCGGTCCTCCAGGTCGGTCAGGTCCGAGAGCCGCTCCACGCCGATGACGAGGACGTACTCCGCGGAGCCTTCGACGACCAGCCCCTTGGCCAGGGTCAGGCCGTAGCCGAAACCGGCACAGCCGGCGGAGATGTCGAACGCGGCGGGCTTGCCCGCGCCGATCCGGTGCGCGATCTCGGTCGCGATGGCCGGGGTCTGCTTGAAGTGCGAGACCGTCGAGACGATCACGGCACCGATCTGCTCCGGGGCGACACCGGCGTCGGCCAGCGCCTTCCCCGAGGCCTCCACCGACATCGCGGCGACGGTCTCCTGGGGCGAGGCCCAGTGCCGGGTCGCGATGCCGGAGCGGGAGCGGATCCACTCGTCGGACGAGTCGATGGTCTCGAGGATGACCTCGTTGGGCACCACACGGGTCGGGCGGTAGCCGCCGACACCGAGGATGCGGGCGTAAGGGGAGCCCTTGGCCGGCTTGATCTTGGACATGCTGTGTGGGCTCCTTCTCTCAGGCCGTCAGTTCGGCGATGAGCGCCGCGGCCTTGTCGAGATCGTCCGGGGTCTTCAGACCCACGCTCGGTACGCCCTTCAGCGCGCGCTTGGCCAGACCCGTCAGGGTGCCACCGGGGCAGAGCTCGATGATCCCCGTGACGCCCAGCTCGGCGAACGTCTCCATGCACAGGTCCCAGCGGACCGGGTTGGCGACCTGGCCGACCAGGCGGGCGACGACGTCGGCGCCCGTGGCGACGACGAGGCCGTCCTTGTTCGATACGTACGTCAGCGCCGGGTCCGCCGGGGTGAGGGCCTCCGCGGCCTTCTCCAGGGTGGCGACCGCCGGGGCCATGTGGTGCGTGTGGAAGGCGCCCGCGACCTTGAGGGCGACGACCTTCATGGAGCCTTCGGGCTTGTCGGCCTGCAGAGCTTCGATCTGCTCCATCGTGCCGGCGGCCACGATCTGGCCCGCGCCGTTGATGTTGGCCGGCGTCAGACCCAGCTTCTCCAGGTGGGCCACGACCACGTCGCGGTCACCGCCGAGGACCGCGGCCATACCGGTCTCGGTGACGGCGGAGGCCTCGGCCATGGCGAGCCCGCGGGTCCGGACGAGCGACAGCGCGTCGGCGTCGGACAGCACACCGGCGTACGCGGCGGCGGTGATCTCACCGACGCTGTGACCGGCGACGGCGCCGAAGGCGGCCGGGGAGCCGAGCGCCGAGGCGGACAGCAGACCCGCGGCGACCAGCAGGGGCTGGGCCACGGCCGTGTCGCGGATCTCGTCGGCGTCGGCGTTCGTGCCGTAGTGGGCGAGGTCCAGCCCGATGGCGTCCGACCACGCGGCGACGCGGTCGGCGGCACCGGGAAGTTCGAGCCAGGGAGTCAAGAAGCCGGGCGTCTGAGCGCCTTGGCCGGGAGCGACGAGTACGAGCACCCTCACACTCTCTCTTGTGGATGGTCCCTGCCGCCCGTGGGGACAGGGACGAAGAACCGTCGGGGTAATTGTTGATGTCCGACAAAAGTCTAGGACTGCGGATCGCCGTCGGCCAGACGCCCCAGAATCAGGGCGATCCGCAACGTGAACGCAGAGCGGACATCGGAAGGAGACCATCCGGTGACGTCGGTCACACGTCGCAGCCGGTAGCGCACCGTGTTGGGGTGCACGAACAGCATCCGCGCCGCCCCTTCGAGGCTGCTGGCCTGCTCCAGGTAGACGCTCAGGGTCTCCAGTAGTGCCGACCCCGCCTCCTCCAGTGGTCTGTAGATCTCCTCCACCAGCTGATCCCTGGCAGCGGGATCGGAGGCGATGGCCCGTTCCGGCAGGAGATCGTCCGCCAGGACCGGCCGAGGGGCATCCTGCCAGGCCGTGCACGCTTTCAGCCCGGCCGCCGCGGCCTGAGCCGACTTCGTTGCGTTCAACAGGTCGGACACCACCGGTCCGGCGACTACCGGACCCGCCGCGAACGGCCCGATCAGCGACTTGGCCACCTGGATCGGGTTGTCGCTGCCGCCCGCGATCACCACCAGGCGGTCCCCGAGCACACCCGTGAGGACCTGGAGCTTGTGGTGGCGGGCCGCGCGCCGGATCGCCTCGACCGTCAGCTCGCTGTCCCCCTCCGGCGCCGTGCCGAGCACCACGCACACGTGGTCCGGGGAGTTCCAGCCCAGCGCCGCCGCCCGGGACAGCGCGCCCTCGTCCGCCTCGCCGGACAGCACCGCGTTGACCACCAGCGACTCCAGCCGGGCGTCCCAGGCCCCGCGCGCCTCGGCGGCCTGCGCGTACACCTGGGCGGTCGCGAAGGCGATCTCCCGGGCGTACACCAGCAGCGCCTCGCGCAGGATCGACTCGTCGCCGGGGGCCGCCACCTCCTCGATCGCGGACTCCATGACCTCGATCGTGGTGCGGACCATCTCGACGGTCTGCCGCAGGGTGATCGCCCGGGTCAGCTCGCGCGGAGCCGTCCCGAAGACATCGGTGGAGATCGCCTGCGGGGTCTCCGGGTGCCTGAACCACTCCGTGAACGCGGCGATACCCGCTTGGGCGACCAGGCCGATCCAGGACCGGTTCTCGGGCGGCATGGCCCGGTACCACGGCAGGGTCTCGTCCATGCGCGCGATCGCGTTGGCGGCCAGCCGGCCGGAGGACTTCTCCAGTCGGCGCAGCGTCGCGGTGTGCGGATGGGCGGGAGCGGGATGCGCGGCAGGGGTGGCGGGCGAATGCTCACGTTCGGGTTGGGACACGTGACAAGACTGCCTTATCGGGACGGGTACGCGGAGTCCGGTCCCGTGTCCGGCCCGCGCCCCGACCCGTGGCTGGGTCTACGGTGGCCTTCATGATTGATGTTCGCCGCGGCGCCGACCGGTACCAGGGCGGGGACCCGGCCGCCGGGATCACCACCCGGCACGCCTTCTCGTTCGGGGCCTTCTACGACCCGGACAACCTGCGCTTCGGTCCGGTCCTCGCCTGCAACGAGGAGACCCTCGCACCGGGCGCCGGCTTCGACGAGCACCCGCACAGCCACACCGAGATCGTGACCTGGGTGGTCGAGGGCGAGCTCACCCACCAGGACAGCACCGGGGAGAAGAGCCAGGTGCGGCCCGGGGACGTGCAGCGGTTCGGCGCCGGGTCCGGGGCGCGGCACGTGGAGCGCAACGACGGCACCGGGCGGCTGCGCTTCGTGCAGATGTGGCTGGCGCCGCTCGTCGCGGGCGGCGAGCCCTCGTACGAGGTGGTCCGGGAGCTCGCCGACGCCGCGCCCTACGAGGTCCCCGCGGCCGGGGCCGTCCTGCACGTCCGGCGGCCCGGCGCGGGCGAGCGCGTCCGCGTGCCGGCGGCGGACCGGGTGTACCTGCACGTGGTGCGGGGGGACCTGCGCCTGGACGGGGAGGAGCTGGGCCCCGGCGACTCGGTGCGGATCTCCGCCGAGCGGGACCTGGAGATCACCGCCGGGTCCCCGGGCGAGCTGCTGATCTGGGAGTTCCCCGACCCGGCCGGAGCCGGGCCGGGCGCGGACCGGCCGGAGCGGAGCCCGGCCTAGGCCGTCTCTTCCGGATCTTGTCGGGCCGCCTAGCGGGAGCGGAGCTCGGCCAGTACCGCGTCGGTGAACGGGGTCCAGGCCTCGGCGGCCCACGGGCCGAAGGGGCGGTCGGTCAGGGCCACGCACGCCGCGCGCGCGTCCGGGTCCACCCACAGGAAGGTGCCGGCCTGGCCGAAGTGGCCGAAGGTGCGGGGCGAGGAGGAAGTGCCCGTCCAGTGCGGGGACTTGTGGTCGCGGATCTCCAGGCCGAGGCCCCAGTCGTTGGGGGACTGGTGCCCGTAGCCCGGCAGGACGCCCTTGAGCCCGGGGTGGACGACGGACGTGGCCCCGGCGACCGTGCGGACGTCCAGCAGTCGCGGTGCCTGCAGCTCGGCGGCGAAGCGCAGCAGGTCGGAGACGGTGGAGACGCCGTCCTTGGCGGGCGAGCCCTCCAGCGTGGTCCGGGTCATGCCCAGCGGTTCGAAGACCGCCTGGTGCAGGTACTCCGCGAAGGGGATCCCGGTGGCCTTGGCGATGTGGTCGCCGAGCTCCTCGAAACCGGCGTTCGAATACAGCCGGCGCTGCCCGGGCGGGGCCGACACCCGGTGCTCGTCGAAGGCCAGGCCGCTGGTGTGCGCCAGCAGGTGACGGACCGTCGACCCCTCGGGGCCGGCCGGGTCGTCCAGCTCGATCGCCCCCTCCTCGTACGCGACGAGCGCGGCGTACGCGGCGAGCGGCTTGGTGACCGACGCCAGGGCGAACCGGTGGTCGACGGGCCCGTGGGAGCCGGCGATGCTCCCGTCGGCGCGCACGACGCCCGCCGCGGCGGTCGGTACCGGCCAGGTCTCGATGATCCGCAGGCTTTCCATGCCGTTCACGGCCTCCACGCTCTCCATGCCGCCGAGCCTACTTGCTTGGAGTGCACTCAAGGGTTTTAGCGTGGAGCCATGAGCCAGAGCCTGACGCAGACGCGGTACACGATCAGCGAGGTCGAGGCCCGGACCGGTCTGACCCAGCACACCCTGCGCTGGTACGAGCGGATCGGCCTGATGCCGCACGTGGACCGCTCCCACTCGGGACAGCGGCGCTTCACCGACAAGGACCTCGACTGGCTGGCGTTCGTCGGCAAGCTGCGGGCCACGGGGATGTCGGTGGCGGACATGGTCCGGTACGCCGAACTGGTCCGCGAGGGCGCCCACACGGTGGGGGAGCGCCGGGAGCTGCTGGAACGCACGCGCCGCGAGGTGCGCTCGCGGATCACGGAGCTCACGGACGCGCTCGCCGTACTGGACTACAAGATCGATATGTATGCCATGAAATCGGTACCGGGGAAGGCACAGCAATGACGGAGCACGGCACCACCCTCGAACAGGTCGAGCTCGGCAAGGGCGGCCCGCTGGTCGGCGTCCAGGGCCTCGGCTGCATGGGCATGAGCGAGTTCTACGGAGACACCGACGAGGCGGCGGCCCGGGAGACCCTGGAGGCGGCGCTGGCCGCGGGCGTCACCCTCTTCGACACCGCGGACGTCTACGGACGGGGACGCAACGAGGAGTTCCTGGCGCCCTTCGTGGCCGCCCACCGGGACGGGATCACCCTGGCGACCAAGTTCGCGATAGAGCGCACCGACGACCCGCAGTACCGGGGCATCCGCAACGACCGCGCCTACATCCGCACGTCCGTCGAGGCAAGCCTGCGCCGGCTCGGCGTGGACGTCATCGACCTGTACTACATGCACCGGCGCGACCCGGCCGTGCCCTTCGGCGAGTCCGTCGGCGCCATGGCGGAACTGGTACAGGAGGGCAAGGTCCGCCACCTGGGCCTCAGCGAGGTCACGGGAGCGGAACTGCGCGAGGCGCACGCCGTGCACCCGATCGCGGCGCTCCAGTCGGAGTGGTCGCTGTTCAGCCGGGACGTGGAGCGCAGCGCGGTGGGCGCGGCGGCCGAACTGGGCGTGGCGATCGCCGCCTACTCCCCGCTCGGCCGGGGCTTCCTCACCGGGTCCTTCGCGGACGCCTCCGCGGAGCTGTCGCAGAACGACTTCCGCCGCTACCAGCCGCGCTTCAACGGCGACAACGCCCGGGCCAATGCGGAGCTGCTGGTCCCGGTCCGGGAGATCGCCGCGCAGCGGGGTGCGACCCCGGCGCAGATCGCCCTGGCCTGGGTGCAGCAGCGGGCGAAGGTGCACGGGCTGACCGTGGTCCCGATCCCGGGCACCCGCAAGCCGGCACGGCTGCTCGAGAACACCGGGGCGACCCGGATCACCCTCACGCAGGCCGAGCTGGACCTGCTGGAGCCGATCGCCGCGCAGGTCGCCGGGGACCGGTACCCGGACATGAGCGCCACCTCGACGGCGCGGGAGGCCTGAGCCGCCGCGGCGCGCACCCGTCCGCCGCGGCGCTACAGCGACTCGGCGGCGAACCGGTCCCGCAGCGCCGCGTACTCCGCGTCCGTGAGCAGCCCCGCCGTGTGCAGCTCGCTCAGGTGCCGCAGCCGGTCGTCGCCGGAGCGGGCCCGCGGCACGGCGGCGACCGGGGTGCGGCTGCGCAGCGCGGCGAGGACGGCCGCGGCGAACGGCAGCGACTCGTGGACCGCCCCGTAGCCCGTGCCGAAGACCGCCGACGACAGGTCGTGGTCCGGGCGGGGGTCGCTCGCGGTGTCCCGCAGCACCAGCCGCAGGTGCCCGCCGGGGCCCTCGGGGGAGCACCACTCGACGCCGGTGAGGGCGGCCAGCGGATAGCGCTGGTCGCCCGCCTTCCACTTGGTGCCGGTGGCGCCCGTACGGGACCAGTGGAAGGTGATCGCCGAGCCGTCGAAGGACACCCGGGCGTCGTACGCCTTCAGGTGCACCGGCGGCTGCGGCACGTCGACGAGGAAGCGCTCGGACGGCTCGTCGGCATCCGGCCCGAGCCGGGACCGCAGCGCGTCGGCGAATGCGGCGGCCGCCGGCGCCCGGTCGCCCGGCACCACCAGCCGGTACGGGTCGCAGGCCTCCTTCAGCTGCCCGGCGGCGGCCTCGGTCAACGGATCCGCGCCCGGCCGCGGCAGGACACGCAGCACCACCGCGTCGCGCTTGCCGCCGGTCTCGGTCACGGACACGGCGGACACCGCTTCGAGGGGGATTCGACGCGAGCCCAGGGCGTGGAGCAGCCTCGGCGTTCTGATCCCCCGTGTGAAGCGGATGAGCACCGAGTCCGAGTCGAACTCCCAGACGGCATGATTTCCGGCCAGTACGTCACCCATGCGGCACATCGTAAAGGGCGGCGCCCCCGCGCGTCCCCCCGGTTGCGGGGCCCGTTTTCCGAGCCTCTACGCGCGTCAGTCCTGCTCTGTCCCGGAAATTCCGCGCCGACAGGCATCGTCCCCGGTCGCGCAGACAACGGAACCGAACGCACCGGTTCCGATGCGGGCGAAGTTGTCCATCGAGTCCGTCCCTGGCGCGAAATAGCCGGTGTGGCTCCTGGCCCGGGCCGAGGACAGCAGCCGCGCGCCGAACGCCGGGGACACCGGATCGGCGCCGTGGCCCAGCCCGCCGACCTCCAGGTGCGGAACGTCCGCGATCCAGTCGCCCTCGTCGCGGGTCGCCCAGACGCGCGCCGAGGTGCGCAGCCCGGCCACGTTCTCCGCACGCATCCCGGGGCTGCCCGCCACCACCACGTCGGTCACCCGGCGCGGGAGCTCGTGCGCGGCCACCCCGCAGACCACCGATCCGTAGCTGTGGCAGAACAGCGCCACGCTCGAATCCCCGGGCAGGGTCGTGGTGAGGTCCTTCAGCAGAACGGCGCCCTCGACGGCCATCCGGCCCGTGGCCGCGTCCATGCCGACCCCGGTGGGGGCGGTGTAGCCGGCCCAGGCGATGACCGCCGTCCGGCGGTCCGGCTCGGCCGTGCGCTGGGCCTCGTACAGGGACTCGGCCATACCGACGGGCGAGGTCAGCCGGCGCTGGGTGCGCTCGAAGGTCAACAGGTCGGTGTCGACACCGGGGACGATCACCGAGACCCGCTCGGCCCGGGCGAGGTCGCCGAAGACCTCGGCCACCCGGCCGTCGCCGGTCGGGTCGAAGACGAGGATCTGCCGGCCGGGCTCGGCGAGCGAGGCGAACCGGTGGGAGCGCCGGGTGGCCGTGGCCCGGTCGGCCGGGGTCAGCGCGACATCGCGGCTGCGGGCCTCGTCGACCCGGCGGGCCTGCTCCAGACCCTTCAGGTTGGCCCGGTAGCGCACGGCCGGGGGGACCCCGTCGAGATTGCCGACGACGAGCGGGTAGCCGTCGACCAGACGGGCCTGCTGGGCGCCGTCGAGGCCGGCGAAGAAACGGGCCACGGTGCGCGCGGGGGCGTTCGCGGGCGGTACCGGGCGGCCGTCGATGTGGGCCTTGGCCCAGGCGCCGAGGGCGGCCGTCCGCAGCGGAGTGCCCCCCTCCGGCCGGTGCACGGCCGTCCAGCCGGTGGTCGCCAGCATGATGAAGACCACCGCCAGCGCGAGCAGGACACGCAGGGCGGCAGGGCGCGGGTCGGCGCCGAGAGCGGTGGGATGGGCAAGGCCGGGCACGTTCACTGCGACCAGACTATGAGACGAATTGCGGCACGGGCGTGCCGGGTGACCGGACTCACGGCCGACCGTGGGACCCCGTGAGGCCCGCCCGGGGGACCCCCGGACGCACCGGCGGACCGGGCGCCGGAACCGGCCGGGCTACGCACGTTCGCGCCATGTCGAGGTCAGCGCGGGTCCGATCACATCGAGGTACGTCTCCGTCAGCCTCCGGATCGACTCCACGCTGGTGTCCTCGCCCTGCCCCCACAGCCGTCCCGTGACGCGCATCACGCCGCAGAACGCGGCCACCGCGACCCGCGGGCGCGGATCGGCGTCCGCGTCCAGGCCCTCCCGGGCGCCGATCAGCCGGGCGATCCGGTCCTCCAGGTCGGTGCAGCGCCGCAGGTGCACGGCGAGCAGGGCCGGAGTGGACTCGATCAGCCGGTAGCTGCGCATGTAGAGATCGACCGGGACCACCTCGGACAGCGTCACCTCGACGGTGTCCCACGCGGCGAGCGCCGCGCCCCGCATGGCCTCGAAGGGGCCCTCGGAGGCCGGCCGGGCGTGGAGTTCGGCGACGAACCGCGACTCGACCAGCTCCTGGAGGGCGAAGACGACCTCCTCCTTGTTGGCGAAGTAGCGGAAGAAGGTGCGCTGGGACACGCGTACGGCGTCGGTGATCTCGTCGACGGTGGTGCGCTCGTAGCCCTGGGAGAGGAACAGCATCAGGGAGGCGCGCAGCAGGGCGTTCCGGGTGCGCCGCTTCTTGCGCTCGCGCAGTCCGGCCACCGGCGCGGGCACCGGCGCGGCCGTCGCCGACCGCTCGTCGATCGCCACCGCGGGGCTCCTTCCTGACGCCGGGTGGGCGGTCAGCGTACCGGTGCGCGACGGGCCGCAGACGGCTCCGCACGGGGGTGTCGACGTGCCGTCCCACGTCCTCGGCGCGAGCCCGCGGCCGCTCGCGCATGACACGTTCGGGTCGGCCACCGGCCGGGGCGCAGCCGGGTCGGGGCGGCCGCGGCCCGCGGCGCGGCGGCTCCCGGAGGCGTCAACTCCGTACGCGCGACAGCCCCGCCGGACGGTTGCGGCAGGGCTGTCGCCTATCAGGGTGGATGCGGGCGGAGCCCCTTCCGCCCGCACGTCACCGCAGGTCAGCGTGGTGTCGGCGGAGCTTTCGGAAGCGGTCCGGGCGCCCGCCGTCCACAAGGAGTTGACCCGTCATGCGTACGTGTCGCATCACCCGTCGCATCACCCGTACCAGCACCACGACCACCCTGGCCGCGACCGTCCTGGCCCTGACCGCCCTCATCCCGAGTACGGCCGGCACGGCGCACGCCGCGGGCCCGCCGACACTCGGGGCCTGCGCGACCGGACAGCTGTGCCTGTGGGCGAAACCGGAGTTCAAGGGAGCCCGCCAGACGCACGAACTGAGCAACCTGGACATCAACAGCTGCACCGCGCTGCCGGCCGGGACCAGCGCCCAGTCGCTCAGCAACCGCACCGGGCGCCCGGTGACCACCTATCAGTCGGCCGAGTGCGCGGAGACGGGCGAGTTCCAGACCTACCCCGGCGACGGGGTCTGGCTGCCCCAGTCGCCCTACCAGGTGCGGGCGTTCAAGGTGTGGGAGAGGTAGCTTCCCGCTGCGCCGGGGCGTTCGGCGGGGCGGCCACGGCCGCGGCCGCGGCCGCATCGGGCACATCGGCCGCGCGAGCCGCATGAGCCTCACGAGCCGCATGAGCCGCATCGGTCACCGTGGCCGCCGTGCCGCCCAGCCGGGCGACCTCGCCGCGCAGCGCCCGCACCTCCGCCTGCAGTTCCCGGATGGCCGCCAGCTGGAGCATGTCCGCCCGGTCGTCGCGCTCGAAACGGGAGATGAACCACGCGGCGATGTTCGCCGTCACCACACCGAGCAGCGCGATCCCGGACAGCATCAGCCCGACGGCCAGCACCCGGCCCAGGCCGGTGGTGGGCGAGTGGTCCCCGTACCCGACCGTCGTCATCGTGGTGAAGGACCACCACACGGCGTCGCCCAGGTTCTTGATGTTCCCCTCGGGGGCGTCCCGCTCCACGCTGAGCACCGCCAGCGAGCCGAACATCAGCAGGCCCACGACGGCTCCCGCCACGTACGTCGTCAGCTGGATCTGCGGGGCCATCCGGGCCCGCCGGCCCACCAGCATCAAGGTGGCGACCAGCCGCAGCAGCCGCAGCGGCTGCACCAGCGGCAGCACCACCGCGGCCAGGTCCAGCCAGTGGGTCCGTACGAAGTGCTTGCGGTCCGCCGAGAGCACCAGCCGGACCAGGTAGTCGACGGCGAAGGCGCCCCACACCAGCCATTCCACATGGGTGCAGGCCCGGTGCACGTCCGCACTCGCGTCGGGGGCGACGATGGGCACGGCATAGGCCACGGCGAACGCCACGGCGAGCAGGAGCAGCGGGGTCTGGCTCCGCCGCTCCCACAGCAGCTGGCGGGAGGGTTCCTTCATGCCGAGCATCGTAAGGAACCCGCACACGACAGCGGGCCCCGGCCGAAGCCGGGACCCGCTCACCCGATGATCCGTACCGCCGCGCAGCGACTACGCGTCGCCGCCCGCCGCACCCGGGTCGGCCGCCGCCACGTCCAGCAGCTGGTACCGGTCGATCGCCTGCTTCAGCACCGAGCGGTCGATCTTCCCCGCCCTCGCCAGCTCGGTGAGCGTGGCCAGGGCCACCGACTGCGCGTCGATGTGGAAGAAGCGCCGTGCGGCGCCGCGGGTGTCCGCGAAGCCGAAGCCGTCCGCGCCCAGCGAGGTGTACGCGCCGGGCACCCACCGCGAGATCTGGTCCGGAACCGCGCGCATCCAGTCCGAGACCGCCACGAACGGCCCCTCCGCACCCGACAGCTTCCGCGTCACGTACGGGACGCGCTGCTCCTCCTCCGGGTGGAGCAGGTTGTGCTCCTCGACCTCGACCGCCTCGCGGCGCAGCTCGTTCCAGGAGGTCGCCGACCAGACGTCCGCCCGGACGCCCCAGTCGGCGGCCAGGATCCGCTGCGCCTCCAGCGCCCACGGCACGGCCACGCCCGAGGCCATGATCTGCGCCCCGATCGTGCCCTCGGTGCCCTGCGACACCCGGTGGATCCCCTTGAGGATGCCGTCCACGTCGACGTCCGCCGGCTCGGCCGGGTGCTGGATCGGCTCGTTGTAGACGGTCAGGTAGTAGAAGACGTCCTCGGCCTCCGGGCCGTACATCCGCCGCAGACCGTCCTTGACGATGTGCGCGATCTCGTAGCCGTAGGCCGGGTCGTACGCCACGCAGCCCGGGTTCGTCGAGGCCAGCAGCTGGGAGTGACCGTCGGCGTGCTGGAGCCCCTCACCCGTGAGGGTGGTCCGGCCGGCGGTCGCGCCGAGCACGAAACCGCGCGCGAGCTGGTCGGCCATCTGCCAGAACTGGTCACCCGTGCGCTGGAACCCGAACATCGAGTAGAAGACGTAGACGGGGATCAGCGGCTCGCCGTGCGTCGCGTACGCCGAACCCGCGGCGATCAGCGAGGCCGTGCAGCCCGCCTCCGAGATGCCGTCGTGCAGCATCTGGCCGGTCGGGGACTCCTTGTACGCGAGCAGCAGGTCGCGGTCGACCGCCTCGTACTGCTGGCCCAGCGGGTTGTAGATCTTGGCGCTCGGGAAGAAGGCGTCCATACCGAAGGTGCGGTACTCGTCGGGCGCGATCAGCACGAAGCGCTTGCCGATCTCCTTGTCCCGCATCAGGTCCTTCAGGATGCGGACGAAGGCCATGGTCGTGGCGATCGACTGCTGCCCCGAGCCCTTCTTGGCCGCCGCGTACGTCGTGTCGTCCGGCAGCTGCAGCGGCTTGGCGCGCACCACGCGGGTCGGCACGTACCCGCCCAGCGCGCTGCGCTGGTCGTGCATGTACTGGATCTCGGGGGAGTTCGGGCCCGGGTGGTAGTACGGCGGGGCCCCGCCCTCCAGCTGCGCGTCCGTGATCGGGATGTGCAGGCGGTCGCGGAAGCGCTTGAGGTCGTCGACCGTCAGCTTCTTCATCTGGTGCGTCGCGTTGCGGCCCTCGAAGTTCGGGCCGAGCGTCCAGCCCTTGACCGTCTGGGCCAGGATCACCGTCGGCTGGCCCTTGTGGGCCTTGGCCGCCGCGTAGGCCGCGTAGACCTTCTTGTGGTCGTGGCCGCCGCGGCCCAGGTGCTGGATCTGCTGGTCGGACATGTTCTCGACCATGGCGCGCAGCCGCTGGTCACCGCCGAAGAAGTGCTCGCGGATGTACGCGCCGGACTCGGTGGCGTACGTCTGGAACTGCCCGTCGGGGGTGGAGTTCATCTTGTTGACGAGGATGCCGTCGCGGTCCTGGGCCAGCAGCGGGTCCCAGGAGCGGTCCCAGATCAGCTTGATGACGTTCCAGCCGGCACCGCGGAAGATCGACTCCAGCTCCTGGATGATCTTGCCGTTGCCGCGCACCGGGCCGTCGAGGCGCTGCAGGTTGCAGTTGACGACGAAGGTCAGGTTGTCCAGGCCCTCGCGCGCGGCGATCGACAGCTGGCCGAGCGACTCCGGCTCGTCCATCTCGCCGTCGCCGAGATACGCCCAAACGTGGGACTTGGAGGTGTCCGCGATACCGCGCGCCTCCATGTACCGGTTCATCCGCGCCTGGTAGATCGCACCGAGCGGACCGAGGCCCATCGAGACGGTCGGGAACTCCCAGAAGTCCGGCATCAGCCGGGGGTGCGGGTAGCTCGAAAGGCCGTAGGGGGCCTTCGACTTCTCCTGGCGGAACGAGTCGAGCTGCTGCTCGGAGAGCCGGTCCAGCAGGTAGGCGCGGGCGTAGATACCGGGGGAGGCGTGGCCCTGGAAGAAGATCTGGTCGCCGCCGTCGCCCTCGTCCTTGCCCCGGAAGAAGTGGTTGAAGCCCACGTCGTAGAGGGAGGCGGAGGAGGCGAACGTGGCGATGTGGCCGCCGACGCCGATGCCGGGCCGCTGGGCGCGCGAGACCATGACGGCCGCGTTCCAGCGGGTGGCATTGAGGACCTTGCGCTCGATCTCCTCGTTGCCGGGGAAGAACGGCTCGTCCCGGGTGGCGATCGTGTTGACGTAGTCCGTGCTGCGCATCTCGGGCACGGCCACGCGCTTCTCGCGGGCCCGCTCGATCAGCCGCAGCATCAGGTAGCGGGCGCGTTCACGGCCCCGCTCGTCGACCGCGGCGTCGAGGGAGTCGAGCCACTCCTGCGTCTCCTCCGGATCGAAGTCCGGGACCTGACTCGGCAGGCCGCCAATGATGATCGGATTGCGATCGGATGCGGAAGCCACGCTGTTCCTTCGCTGTCGGGGGGAGTCGTGCCTTGGGTTCGCCGCCTCCCATGCTCTTACGCTGGGCCGAAATCTTCATCTTTACCACCGGGTAATCCCTGGAAACCGCAGGGAACCCCGGTGGAACCCGGGAGGGGAGGATCGGCGGGGATCCTTCACGAGTCCGTCCGAACCGTCACCTTACGCCCAAAGCGGGCGCCGGCTTCGCAAGGCCGTTCGTCCCTCAAACAGGTAGGAAAGGCGTCAAGCGTCGACGATGATGCCGAATGAGCTGGAATGGTGTGGGATGAATCACGAGAGGTGCACACGGGAAGGCTGAAAGTTGCGGCGAGACGGCCGTAATCGTCACCGTTTCGACGGTCTCGGTGGCCGGGTACTTGCGCGATCCGCCGCGCCCGTGTGGACTACGCCCAATGCTGCGCGTACGCGCGCCGCCAGAAGACATTCACCGAACATGAGCAGGAGGCACCCCGTGAGCGCGACCGCGGACCACGCGGAGAGCCTGGCCGCCCGGCTGGGTTTCCAGTCCGAACAGGTGGTCCAGGAGATCGGCTACGACGACGACGTCGATCAGGAATTCCGTGACGCCGTCGAGAAGCTCGTCAGCGAGCTGGCCGACGAGGACTACGACGACGTCGCCGACGCGGTGCTGTTGTGGTTCCGCGACGAGGACGGCGATCTGACGGACGCCCTGGTCGATGCGACCGAGCTGGTCGAGGACGGCGCACTGATCCTGCTGCTGACCCCCAAGACGGGCCGTGACGGCTACGTCGAGGCCAGCGACATCAGCGAGGCGGCCGAGACGGCCGGCCTCTCGCTTGCCAAGGGCCTGCCCGTCGGCAAGGAGTGGACCTCCACCAAGCTGGTGACCCCGAAGGCCGCCAAGGCCAAGCGCTGAGCCGAACGCCCGCAGCCGAGCGGACACGCAACCACACCCCGCCGACCAGGTGACCCCGGTCGGCGGGGTGTGGCCGTTCCGTGCCCGTGCGGCGATCAGGACCTAGTCTGTGACTCACCCGAACAGCCCAACGCGGGGATGCGGGAACGAAGGGATGCGAGAGATGGCGATCGTGGTCGGCGACAAGGCGCCGGACTTCGAGCTCAAGGACAACCACGGCCGGACCGTGCGGCTCTCCGACTTCCGGGGCGAGAAGGCAGTGGTGCTGCTCTTCTACCCCTTCGCCTTCACCGGCGTCTGCACCGGCGAGCTGTGCGAGCTGCGCGACCGGCTCCCGCGCTTCCAGAACGACGACGTGCAGCTCCTCGCGGTCTCCAACGACTCCGTGCCCACCCTGCGCGTCTTCGGGGAGCAGGAGGGCCTGGAGTACCCGCTGCTGTCCGACTTCTGGCCGCACGGAGAGGCCTCCCGCGCCTACGGGGTCTTCGACGAGGACAAGGGATGCGCGGTCCGCGGCACCTTCATCATCGACAAGGACGGCATCGTGCGCTGGACTGTCGTCAACGGACTGCCCGACGCGCGTGACCTGAACGAGTACATCAAGGCACTCGACAGTCTCTGAGCGTGCCCGCGCGGGCCGTACACGCATTTTCCCTGCGAAAACCGCTTACAGGCGGGAACCCGTCACTAGGATCGAAACGTTGATCCGGTAGCTCCCCCGGTCACGACCGGGAGGGCCCCTGCACGACGGGGCACCGCCCCACACACAGAACCCAATGGAGGACCCGTGGGAGTCAGCCTCAGCAAGGGCGGCAACGTCTCGCTGACCAAGGCCGCGCCTAATCTGACGGCGGTCATCGTCGGTCTGGGCTGGGATGCTCGCACCACCACCGGTGTCGACTTCGACCTCGACGCCAGCGCGATCCTGACCAGCGACCAGGGCAAGGTCACCAGCGACGCGAACTTCGTCTTCTTCAACAACCTGAAGAGCCCCGACGGCTCGGTCGAGCACACCGGTGACAACACCACCGGTGAGGGCGAGGGCGACGACGAGGCGATCAAGGTCAACCTGGCCGGCGTCCCGGCCGACGTCGCGAAGATCGTCTTCCCGGTCTCGATCTACGAGGCCGAGAGCCGCCAGCAGAGCTTCGGCCAGGTCCGCAACGCGTACATCCGCGTCGTGAACCAGGCCGACAACACCGAGCTCGCGCGCTACGACCTCTCCGAGGACGCCTCGACCGAGACCGCCATGGTCTTCGGCGAGCTGTACCGCAACGGTGCGGAGTGGAAGTTCCGCGCCATCGGCCAGGGTTACGCATCGGGCCTGCGCGGCATCGCGCAGGACTTCGGCGTCAACGTCTGAGTCCGAGAGCAGTCCGTCCGTCCGGCGCCGTGCACTGTGTGTACGGCGCCGGACCGGCTTTACCGGTGGACGCCACCGCAGGCGGCCCACCGCAACACCGCTGTGCCGCACCACCCGTCACACCGCACCACCCATCACACCGCGCCACCCGTCACACCGCACCACCGGCACATCGCCGAACCGCCACACCGTCGTCCGGGGAGGACCACAACATGGGCGTCACACTCGCCAAGGGGGGCAATGTCTCCCTCTCCAAGGCCGCACCGAACCTGACCAGGGTTCTGATCGGTCTCGGATGGGACGCGCGCTCGACCACGGGAGCCGACTTCGACCTCGACGCCAGCGCGCTGCTGTGCAACAGCGGCCGGGTGCTGGGGGACGAGTACTTCGTCTTCTACAACAACCTGAAGAGCCCCGACGGCTCCGTCGAACACACGGGGGACAACCTCACCGGCGAGGGTGAAGGCGACGACGAGTCGATCATCATCGACCTCACCAAGGTGCCGCAGGCCGTGGACAAGATCGTCTTCCCGGTCTCGATCCACGACGCCGACTCCCGCCGGCAGAGCTTCGGCCAGGTCAGCAATGCCTTCATCCGCGTGGTGAACCAGGCCGACGGTCAGGAACTGGCCCGCTACGACCTCTCCGAGGACGCCTCCAGCGAGACCGCGATGATCTTCGGTGAGGTCTACCGGTACGGCGGTGAATGGAAGTTCCGTGCGGTGGGGCAGGGGTACGCGTCGGGGCTCCGAGGCATCGCTCTAGACTTCGGGGTCAACGTTTCGTAAAGCCGTACAAGACGATGGGGTGCCAGTGGTTCTCAAAACCTTCGGCTGGTCGTTCGCAATCACTGCGCTCGGTCTGGTCGCAGCGGTGTTCTACGGGGGGTGGCAGGCCTTCGGTATCGTCGCGATCCTGTCGGTCCTCGAGATCTCGCTGTCTTTCGACAACGCGGTGGTCAACGCCGGAATCCTGAAGAAGATGAATGCCTTCTGGCAGAAGATCTTCCTCACCATCGGCGTCCTCATCGCGGTCTTCGGTATGCGGCTGGTCTTCCCCGTCGTGATCGTCGCGATCAGCGCCAAGATCGGTCCCATCGAGGCCGTCGACCTGGCTCTCTCCGACAAGGACATGTACGAGCAGCTGGTGACGGACGCCCACCCGTCCATCGCCGCATTCGGTGGCATGTTCCTGCTGATGATCTTCCTCGACTTTATTTTCGAGGACCGTGACATCAAGTGGCTCGGCTGGCTGGAGCGCCCGCTCGCCAAGCTCGGCAAGATCGACATGCTCTCCGCCTGCATCGCGCTGATCGTCCTGGTCATCGCCTCGATGACCGTCGGTGCCAACGCCCACCAGCACGGTGGCGTCCACGTGGACAAGGCGCAGACCGTCCTGATCTCCGGCATCCTCGGCCTGATCACCTACATGATCGTCGGTGGCCTCTCCGGCTACTTCGAGAACAAGCTGGAGGAAGAGGAGGAGGCCGAGCACGAGGCCGAGGAGGAGGCCAAGCGCAGCGGCAAGCCCGTCTCGGCCGTCGCCATGGCCGGCAAGGCCGCCTTCTTCATGTTCCTCTACCTCGAAGTCCTCGACGCCTCCTTCTCCTTCGACGGGGTCATCGGCGCCTTCGCCATCACCAACGACATCGTGCTGATGGCCCTCGGCCTCGGTATCGGTGCCATGTACGTCCGTTCGCTGACGGTCTACCTGGTCCGCCAGGGCACCCTCGACGACTACGTCTACCTGGAGCACGGCGCGCACTACGCCATCGGCGCGCTCGCCGTGATCCTGCTCGTCACCATCCAGTACGAGATCAACGAGATCATCACCGGTCTCGTCGGCGTGCTGCTCATCGGATGGTCCTTCTGGTCCTCCGTGCGCCGCAACAAGCGCCTGGAACTGGAGGGTTCCGCCGCCGAGGCATGACCGCGGCGGTAATGCGGAACGCTCCATGGCGGGGCGGTCCACCGGGTTCACGGACCCGGCGGGCCGCCCCGCTTCCGTAGGCTCAGGGCGATCAGGGGATCAGGGGACCAGGGGGGTAGGGGATGGGCTTCTTCGACGGCATCATGGGCAGCCGGGCCGTGCAGTTCCAGTCGGGCAGTGCCTCGTCGAACGCGATCGAGCTGACCAAGCGGCAATCGACGGTGTCGCTGACCAAGCAGGGGGCCGTCCACGGCAATCTGCGCGTCAACCTGTCATGGCGCATGCGCACCTCGGACATCGGCGGCCGCTCCGGCCAGAGCGGCCAGCTGTTCCGGCACCCGTTCAAGCTGTTCAAGCCGGACATGGTGCAGGCGCACACCCAGGGCATGGTCAATGTCGACCTCGACATGGGCTGTCTGTACGAGCTGACGGACGGCACCCGCGGCGCCGTGCAGCCGCTGGGGAACCTGCTGGGGGACCTCAACGACCCGCCGTTCGTCAAGCTCAGCGGCGACGACCGGTTCGGCTCGGCGTCGGGGGAGACCCTCTACGTCAACCTCGACCACGCCGACGAGATCAAGCGGCTGCTGGTCTTCGTCTACATCTACGACCAGACCCCGGCCTTCGACCGGACGCACGCCATGGTCACCCTCTACCCCGTCACGGGGCCGCGGATCGAGATCCCGCTGGACGAGCGGCACCCGCAGGCCCGCTCCTGCGCCGTCGTCTCCCTGGAGAAGGTCAAGGGGGAGCTGATCGTGCGGCGCGAGGTGAAGTTCGTGTACGGGTTCCAGGCCGAGCTCGACCGGCTGTACGGCTGGGGGCTCCAGTGGGGGCGGGGCTACAAGAGCGCCAAGAGCTGACCGGGGCCGGGCGGGCCGACCGGGGCCGACCGGGGCCGACCGGGGCCGGCCCGGTCGGCCCCGGTGGCGTCGGCGGGGGCAGCGGGGTCAGTGCCGGATGAATTGCGGGCCCTGCACCGGCAGCCGGAAGGACGGATCGCCGCCCGGGCCCGGTACCGGGGCCGGGGAGACCGGCTGCGGGTACCCGTAGGCGGGCTGGATGGGCGGCGGGGCCTGCGTGGGCGGGGCCATCATCGCGGTCTGCTCGGAGCCGGGACCGGCGGCGGGACCGGAGCCGGAACCGGCCGCGGCGCCCGCTTCCGGCTCGGCGGCGTTCTCGTCGACCGAGATCCCGTGGTCGGTCGCCAGACCCACCAGCCCGTCGGAGTAGCCCTCGCCGAGCGCCCGGAACTTCCACCCCTCGCCCCGCCGGTACAGCTCGCCGCAGATCAGCGCCGTCTCGGCGCCGGTCTCGGGCCGAACGTCGAAGTAGGCCAGCGGCTCGGAGCTGCCGCCCGGGGAGGCGTCGTAGAGGAGGATCCGCAGGTCGTGGACCCGCTGGAAGGGGACGTCCTCGGCGGAGGCCACCACCAGGATCCGGTCCACCGTCGAGGTCACCGTGCGCAGGTCCGCCTGGACGGCGTCGGTGATCGCCTCGCCGATCTGCTTCTTGCCCAGTCGCCAGACGGCCCCCGAGGGGTGCCGGGGCTGGTTGTAGAAGACGAAGTCCTCGTCCGAACGCACCCGGCCGTCCGGGCCGACGAGCAGCGCCGAGGCGTCCACGTCCGGCACCTCGGGGCCGCCGGTCCAGCGCAGCACCGCCCGGACCGCCACGGCGGCCACCGGGATGTTCGAGCCCTTCTGCATCGCGTGCGTCATGCACGTCATCCTGCCCTCCCGGGGTGGACAGGGACAATGCGGCCCCCCGTAGGGCCTTGTACCGAACGCGAGAGCTGGGCATGGTGCAAGAGGGTTACCTGAACTTCATGTGCTTGAGGAACTCTTGACTCACGTTCGTACGTACTATTACCGGCCATGCCAGTTGGGCCGCCGAGGCAGTACGGGGGAAGCACATGCGTCACTTTGGGCACATAACGCCCACCGTCCGTAAGGACCTCTTCCACCAGGAACCGGCGGAATTCACCGGAGCCTCGCCCTCCCGCGTCCTCGCGGCGGCGCTGGGAGCCACCCTCTACAGCCCTGCAACCCGCCCCACGCTCGCCGCGGACATCCGCAAGCAGGCCGGCCGCGGGGTCGTCTCCATGGTCCTCTGCCTGGAGGATTCCATCAGCGACGGCGATGTCACCGGAGCCGAGGAAAACCTCGTCCGGCACTTCACCGAGCTCGACGCCGACAGCACGGAGCTCCCGCTGCTCTTCATCCGCGTCCGCACCGCCGAGCAGATACCCGACCTGGTCCGCAGGCTCGGCGGCTCCGTACGCCGCTTGGCCGGATTCGTACTCCCGAAGTTCGACGAGGACCGCGGTGCCGCCTTCCTCGAAGCCGTCGCCGAGGCCGAGGCCGTCAGCGGACTGCCCCGCCTGTATGCCATGCCCGTCCTGGAGACCCCGGAGCTCCTCCACCTCGAAACCCGCGTCGAGGCCCTCGCCGGCATCTCCCGCACGGTCAACAGCCACCGCGACCGGGTCCTCGCGCTGCGACTCGGCGTCACCGACTTCTGCTCCGCCTACGGCCTGCGGCGCACGCCCGACATGACCGCCTACGACGTCCAGATCGTGGCCGGCGTCATCGCGGACGTCGTCAACGTCCTCAGCCGCGCCGACGGCACCGGCTTCACCGTGACCGGACCCGTCTGGGAGTACTTCCGCAGCCAGCAGCGCCTCTTCAAGCCCCAGCTGCGCCGCAGCCCCTTCCTGGAGGAGGGCGTGGAGGAACTGCGCACCGCCCTGATCGAGCACGACCTGGACGGCCTGCTGCGCGAGATCGAACTGGACCGGGCCAACGGACTGCTCGGCAAGACCTGCATCCACCCCGCCCACGTCACGCCCGTGCACGCGCTGTCGGTGGTCTCGCACGAGGAGTTCTGCGACGCCCAGGACATCCTGCGGCCCGAGCGCGGCGGCGGCGGAGTGATGCGCAGCGCCTACACGAACAAGATGAACGAGGTGAAGCCCCACCGGGCCTGGGCCGAGCGCACCATGCTGCGCGCCGAGGTCTTCGGCGTGGCCCGGGAAGAGGTCGGCTTCGTCGACCTCCTCACGGCCGGGCTCCAGGTGTGAGCACGCCCGCGCGCAAGCCGGCGGCGGCACGGACAATGACGATGACGAGGAAGGGCAAGACGATCGAAGAGGTGTGGTCGGGTACCTGGGTCGCGGACCGGCTGGGCGTGAGCCTGGAGGATTCCGGTGGGGGTCCGCGGCTGACAGAGCTGCTCGGACTGGCCCTGCGGCGCAACCCCAAGCGGGCCCACCTGCTGGTCTCGCAGGTGCTCGGTAAGCACGTCCCGCAGTCCCCGCAGGTCGTGTACGCGGCCGGCTTCGGGCTCGGCGAACGCGTCCGGGCCCTGCTCGGCGAGGACGGGGCCGCGGCCGCCGTGGTCCTCGGCTACGCCGAGACCGCCACCGGGCTCGGCCACTGCGTGGCCGACGGCCTGGGCCCGGCGCCCTACCTGCACTCCACCCGCCGCCCCGTCGCCGGCCTGGAACCGGCCGGCGGCTTCGAGGAGGCGCACTCGCACGCCACCTCGCACCTGCTGCTGCCCGAGGACCCGCGGCTGCTCGCCGGCAGCGGCCCCCTGGTCCTCGTCGACGACGAGTTCTCCACCGGCAACACGGTCCTGAACACCATCCGCGACCTGCACGCCCGCCACCCCCGCTCGCACTACGTGGTCGTCGCCCTCGTCGACATGCGCTCCGCCGCCGACCGGGACCGGCTCACCGCCTTCGCCGCCGAGCTGGGCGCCCGCGTGGACCTGATCGCCCTCGCCTCGGGCACCGTGTCCCTCCCGGACGGCGTCCTCGCCAAGGGCCGCGCCCTGGTCGAGGAGTACGAGCGACAGGCCGCGGCCGAGCAGGACCGGCCCCTGCCGCATGCGCCGGGCGGCGCCCGGGACACAGCAGCCCCGGCGGACGGCCCGCAGCCCATCACGCGCGTCGACCTGGACTGGCCCGCGCAGGTCCCCGACGGCGGACGCCACGGCTTCACCCCCGCCCACCGCACGGCCCTGGAGGCGGCTCTCCCCGCCCTGACCGGCCGGCTCACCGCCGCGCTGGGCGAAGCCCCCCCGGCGCGGGTCCTCGTACTCGGCAACGAGGAGCTGATGTACGCGCCGCTGCGCCTGGCCAAGGCCCTGGAGGAGTCGGGCGCCGCCGGCGAGGTCCGCTTCTCCACCACCACCCGCTCGCCCGTCCTCGCCGTGGACGACCCCGGCTACGCCATCCGCACCCGGCTGGTCTTCCCGGCCCACGACGCCCCGGCCGACGGACCCGGCGACCGCTACGCCTACAACGTCCACCGCACGGACGGCGCCGGCTTCGACGCCGTCATCGCCGTCGTGGACTCGGCCGGGGACACCCCCGAGCTGCACACGGGACTGCTGGCGGCCCTCGCCCCGCACACCGGCCGCGTCGTCCTGGCCGTCGTCCCGTCCTACGTACCCGACCGGCGGGAGCCGAAGCCGATCATGACCGAGCCCACCGAGGCCACCGAGGCCACCCTGCGCGAGCCGCTGCGCGGCCCCGCCTTCTCCTCCTACGCCGCCGAGGACGTCGGCTGGCTGCTCCAGGACCTCTCCGACATCGAGCTGGAGGCCCCCACTGAGGAGCGCGAGGAGGCGATACAGGCCGGCGGCGCGCACTACGCCGAGTCCCTGCCCGTCGAGTACCAGCCGTCACCCCAGTACCAGGAGCTGTACCGCAGCGCGCTGGCCGCCTCCGCCGCCCGCGTCGCCCGGGCCGTCGGCACGGTCACCGAGACCGTCCTCGCCGAACGCTCCCCGTCCCCGGTCCTGGTCTCCCTGGCCCGAGCCGGCACTCCCGTCGGCGTCCTGATGCGCCGCTGGGCCCGCGCCCGCCACGGCCTGGACCTGCCGCACTACGCCGTCTCCATCGTGCGCGGCCGCGGCATCGACGCCAACGCCCTGCGCTGGCTGGCCGCCCACCACGACCCCGCCGACGTCGTCTTCGTCGACGGCTGGACCGGCAAGGGCGCCATCACCCGCGAGCTGAAGGACGCCCTGAAGGAGTTCCCGGGCTTCGACCCGGAGATCGTGGTCCTCGCCGACCCCGGCTCCTGCGTGCCCACGTACGGCACCCGCGAGGACTTCCTCATCCCCTCCGCCTGCCTCAACTCCACCGTCTCCGGGCTGATCTCGCGTACGGTGCTGAGGGCCGACCTCGTCGGTCCCGCCGACTTCCACGGCGCGAAGTTCTACCGCGAACTCGCCGGGGCCGACGTCTCCGTCGAGTTCGTCGACACCGTCGCCGCCCACTTCGACGAGGTCGCCGACGCCGTCGACGCCGAGGTCAAGGAACTCCTCGCCGCCGACCGCACCCCCACCTGGGAGGGCTGGGCCGCCGTCGAACGGATCAGCGAGGAGTACGGCATCCACGACGTGAACCTCGTCAAGCCCGGCGTCGGCGAGACCACCCGAGTCCTGCTGCGCAGGGTCCCGTGGAAGATCCTGGCGCAGCGCGGCGCCGGAGCCGACCTGGACCACGTACGACTGCTCGCCGAGCAGCGCGGCGTACCCGTGGAAGAGGTCGACGGGCTGCCCTACACGTGCGTGGGACTCATCCACCCCCGATTCACGCGCGGCGCCACCGGCGCCGACGGAAAGGCTGTGGCCTCGAAGTGACTGTCCTCGTAGCCAGTGATCTCGACCGTACGCTCATCTACTCGGCGGCCGCCCTCGGCCTGACCATGCCCGACCCGGTGGCCCCGCGGCTGCTGTGCGTCGAGGTCCACGAGAGCAAGCCGTTGTCCTACATGACGGAGACGGCGGCGGGACTGCTGGCGGAGCTGACGGCCGACCCCTCGGTGGTCTTCGTCCCCACCACCACCCGCACCCGCAAGCAGTACCAGCGCATCCGCTTCCCCGGCCGCCCGGCCCCGTACGCCATCTGCGCCAGCGGCGGCCAGCTGCTCGTCGACGGCGTACCGGACCGGGACTGGCGGCGGCAGGTCGCCGCGCGCCTGGCCGAGGAGTGCGCCCCCCTGGAGGAGGTGCACCAGCACCTGCTGTCCACGGCCGACCCGGCGTGGCTGCGCAAGGCCCGCCTGGCGGAGGACCTCTTCGCGTACCTCGTCGTCGAGCGCGCCCTGGTCCCGGACGAGTGGGTGAAGGCCCTGTCGGAGTGGGCGGATGCGCGCGGCTGGTCGGTCTCCCTCCAGGGCCGCAAGATCTACGCCGTCCCGCGCCCGCTCACCAAGAGCGCGGCCATGCACGAGGTCGCCCGCCGGACCGGAGCCACCACCACCCTCGCCGCCGGCGACTCCCTGCTCGACGCGGACCTGCTGCTGGCGGCGGACGCCGGCTGGCGCCCGGGCCACGGCGAACTGGCCGACGCGGCCTGGACGGCCCCCACGGTGACCGCCCTGGCCACCGCGGGCGTCCTGGCGGGCGAGGAAATCGTGCGCGCATTCGCCCGGGAAGCCGCCCGACTCGGCAGACTGGACGCATGACCAAGGGCAACAGCACCAAGATCACCGACGAGCTCTACCGGTACATGCTCGACCACAACCCCCCGCTGGACCGGGTCCAGCGGGGGCTGGTGGCGACGACCTACGCGAAGTTCCCCGACGTGGCCGGGATGCAGTCGGCCGAGGAGCAGGGCCCGCTGCTGGCCTTCCTGGTCCGGCTGACCGGCGCCCGCCACATCGTCGAGGTCGGCACCTTCACCGGCTTCTCGGCCCTGTCGATGGCCCAGGCGCTGCCCGCCGACGGCCGCCTCATCGCCTGCGACGTCTCCGAGGAGTGGACGCGGTACGGCCGGCAGGCCTGGGAGGAGGCGGGCGTCGCGGACCGCATCGAGCTGCGCATCGCACCGGCCCTGGAGACCCTGCGCGCCATGCCCGCCGAACCGCACATCGACATGGCCTACGTCGACGCGGACAAGGAGAGCCAGATCGCCTACTGGGAGGAGCTGGTGCCGAGGCTGCGGTCGGGCGGCCTGATCGTCACCGACAACACCCTGTTCCACGGCACGGTCCTCGACGAGTCGGCCACCGGCTCGGCGGCCGGCGTCCGCGCCTTCAACGACCACGTCTCGGCGGACCCGCGGATGGACTCCGTACTCCTGGCCATCTCGGACGGCCTGACCCTGTCGCGCAAGCGCTGACGTCGCCGGTCCGGGGTCGGTCCGGGCGCGGTCCGGGCGCGGACCGGGCGCGGAGACCGGTCCGGACCGCGGGCTCCGGGGCTCAGCCGCAGCCGCCGCCACCGCAGCAGCCGCCCCCGCCGCCACCCATCGCGGCGGGCGCGGGGGCGCCGCTGCTCGTGCCGCCCACGGCCACGGCGGACAGCAGCTTCACGGTGTCGGCGTGCCCCGCGGGGCAGTCGGCGGGCGCGGAGGACTCGGCCATGGGCCGGCTGACCTCAAAGGTGTCGTCGCAGGTCCGGCAGCGGAATTCGTATCGAGGCATGCGCACAGGCTAAGCGCGCCCGGCCACCGCGCGCTACGTACCACGACGGCTGCCGCCTACTGCGGCTACCGCCTACTGCGCGGCCGTCGCCCACCGCGCGCTACGGACAGCGTCCGTGCACCACGGGCGCCCGCCCCGGAACGCGCCGCGCCCGGTCCTCCCGGGCCGCCTGCTCGGGGTGGCGGGCCCGCCAGTACGGATTGTCGTGCGGCAGGGCGCTGCCCACCCGCCCGTACATCCCGAACCACATCAGCATCACGCCCACGACAAAGCTGAACAGCACGTTCTGGATCCGGAAGGCCAGGAAGTTCAGCTCCGTGTCCAGCAGCGCGAGGTTCACGAACCCGCTCGCGATGAACAGCACGCCCAGCACGATGTTCAGGGTCGAGGCGAAGGTGCCGCCCACCACCATCCCGAAGAACAGCAGCGCACCGATGCAGATCGACAGGACGCTCAGCGCCCCGTTGGTGTTGAGCGCGAGCACCGTGTCCCCGCCGGTGTCGAAGAACCCGATCTGGTCGATCAGCCCCAGAACCCCGAACACCACCAGGAGCAGGCCCGTCAGACCCGCGCCGACCCGGTACACCTGGCTGAGCTTGTGGTCCGTGGGCAGATGATCGTCGAGCCGCGCATTGACCGGATGCAGCGCGCGCTCCATGCGCCGGGAGACCGTGTCGGCGAGGCGCGGTGGCGCGGGGGCATCGGGATCGGGCTCGTGGGCCACGTAGGGCGCATAGTGCTCATGCGGCTCGGTGCACCCGTAGGCCGCGTGAGCCACGTAGGGCTCATGCGACGCGGGAGGCTCGTGCGTGGTGTGGGCAGCCATGGTGCCCTCCTCTGGTCCGTTCCCGGCACCTCCCAGCATCCGCCGCCGGACGCCACGAAACAAACGGGGGCCGCGCCGGGCAGCGCCGGGCCGCGCCGGGGACCCCTATGCGTGGCCGCGTTCGGCCCGGATCCCGCTGACCACCTGGTTCACGGAAGCCCGTACGTCCTCCATCTCGAGCAGGAACGCCCAGTAGTCGGGGTGGCGCCCCTCCAGCGCCTCCCGCGCCCGGCCCACCCGGGCCACCGCATCGTCCAGCGGCCGGGCGTGCCGCGGATCCGGCACACTGCGCCCGGCCATCGCCAGCCGCTGCGCGTCCCGGATCGCGAAGCGCGTCCGGTCCACCTCCGCCTGCGGATCCCGCGCCACCGCCTCCAGCCGCGTCAGCCGGTCCTGCGCCGCCGACACCGCCTCGTCCGTCGCCTCCAGCGAGCCGCGGACCGCCTCGATCAGCTCCCCCACAGCGGCCCAACGCTGCTCGTCCCGGGCCCGGCCGGCCTCCCGCAGCTGCTCCTCGGCCCGCGCCACGTCCCGTACCGCCTGATCCGGCACGTGCTGCAGGTCCTGCCAGCAAGCCGCACTGAAGCGCCGGCGCAGCTCGCTGAGCACCGGATCCACCCGGTCCGCCCGATTGCGCAACGCCTGCGCCCGCGTCCGCAGACTCACCAGCCGCCGGTCGATCTCCGCCGCCCGCTCGGGCAGCCGCGCCACCTCGGCCCGTATGGCCTCCGCATCGCGCAGGATCCGGTCGGCGCGCTGCACCGTCTCCTGCACCCCGTGCTGGGCCGCGCCCTGGTTCAGCTTGGTCAGCTCCGGGCCCAGCGCCGCCAGCCGCGCCGCCAGATCGTCGGCCCGCATCCCCTTCGCCCGTACGGCGTCCAGCGCATCACTGGCACCGATCAGCGCGGCCCTGGCCCGCTCCCGGGCCGGCGCGACCCGCGCGAGCTGCGTCTCGGCCTTGTCCAGCAGCGGCTGCAGCCCCTGCGCGAACCGCTCCAGCTCCCCCTGGACCCGCACCAGCTCGTCCCGAGCCCGGGTCAGCTCGTCCCGGGCGCGCGTGGCGACCGAGGCCTCCAACTCGGCCCGGTCCAGGTCGTGCGCGTCGACGGCCTGGATGTACACGTGACTGACCTGGTCGATGCGCCGCCCCAGCGCGGCGAACCCCTCGGTCGCCTGCCGCGCCGCCGGAGACCCGTCCGCCGCGGCGATGGTCTCGATGGAGATCCGCAGATCCCGCTGCGCCGTATCCAGCTCGTAGAACGCCGCGGCGGCAGCATCCTTCGCCGCCTGCGCATCCGCCCGCCGACTCTCGTCCCGCCCACCGAACCACCGCCGGGATGCCGTCGTCACAATCCCTCTCCCGTACCGTGTCCGCCATGCCCCGATCCATTCTCCCCCACGGGAACGGGTTTGCGTGGGGGGTGTGCCCGCCATGTAGGCTGTCCACTCATCCACGGGTGCGTAGCTCAGGGGTAGAGCGCTGCTCTTACAAAGCAGATGTCGGCGGTTCGAAACCGTCCGCGCCCACCAGCAAAAAGGCCCCCCGCCGATCACGGCGGGGGGCCTTTTGCATGCCACAGCGACGCCACACGACATCCACGATCGACATCAATGGCTGGGCCGGACGAGGGCGCCTCCTGCGTCTCAAACAGCCTCGATGTTGTCGACGGCGGTCGAGATCTCCCGACCGGACGGCCCTCGGATGCAGGCGAGTTCCACCCAGTGCTCACGGAGCACGGACGCCGACACGTGCTCGTTGACGACAGCCATCAGCTCGCCCTCCAGGCCCGATGCAACGTCGCGGACGCGCTTGCGCAGCAGGCGATGAGGCAGGTACTCGTACTGCTCACCCACGACGCGGGCCACGCCTTGACCCACGCCGACTTCGACCCGGCCCAGCGCATCGACGCAATCGTCTCGGCCCACCAGCCGAACGCTGACGGATAGCCCCACGGGGCCAACCGCGCAACTTCCTGCGCGCGGACGCTGCGGTAAGAGTCAGAGGCTGTCTCGCTCTATCAGCGAGCCGTCAGGGCCCATCGTGTAAATCCGTGGCGGCCCCATTCTTTCCATGGCCTTCCGCAGTGCCGCTTCCTTCTCGGCGGCGTCGGGAGCCTGCGGGTCCGACACCCGGAAGCCATGCAGTTCGACGCTATCGGCGTCCACGTCCTCGGGCTCGGGACGGCCCTCCTGGATGAAGCCGCAGAGCGAACGTAGCGCGTCTTCTCCAAGCTCCAGGGGGTGGAAGGGCAAGGCGTACGGCTCCTCTTCCTCGCCAGGCCAAGGAATGATGTCCGCCGGACGGTCCCCAGCCCAGTAGGGGAGCTCGAAGGAGAGCGGCTCCCCGATGTTCTCAATGATTCCGTCGTCCGGGGACAGGCTCAGAGAGCGGATGAGGCGTCCGTCCTCCCAGACGGCGAACGCCAGCCAGTCGACCACGCTGTGCATGGCATGCAGGACCAACCGTCGTCCGGCACTCGCCGCCACAAGGTGCTCTGGAAGCCGTGACGGCAAATCGATCATCACGCGCTGATCGCAGATGACCTCTACGCCCGGCCAGCTCGCCGCATAGGTCGTTCCATCGGGGGGATAGACGCCCTCCCCCAGGATCGAACCCCTCGCCTCTTCAATCGCACAGCCCGGATACAGGCGCCGCACCATGCGGGACGTCTGCTCCAAGTCCGCCGCACCCACCTGTCGCAGCAGGCCCGGCACATCGCCGTCGGCATACACGAGCAGACCGGTCTTGGCCCCCAAGGTCCCTCCCCGAAGCGCAACGCTCAATCGTGGTCGCACCGTATCCCCCGGCTCTGACAGCGGAGGATCAGCGGGTGGCCGTGCCCTGCCCATACCCGTACGGCCGAAAAGAAGCAGGCACCAGCAGCCACGCCAATTGAAACGGCCGTTCATCTGCGGTGGGTGTGGGATTTGAACCCACGCTGACTGGCGCCCCGACGGGTTTCCGAACTGGTGCGGCGCAGCCGCTAGGGACTGCACTGAAGACCGTTGGGTCTGGAGGCCTTCGTCGGCCTCCAGACCCCCGCTCAGTCGGCATCAGCCGACGCGAACAGGTCTCGTCGTGGCTAGCCACCGTTCGCGCCGGACGACACCGCCCACCTGTCACCGGGGTTGGGGTGAGTTCTGCGACGCGGCTCCGTCCAGGGCACGCTGCAAGACAGGTGGTCCTGGCGGTGACCGGCTTCTGACTCCACGGCTGACATCAACACGGGTGATGGAGGGCGTGCGGCGTGCGGTCGGACGGAGATGGGGCCCGGTTCATGGGGCGTCCATTGACCGGCGCGCCGCGGAGGAGTTCGTGATTACGGGCGGGTAGGTTCTGGCCATGACTGATGATTGGCGGAAGGACCGGATCGGAACTGCCCTGCGGGGGCAAAACCCCACGGTGCTCAGGCGGTTGGACGCCGGATTCGCGGTGATCGGCGATGTGCAGTTCCTGCCCGGCTACTCGGTGCTCCTGGGGGACGACCCGGCGGTGGAGCGGCTGTCGGATCTGCCGCGGGACAAGCGGCTGGCGTTCCTGTCCGACATGGACCGACTGGGAGAAGCGGTCGAACGGGCCTGCCGCCGGCTGGACGGGGCCTTCCGCCGCGTGAACCTGGAGATCCTCGGCAACACCGACGGCTTCCTGCACGCGCACGTGTGGCCGCGGTTCGAGTGGGAGCCGTCCGACCTGGTGTGCAGGCCGGTGTGGCTCTATCCCCGGGCCAGATGGAGCGACGAGCAGTACGCGCTCGGCCCGCAGCACGACCGGCTGCGCGAGGCGATCGGAAGCGAGCTCGACCAGCTGCGCCCGAGCGCGTGACGAGCCTGCCGGCCCCGCATCCGTAGCTGCGGCGGCCGACGCCTCACCGCAAGTCCGCACTGGAGGAAGCCCGCTGTGCCCGCAGGAATCGCTCTGCATTTTGATCGCGTCTCCGCCAAGGGGTCGCACAACGACCTCAGGCTGCGCATCGGGCCGTACCAGTAGAAGTGCGACTCCTACTACTTCGGCCTGGACGAAGCGCCCACGGCCCCGAATGGACTCGGGGCCGGGCTGGAGCATCAGCCCCTCCGACTACCTTGCCGCAGCAGCCCAGGTGCGGGACTTCGCCCCGATCCCCGGGGCCCGTATTCAGTGCTCGCTGAGCGACTTGGCGGCCCAGATCGACGCCAACCGTTCCACAGTCGCGGCGACCGGTGCCTAGCACGGCGCGACAGGCATCCTCGGCAGTTCTGGCCTTTCGCCTCGGCCGAGAGGCTCTGGCGCCAGCATGCGTCTCGTGCAACTGGAACAAGCCGTAGCGGCAACGAGCGCCCTGACCACCCTCATCGCTGTGCCAGCCACGCTGCTCGCTGCCCACTGGACCAGACGCAGTGCGGACAGGGCCGCAGATGCCACGGTGCTGGCAGGCCTTGATCAGTCCCATGCCGCAGTGGCGGCTGCCCAACTCCAAGAGCGCGCGGGACGCGAGCAGTCGCTTGAAGACGCACGGCGTACGTCTTATGCCGAGTTTCTGAGTGCAGTGGACGTGTTCGTTCGGATCGTCACCCAGCTACCGGACGTGCCCGTCGCTTCCCGGCGGGAGCTACTCGATCAGAAGGCGACTGCAGTGGTGCAGGCACGCGCGGGTGTCGCAGTCCTGGGGCCTCCGACAGTCCTCGGCCAGGCGGAGAAGGTGGCCGAGCAGTGCGCCCGACTGGAGGAGCTGGCACTGCGCAGAGCTGTGCTGAGATCGGCGATCAGCGCTCTGGAGGAAGCCTGGTGCCCTCGCAACGCCGAGTTCTGCCAGGACCCGCACCACACTTCCGCGTACGTGGCTTGGGAACTCTTGTGCCGGTGGGGGCGCTTGGAGGATGAAGAGCGGTGGGAGGAACTCGATTTCCTGCAATTCATCCTGCAAGAGAGCCACGCCCTGGATGCGGAGCAGGTCAGGCAGGTACTTGAAGTGGCCAACAGCGTCGCGTGCTGGGACGAGATCATCGGTGGGTTCGTCCGTGACCCGCTTCTGGAGCGTTTTCAGGCGGTCCGGGAAGACTTTGTCGACGTCGCGTATGGCTCGCACGCTTAGTGGCGTAGGTGCACGACGGTCGGCGGGGCTGCTGGATTTTGGCTCGGAATGCCGGGAGGGCGTCGCGGCGGGACAATCAGGATCCGCCGCAAGGTTGAGACCGGAGGTTGCCATGAGCCCTCAGCCGCCGCCGCAGTGGGGGTCTGTCCCGGAGCGTCCGCCGGATCGGCGCCGCGGGTGGTTCGGTCGGCACCGGTTGTTGACGGTGCTGTTGGTCGCCGTCGCCGGGGTCGTGGTTCTGGGGGTCCTGGGGTCGCTCGGCGGCAAGGGGTCGGTCGCTCCGCCGCCCGCGGCCACGGCCACGGCCAAGGCCGTCACGGATTCCGGGCGTATGCCCGGGGTGGGGGAGGCGGTTCGGGACGGGAAGTTCGAGTTCACCGTCACCAGGCTGCAGGCAGGGGTGGGGAATGTCGGGGGTGAGTACGGTCAGGACGCGCAAGGGCAGTTCTTCCTCGTGCACATGACCGTGAAGAACATCGGGGACAAGGCTCAGACCTTCGACGGTTCCGACCAGGAACTCATTGACCGCAACGGCAGCAAGTACAGCGCTGACACCGCCGCGGGAATCTATCTCGACGGAAGCGAGTCCTTCCTCGAGCAGATCAATCCCGGCAACGTGGTCGACGGCGTTGTCGTCTTCGACGTTCCTAAGGGCGCGGATCCCGTACGCATCGAGCTGCACGACTCGATGTTCAGTGGGGGTACCACCGTCGATCTGACCACGCGGCGTTGACCCGGGTGTGTGCCCGTCGTGTTTCCGTCCGGGGGCGGGGCTGGCATCGTGAGACCCCCGGCCGGGGGACGGTCGGGGGTCTTGGGTTTGGGTCAGGCGTTGGGGCGCTTGCCGTGGTTGGCCTTCTTCTTCTTGCGCGCCCGGCGCTTGTTGCCTCGCTTGGCCATGCTGGTCTCCCTCGTAGGCGACAGTTCATGCCTCGGTCAGTCTAGGTTCGGGGTGCTTCATCCGCATTTGGGAGCCCGGGTGCTCCCTTGGCCCCCGGTTGCGGGCGTGGGATCGTCGGGGGATGGGCGAGCTCGCGTGGGGTGGGTTGGTCGTGGCCGTTGTCGCCGGGGTGCTGGCGGTGCTGGAGCGGTCCCGGGGGGTGGGGTTCGAGCGGAAGCGGGACGAGGAGCGGGCGCGGCTGCTGGCGAGTCTCGCCGAGGCCGAGGAGCCCGCTGCCGGGCCGGCGGGGCGGAAGTTCCAGGACGTCGGCGGGATCCAGCACCCCGCCGTACAGGCCGGTGAGCGGCGGGACGAGTTCACGCCGATCCTCGTGGAGTACTACGCCTACGGACTGACCCAGGCGCGCAGCAGCTTCGCGACCAGCCAGCGGTTCGCCGGGGTCGGGGCGGCGATCCTGCTCTTCGGGATCGGGCTGGCCGTCTGGAAGGCCGAGGCCGGCGGGGAGCTCTACCTGGGGATCGTCACGAGTTCGGCGGGACTGGTCACCACCTTGATCGGGCAGCTCTTCCACCGGCGGGCCGACATCGCCCTCCGGCACATGGCCGACCAGACCGCCTCGCTGCGCGACGACCGGCGGGCCGCCGAGACGACCCAGCAGGCCATCGAGCTGCTGGACACGGTGGAGGACGCGGGGCTCCGGGCCCGCCTCCAAGCCGGTTTGATCATGAAACTTTCCGGCGCCGAGCTGCCCCGGTAGCGGGATAGTAGGGGTATGTGCCGTTCCATTAAGACTCTGCGCCCGCCCGCCATCCCCGAGAAGGCGACCGAGGAGGAGATCCGCGCCGCCGCCCTGCAATACGTACGGAAGGTGTCCGGGTTCCGGGCACCCGCCGCGCACAACCGCGAGGTGTTCGAGGCGGCGGTGGACGCCGTCGCCGAGGCCACCGCGGCACTGCTCGACGGCGTGCACGTACGGGGGCAGGCCGCCCCGGCGTGACCCGCCGGCCGGCGCCTACGAGGTCCGCGCGCGGCGGCGCATCACCCAGACTCCGGCGCCCAGCGCGCCCGCGGTCAGGGCGCTGCCGACGGCGATCTGCCCCGGGCTCATCGAATCGATGCTGCCGCCCGTGCCACCGCGGGCCGCACCCGAGCTGACCTGCAAGGACACGGTGACCCGCTCGCCGCCGGGGCCGCCGCACTCGAAGACGACCCGGTGCGCGCCCAGGTTCGCGTTGTTGAAGACGGTGGCGCTGCCGATGAGGCTGGCGGCGGTCTGGTTGCCCGGGGTCAGCCGGACCTCGCCGAAGGCGGTCGACGTGACCCTGGCGACCTGCGTCCCGCAGCCCGCGACATTGAGCGCGACCCGGCCGCCCGGGGCGACCGCGGTGGGGGAGACGGTGGCAGTGGGGGCGGCGTACGCGAGGGTGGCGGGAGCGGCGGCAGCGGCGATGAGGGTCGCCGCCGCGACGGTCATCAGGCGGCGTACTGCCTTCGGCGGTTCGGCGGGCGCTTGTGCGGTCGGTTTGGCGGGCATGGAGAGGACTCCTCGGCTCGTCGAAACGGCGCGGCCTGGCCACGGGAGTGACCCGGATTCGGTTGCGCACCGCTCTGTGGACGCTAGGAGCCCAGCCCGGGGGCGGCGATCGGGGCCGGGTGAACGGGTGAGCCACTGCTCCGCCCGGGGGAGCCCGATCGTGGAGGAGGGCCTACGCCGCCGTCGCCGCGGCCGGCGGCGGCGGGCGGCGTACGAGGAACGCCGCCAGGGCGCCCGCGGCGAAGAGGGCGACCACCGAGAGGGCGGTGCCCAGCCACTGGGTACCGAGCCACTGGGTGCCGAAGTAGCCGAGGGCCACGCTGTAGCCGGCCCAGGCCATGCCCGCCAGCACCGACCAGGGAAGGAACTCCGCGACCTTGCGCTGCGTCTTGCCCGCCCCCAGGGACACCACCGAACGCCCGGCCGGGGCGAAACGGGCGATCACCACCAGGGCGCCGCCACCGCGCGCCAGCGCCGTGCCGAGCCGCTCGTGGGCCCGCGTCAGCCGGCGGGAGCGGGCGATGGCCCGGTCCAGCCGGGCTCCGCCGCGCCGGCCCAGCCGAAACGCCGCCATGTCACCCAGCACCGAGGCGCTCGTCGCGATCACGAGCAGGAGCAGGATGTCCGGAACCTGCTCGGGCACCGGCACCGGCACGGGTCCCGCCGCCCCGGCGGCCGCAGCGGCCGCCGCAGCGGTGATCACCAGAACCCCGCTCGGGAGCACCGGGAGGAAGACGTCGAGCACGATGGACACCGCCACGAGGGCGTAAATCCATGGGCTCGCGGTCAGCGACCCCAGCGTCTCAAACAAAGCGGGACTCCCCAGTCCGGGTGACGTGCTGCGGCATGAAGCGCCGCGACGTCGCGGGGAGCGGCAGGAGCGGCTTGACAGCCATACAGCGTACGCCCGGCGTTCGCGTCCCGGATGCCCGGGGCGCCACCCGCCCCGCCGCCCCGCCAAGTCCACCGCCCCGCACCGCCGGAGCCCACCCCACCCCTACTCCGCCACGGCGAGGTCCCGGTCCAGGACCGTCACCAGAACCGCAGCCCCACGCTTCTTGCGCGCCTGGTCCAGCCGCAGCCGCGCCGTCCGCCCCGACAGAGCCAGCGTCATCAGCTGATTGCCGAACCAGGGCCCGCCCGTACGCCGCCAGTTCACCGGCGGCCGCCCCGTCCGCCCGTGCAGGGAGAAGCCGCGCCCCAGCCACCGCCCCGTCCGCGACCAGCCCAGCCGAAAACCCCACTTCACCGCGGTATGGATGGAATTGTGAACCGGCGAGCACGTCAGCTGGAACACCCGCGCCGTCGTCGGTATTCGAGGCTCCGCCACATACGCGTGATGCACGTCCCCGGACAGCACGGCCACCATCGCCGGCGCGCGCGGACCCGTGCCCACCTCCTCGATCAGATCCGTCAGCGCCGCGAACGAGGCAGGGAACGCCGCCCAGTGCTCCAGATCGCTGCGCCGGCGCAGATCCTCCCCGATCCGCGCCCACCGAGGCCCCCGCTCCCCGCGGCACAGCGCGGCATTCCACGTCTCGGCATCGTGGATCAGCGGCGGCATCAGCCACGGCAGCGAGGACCCGATCAGCAGGTGGTCGTAACCGCCGTGACCGGCCAGCGCGTTCTCCCGCAGCCACTGCTGCTCCGTCGGATCGAGCATCGCCCGCCCGTCCTCGGCCAGCACCCGAGCGGCCCGCGTGTCGACCATCAGCAGCCGGGTCCGGCCGAAGTCGCGCCGGTAGCTCCAGCGCACCGTGCCCGGATCGGCGTCCGCCGCGGACGCGAACGCCCGGAGCACCTCCGTACCGTCGGGGGTCGCCCGTATCGCCTCATACAGCCCGTCGGCAGCCAGCTCGGCGGGGGAGAGATTGCCCAGGTGCTGGTACACCCAATAGGACATCAGCCCGCTGAGGACCCGCTCCCGCCACCACGGCGTCGCCCGCATCTCCGCCAGCCACGCAGCGCTCGTGTTCCAGTCGTCGATGACGTCGTGGTCGTCGAATATGTGCAGGCTGGGCACGGTCGACAGCAGCCAGCGGATCTCCGGGTCGAGCCAGGACTCGTAATAGAGCCGGGTGTACTCCTCGTAGTCCGCGACCTGCGCGCCCGGCGGCTCCCGAAGATCGCGCCGGGCCGCGAGCCACGCCCGGGTCTCCCGCGACAGCGCATCGGCATACACCTGGTCGCCGAGCAGCAGCAGGACGTCGGGGCGCACCGCCTCCGGGTCGGCGGCCAGCCGCGCCGCGAGGGTGTCGAGCGCGTCCGCGCCGTGCGGCCCGTGCCGGCCGGCGGGCGGCGCCGCCTGCCGGCACGAGCCGAAGGTGACCCGCAGCCCGGGGGCCGGACGGCCGGGGCCGGTCACCGCCGGGGTGGTGATCGTGCTCGGCGGGAAGCCGCTGTCGGGCAGCGGCCACACCATCCGGTCGTCGAGCAGCACCTCATACGCCGTGGTCGCGCCCGGGGTCAGTCCGGTCACCGGCACCAGTGCGTAGTGGTGACCGGCTATCTGGAAGGTGCGGGCACGGCCGCCGGCCCCGTCGGCGCACCGCACCTCTGCCGTGCACGGGCGGTCCGCCTCGACCCAGATCGTGGCCGCCCCGCCCGTGTCCCAGTCGACGTGACGCAGCAGTGGCCCCAGACGCAGTCCGGCCATGCAACTCCCCCTCCTCCGTAGCCCCTTCGATCACGGTACGACGGGTGGGGGGAGCCACGCCTCCCCCTGACGGGGGAAAGATCGGCCGTCTCGGTCAGCAGCCGTTCAGGATGTTGACCAGGGCCGTCTTCTCGCCGGAGTCCATGCTCAGACCCCAGTACTGCTTCACGTTGACCCACATCCGTGCGTACGTACAACGGTAGGCCGTGCGCGAGGGCAGCCACTTGCCGGGGTCGAGGTCGCCCTTGGCCTGGTTGACGTTGTCGGTGACCGCGATGAGCTGGGGCCGGGTGAGGTCGTTGGCGAACTGCTGGCGCTTGCTCGTGGTCCAGGAATTGGCACCGGAACGCCAGGCCTCGGCGAGCGGGACGACGTGGTCGATGTCGAGGTCGGAGGCCGCGGTCCAGGTGGCTCCGTCGTACTCGGAGTACCAGCTTCCGCTCACGGCGGCGCATGCGGAGTCCTGGACGACGTTGACGCCGTCGCGCTTGAGGACGGTCTCGCGGGTGTTGCAGCTGCCGGAGACGGTGCTCCAGTGCGGGAAGAGGTCGCGGCTGTAGCCGCTGGTGGATCCCTCGGTCTTGGGGGTGACCGTGGCCAGGTAGGCGCGGGCGGCCGAGGCGCTGATGGGGGCGGGCGGGGCGGCCTGGGCGGTGGGGGCGGTCAGGAGGGAGGTGAGCGCGGCGAGAGTGGCGGCTGACGCAAGCACGCCAATTCGACGCGCGTAGATGCTGGGTATGAGTGCCATGAGGGGCTCCCTGGGTGCGGGGGGTGTGGCCGTTCGGCCCCGGTGGGGCGTGGCCATGGTGGTGGCGCAGGGTGTCGCTGGGGTGGGCGCCAGGTGACAGCCTGGCGACATGAGCACGTCACATCAAGACGCCCAACGCTCCGAATTTAAACGGAGGTTGAGATTCCGGGATCGGTGGGCGGCGGCACAGGGCCGGTGAGGGGGACGGGAAGGACCCAGGTCAGGGGTGGGGCGCCACCGCTGGAGCGGGCCGGAGGAGGACCCGGGGAAGGGAACGAGGGAGCTGCCGCGCGGGACCGGGGACGGGACCAAAGACCTATTCCGGCCGGTCGCGGGCGTCGCGTACTCTGTTCTGAGCAGAAGGGGAGTAGCTCTTCGCCGGACCGTCGACATACTGCTGGGTCACACCAGCCGGCGCCCGGAGGCAGGACGCGGACAGCGACCGGCCAGCGAGACCTTCGGCCGCAGTGTCCTGTTCACGTGCAGGCGCGTTTCCTACGCGCACACGCAAGCCAGGGCGCCGCCGAGCCGAAGCGACCCCTGAAACACCCCAGGTCTCTCGGTCCCGATGGCGTCCTGCCCGACCGATTGAGGTTCCACCCCCGTGTTCAGCTTCAGCATCACGGCGATCGCCTTCGGCGTCGTCTTCCTTGCCGAACTCCCCGACAAGACGGCCCTCGCCGGCCTGATGCTCGGCACGCGCTACCGCGCCTCCTACGTCTTCGCGGGCGTCGCCGCCGCCTTCGCCGTACACGTCGCACTCGCCATCGCCGCAGGCAGCGTCCTCACCCTGCTCCCGCACCGCCTCGTCCAAGCCGTCGTCGGCATCCTGTTCCTCCTGGGCGCGGCCATGCTGCTCCTGAAGAAGGACGAAGGGGACGAGGAGATCAAGCAGCCCGCCGACCAGTCCTTCTGGAAGGTCTCCGGGGCGGGCTTCATGCTGATCCTGGTCGCGGAATTCGGTGACCTGACCCAGATCATGACCGCCAACCTCGCCGCTCGCTACGACGACCCCGTCTCGGTCGGTATCGGCGCCGTACTCGCCCTGTGGGCGGTCGCGGGCATCGGCATCCTGGGCGGGCGCACCCTGATGAAGTACGTGCCGCTGCGGCTCATCACCAAGATCGCGGCCGGCGTGATGGCGGCACTGGCCGCGTTCTCGCTGTACGAGGCCATCGCGGGCTGAGCCGACAGGTCCCGGTCCCCGGCGGATGCGGGGGTGGGTGTGGGGGTGTGGGGGTGGGGGGTTGGGGCCGCAGGTGGGGGGATAACTCCTTGCGGGCGCAGAACGCACAGGTCACGCTCGTGCGCGTGACCGATACGACCGCCTCCACCGGCGCCTCCACCGCACCTGCGCCTTCACCTTCACCTCCCGCTGCGTCCGCGTCCGGGGCCGTGTCCGGGCAAGCATCTGCGCCCGTGTCTGCCGAGGACCGGAAGTTCGGCTGGTCCAACATGTTCGTCCACCCCGACGAGGACACCCGCACCGACGGCGGATTCCAGGGCGAGCGCGCCGTGCTCGCCGGCTACCTGCGCGACCAGCGCCTGACACTGGAGCTCAAGTGCGCGGGCCTCGACGCGGAGGCCCTGGCGCGGCGCTCGGTGGAACCGTCCAACCTGTCCCTACTGGGTCTCGTACGCCACCTCGCGGGCGTCGAGCAGTACTGGTTCCGGCAGGTCATGGCGGGCCAGGCGATACGCCGCCACTACCGCTCGGAGGAGAACCCTGCGGGGGAGTTCACCGGTGCGGTGGCCGACCCGGCGCTGGTCGCGGAAGCGTGGGCCACCTGGCGGGCCGAAGTCGCCTTCGCGGAACAACTGGTCGCGGACGCCGCCGGCCTGGATGTCACGGGCGAGACCGGACACGACGGCGAGCAGATGGAACTCCGCGAGGTCCTGGTCCACATGATCGAGGAGTACGCCCGCCACAACGGCCACGCGGACTTCCTGCGCGAACGCATCGACGGGCGAGTGGGGCAGTAGGGGCGGGGGCGGGGGCTGGCCGGGGTCAGGATGCGCGGGGCGGCTTCGGATGCGGGGTTTCGCTCGGCCGGTAGCCAGAGATGTGTATGGGGGTTTCCCGTCAGTCTCATCGTCTCTCCGGTTCGGGCCGGTCCCTCAAGGGCGCTCCCTTCGGTCGCGTCGCTTCGCGATTTCGCTGCGCTCAACCCTTGACCGACCGTCCCGCCCCGGACATACGAAGACTGCCGGGAAACCCCCAAAGGAACGGGCCGGGGGATGCATTCCAGGGACGGGGTGGTCGGAGATGCCCGAGCGGGCCAGGCGCAGGCACGCCCCGAGGCGGGCCCACCCGAAGCCACCTCCCGGGTCGGCGGGCGCGCCAAATCGCTACGCGTTCCTCACCACTCAGCGTCTGACGACCGTCTTGGGTAGGACATAGGCCGCCCACAACCGTTAACGCTTCTCATTCACGCGTCCGACGACCGCCTGGGGTTGGGCACAGGCCGCCCATGACCTCGGTTCGAGGCTCGACATGCGTCCGACGACCGCCTTGGGCTGGGCATAGGCCGCCCATGGGCGGTTGGTGCTCCCCAGGGGCGGCGGCCGATGGCTGTCTGGGGTGGAAAGGAGTGGGACAGCGGCTATTCCGTCGTGGATGCGGGTCAGCGCACATGGATGCGCCGAAAGGCCGACGGTTTGCCCAAATTGCCCCCGTCTGTTCCCCGGTTTGGGGACTCGATCCGGCGCTGACCCGGATTCACGACGAAATAGCCGAAGGATCGGCCGTCAGACCCTCCCAACGACCCGAGGCGGTCGTCTGGCGCGTGATCGAGGAGCGCCACGGGTCGTGGGCGGCCTATGCCCAACCCCAGGCGGTCGTCGGACGCTGAGACGTGCGAAGCGCCAATGGTCGTGGGCGGCCTATGTCCAGCCCCAGGCGGTCGTCGGACGCTGAGAGGTGAGGAGCGCGTAGCGATTGGATGCGCCCCCCGGCCCGGGAGGTGGCTTCGGGTGGGCTCGCCTCCGGGGTGCCCCATGCCCGGCCCGCTTGGTCATCTCCGACCACCCCGTCTCTAAAGGCTGGGCCCGGCCCGTTCCTTTGGGGGTTTCCCGGCAGTCTTCGTATGTCCGGGGCGGGACGGTCGGTCAAGGGTTGAGCGCAGCGAAATCGCGAAGCGACGCGACGAAGGAGCGCCCTTGAGGGACCGGCCCGACACGGAGAGACGATGAGACTGACGGGAAACCCCCATACACGTCCCTGACTACCGGCCCAGCAGGTCCCGTCCACCCGTGTCGGCCCGAGCGGGGCAGCCCCGCCCGCCTTGGTCTCGTAGGGGCTACTCCGCCGACTTCAGCGTGATGGTGATCGAGCCGTCCGGGGTGGTTGTGACCTGGAGTGACGTCAAGTCCTGGACGTGGGCGGTCGGGGCGTGAGCGGCTGCGCGGGGGCCCACGCCGATCACGCGCATGCCCGCCGCCCGGCCCGCGGTGATGCCCGCGGCCGAGTCCTCGAAGACGATGCAGTCGGCCGGGTCCACGCCCAGTGCGGCGGCGCCCATCAGGAAGCCCTCGGGGTCGGGCTTGCTGGCCCGGACGGATTCGGCCGTGACCCGTACGTCGGGCATCGGCAGCGCGGCGGCCGTCATGCGGGCCGTGGCCAGGGCTGCGTCGGCCGAGGTGACCAGGGCGTGCGGCAGGCCGTCTATCGCGGCCATGAACTCGGGGGCGCCCGCGACGGGGATCACGCCGTCGGTGTCGGCCGTTTCGCGGGCCAGCATCACCGCGTTCTCGGCGTGGTTGACCTCCATGGGGCGCTCCGGCAGGAGGACGGCCATGGTGGCGTAGCCCTGGCGGCCGTGGACCACCTTCATGGCTTCCTGCGGGTCCAGCCCGTGGGACAGCGCCCAGTCGCGCCAGCAGCGTTCGACCACCGCGTCGGAGTTGACGATCGTGCCGTCCATGTCCAGGAGCAGGGCCTTGGCGGTGAGGGCGACGGGGGCGGTGGTGGTGCTGGCCGGCATGGGCGGGGCTCCAGACGGGGCGGGAAAGAGAACAAGTGGTTCCGTCCACCGGTCAGGGAGTGAGGACGGAACCACTTTGTTCCTTCACGATACAAAACAAAGGGCGGTCTGCGCCAACCGCGCGCATGTGACCCTCATCCCTCCAGAGCCTTGCGGGTCACCGGACCGTAGAAGCCCCACTCCTGATCGTCGATGCCCTTGTCGTACTGGAACTCCGACAGGGCGTCCTCCACCCGCCAGTCGAACCGCCCGTTGATCTTGCCGCGGTACAGGCCGCGCGCCGCCAGCAGCCGCTGGAGCTTCTCCACCTCCGGACCCGTGTCCCCGAAGCGCAGGATCGGCGCCTGCGCGGGCGGCGAGCTGGCGGGGCGGCTCGCACTCGGGGTGGGGCTGGGGGACGGGGGCGCCGAGGATCGGGACGCGGAGGGCGACGGGGACGGGGACGGCGACGCCGATTTCGAGGCGCTCGGGGACGGCGAGGCAGAGGGGGACGCGCTGGACGTGCTCGGGGACGGGCTCCCGGAGGGCGCGGCCGGGGGCGCGCTCACCGAAGGCGCTGCCGCCTTCGCCTCCACCAGCGCGGCGTCGCTCGCGTCGGAGCTGGGCAGCGCCCACACCGCCACGGCCGTCCCGCTGAGGGCCACCACGGCCGCGGCGCCGAGGAGCAGCGCGAGGGGCTTGCGGGAGGCCGGGCCGGTCCGCTTCTCGGGGCCCCCGCCCCCGCCCCCTCCCCCTCCGGTTGTGCCGCCCGCTTGCGGGATCGTGCGGAGCTGGACCGTCTCCGCCGGGTGCGGCGCGGGCGCGGGCACGGCCGGCCATGGTCCGTCGGCCGGCGGTACGGGTATCCCGTACGCCGGGGTGTCGTCCTGCTCCTGCGCCGGTATCGGCGCAGGGCGCCGGTCCGGGGCCACCGCGCCGGCCACCGGCTGCGGGGGCACCGGGGTGTCCGGCTCGCCGGGGTCGGGCAACGTCACGTACGGGCGGATGCGCAAGGGGTTGAAACCCACCCCCGGCACACACCCGCAGCCGGCGCCTGGGGCGCCGCATTCTGGACAGTGCTGACGGCTCACTGGACTCCCTCCCTGGCTATTGCCTGCGATTATGCAGACCCGCGGCAGCCCTCCCAACCGCCCGAGAGGCCATAACCGGACACACCGCTCAGGATGGAGATGTTGATCCGGCCTGAGGAGGTACCGATGGCTCAGGATGTGACCGCGCACGGCACGGACCCCGCTCCCGACCCGGGAAAGACCGGCCCCGCCACCGAGCACACCTCCCGCGAGGTACTCGTTTCCATCGGGGCCCTGCTGCTGGGCCTGCTGATCGCCGCACTCGACCAGACCATCGTCTCCACCGCCCTGCCGACCATCGTCAGCGACCTCGGCGGCATGGCACACCTGTCGTGGGTCGTCACCGCCTACATGCTCGCCGCCACCGCAGCCACCCCGCTGTGGGGCAAGCTCGGCGACCAGTACGGACGCAAGAGGCTCTTCCAGTACGCCATCGTCCTCTTCCTCATCGGGTCGGCGCTGTGCGGGCTCGCCCAGGACATGCCCCAGCTGATCGGCTTCCGCGCGCTCCAGGGCCTGGGCGGCGGCGGGCTGATCGTGCTGTCGATGGCGATCGTCGGCGATATCGTCCCGCCCCGCGAACGCGGCAAGTACCAGGGCCTCTTCGGCGGCGTCTTCGGCGCGACCAGCGTGCTGGGCCCGCTGCTCGGCGGACTCTTCGTGGACAACCTGTCCTGGCGCTGGGTCTTCTACATCAACCTCCCCATCGGTCTCGTCGCGCTCGTCGTCATCGCCGCGGTCCTGCACATCCCGAAGCGCTCCGCGAAGCACACCATCGACTATCTCGGCACCTTCCTCATCGCCTGTGTCGCCACCTGCCTCGTGCTCGTCGCCTCCCTCGGCGCCACCTGGGGCTGGGGCTCGGCCCGGATCATCGGCGTGGCCGTCCTCGGCGCCGTACTGCTCGCCGTCTTCCTCCTCGTGGAACGCAAGGCCGTCGAACCCGTCCTGCCGCTGGGTCTGTTCCGCATCCGCACCTTCACCCTCTGCTCGGTGATCAGCTTCGTCGTCGGTTTCGCGATGTTCGGCGCGATGGTCTACCTGCCGACCTTCCTCCAGGTCGTCCAAGGCGTCTCGCCGACCATGTCGGGCGTCCATATGCTGCCGATGGTGATCGGCATGCTGATCTCCTCCACCGTCTCCGGCCAGATCGTCAGCCGCACGGGCCGCTGGAAGGTCTTCCCGATCGCCGGCACGGGCGTGACCGCGATCGGTCTGCTCCTGCTGCACCAGCTGCACCGCACCAGCTCCACGTGGGAGATGAGCATCTACTTCTTCGTCTTCGGCGCCGGGCTCGGCCTGGTCATGCAGGTACTGGTCCTGGTGGTGCAGAACTCGGTCAGCTACGCAGATCTCGGAGTCGCCACCTCCGGTGCCACCTTCTTCCGTTCCATCGGAGCCTCCTTCGGCGTCGCGATCTTCGGCACGGTCTTCACCAACCAGCTGGACGACAAGCTCGCCACCGCGCTGGCCGGTGTCACGCTGCCGGCCGGTGCGAGCATCGCGCAGCTGGAGGCCGATCCGCGGGCCATCAGTGCGCTTCCCTCCGGGCTCCAGCCGCAGGTCCTCGACGCCTACGCCACCGCCATCACCGACGTGTTCCTCTACGCCGTGCCGATCGTCCTGGTCGCCTTCGTCATCGCCTGGTTCCTGAAGGAGGACAAGCTCCGCGCCTCGGTCACCGCACCCGATGTGACGGAAACCCTGGCTTCCAACCCGGTCCAGCGCTCGTCACGGGACGAGGTGGCCCGCGCGCTGTCGGTCCTCGGTACCCGTGAGGGCCGCCGGCACGTCTACGAGAAGATCACCGAGAAGGCCGGCTACGACCTGCTGCCCGCCGCCAGCTGGATGCTGCTGCGGATCAAGAAGTACGGCTCCACGGAGCCCTCGATGCTCGCAGAGCGCGCCAACGTGCCGTTGAAGGTCATTACGGATGCCGCCCGCCAGGTCGAGGAGCGCGGGCTCGCCGCCCGGGAAGGACTGGCGCTGATCCTGACCGAACAGGGGCAGGTGGCCGCCGCCAAGCTCGCCGATGCCCGGCAGGAGTCCCTCGCCGAGCTGCTCGGCGACTGGTGGGGCCCGGACCGTCCGACCGACCTGGTGAAGCTGGTTCAGGAGATCAATACGGAGCTGTGCGGGTCCGACGCCGAGGAGCCCTACGACTCCGCGCCGCGCCGGGACCACGCCGCCCCCTAGCGGCCGGCCTGCTGCTGCCGTGCGGGCTCAGGGGAGGAGCTTCTCGAACCAGTGCTGTGCGTACGGGCCGTCGTTGTACGCCGGTATTTCCGCATACCCGTGCCGCGCGTACAACGCGCGGGCCTCCACGAGGTCCGAGCGGGTGTCCAGCCGGACCCGCCCGGCGCCCAGCGCACGGGCCTGTGCCTCCAGGACCTCCAGCAGGGCCGCCCCGCCGCCCGTGCCCCTGGCGCGCCGGTCGACATACACCCGGGTGAGCTCGGCGGTGTCGGGGTCGAGCAGCCGGACGCCGCCGCACGCCAGGGGCTCGCCGCCCAGCCTGCCGACGACGAACTGCCCCGTCGGCGGGACCAGCCCGTCGTCCGGGAAGTCCAGCAGCCCCTGGTCGATCTCGGCCTCGGTGACCTGCCGTTTCCAGTACCGGCCGGCGACCTCGGCGTAGTAGGCACGGCGCAGGACGGTGGCGTCCCGCGTCGTGAACGCCTCGGGCGTCACGGTCCACGAGGGGGTGGATGCAGCGGGAGGGGTGTAGGTGGGGGGTTCGCTGTGAGTGGTCATGGCGTCATTGTGGAGTTCGCGGGCGAGGTCCCGCGTGGAATATCCACAGGGCCGGGCCGATGATAGGAAAAGGACATTTCCCTGCGTACCCGGAGGGTGGGAACGCCATGTCAGAGCACCCCGACTGTGCCCTGGTCCGCCGCGGCTACGAGGCCTTCGGCAAGGGCGACATGGAGACGATGAGCACGCTGCTGACGGCCGATGCCATCCACCACGTGCCGGGCAGCAACCCGCTGTCCGGGCACCACAAGGGGCGGGAGAACGTTCTCGACCTCTTCCGCCGCCTCTCCGAGGAGACGAACGGGACCTTCCAGGTGCACCTGGAGTCGGTGCTGGCGGACGGCCGGGGCCACGTGATGAGTTTCCACACGGCGCGCGCCGACCGCGGTGACCGCGGCATCGAGATCCGCCAAGGGCTCTTCTTCACGATCATCGGCGACAAGATCACCGACATCGACCAGTGCACCGCGGACATCGACGAGGAAGACGTCTTCTGGAGCTGAGCCCGCCCTGACGCGGGGCTGGCCCTGGTGATGCGGGGGTCCCGCCCGGTCCGGGCCGACCCCCGCATCACGCGGTGCGTTCAGGCCTTCTTCGGCGCTGCCTGCTGCACGACCTCGAACGACCACACCGTCGAGGCGGACGCCGCGGGCTTCGGCCGCTCGCCGCCACCGCCCTGGCCGCCCTGGGCGCCGCCCTGGTGGGCCGCCTTCATCGGCCCCTCCATCCACGCCTGGAAATCCTGCTCCGAACGCCAGCGCGTGTAGACCAGGTACTGGTCAGTGCCCTCCACCGGGCGCAGCAGCTCGAACCACTCGAAGCCGTCCGAGCCCTCCACCGCCCCGGCCCGGGAGGCGAAGCGCTGCTCCAGCACCTCCCGCTGCTCGGCGGGAACCGTCAGCACGTTGATCTTTACAACACTCGGCACGTGGCACCTCTCATGAAACGCAGGCCGGGCTGTGCGCCCGGCCTCGACGACGTGCGTGCAGTCTCCTACATCCCCGCATCCCCGCATCCCTGCAACCCCGCAACCCCGCGGGCGGCGTGCGGCTGTCCCGGTGGTCCGAGGGGCCACCGGGACAGCTGTCATGCGACATCACGTGGTCACTGCTGGGGCGGACGCCCCTCCCCGGAGGTGGGCGGCTGCTTGCCGATCTGTTCGTTCAGCTTCTGCTGCGCCGTGTCGACCTGGCCCTGGTACTTGTTGCCCGTCTTCGCGTCGAAGGCGTCTCCGGCCTTCTCGACGCCTTGGCGGGCCTGGTCAGGGTGTCCCTTGATCAGATCCTTGAGCTTGTCAAGCATGGACATGAGCCGTCCTCTCCACGGAATGCGTGTCATCTCCAGCTTCACCATGAACTCCGGTGTCCGCACCCGGAGCGAAACCCGAGCGAAACCCGCAGCGAACCCGGAGCGGGCCCGGAACACCCCGGAGCACCTGCGGGTTCCTCGGATCCGCCCGGCGTCACAAGGGCCGGTCGATCTTCCCGATGCCCGTGAGGGCCGACCGAGGCATCCCGCGGGAGATATCGTCTTGCGGGTAATGGAGCGCGGCAGCCAGGCAAAGTCAGGGTTGCGGTCAACAGGGCGGGAGGCCGGCGAGGCGTGGCTAACGCGGCAGAGCACAGCGGTGCGAACGGACATGCCGGAGTCATAGGCGACAACAACAGGCTCGGGGCGGCACGCCTCCTCCTGTGGGCGCTGGCGGGCGCTCTCGCCGTCAGACAGGCCGCCGCCGTGCTGAGCGTGCCACCCGGGGAATGGCTGAGCGGCTTCCACCTCCCCGGCAGCCTGCCCGGATCCGTCTACGACACCGGCCAGTTCTCCGGCACGCCCTTCGCCGGGCTGGTCCTCAAGCCGCTGGTCGGCCTCGCCGCCCCGTCGCTGGAGATCGCCTGGACCTGTGTGACGCTGCTGTGCGTCGCCGCCATCGGGCTCGTCGCCGCGCGCGGCCTGCCCGACCCGGTGCCGCGGCGCACCGCGCTCCTCGCCGCGCCCGTGCTCACGGCCCTGATGATGGTCTCGATCCCCGTCCGCGAGGCCGCCTCACCCGGCCGGACCGCCGTCCTGCCCGTGCTGCTGGTGCTGCTGGCCGTCTTCCGCGTGCCCGGTGACCGGCCCGCGGGCTTCCTCGTCGGCCTCGCCGCCGCGCTCCAGCCGGCGCTGCTGCTCTTCGCCCCGCTGCTGTGGCTGACCGGACGCCGCCCCGGCGCGCACACCGCCGCCGTGACCTTCGCCGGAGCGACCGCGCTGTCCTGGGCGGCCATGCCGCGCGACTCCTGGACGTACTGGGTGCAGCACCTGGCCGGTACCGGCCTCGGCGGCGCCCCCGACGGCCTCGCCAACCAGTCCGTGCACGGCGCGCTGCTGCGCCTCGGCCTGACCGGACCGCTGGAGATCCTGCTCTACGCCGCCCTCGCGGGCGCCATCGTCTTCTTCGGCCTGCGCCGCGCGGTCCGCTACGCCGGCGACGGCCAGCTGCTGCTCGCCGTCGCCGTCACCGGCTGCGTGGCCGTCGCCGTGTCCCCGGCCGGCTGGCGCCACCAGCTGCTGTGGGTGCTGCTCGCCGTCGCCGGCAAGGTGGGCAAGCGGGCCGCCGACCGATCCGTGTGGCCGGTGGCCGTGGTCCTCGCCATGACCCTGCCGAGCACGGTGCTGCTGCCGAACCTGGCCGCGCTGGCCCCCGTACGCGACAACGTGCTGCTGCTCACCGCCGTGGCCGCGGCCTGCGCGGTACCGTTCCTGCCGCGCTCCTCGCCGTACTGGCGCGAGCCCGTACCGACCGACTACGGGCGGCCGGCCGCGGCCCGCTGGGCGCGGGTGCCGCTGCTGCCGTTCTGGCGGCGCGTGCTGTCCCGCCCGAACCTGCTGCTGGAACTCCTGCTGATACGAGTGGGCTACTCGCTCTACTCGCACATCCGGGCCGCCGCCCCCACCAGCCGCACCCTCGCCGAGGGCAACGGCAGCCAGATCCACGGCATCGAGAAGGCGCTCGGCATCGACATCGAGCACGCCGTGAACCACGCCGTCGTGAACACGCCCTGGCTGGAGGCGTTCTTCAACTTGTACTACACCTCCTTCCACTTCGTGGTCCCGCTGACGATCCTGGCTGTCCTGTACTGGCGCCGTCCCGGCGACTACCGCTGGGCCCGCGCCTCCCTGGGCCTGGCCACCGTCCTGGCCCTCGTCGGCTTCTGGCTCTACCCCCTCGCGCCGCCGCGCCTGATGCCCGGCCTCGACTTCATCGACACCGTGCACGGGCCGCAGGACCTGGCCAACCCCTCGTACGGGGCCATGACCGCGATCTCCAACCAGTACGCGGCGATGCCCTCGCTGCACTTCGGCTGGTCGCTGTGGTGCGGGATCGTGATCGTGGTGCTGGCGCCCAAGGGCTGGCAGAAGCTGCTCGGCGCGCTGCACCCGCTGATCACGGTGTGCGCGATCGTCGCGACCGCCAACCACTGGGTCCTGGACGCGGTGGGCGGCGCCGTCGTCGTGACCGCCGGCTTCGGGCTCGTGTACGTGCTGTCCGGGCCGCGGGGGCTCCAGGTGGACCTCCCGGCGCAGCGCACCACCGGCGGAGAACGGACGACGGCGACCCCGGACGGGGCCGGCGTCGCCGAGCCCGTCGCGGGGGCGCGTTCGTAGACGGGTCGTAGGCGGGTCGGCGGCGGGGCCGGCGGGGCCGGCGGGGCCGGCCCCCCGACCGCGTCAGCCCTCGCCGCGCCGCCTGCGCAGCAGCGTGCGCAGCGGGCCCGGGCTTTCGTACCCGACCCGCCGGGCGACCGCCGTCAGCGACAGGTCCGTGGTGCGCAGCAGGTGTTCGGCCTGCTCCACCCGCAGGTCCTGCACCAGCCCGACCGGTGTGCGGCCGAGGGTACGGGCGACCGCGCGCTGCAGGGTGCGCTCGCTGACGCCGAGCTCGCGGGCGGCGTCCGCGATCGGCGCCGGTTCCGCGAGCCGGGTCCGCGCCCATTCCTCGAAGGCGGCGACCAGCGGATCGTGGCGGGCCAAGGCGCTGGGGATGGCGTACGCCGCCTGGGAGGCCCGGTCGTCGACGACGAGGTAGCGCCGGACCAGATCCGCGAGGGCCGGACTGCGCGCGCCGACGAGCGACAGCGCCAGGTCGAGGTGGCCGAAGGCCGCGCCCGCCGTCGTGACCCCGCCGGAGCTGACGACCATCCGGGTCTCCTCGACGGCGACCCGGCGGTAGCGGTCCCGGAAGAGCGGGGCCAGCCACCAACTGGTCGTCGCCCGCAGCCCGTCCAGCACCCCGGCCTCGGCCAGCAGGAAGGTGCCGGTGCAGGCGGTGGCCAGTGGGGTTCCGCGCTCGCGGGCCTCGGCCAGGATCCGGCGGGCCGGACGCAACCCGCCCGAGCCCACGGCCTCGACCAGCAGGTCCGGGCGGCGCTCCATCAGCGCGGGCACCACCAGCAGGTCCGCGTCCTCGGCGACGGCGGCCGGTTCGGTGTCGATGCGGTGGCCGAGCCCGGTGCGGACCCGGCGCCGCACGCCGACCGTACGGATGTCGAAGGCGGGCGGTGGGGTCCCGGCGACCTGGCGGCGCAGCGCGTGCGCGGTGTGCAGCACGTCGAGGACGGCGGATATGCCCGAGTCGAAGACCCCGTCGAGGGCCAGAACGGCGACTTTCACCGCTCCACGGTAACGCCGACCGGGCCCGGTCGGGCTGTCGGAATCCATACGGAAGCTGCCGGATCCGACACTCGCGGTCGGCCCGGGGGCGCGCCTAGGGTCGTTGCCATGACCACGTATGAGAGCAGTAGCGGTGCCGAGCTCCGCAGCCGTACGCACACCTGGCAGCCGCGGCCGGAGATGACCCCGGACATCCTCGGCATGAGCGGGCTGGAGATCCTGCAGGCGAGCATGAAGGGCGAACTGCCCGGCGCGTCGATGATGAGCACCCTGGGCTTCCGGCTCGCCGACGCGTCGGAGGGGACCGCCGTCTTCGAGGGGGACCCGGGCGACCACCTGCTCAACCCGATGGGGACGGTGCACGGCGGCTTCCTGGCCACCCTGCTCGACTCGGCCCTCGGCTCGGCGGTGATGACGCTGCTGCCGGCGGGCGTCAGCTACACGACGGTACAGCTCGGGGTGCACATGATCCGGCCGGTGATGGCGGACACGCCCACGCTGCGCTGCGAGGGGACGGCGCTGCACGTGGGGCGGAGCACGGCGACCGCGGAGGCGCGGGTCGTGGGCACGCGGGACGGGAAGCTGTATGCCCATGGCACTACGACGTGTGTGGTGCTGAGGGTGGGGTGAGCCGCTGCCCCTCCGCTGCGCTGGGCTGGGCTGGGGGAGGCCGAAGGGGCGCCGGGGCGTTGGATGGCCCCGGCGCCCCTTCGGCTGGATCGTCGCTGCTTGCCAGGATCACTCCGTTCGGGGTACGCCGCCAGTCGGGCGGGTGCGGCGCCGCTGCCGGGGCGCCGCCCCGGACCCCGCGCCTCAAACGCCGGCGAGGCTGGGGGGGGAGGGGCGGGTGAAGGCGAGAGAGCGGGGCGCCGCCCCGGACCCCGCGCCTCAAACGCCGGCGGGGCTGGAGTGGGCTGGCCGGGTTGGAGGGGTGGTCAGGGGTGGGTTACTCGGAGTTCCTTGATGCCGTTGAGCCAGGCTGCGCGGAGGCGGCGCGGGGGGTCCGTCGTCAGGTGGAGGTCGGGGAGGGCGTCGGCCAGGGCGTTGAAGATCAGGTCGATCTCCATGACCGCCAGGGACTTGCCCAGGCAGAAGTGCGGGCCGCCGCCGCCGAAGCCCAGGTGGGGGTTGGGGTCGCGGGTGATGTCGAAGACGTCCGGGTTCGTGAACACCTCGGGGTCGTGGTTGGCGGAGGAGTAGAACATCCCCACCCGGTCGCCCGCCTTGATCTTCTGGCCGCCCAGTTCGGTGTCCTGGGTGGCGGTGCGCTGGAAGGACACCACCGGGGTGGCCCAGCGCACGATCTCCTCCGCGGCCGTCGACGGCCGGGTCGCCTTGTAGAGCTCCCACTGCTCGGGGTGGGTGAGGAAGGCGTGCATGCCGTGGCTGATGGCGTTGCGCGTGGTCTCGTTGCCCGCGACCGCCAGCAGCAGCACGAAGAAGCCGAACTCGTCGGAGCCGAGGTTGCCCTGGCCCTCGGCGGCCACCAGCTGGGTGACGATGTCCTTGGCCGGACACTCCTTGCGCTGGGCGGAGAGGTTCATCGCGTAACCGATGAGCTCCATCGCCGCGTTGGAGCCGACCTCCTCGGTGATCGCGTACTCCGGGTCGTCGTAGGCGATCATCTTGTTCGACCAGTCGAAGATCTTGGTGCGGTCCTTCTGCGGTACGCCGATCAGTTCGGCGATGGCCTGGAGCGGGAGCTCGCACGCCACCTGCGTGACGAAGTCGAAGCTGCCGTCGGCCGCCGTCGCCGCGGCCTCCTCGACGATCTTCCGGGCGCGGTCGCGCAGGGCCGCCTCCAGGCCGCGGATGGCCCGCGGGGTGAAGCCGCGCTGCACGATCTGGCGTACGCGCGTGTGTTCCGGCGGATCCATGTTCAACATGATCAGGCGCTGGGCATCTATCGCATCACGTGCGATGTGCTCGTTGAAGCGGATGATCGCGGTGTTGGTCGTCGAGGAGAACAGCTCCGGGTGCGTGGAGACGTACTTGACGTCCGCGTGCCGGGTCACGGCCCAGTAGCCCTCGTCGTCGAAGCCGGTGATGCCCCGCCGCTGCGGGCACCACCAGACGGGTGCGGTCTGCCGCAGCTGCGCGAACTCCGGGAAGGGGACGCGGCTTTGGAGCAGGTCTGGATCGGTGGCGTCGAAGCCTTCGGGCAGTGCGGGGCAGGACATCGGGCAACTCCAAAGTCTGACGGACCATCAGAAGTTGGCTTGAAGGTAGTAACGAGTTCTAGAAGTGACAAGGGTCGTGGCGCCAACTGTTGCGTGTGGAATCCGTGCAGGGCGCGTGCAAGACCCTTGCGTGCCGGGGCCTCGAGTCATAAGACTGCGGGGAGAACTAGAACGCGTACTAGTTCGGGGCGGGGCGCCGGGACGGCCCGCCGTGCTGACGCAGTGCAGGAGAGGACGAGCTCATGGCCGCGGAACCCGTCATTGTCGAAGCCGTACGCACCCCCATCGGTAAGCGCGGGGGCGCTCTCGCCAACCTCCATCCCGCCTACCTGCTCGGTGAGACCTACCGCGAACTGCTGGCCCGTACCGGAATCCAGCCCGACTGCGTCGAGCAGATCGTCGGCGGCACCGTGACGCACGCCGGTGAGCAGTCGATGAACCCCGCCCGCAACGCCTGGCTCGCCATGGGGCTCCCGTACGAGACCGCCGCGACGACGGTGGACTGTCAGTGCGGCAGCTCGCAACAGGCCAACCACATGGTCGCCAACATGATCTCCGGCGGGGTGATGGACATCGGGATCGCCTGCGGCGTCGAGGCGATGAGCCGCGTGCCGCTGGGTTCGGGATCCAAGCACGGTCCGGGCAAGCCCTTCCCGGACGAGTGGAACGTCGACCTCCCCAACCAGTTCGAGGCCGCCGAGCGGATCGCCCGCCACCGCGGCCTGTCCCGCGAGGACGTCGACCGGCTCGGGCTCCTCTCCCAGGAGCGGGCCGCAGCGGCCTGGGCCGAGGAGCGGTTCAAGCGCGAGACCTTCGCCGTGCAGGTGCCGACGACGGAGGAGGAGCAGGCCGCCGGACAGGGCATGTGGCGCCTGGTCGACCGGGACGAGGGCCTGCGCGACACCAGCATGGAGGCACTGGCCCGGCTCAAGCCGGTCATGCCCACCGCCGTGCACACCGCGGGGAACTCCTCGCAGATATCCGACGGCGCCGCCGCCGTGATGTGGGCCTCGCGCAAGATGGCACGCGCCCTCAAGCTCAAGCCGCGCGCCCGGATCGTCGCCCAGACGCTCGTCGGCGCCGACCCCCACTACCACCTGGACGGGCCCATCGACGCGACCCGGGCCGTACTCGGCAAGGCCGGGATGTCGCTCCGGGACATCGACCTCGTCGAGATCAACGAGGCCTTCGCCTCCGTCGTCCTGTCCTGGGCGCAGGTCTTCGACCAGGACCTGGAGAAGGTCAACGTCAACGGCGGGGGCATCGCGCTCGGTCACCCCGTCGGCGCCACCGGCGCCCGGCTGATCACCACCGCGCTCCACGAGCTGGAGCGCCGCGACAAGGAGTTCGCGCTGATCACCATGTGCGCGGGAGGCGCGCTGGCGACCGGCACGATCATCCAGCGCCTGTGAGGCGCCACTGAGTCCCGTGGGATGGGATGCAGAAGGCCCCGGCGGCCGGACCTGGGGAGGCCGGCCACCGGGGCCTTCGTATGTCTGGGTGCTGCGCGCCGCGCGCCGTGCGTTTTCCGCTGCGGCGGTGTGCTGCGTGCTGCGTGCTGCGTTCGCTCGCGGCTCAGTACCAGTGGTTGGCGGACCAGAAGTTCCAGGCGCCGACCGGGCTGCCGTAGCGGTCGTTCATGTAGTCCAGGCCCCACTTGATCTGGGTGGCCGGGTTGGTCTTCCAGTCGGCACCGGCGGAAGCCATCTTCGAGGCCGGCAGGGCCTGGGCCAGGCCGTACGCGCCGGAGGAGGCGTTGGTCGCGGTGTGGTCCCAGCCGCTCTCGTGCGAGATGATCTTGTCGAAGGCGGCGAACTGGGCCGGGTCCTTGATCATCTGCTGCGCGATCGCCTTGGCGTTCATCGGGGCGGCCTGCGCGGGGACTGCGGCCAGCATCGAGCCGGCGATACCCAGGGCGAGGACGGAACCCGCGAGGGTCTTCTTCGAAGCGGCGATGCGGCGGATGACGGGGTTGGACACGGATTGACCTTCCGAAGGGGACAAGGGCGGTCGCACCGCATGTCGAGGACATGCGTGAGCCACTCACGCAAAGGAGAGGGGTTCGCAGGCGGCGGGTGAAGCACCCGTGCCGCCCGGCGACTCATCCAGTTCTACAGACGCCCCGACGGCCTGGCAAAGGTCGCTCTTACTAGCGGTCCTCGCAGCAGGGGGCCGGCCGCCGACGCCGATCCCCGGGGGGAGTTGGGCCCGGGGGCTACTAGCCGGGCTCGTATGTGACGTGGGTCCTATGGGGCGGGTCACCGGCGGAGGCCCCGGATGTCACCCTCCGCTGTCACCCGTATGTCCGATTGTGTGTGCGTTCGACTGCCTTTGAGGGGTCGGCTCGTACGCCGTCTCGACCCCCGGATCGAAGGAGACGGGGGCGTCGAAGGCAGCTTTGCGGGTCGCCCGGCGCAGCGCCTTCAGCAGGGTGGCACCGAGCGTGAGCGTCAGTACGACCGTCAGCACGGCCCGGCCCAGGTCCCAGCCCACCGACGTCGCCAGGCAGTACGCGACGAACCGCGCCAGATTCGCGCCCACCGGATCCCCCGGACGGAAGGAGATGCCCTGTCCCATGCCCTGCAGGATGACCCAGCCCTGCAGATTCATGACCGTGCCGTACGCGAACGAGCCCGCGAAGCCGTACGCCGCCAGCATCAGCAGCTCCGCCCGCCCCCGGATCCGCTCCGCGCCCGGCAGCAGCCCCGCCCCCAGCGCGAACCAGCCCATGGCCAGCATCTGGAACGGCATCCACGGACCGACCCCGCCCGTCAGCAGGGCGGAGGCGAACATCGTCACCGAGCCCAGCACGAAACCGAAACCGGGGCCGAGCACCCGCCCGCTGAGCACCAGCAGGAAGAACATCGGCTCCAGCCCGGCCGTGCCCGCGCCCAGCGGTCTCAGCGCCGCCCCGACGGCGGCCAGCACACCGAGCATCGCCACCGCCTTGGCGTCCATGCCGTTGTCGGCGACGGTCGCCACGACGACCGCCACCAGGAGCGGGAGGAGCGCGGCGAAGAGCCAGGGGGCGTCCTGGGAGTGCGAGAGGCCCGACTGGCGGTCGGCGAGCAGCGGCCAGCCGAAGGCCGCGATGCCGATGAGGGTGACGAGGACCAGGGCGACGGCGGCGCGGGGGCCGATACGGACGGGGCGGTTCATCGGGCTTCCGCCGCCTCGAGGGCCTCGGCGACCTGGGTCACGGTGAGCCAGTGGCCCGGGGCCAGGATTTTCGCCACCTGCGGGGCGAAAGCGGGGGAGGAGACGACGACCTCCGCGGTCGGACCGTCCGCGACGACCTCGCCGCCGGCCAGGATCACCACGCGGTGGGCCAGCTCGGCGGCGAGTTCCACGTCGTGGGTGGCCAGGACGATGGCATGGCCCTCGGCGGCCAGGCCGCGCAGGATCTCGATCAGGCGGACCTTGGCGGCGTAGTCCAGGCCGCGGGTCGGCTCGTCGAGGAGCAGCAGGGCGGGGCGGCCGGTGAGGACCAGCGCCAGGGCGAGGGCCAGGCGCTGGCCCTCGGAGAGATCGCGCGGATGGATGTCGTCGGGCACGTCCGGAAGCAGCGCGGAGACGAGAGCGCGGCAGGTGCCGGGGGCCGCGGCGGCGTCGGAGTCCGCGGCGGCGCACTCGGCGGCGACCGTGTCGGCGTAGAGGAGGTCGCGGGGCTCCTGCGGGACGAGGCCGACGCGGCGCACCATCTCGGGCGGGGGCGTGCGGTGGGGGGTGCGGCCGCCGACGGTCACCTCGCCGGTGGTGGGGGCGACCGTACCGACGAGGGTGGACAGGAGGGTCGACTTGCCGGCGCCGTTGCGGCCCATGAGGGCGACGGTTTCGCCGGGAGCGACGGTGAGGGTGACCTCGTGCAGGGCCTGTACGCGGCCGCGGCGGACGGTGACCCGGTGGACCTCGGCGGGGCTGTCCCCGGGACCGGGCGCGGGAGCGGTGTCGCGAGCGGTGTCGGGGGTCGGCCGGCCGCGGCGGAGCAGCCGTGCGAGCAGCCCGGGGGCTCCGGCAACGGGGGCTCCGCCCCCGAACCCCCGCGCCTCAAACGCCGGCGAGGCTGGAAGATGCAGCTCCGCCGGCGTACGGGGCGCGGGATCCGGGGCGGAGCCCTGCGAAGCGGCGGGGCGGGCGGGTCCGGCCGCAGGGCTCGCCGCAGGCGACAGGCGGCCCGAGGGGTTCGACGGGGCCGGGCTCGCCGCAGGCGACAGGCGGGTCAGGAGGGGGGCCGAGCGGCGGCGGGCGTCGCGGATCGAGAGGGGGAGCGGGGACCAGCCCGCGAGGCGGCCCAGGGCGACCACCGGCGGGTGGACCGGGGAGACGGCCATGATCTCCGCCGGGCCGCCGATGACCGGGGCCGCGCCCGGCGAGGGCAGGAGCAGGACCCGGTCGGCGTACTGGACGACCCGCTCCAGGCGGTGCTCCGCCATCAGCACGGTCGTCCCCAGGTCGTGGACGAGGCGCTGGAGGACCGCGAGGACCTCCTCCGCCGCCGCCGGGTCGAGCGCGGACGTCGGCTCGTCCAGCACCAGCACCTTGGGGTGCGGGGTGAGGACCGAGCCGATCGCGACCCGCTGCTGCTGGCCGCCGGACAGCGTCGCGATCGGCCGGTCGCGAAGCTCGTTCAGGCCCAGCAGGTCCAGGGTCTCCTCCACCCGGCGGCGCATCACCGCAGGCGGCAGGCCCAGGGACTCCATGCCGTAGGCGAGTTCGTCCTCCACCGTGTCCGTCACGAAGTGCGCGAGCGGGTCCTGGCCGACCGTGCCGACCACGTCCGCGAGTTCGCGCGGCTTGTGGGTGCGGGTGTCGCGGCCGGCGACCGTGACCCGGCCGCGCAGGGTGCCGCCCGTGAAGTGCGGGACCAGCCCGGAGACCGCCCCCAGCAGGGTGGACTTGCCGACGCCCGACGGGCCGACCAGCAGCGTCAACTCCCCCTCGGGGATCTCCAGGTCGACGTCCCGCAGGGACGGGCCGGCCGCGCCTTCGTACGTGACCGACACCTGCTCGAAGCGGATCACTACGACGCCTCCTTGGGCGGAACGGGTGCCACGAAGGCGGGCAGCAGGCCGATCAGGATCGCGGCCGCCGGCCACAGCGGGAGCGTGGGGGCCGCGAGCGGGACCACGCCCGGGTGCAGAGCCGCCGGGTCGACGGAACCGGCGCGGATCAGCAGGGCGGCGACGGCCGCGCCCGAACCGGCGACCAGCCAGGCGCGCGGACCCCAGCGGTCCGGCCGGTAGCGGGTGCGCACCGAACGGCGGCCGCCCAGCCGCAGGCCGGCGACGGCCAGGGCGGCTCCGGCGCCGAGCACGGGGAGCCCGTACGCGGCGCCCTGCGCGGCGAGCAGGCCGTACGTGCCCGCGCACATGCCGAGGAGGCCGCCGAGGGTGAGGGCGTTGGTGGTGTGCCGGACCGCGGGCGGAACCTCGGCCGTGCGGCCGTAGCCGCGCGCGTCCATCGAGGCGGCGATGGCCACGGAACGCTCCAGGGCGCCCTCCAGGACCGGCAGGCCGATCTGGAGGATCGCCTTCACCCCGCCGGTGGGGCGGCCGCGCAGCCGCCGGGCGGTCCGCAGGCGCACGACGTCGGCGACCATGTTCGGCGCGAAGGTCATGGCGACGACGACGGCGACCCCGGCCTCGTACAGGGCGGCCGGGAGGGACTTCAGCAGCCGCGCCGGATTGGCGAGGGCGTTCGCGGCGCCGACGCACACCAGGAGGGTGGCCAGCTTCAGGCCGTCGTAGAAGGCGAAGACGAGCTGCTCGGCGGTGACGCGGCCGCCGAAGCGGATGCCCTGGGCCCAGGCCGGGAGCGGGATCTCCGGGAGGGTGAACAGGAGGTGCGAGCCGGGGAGGGGGGAGCCGAGCAGCATGGAGAAGACCAGGCGCAGGCCGATGACGAAGAGGCCGAGCTTGAGGAAGGCGCCGTAGGAACGGGCCCAGGGCGCATCGGTGCGGCGCACCGCGACCACGTACCCGGCGACGCCGATGACCAGCCCGAGGAGGAGCGGGTTGGTCGTGCGGGAGGCGGCGGTGGCGAGGCCGAGGGCCCACAGCCACCAGGCCCCCGCGTGCAGGGCGGTGGCCCGACCGGCCTGCGGGGGCCTCCACCTTTCGTACGTCGACCGGTGCGGTGGGACCTGCGCCGCGGCCTCGCGGTGGGCCTGCGGCCATGCCCGGCGGGTTCCGGCGCCCGTGGGCGTGGTGCGGGGCGCCCCGGCGGCGGGAGGCGCGGCCCGGCGTCCGGTGTTCGTGGCCGTGGTGCGGGTATCCCGGGTGGTCGGCGTGGCGTCATCGCCGGCACGGGCATCGGCGGCGGGAGCGGTTCGGGGGGTGCCGGTGGGCGGGGTGGGCGGTTCGGCGTCGTTGCCGGGGTGCGCCTCGGCGGCGGGGCCCGTCATCGGGTGCGGCGGCGGGACTGCCAGACGGCGGCCGCGGCCAGGGCGGCCACCGCGGCGATGCCCGCGAGCAGACCCGCGGACGGGCCCCCGCCCGACTTCGGAGCGGCGGACTGCGCCGGAGCCGGGGTCGCGGACTGCGCCGCGCCGTCGGCGACCTGGTCGCCGCAGCCCTGCTTCGGGTAGCCGGAGATCGCGCACAGCAGCGCCGCGCTGTTGTAGCGCAGCGGCTTGGCGACCGCGGCCAGCGCCTCGGCCGCCGTGGCGTCCGGAGCCACCTGCGCGCAGGCCGTGCGCGGGGCGGCCTCGGGCGGGGTGTCGCCGCCCGGGGCGTCGGCCGGGACGCCGAAGTCGATGACGAGCGCCACCCGCTTGCGGCCCTCCACCGCGGCGGTGGCCCCGCAGACGGCCTCGAAGTCGGCCGCCGTGCGCGGCTGGGCCGCCTGCTCCGCCGCGTCCCGGCTCACCGAGAACCGGAAGCCCTGGACGGCGCCGTCCGCCGGGCGCGCCAGCGACGGGCCCTGCGTGGCGTAAGTCCACCGGCCGCCCGCCCCGTCCCAGAACGACCAGTAGCGGTAGCCGGCCGCCAGGGCCGGAGCGGCGGCCAGCAGGGCCAGGGCGATCCCGAGGGCGAGGGCCACGGCGGGCAGGCGGCGGCGCATCAGGACTGGTTCTTCTTCCGGCGGCCGCTCAGCAGGATGCCGATGCCGATACCCGCCGCGGCGCCGGCGCCGACGATCCACCAGACGTTCTGGCCGCCGGACGGCTCGTCCTTCTCGCTGTCCACGGTGGTCGCCTCGGTGTCCGCGCCCTGCGGGGCCGGGCCGGTCGCGTTGAGCGCGGCCACCAGGTCGGTGCCGCCGAAGGACTTAGGGTCGGTTCCGGTCGCGTGCGCGGCCAGCACCAGCGTGCCCAGGGCCGCCGGGCTGCCCTTCGACCACTCGGCGGAGTTGGCCTTCAGCCACTCCAGTGCGCCCGCGGCCGACTCCTTGTGCCCGGCGGCGGCCAGGGCGATCACGGCGTCGGCGGTGTTGCCGGTGTCCGGGGCGGGCTGGTCCGCGCCCGGGGTGACGGCCGTGAGGTGGCCGTCCTTCTTGAGGGCCTCGGCCAGGTGGCCGGCGGCGCCCTGGGCGGCGGCCACCGGGTCGGCGGCGTTCGCGGCCGGGCAGGCCAGCGGGGCGGCGGGGGTGTTCTCGGCGGCGGGGACGACGGCCGCACCCTTGCCGAGGCCGGCCAGGACCGCGGCGGCCGTGGCGTCGGCGTTGGCGACGAGCTTGCCGTCGGCCGGCTGGTAGGCGAACGCGCCGCGGTCGGCGGCCGGCTCGGCGGTGCAGCCCAGCTGGAAGGGGAGCAGGCCCTCGTACGCCGACTTGCCCGCCTTCGACCTGACCTCGGCCGGCTTCTCGCCCGCCGCGGCCAGTGCGCTGATCACCACGGCCGTGGAGTTGGCGTCGCTGGGGGAGCCGGGGACGTAGCTCCAGCCGCCGTCCTCGTTCTGGACGGACTTCAGCCAGTCCACGCTCTTCTTGACGGCCGCGTCCTGGCCGCCGAGCGCCTTCAGCGCCTGCACGGCGGCCGCGGTGGCGTTCGTGTCGTACATCGTCTGCGCGTCGCACGGCAGGGCGGCGTTCGGGCGGAAGGAGGCGAAGCCGCCGTTGTCGCACTGCTGGGCGGCCAGCCAGACCATGGCCTTGACGGAGGGCTTGATGCCGACCGTGTGCTGGGCGAGCAGCGCGAACGACTGCCGCCACACGCCGTCGTAGGTGGGGTCGTTCTTGCCGTAGAGACCGGAGGGGATGGCCGGCGGCGCGGAGGGAGAGGCGGGCGGCGCGGTGTCGGCGAGGGCTGCGGGGGCGGCGCCCACGCAGAGCACGGCGGAGGCGGCGAGCGCGGCAGCGCTGCGGCGGACGTTCATGGGGGGGGCGGGTGCCTCTCGTACGGGGGAACCGGCAGCAGGCACGCACAGGCACCGGGCTCCGGCTCCGTTTACCTCGACGGTGCCGGCCGCCGGGGCTCCGGCGGCACGAGCCGTGCACCTTCGGTACGGGGCATTCCGGCTCCCCGCCCGGGCGGTGCCGGGGTGGGTCACGGTTGCGGGTCAGCGCCGGAATTGCACCGGCTTCCCCCCGTACAGAGGTGTGGACGACGGGTTCACTCTACCGGCCCGTAACCGGCGGGCTCCGGGGCGCAGGGGCCGGGCGCCCCTTACAGGGCCCGGTACGTCACCGGGTCGGTGCCCGGCATCGCCTCGGCGTGACCCTGCTTCACCAGTCGGCGCAGATGGGCCTCCGCTTCCGAGACGGCGATATTGCGGGAGCCGTACGGGATCTGCTCCCAGGGCCGGTTCCACTCCATCCGCTCGGCCAGGCCCCACGGGGTCAGCGGCTCGGCCAGCAGTGCGCGGAGCCCGGCGAGGCGTTCCTCGTGGTGGTCGAGGAGCTCCCGTACGCGGGCGGGTGCGTCGGTGAAGGCGTGCTGGTGGGCGGGGAGCACCTCGGCGGGCCCGAGCCGGCCGATGCGTTCGAGGGAGTCGAGGTAGTCGCCGAGGGGGTCGGTGACGCGGGTGTCCTCCGGGGCCTCGTACAGGCCGATGTGCGGGGAGATGCCGGGCAGCAGGTGGTCCCCGGAGAAGAGGCGCCCGTTGCCGGGGAGGTTCGCCGGATGCTGTTCCTCCAGGTGCAGGCAGACGTGGCCGGGGGTGTGGCCGGGGGTCCAGATCGCGCGCAGCCGGCGTCCGGCGAGGGGGAGGAGTTCGGCGGGGACGATCTCCCGGTCGGGGACGGCGGCGCGCAGGCCGGGCAGGGTCCGCATGCGGCCGCTCGCGCGGGCGGCGCGCAGCGGGGCGATGTGCTCCTCGGGGGCTCCGGCGGCGGCGAGCTTGTCGCTCATGTAGTCGAACCACACGCCGGGCTCGGAGGCGCGGGTGCGTACGACGACCTCGGTGTCGGCGGCGTGCATGGCGATCCAGGCGCCGGAGGCCTTGCGGACCTGGCCGGAGAGGCCGTGGTGGTCGGGGTGGTGGTGGGTGATGACGACGCCGTGGACGTCGGCGACGGCGGTGCCGAGTGCGGCGAGGCCGGCGACGAGGGTGTCCCAGGAGGCGGGGTCGTCCCAGCCGGTGTCGATGAGGACCGGGCCGCGGTCGGTGTCGAGGACGTGGACGAGGGTGTGGCCGAGGGGGTTGTCGGGGATGGGGACCTTGATGGCCCATACGCCTCCGCCGTGATCGGTGACCTGTGGCGTGTCCTCGGTGGGCTGTGACGTGCGCTCGGTGACCTGTGGCATGTCCTCGGTGGCCTGTGGGGCTTCCCCGGCGGTGTGTGACGTGCCCTCCGTCATGCGTCCTCCCCTGCTGCCGCCCTCGGATGAGAACGCGTTCCAGTAGTAGCCCAAGTCGACCACTTTCCCGGCTTCCTGACTAGCCGTTCGATCTTCTTCCCTGTTCCGTCCTGGCCGTGGACTCCTCCAACTAGAACTGGTATCAGTTCTGGAACGCCAAGCCGCAGGAGGCCTCAGCCATGACCGAGCTCGTGGAACACGGACAACTGTTCATCGGCGGGGAGTGGACGGATCCGCTGGGCACCGACACGATCCGGATCGTCTCCCCCCACACCGAGCAGGTCATCGGCTCCGTCCCGCACGCCTCGAAGGCGGACGTCGACCGCGCCGTCGCGGTCGCACGCAAGGCGTTCGACGAGGGCCCCTGGCCGCGGATGACCCTGGACGAGCGGATCGCCGTCGTCTCCCGGATCAAGGACGCCATCGCCGTCCGGCACGAGGAGATAGCCCGGTCCATCAGCTCCCAGAACGGCTCCCCCTACTCCTGGAGCATCCTCGCCCAGGCCCTCGGCCCGATGATGGTCTACGACGCCGCGATCACGGTCGCCCGCGCCTACCCGTACGAGGAGTACCGCCAGGGCGTGCTCGGCCCGATCCTGGTGCGGCGGGAGCCGGTGGGCGTGGTCGCCGCCGTCATCCCGTGGAACGTCCCGCAGTTCGTCGCGGCGGCCAAGCTGGCGCCGGCGCTCCTGACGGGCTCGGCGGTGATCCTCAAGCCGTCGCCCGAGGCGCCGCTGGACTCCTACATCCTCGCCGACATCGCACGGGAGGCCGGACTCCCCGAGGGCGTCCTGTCGATCCTGCCCGCCGACCGCGAGGTCAGCGAGTACCTGGTCGGCCACCCCGGCATCGACAAGGTCGCCTTCACCGGCTCGGTCGCGGCCGGCCGGCGCGTGATGGAGGTCGCCGCCCGCAACCTCACCCGCGTCACCCTCGAACTCGGCGGCAAGTCCGCCGCCGTGATCCTGCCCGACGCCGACCTCGACGCCACCATCGCCGGGATCGTGCCCGCGGCCTGGATGAACAACGGCCAGGCGTGCGTGGCCCAGACCCGCGTCCTCGCCCCCCGCAGCCGGTACGAGGAGGTGGCCGAGGCCCTCGCGGCGGCGGCCGGCGCACTCGTGGTCGGCGACCCGCTCGACCCGGCGACGCAACTCGGCCCGCTCGTGGCCCGGCGGCAGCAGCAACGCTCCCTGGACTACATCCGGATCGGGCAGGAGGAGGGCGCGAAGGTCCTGTCGGGCGGCGGCCGCCCGGCGGGCCTGGACCGCGGCTGGTACGTGGAGCCCACCCTCTTCGGCGACGTGGACAACTCCATGCGGATCGCACGCGAGGAGATCTTCGGCCCGGTCGTCTGCCTGATCCCGTACGGGGACGAGGCCGAGGCCGTACGGGTCGCCAACGACTCGGAGTTCGGCCTCAGCGGCAGCGTCTGGACCGGCGACGTCGAGCACGGCATCGACTTCGCCCGGCAGATCCGCACCGGAACCTTCAACGTCAACACCTTCAGCCTGGACATGCTCGGCCCGTTCGGCGGCTACAAGAACAGCGGCGTGGGCCGGGAGTTCGGCCCGGAGGGACTGAGCGAGTACCTGGAGCACAAGATGATCCACCTCCCGGCGGGCCATGAGGCGGGTGCCTGATGGGTGACCGCTGGCAGGTCGAAGTGGACCGCGGGGTCTGCATCGGCTCGGGCATGTGCGTGAACCACGCCCCGGACGGCTTCGTCCTGGACTCGGCACGCCAGTCCCACCCGCGCACCGCCGAATCGGACGCGAACGAGCCGATCCTGACGGCGGCGGAAGGCTGCCCGGTCGAAGCCATCCTGATCACCCTGGCGGCCACGGGCGAACCGGTGTTTCCGCCGGAGGACTGACGGGCGCGGCGGAGCCCCGGTACCGGACGCGCGGTACCGGGGCCCGCCGCGAACCTGCCCGGGCGGCCGCAGTGCACCGCCGCGGGTGCGCCGGTTCGCCGGGCCGAACCGGCGTCGCACGCCCTCCGACCTCGTGCGGAGGCGCGGAGCGCCGTGCCAGACTGCCCGCATGACCGCCCCCACAGCCCCGCAGATATCCGTCCGTGCCATGACCGAGGCGGACATCGAGGCCGTCTCCACCCTGCGTGTCCGTGGATGGCAGCACGCCTACGCCGGCTTGATGCCCCAGGCCTATCTCGACGGGCTCAGCATCGCCGACGACGCCGCCCGACGACGCGGCTACTTCAGCGAGGCGTCCGGCGAAATGACCAACCTCGTCGCCGAGAGCGCGGACGGCGCCGTCGTCGGCTGGGCATGCTTCGGACCGGCCCGCGGCGACGACCTCCCCCGCGGCGAGGGCGAGCTGTACGCCATCTACGCCCGCCCGGACCTCATCGGCACCGGCATCGGACGGGCCCTCCTGGACGAGGTCCTCCTCCGGGCCCCGTACCTGGCGCTGCGCCTGTGGGTCCTCGAGGGCAACACCCGCGCCCGCACCTTCTACGAGCGCGCCGGCTTCAGCCCCGACGGCGCGGTGTGCGCCGACCCCGTCGAGGGCGTCCCCGTACCCGAGGTGCGCTACCACCGCCCCAGCGCCCGCTAGGCCCTCTCTTCCGGATCGTGCCGGACTGCCCCCAGCGGCTGCTTCAGGCCTTTTCCGGGGACGTCAGGTCGATCAGGCGGCACACCGTTTCGATGTCTATCTTGACCTGGGCGATCGACGCACGGCCGGAAAGCCACGTGATCAGTGCCGAGTGCCAGGTGTGCTCGATGACGCGGACCGCCGAGAGCTGTTCCGCCGTCGGGGGATGCTCCAGTCCCATCGCGTCCAGGATGATCGCCGTGGTCAGCCGGGACACCGTGTCAACCTCGGGGCTCACACTGCGGTCCGCGAACGTCAGTGCCCGCACCATCGCGTCGGCCAGCTGCGGCTCCCGCTGGAGGGCGCGGAAGGCCCGCATCAGGGTCTCCGCGACCCGGGCCGCCGGATCGTCCCCGGCCGGCGGCCGTTTGCGCAGCGTCGTGTGCATGTGCTGGAGCTGGTCCTGCATGGTGGCGACCAGCAGGTGCACCTTGGAAGGGAAGTAGCGGTAGAGCGTGCCCAGCGCCACGCCCGCCGCTTCCGCGACCTCGCGCATCTGGACCGCGTCGAAACCGCCCCGGCTGGCCAGCTGGGCGCTGGCGTGCAGGATCCGGCGGCGGCGCGCTTCCTGGCGCTCCGTCAGGGGAGGCGACGCCGGTGTGGTGACGGCCTTCACTTCCGCTGTCATGTGTCCCGTTCCGTGTCGTTGCGCGGGCTGAATCCGGGCTGGTCCGCGGCCAGCATCGCAGGCGTCGGAGCCGTGGCGCGAATCACCTGCTCCGCCTCTTACGGTGTGGTTTCCGGCCGGTAGATTCAATGGTCTTCAACGGATCAAGTCTGAAACTTGTTCTACATTATGCGAGCGGTTACGCTCCGGCGAAAGTTGCAGTGAGAAGGGGGCCGAGAGTGACCGCTGAGGCCATGGTGACGAGCCCTTTCGAGGGTTCCGCCGCCGACGGCGATCGCCCGCTGCGTATCGCACTCCTCACCTATAAGGGGAACCCGTTCTGCGGCGGCCAGGGCGTCTACGTCCGCCACCTCTCGCGCGAGCTCGTACAGCTGGGGCACTCCGTCGAAGTCATCGGCGCACAGCCCTACCCGGTGCTCGACACGGGCGCCTCGCTCACCGAGCTCCCGAGCCTGGACCTGTACCGCAGCCCCGACCCCTTCCGCACGCCGAAGCGCGACGAATACCGCGACTGGATCGACGCCCTCGAGGTCGCCACCATGTGGACCGGCGGCTTCCCCGAGCCGCTCACCTTCTCGCTGCGCGCCCGCCGTCATCTGGCCGCGCGCGCCGGCGACTTCGACGTCATCCACGACAACCAGACCCTCGGCTACGGCCTCCTCGCCGACCTCGGCGCCCCCCTGGTCACGACGATCCACCACCCGATCACCGTCGACCGCAAGCTCGACCTCGACGCCGCCACCGGCCGCGTGAAGCGGGCCTCCGTACGCCGCTGGTACGCCTTCACCCGCATGCAGGGCCGCGTGGCCCGCCGCCTGCCGTCCGTACTCACCGTCTCCGGCTCCTCCAAGCAGGAGATCGCCCAGCACCTCGGCGTCCGGGACGAACGCATCCACGTCGTGCACATCGGCGCCGACACCGACCTCTGGTCGCCGGACCCGTCCGTGGCCGAAGTACCCGGCCGCATCGTCACCACCTCCAGCGCCGACGTACCGCTCAAGGGGCTCGTCCACCTCGTCGAAGCCCTCGCGAAGCTGCGCACCGAACGGCCCGAGGCCCACCTCGTCGTCGTCGGCAAGCGCGCCGAACAGGGCCCGGTCGCCCGCGCCATCGAGACGTACGGCCTCCAGGACGCCGTCCGCTTCGTCAAGGGCATCACCGACGCCGAACTCGTCGACCTCGTCCGCAGCGCGCAGATCGCCTGCGTGCCCTCCCTCTACGAAGGCTTCTCGCTCCCCGCGGCCGAAGCCATGGCCACCGGCACCCCGCTCGTCGCCACCACCGGCGGCGCGATCCCCGAGGTCGCCGGAACCGACGGCGAGACCTGCCTCGCGGTGCCCCCGGGCGACGCGGGCGCGCTGGCCGCCGCACTGGGCCGGATGCTCGGCGACCCCGAACTGCGGGCCCGCCTCGGCGCCGCCGGGCGCGAACGGGTCCTGACCCGGTTCACCTGGGCCGCAGCCGCCAAGGGCACCGTCGCGCACTACCGCGCCGCCATCGAGCAGACCGCCGCCGGCCGCACCCGCAGGGCGCGCTGACCTTCCGCTCCCCCCCCCCCGCTTCTCCCCATCCCCGAACACCCCCGCGACCGCGAAGGCAGGACCCCGTGCTGACCGTCGATTTCTCCCGGTTCCCGCTCGCCGCAGGCGACCGCGTACTCGACCTGGGCTGCGGCGCAGGCCGGCACGCCTTCGAGTGCTACCGGAGAGGCGCCCAGGTGGTCGCCGTCGACCGCAACGGCGAGGAGATCCGCGAGGTCGCCAAGTGGTTCGCCGCCATGAAGGAAGCCGGTGAGGCCCCCGTCGGAGCCACCGCCACCGCCATGGAGGGCGACGCACTCGCCCTGCCCTTCCCCGACGACTCCTTCGACGTCGTCATCATCTCCGAGGTGATGGAGCACATCCCCGACGACAAGGGCGTGCTCGCCGAGATGGTCCGCGTGCTCAAGCCCGGCGGGCGCATCGCCATCACCGTGCCGCGCTACGGCCCCGAGAAGATCTGCTGGGCGCTCTCCGACGCCTACCACGAGGTCGAGGGCGGCCACATCCGCATCTACAAGGCGGACGAACTGCTCGGCAAGATGAGGGCCGCAGGCCTCAAGCCGTACGGCACGCACCACGCGCACGGCCTGCACTCCCCGTACTGGTGGCTCAAGTGCGCCTTCGGCGTCGACAACGACAAGGCGCTGCCCGTCAAGGCGTACCACAAGCTCCTGGTCTGGGACATCATGAAGAAGCCGATGGCCACGCGGCTCGCCGAGCAGGCCCTGAACCCGCTCATCGGCAAGAGCTTCGTGGCATACGCCACCAAGCCCCACCTTCCCGTCGGCGCCACCCAGTGAGCACGCCCGGGCGCACCGAACACCTCGTCCTGGACGGCGTACTGACGGCCGAACAGGCCGCCGAGACGGTGGCCGGCATCCTCGCCGCACAGCGCGCCGACGGCGCCATACCGTGGTTCCGCGGACACCACCTGGACCCGTGGGACCACACCGAGGCCGCCATGGCCCTCGACGCGGCCGGTGAACACGAAGCCGCGGACCGGGCCTACACATGGCTGGCACGGCACCAGAACCAGGACGGCTCCTGGTACGCGGCCTACGCCGACCGGCCGGACGGCGTGGACACCACGGAGCCGCAGGACCCGAGCCGCGAGAGCAACTTCACCGCCTACATAGCCGTCGGCGTGTGGCACCACTACCTCTCCACCGGCGACGACACCTTCCTCGACCGCATGTGGCCGGCCGTCTACGCGGCCGTGGAATGCGTCCTGACGCTCCAGCAGCCCGGCGGCGAGATCGGCTGGAAGCGGGAGGCCGACGGCACGGCCGTCACCGACGCCCTCCTCACCGGCTCCTCCTCCATCCACCAGGCACTGCGCTGCGCGCTCGCCATCGCCGAACACCGTGAGGAACCGCAGCCCGACTGGGAGCTCGCGGCGGGCGCACTGCGGCACGCCATCCAGCGCCACCCGGAGCGCTTCCTCGACAAGAACCACTACTCGATGGACTGGTACTACCCCGTCCTCGGCGGAGCCCTGACCGGCTCCGAGGCCAAGGCGCGCATCGACGGGCGCTGGGACGAATTCGTGGTCCCGGACCTGGGCGTGCGCTGCGTCCTGCCCAACCCGTGGGTGACCGGCGGCGAGTCCTGCGAGCTGGCGCTCGCACTGTGGGCGACAGGGGAGTCCGACCGGGCGCTGGAGATCCTCCGCTCGATCGGCCACCTGCGTGCGGACAACGGCATGTACTGGACGGGCTACGTGTTCCAGGACGACGCCATCTGGCCGGTCGAGCAGACCACCTGGACCGCCGGGTCCCTGCTGCTGGCCGTCGCGGCACTCGGCGGGGACGAGGCCACCACCGAAGTGTTCGGCGGTACCTCGCTCCCGGCCGGGCTGGAACCGGACTGCTGCGGGTGATGCCGCCGGCCGGTCAGCGGCGGTAGAGCCAGCCGGCGATGGCGTGGCCGACGAGGAGGTAGGTGACGGCGGCTATGCCGTAGCCGACCACGACCTGGACCCATTCACGGCTGAAAGTGAACAGGTCGTAGGACCAGGTCGCGAGCCAGGAGGCCACGTCATGGATGAGGTCGACCAGGGAGTTGCCCTGGTTGGCGTCGAGGAAGTAGAGCAGGATCCAAAGTGCGATCACGAAGGCGAGCACGTCCGCCACAAGTGCGACGGCACGTCCTGCCTGACTGCTCCCTCGGGTGCGTGCTCGTGTGTGAGTGCTCATACGGCCCGTGTTGCCGCGTCGGCGTGTCGTAAACCCGAACGGGTTCCCCGGGTGGCGGCCCCGGAGGGCCGGGGTGAGGCTGCGGAGGACGCCTCAGTCCCCGGAGGGAAACCGTGTCCGTACCCACGACCGTCCGATTTCGTCGCGCCGTTGCGGCGGTGGTCCTGTCCACCGCGCTGATGGTCGGCGCCACCGCATGCGGAAGCGGGGGCAGCGGCCCGCGCGAGGAGCTCTCCGCCGCGTCGATGGGGGAGCTGGCCGCCCTCGCGGCGGCGGAGCCCGTCGCCGCCGAAGCCGACGAACTGGCCGCGGTGACGCCGTCGCCCAGCACGTCCGCCGAGAAGCAGAAGTTCGCCAAGACCCGCTTCGTCGCCAACGCGAGCCTGGCCGCCGGTGCGACGTACCAGTGGATCGTGAAGCCGTACCGCGCGGGCAAGTTCAAGAAGGGCGCCAAGGGGCGCACCTTCGCACTGATCAAGGCGGGGCTCGCGGGCGCCTTCGCGTACAACCGGCTGAAGGCGGCGACCCAGAACGCGAAGGGCGACCCGCTGCTGGCGAAGGCGGTGGCCCCGCTCGCGGCAGGCATCGAGTCCCTCAAGGGCCTCGGCAGCAAGCTGCGCAAGGGGCAGGCGGGGGACGGCGACATCGACGCCTTCGACAGCGTCATCAACAGCGTGAAGGAAGCCGGGCAGTCCGCGGGTGCGACCGTGACGGACAAGGTCCCGAGCGCGTCCCAACTCGGCGGCTGACCCCTCCCCGGGGGTGTGGCCCGGGACCCGCGTCTGCCCTGGCCGGGCGGTGCGGGTTGTTTTCCCGGGTGCGGCCCGGTGGCCGCGCCTCAATCGCCGGCGGGGCTGGGTTTGGCTTCGGGTGGGGCGGTGCCCGTCCCGGGGGGTGGCCCGGGGGCTTCCTGTGCCCTGGCCGGGCGGTGGGGGTTGTTTTTCCGGGTGCGGGCCGGTGGCCGCGCCTCAAACGCCGGCGGGGCTGGGTTTGGCTTCGGGTGGGGCGGTGCCCCTCCGGGGGCTCTCCTCGGCTTGCGGAGCGCGGCCGGGCCGGAATGGGATTCGGGGGTGGATCCGCGTCGCCTGCGGGGAGCCCCCGGAGTGTCCCCGCCCCACGGCCCCTTCGATGGTCGGGCGGGGTGATCCGCCGGGGTGGGGGTGTGGCGACGGTGGGGGGTGTCCCCGCAGGCGACGCGGATCCACCCCCGTCCGGCAGCGCGGTACCGCGTCCTCCGCAAGCCGAGGAGACACCCCCCGGCGGCGCCGCGCCCCCACCCCCTGTTCCGGCCCCGCCCGGGCGGCACCACCCAGCCCCGCCGGCGTTTGAGGCGCGGCCACCGAGCCGCACTCGGGAGAGAAGGCCGCACTCGGGAGAGAAGGCCGCACTCGGGACTGGTTCAATGGGTGGGTGATCGAGATCGTGGTGGTCGGGCTCGGCGCCGTCGGGGCCGGGTGGCTGCTGCGGCACTGGCATCGGCAGAGGCTCGCCGGGGCCGTCCCCGGGATCCCGTGCATGGCGCGGGTTCCGGCCGGCGAGGGCCGGTGGCGGGCCGGGCGGCTGTCCGCCGAGGACGGCGCGGCCCGGTGGGTGCCGGAGCGCGGGGAGGCCGTGGACCTGCCCGGTGCGCGGGCGACCGGGGTGCGGGTGCCCTCCGTGAAGGAGGGGATCGTCATCAACCCCGGCTCGCGGATCGTGACCTGCACCTACGGCGACGGCAGCGGCATCGAGATCGCCGTCATGCCGCTGGACGTCCGTGAACTGCTGGCTTCCGTACCGCAGGTGGACGCCCCGTAGATAGCAGGCTTTTCGGCGTCCCGGTGACAGGACGTCGAATTCTCCCGTGAATTCGGGTGGGTGTGCCGGGATTCATGGAGACGTCGGGTTCTCGCCCCACGATGGTGGCGCCAGAATCCATTCCGACGCTCCAGGAGAATCCATGCGCATGCGTACGCTCGCGGTCGCCGTCGCCGCTCTCACGGCCGGTGCCATCGGCTTCGCGCCGGCCGCCGCCGCCGACACCGTGACCACCACCCCGCCTCTGCCCTGGTCGTTGGGGTTGCAGACGGCGAGCGGCTCCGGGACCAGTCACTGGACCACCGTCACCCGGAACGACGGCTACACGCTCTCGCACGAGCTCACCGTCGACGGGACGCTGACCAACACCGGCTCCGGCTGTTATCGGGTGGAAGTCGCGGAGTTCGTATTCGGCTTCCCGAGCGCCGTGCACGATGCCGGAAAGATTTGCGGTGCCGGGACCATTCCCGTGCATTACCAGGGCACTGCCTACAATGCGAGCCTTTACCTCTGTGCCGTCCATCCGAAGGGCGGCTGCACGGCGATGGCGGGACCGGCCCGGTTCTAGCTGTTGAGTTCCGCGAGGACGCGCAGTGTGTGCGGGTCCGGGGCGGTGAGGAGGAGGTCGGTCACCGGGCCCTTGCGCCAGAGGTCGAGGCGTTCTGCGATCCGTTCGCGGGGGCCGATGAGGGAGATCTCGTCGGCGAACGCGTCGGGTACGGACAGGACCGCCTCCTCCTTGCGGCCCGCGAGGAACAGCTCCTGGATGCGCCGGGCCTCCTCCTCGTAGCCCATGCGGGCCATCAGGTCGGCGTGGAAGTTGCGGGCCGCGTGGCCCATGCCGCCGATGTAGAAGCCGAGCATGGCCTTGACCGGCAGCAGTCCTTCCGCGACGTCGTCGCAGACCTTGGCGCGGGCCATCGGCGCGATCATGAAGCCGTCGGGGAGGTCGGTGAGGGAGGCCCGGTAGACGTCGGTGCGGGTCGGTGACCAGTACAGGGGCAGCCAGCCGTCCGCGATGCGGGTGGTCTGGGCGATGTTCTTGGGGCCCTCCGCGCCGAGGAGGACCGGCAGGTCCGCGCGGAGCGGGTGGGTGATGGGCTTGAGCGGTTTGCCGATGCCGGTGCCGTCGGCGCCGCGGTAGGGGTGGCTGTGGAAGCGGCCGTCCAGGGCGACGGGGGCTTCGCGGCGCAGTACCTGGCGGATGACGTCCACGTACTCGCGGGTGGCGGTGAGCGGGCTGGAGGGGAAGGGACGCCCGTACCAGCCCTCGACCACCTGCGGCCCGGACAGGCCGAGGCCGAGCATCATCCGGCCGCCGGAGAGGTGGTCCAGGGTCAGGGCGTGCATGGCGGTGGCGGTCGGGGTGCGGGCGGCCATCTGGGCGATGGCGGTGCCCAGGCGGATCCGCGAGGTGTGCGCGGCGATCCAGGTCAGCGGGGTGAAGGCGTCCGAGCCCCAGGCCTCGGCGGTCCACACCGAGTGGTAGCCGAGGTTCTCGGCCTCGGTGGCGAGGTCGAGGTGGGCGGGACTGGGGCCGCGGCCCCAGTAGCCGAGTGCGAGTCCGAGGCGCATCTGCGGTCCCTTCAGAATCTGACGAGGCGTCAGGTGACTGTAGGGCAACGGCCCCCCGCCCGGAAGGGCGGGGGGCCGTCGGCCGGGTCCGGGGCGCGGTCAGCCGCGCTGGATGCCCGAGGTGTCGTTCAGGACGCCGCGGCGTCCGTCCTGGGTCTGGGCGATCAGGGTGGCCGCGCCACGCTGCTCGACGGCCAGGTACCAGGTGCCGGGCGCGAGCTCGGCGATCGGCGACGGCGAGCCGTCCTCCCCGTAGAGCGGGCGGGCCACCGGCACCGCGAACCAGAACGGCGTGAATTCCGCCGCCGGGGCCGGGGCCGGGGTCTGCTGCGAGTCCTGCGGACCGGGACCCGGGTTCGGGCTGCCGCCGTACGGCGGGACCGGCTGCGGGGTGGAACCGTACGGGGTCTGCTGCGCGCCCGGGTAGCCGTACCCGGCGCCCGGCTGGGGCTGGCCCGGCTGCCCGCCGTACGGCGGGACGGCGGCCGGCTTCGGGTCCGGTACGAGCTGGCCGGCCAGCGCCGGGACCTTGGCGCCGAACAGGGCCACGCCGGCCAGGGCCAGCGTCGCGAGGAAGGCGAGGATGGAGCCCGCGCCCAGGTCGAGCAGGGCCGGGCAGGTGATCAGCGACCACAGCGCCGACCAGGCGGCCGAGACGGCGAGCACGGTGCCCCACGCCGACAGCGGCAGGCCGAGGACCTTGCGGCTCTCCGGCTGGAAGCGGGCCGCGATCAGCAGGCCGACGGCGACGAAGCCGATCAGGAAGACGCTGGGGAGCACCAGGTGGTAGGAGTCGGTGTCCCACGCGCTCGGCAGGTCGCTGTTGGTCGCGGAGTAGAAATCGAGGAACGAGGCGATGAACAGCAGCGCCGCTGCTCCGATCACCACGCCGTCGCCTCGAGTGAGGGAGCGGATGTTCACGTCTCAGGTGTCCTTCTCGTTCTCGGTCGTCTCGTGGTGCCGCGGTCGCAGAGCGTGCCTGGAGCGGGGCGGGCGGCACCATGGTACGGAGCTTTCCGGCGGCCGAGATGATCGGGTCGGCGGGTGGTCCCGCCGGGCTCCCCGAGAGGGACTACCCGCCGAGGAAGCCGACGATGCCGTCCGCGATGCCCTGGGCCGCCTTCTGCCGCCACTCCGGACTCGTCAGTTGCGCCGCGTCCTTGGCGTCACGCATGTTGCCGCATTCGATGAACACCTTGGGCTGAGTTGACAGGTTCAGTCCGCCCAGATCGTCGCGGACGACCAAGCCGGTGCCGCTGCCGAGGTAGTTGGCGGGGGCGGAACCGGTGGTGCGGGCGAAGTTCCCGGCGATCCGCTCGCCGAGTTCCCGGGACGGTCCGACGATCTTCGAGGTGTCTGCGGCGCCGCCCTTGACCTTGGCGGGAAGGATGACGTGGAAGCCGCGGTTGCCCGCCGAGACCCCGTCCGCGTGGACGGAGACGACGGCGTCGGCCTTCGCCTCGTTGCCGATGCGGGCGCGCTCGGTGATGCAGGGGCCCCACGGGCGGTCGGCCTGGTGGGTGAGGACCACCTTGGCGCCCTGGGCCTCCAGTGCGGTCCGCAGGCGCCGGGAGACGTCGAGGGTGAAGTCCGCCTCCTTGTAGCCGGCGTTCGTCGTGGTGCCGGTGGTGTCGCACTCCTTGCGGGCCGTGCCGATGTCGACCTGCTGGTCGATCTCGTCGGTGTGCTGGAAGTTGCCGACGTTGTGCCCGGGGTCGACGACCACGGTCTTGCCGGTGAGCGGGCCCTTGGCGGGGGCGGGCGCGGCCGCCGGAGTGCTCGTACTGGCACTGGGGCTCGTACTCGCGCTCTCGCTCGGGGTGGAGCCGGGCTTCGCGTCCCGCTGGCCCGGCGAAAGGGCCGAGTGGGAGGCGGGCTGCGGCGCCGAGGGGGCCCCGTCGGAACCGGACCCGGCGAAGGCCTGGGTCAGGACCCAGCCCGCCAGAGCGGCCGGCGCGAGCGCGGCCACCCCGACGACGAGCGTCGAGCGTCGGGTGAACCAGGGCCGGTCCGGGTTGACGGAGGAGCCGGACTCGGGGGGCGGGGGGCTGTCGTCATTGCGCACGCGGCGATGCTAGACCCGGCGTCCCGCGCCCGTCCGGACCGTAGGCCGTCCGGGGGCGTGGTGTGATTGTCGGTCCGCCGTTCGTCGGCTCAGATGCCCGCGCCCGTGCGGCGCAGCACGCGCAGCGAGTCGGTGACCGAGACCTCTTCGAAGGCACCGGAGGCGAGGGCCCGCAGGTAGATCCGGTACGGGGCCTGGCCACCGTCGGCCGGGTCCGGGAAGACGTCGTGGATGACGAGCGTGCCACCCACCGCGACGTGCGGGGCCCAGCCCTCGTAGTCGCCGGTCGCGTGCTCGTCGGTGTGGCCGCCGTCGATGAAGACGAAGCCCAGCTCGCCGCCCCAGGTGGCCGCCACCTGCGGGGAGCGGCCCACGATCGCGATCACGTGGTCCTCCAGCCCAGCCCGGTGCAGGGTCCGGCGGAAGGTCGGCAGCGTGTCCATCAGCCCGATCTCCGGGTCCACGACCGTCGGGTCGTGGTACTCCCAGCCCGGCTGCTGCTCCTCGCTGCCCCGGTGGTGGTCGACGGTGATCGCGGCCACGCCGGCCTCGCGGGCCGCGTCGGCGAGCAGGATGGTGGAGCGGCCGCAGTACGTACCGACCTCCAGCAGCGGCAGCCCGAGCGACCCGGCCGCCGCGGCCGCCTCGTACAGGGCGAGACCCTCCCGTACGGGCATGAACCCCTTGGCGGCCTCGAAGGCGGCGATGGTCTCCGGCTTGGGGGTGGCCATGGTTCCTCCGGCGGTGATCGTGTGTGGCGGCCCATGGTGCCTTACCCGCTGGTAGGACGCTACGGCCGGGGTGGGGTGCGTCGCATTCCGACCGACCGTGACCGCTTGCCCCATTCGGGCCATCGGAGCGCACCGGTCTGATTACGCTCGGCGACAGGGCGAAACGAACGCCGAACGCACAGCGTGAACTTGGGGGTGACCACCTCATGGTCAAGATCCGAGAGCTCGATCCCAGTGCCTCACCGCTGGACTACTACGGCTACGAACTGCGGCGCCTGCGGGAGCAGGCGGGCCTGAAGCAGGCGCAGTTGGGCGAGATCATCTTCTGTACGGGGTCACTGATCGGCCAGATCGAGACGACGAAGCGCGTCCCGACCCGGGACTTCTCCGAGCGGGTGGACGCGGCGCTGGGCACCGGCGGGGTGTTCTCGCGACTGGTCGGGCTGGTGCTGCGCAGCCAGCTGCCGACGTGGTTCCAGCCGTACGCGGAGATGGAGGCCCGGGCCTCGTACATCTCCACCTTCCAGGCGCAGTTGGTCTACGGGCTGCTCCAGACACCCGCCTACGCGCGGGCCGTGCTCGGGGTGCGGACCGAGGGGGACCTCGACGCGAAGGTGGCCGCCCGGATGGAGCGGCAGCGGATCCTCGACCGCGAAGACCCGCCATTGATGTGGGTGGTGATGAGCGAGGCCGTGCTGCACCAGGAGGTCGGTGGGCGCGAGGTCATGCGGAACCAGCTCGCCCATTTGTTGGCCCTGCAGAGGAGGGAGTGGGTGATGGTGCAGATCCTGCCGTTCGAGGCGGGTGCCCATGTGGGGCTGGATGGGACGTTCAACCTTCTGCGGTTCGAGGACGACCCCGACATCGTCTATACCGAGGACTTCGTGCAGGGCCATATGACGGCCAATCCGCAAGCTCTCAGGGAGGGTTCGCTCCGATACGATCATTTGCAGGCAGCCGCCCTGTCCCTGGAGGGCTCGGCGGCACGGATCGCCCGCGTAATGGAGGAGCGTTATGGACACCATCCGGAACCTGACGGGCGCGCAGTGGCGTAAGTCTTCGTACAGCGGGACCACTGGTGGCGACTGCGTCGAGTGCGCGCCGCTCGGTGACACCGGCTGGCTCAAGTCCTCGTACAGCAGTGACACCGGCGGCGAGTGTGTCGAGATCGCCGCTCAGCCCTGCCTCGTCGCCGTCCGGGACTCCAAGGACCCGGAGGGGCCCGTTTTCACCGTCCGCCCCTCGGCGTTCGCGGCGTTCGTGAGGTCCGTCTCGGTATGATCCGCCCCCTGTCGAGGGGGAGGGAGTCGGGGGGAAATGGAGCACGTGGGACCGGCCGGTCCGACGCACGTGGGGCCGTTCGCGGTGGCCGGTGTGCTGGGGCAGGGCGGTATGGGGCGGGTGCTGCTGTGTGCGGGGCCCGATGGGCGGCTCGTGGCCGTCAAACAGGTGCTCGCGCACTTCGCCGACGATGCGGGCTTCCGGGCCCGGTTCCGGCGTGAGGTAGCCGCCTCGCGCAAGGTCTCCGGGGCCTATACGGCGGCCGTGATGGACGCCGACCCGGACGCGCCGACGCCCTGGCTGGCCTCGGTGTTCGTGGCCGGGCCCTCGTTGGGTGCCGTGGTGAAGACGGACGGGGTGCTGGACGGGGCCGTCGTGCACCGGCTCGCCGCCGGGCTGGCCTCGGCCCTGGCGGAGATCCACCGGGCGGGGCTGATCCACCGGGACCTCAAGCCCGACAACGTGCTCCTCACCGAGGACGGGGTGCGCGTCATCGACCTCGGGATCGCCCGTGCGACCGAGGGCGAGACCGACGGCGAGACCGGGCTGACGCGCACGGGCTGGGTGATCGGCTCGCCCGCCTTCATGTCGCCCGAGCAGGCCGAGAGCAAGCCGCTGACCTCGGCCAGCGACGTGTTCTCGCTCGGTTCCGTACTGGTCATGGCGGTGACGGGCAACAGCCCCTTCGCCGGGACCTCGACCCTCCAGACGCTCTACGACGTCGTGCACTCCGTACCCGACCTGAGCGCCGTGCCCGCCGGGCTGCGCGGGATCGTGGAGCGCTGCCTGGCCAAGGACCCGGCCGCCCGGCCGACCCCGGCGCAGCTCCTCGAACTCCTCGGGCCGGTCGCTCCGGCGGGCCGGCAGTGGCCGCCCGCCGTGTACCGGATGCTGGCCCAGCAGCGGGCCGACATCGACCGGCTGTTCGCGGGCGAACCGGTGGATGCGGTCGCGGCACCGCCGGAGCCGGAGCCGGAGCGGGAGCGGGAGCCCGAGCCCGACCCCGATCCCGAGGTCCGGCCCGAGCCCGCCGACGAGGTCACGAAGCCGGCCCCGCCCGTCGTCCCGCCCCGGCCCACCGCCCCGCCGCGCCCGGCCCCGCGCATCCGGCAGCGGACCATGGCCCTGCTGGCCGCCGGGTTGCTCGTCGCGACCGGCATCGGCGTGGGTGCGTACGCCCTGGACCGGGAGGCGACCGCCGATCCCGCCGCGTACGCCGATGTACCGGCCTGCCCGGAAGCCACCCAGAGGATCCTGCTGACGGGGCGGGAGACGACGGACGACTTCCACAGCGCGGACGCCAAGCAGGCTCACACGATGTGCTCCTGGTACGAGTTCCAGCCCGCGAAGCGACGGAATGCGCTGGTCCGGTGGGACGTCAAGCGGGGCGGCAGCGATATCGCCAACGCCAAGCTCCAGCAGACCGGCTTCGCGGCGGATGCGGCCCGGGGGAGGAGGGCGAACGGCCTCGGGTTCGGTGACGGGGCCTACTGGGGGGCCTCGTATCAGGAGTGGACCTGCGAACTCGCCGTCCGGCAGGGCAACCTCGTCGTCTGGGTCGGCCTGGCGCAACAGCAGGGCTGCGAGGCCAAGGCCAAGGAGGTCGCCAAGGCGGCGCTCACCGCGGTGCCCGGCGGCTGACCTACGACGTCGGCTGGGTTCCGGCGGTCAGTCGAAGATGTCCAGGAGGTCTCCCCAGGATCCGTTGCCGGCGGTGGAGCGGACCCGCATCGGGCGCGGCTCCGGGTACGTCTCCGCCGAGGCCCTCGCGCGGACGACGTCCGGCCCGCCGCACGCTTCCACCGCGAAGGCGCCGAAGACCTTGGCGAACGCGGCCGGGTCGCGGAACTCCACGCCGAACGCCCGGCCGTCCAGGAGCGGCACCCACACCCCCCGGTCGGACCGCGGCCACTCCAGCACCGGCTGGTCGTCCGCGGTCGAGCGCCCCTCCAGCCACAACCGGGCCACGTGCAGCAGGTTCACCTTGTCCATGGGCATCCGCTTGCGCCGCACGCGCAGCTCCTGCGTCGTGAGCGTGACCTGCTGGTCCTTCTTCGGGTACCAGACGACACCGATCCCCAACGGCGCCCACAGCAGGACGCCGATCATCGGCCAGGTCACGGCGTCGCTCCACGAGCGGATCAGGCCGCCGTCCAGCAGGTACACGGCCCCGAAGACCAGGGCCCACTTCACCGTCATCCGCCAGAACTCGCTGCCCTGCCGGTACAGGACCCGCCGCTTGGTTGTCATCGCCATGCCCGCACGCTATCCGCAGCCGTCCCGTCCCCCGGAGGGGCCACCCTCGCGGTCCGAACGGCCCGCGAGGGGAACAGCAGGTCCGGCCGGCAGCGTTGAATCGACCTGGGTTCCGCGCACCCCGCACCCACCCGTGTCTTTGTAGGAGGACTTCCCAATGACCGACCGGCCCTTGACGCTCATGGCAGTGCACGCCCACCCCGACGACGAGGCCACCGGAACCGGAGGGGTCCTCGCGCGGTACGCGGCGGAGGGCATCCGCACGGTTCTCGTGACGTGTACCGACGGCGGATGCGGGGACGGGCCCGGGGGCGTCAAGCCCGGTGATCCCGGGCACGATCCGGCGGCCGTCGCCCTGATGCGCCGACAGGAACTGGAGGCGAGCTGCGAGGTCCTGAAGATCAGTGATCTGGAGATGCTGGACTACGCCGACTCCGGGATGATGGGCTGGTCGAGCAACGACGCCCCCGGATCCTTCTGGAAGATGCCCGTGGAGGAAGGCGCCGCCCGCCTCGCGGCCCTCATGCGGCACTACCGGCCCGATGTGGTCGTCACCTATGACGAGAACGGCTTCTACGGGCACCCCGACCACATCCAGGCCCACCGCATCACGATGGCGGCGCTCGAGATGACCGAGATGACGCCGAAGGTGTACTGGACGACGATGCCGCGCTCGGCGATGGAGCGGTTCGGCACGATCATGCGGGAGTTCGGCGAGGACATGCCGGAGCCGGATCCCGCCGAGACCGCCGCGCTCGCCGAGATCGGCCTCCCCGACGACGAGATCACCACGTGGGTGGACACCACCGCGTTCAGCGGTCAGAAGTTCGACGCGCTGGCCGCGCACGCCAGCCAGGGCGAGAACATCTTCTTCCTCCGGATGGGCAAGGAGAGGTTCGGCGAGCTGATGGGCCTGGAGACCTTCGTGCGCGTCCAGGACACCACCGGCGCGGCCGTGCCCGAGAACGACCTCTTCGCCGGCCTGCGCTGACCCGCACGTCGATCCGAATGCTCATCTGACCTTCCGTCAGATTGGAACGTGTTCTAGTCTGCCGCGCATGGGCATCGGAATCACGCAGGAGCAGCGGGAGTTGGCCGAGGCGGTGCGCGGCTGGGTCGCGCGGGCCGTGCCTCCCGAGGAGGTCCGCAAGCTGCTCGACACCCCGCCGCAGACCGGGGTGCGGCCCGCCTACTGGGACGCCATGACCGCGCAGGGGCTGCTGGAGCCGCACCTGGACGGCGGGACCCTGCTCGACCTGGCCGTCGTCGTCGAGGAAGCGGCCCGGGGCGCGCTGCCCGGGGCGTACCTGCCGAGCGCGCTGGCCTCCGTACTGCTGGAGCGGGCGGGGGCCGAGCCGCTCGACGGGCGGGTGGGGGCGGTCGCGCTCGGGCCCGGGACACTGACCGCCGTGGCCGTCGAGGGCGGCGGGTACCTGCTCGACGGGATCGCCCCGCCCGTGCTCGGCGCGGGCGAGGCCGACCTGGTGCTGCTCGCCGCCGAGGCCGCGCACGGCACGTGCTGGTTCGCCGTGGACGCCGCCGCGCTGGACATCCGTACGCACGAGAGCGCCGACCCGACGCGCCCCACCGCCGAGGTGCGGGCGCGCGGGGTCGCCACCGCCCCCGACCGGCTGCTGGAACTGGACGCGGCGCTGGTCCGGGACCTGGCCTGCGCGCTGTTCGCCGCCGACGCCTGCGGCACCGCGGCCTGGGCGCTGGACACGGCCGCCTCGTACGCGAAGGTGCGCGAGCAGTTCGGCCGGCCCATCGGGCAGTTCCAGGGCGTCAAGCACCTGTGCGCAGACATGCTCGTCCGCCTCGAACAGGCCCGGGCCATGGCCTGGGACGCCGCCCAGGCCATGGAGGAGCCCGCCGAGGTGCGCTCGCTCGTGGCGGCCCTCGCCGCCGGGACCGCCCTGGACGCCGCCTACTCCTGCGCCAAGGACTGCATCCAGATCCTCGGCGGCATCGGCTTCACCTGGGAGCACGACGCGCACATCTACCTGCGGCGGGCGCTCGTCGCCCGCCAGCTGCTGGGGCCCGGCGACGGGCACCGGGTCCGGGCCGTGCGGTCCGCGGCGGGCGGTGCGCGGCGCGAGCTGCGCCTGGAACTCCCCGCGCAGGCCGAGACGTACCGCGCGAAGGCCCGTACCGCCATCGCGGACGCGCGCGGGCTGGACCCGGCGACCGCCCGCCGGATCCTGGCCCCCACCGGCTACGCGGCCCCGTACCTGCCGCCCCCCTACGGGCTCGGCGCGGGGCCCGTCGAGCAGCTCGTCGTCCAGCAGGAACTGGCCGCGGCCGGGGTGAAGGTCGCCGACCTCGGGATCGCCACCTGGGTGGTGCCCTCGCTGATCGCCTACGGGACACAGGCCCAGCGGGAGGCCTACGTACCGGCGACGCTGCGCGGGGACATCACCTGGTGCCAGCTCTTCTCCGAGCCCGGCGCGGGCTCCGACCTGGCCTCGCTGCGGACCCGCGCGGAGCGCCGGGAGGACGGCTCCTGGAAGATCAACGGGCAGAAGGTGTGGACGAGTTCCGCACACAGCGCCGACTACGGGATCCTGCTCGCCCGCACCGACCCGGACGTGCCCAAGCACAAGGGGCTCGGCTACTTCCTCGTCGACATGAAGAACACCCCCGGCATCGAGATCCGCCCGCTGAAGGAGATCACCGGCGAGGCCCTCTTCAACGAGGTGTACTTCGACGACGCGCAGCTCCCGGCGGACGCGCTGGTCGGCGCCGTCGACGGCGGCTGGAAGGTGGCCCGCAACACCCTCGGCAACGAACGCGTCCACATGGCCGACCAGATGACCTTCGACACCGGCCTGGAGGCGCTCCTCGCGCACGCCGCCGAGCTCGACGGCACGTACCGCAGGCGGATCGGCGCACTGGCCGCCGAGGCGCACGCCCTGGCCTGCATCGGGCTGCGCACCACCCTCCAGCAGGTGTCGGGGCTGGAACCGGGCGCGGGCGCCTCCGTCCGCAAGCTCGTCCAGACCCCGCACCAGCAGCGGACCGCCGAGCTCGCGCTCGAACTGCTGGGACCGGCGGGCGCGGTGCGGGAGGGGGCGGGGGAGCGGGCGGTGCACGGGATGCTCATGTCCCGCTGCCTGACCATCGCCGGAGGCACCACACAGGTCCAGCTCAATGTCGTCGCCGAGCGGATTCTCGGCCTCCCGAGGGACTGAAGGGACACCAGGGGCATGAAGTCGTACATCGTGGGTGTCGGCATGACGAAGTTCGAGAAGCCGGAGTCGCGGGACTGGCAGTACTGGGACATGGCGAAGGAGGCCGGGACGGCGGCGCTCGCGGACGCCGGCGTGGACTACGGGCTCGTCGAGCAGGTCCCGGTGGGCTACTGCTTCCAGGCGTCCACCGCCGGCCAGCGGGCCGCGTACGAGCTGGGGCTCTCCGGGGTGCCTGTCTACAACGTCAACAACAACTGTGCGACGGGCTCGACGGCGCTGATGATGGCGCGGCAGTTCGTGCAGGGCGGGATCAGCGACTGCGTGCTGGCGCTGGGCTTCGAGAAGATGAAGCGCGGCGCGCTGGGCGGTGGAGCCGACGGAGGTGACTTCAAGACCTCGCCGGTGGCCCGGCACTACGGGATCATGGCCGCCGGCCACGGCTTCGAGATGTCCCCGCCAACGGCGCAGATCTTCGGCAACGCGGCGCGGGAGCACATGGAGCGGTACGGGACCACGGCCGCGCAGCTCGCGGCCGTGGGCGCGAAGAACCACCGGCACTCGGCGAACAACCCGAACGCGCAGTTCCAGGACGTGTACGGGGTCGAGGAGATCCTGGCGGCGAAGGAGATCCACGCGCCGCTCACCAAGCTCCAGTGCTCGCCGACCTCGGACGGCGCGGCGGCGGCGCTGGTGGTGTCGGAGCGGTTCGTGGTGCGGCACGGGCTGCACGACAAGGCGGTGGAGATCGTCGGCCAGGCGATGACGACGGACACGGAGGCCTCCTTCGCGTCGGGCTCGTGCATCGACGTGGTGGGCAAGCCGATGACGGCCGCGGCGGCCCGGCAGGCGTACGGGGCGTCGGGGCTCGGGATCGAGGACGTGGACGTCGTGGAACTGCACGACTGTTTCTCGATCAACGAGCTGCTGACGTACGAGGCGCTGGGCATGTGCGAGGACGGCGCCGCCGGAAAGCTGCTGGAGTCGGGCGCGACCACGTACGGCGGGCGGTGGGTGGTGAACCCGTCGGGCGGGCTGATCTCGAAGGGGCATCCGCTGGGGGCGACCGGGCTGGCGCAGGCCGCCGAACTGGTCTGGCAGCTGCGCGGCGAGGCGGGGCCGCGGCAGGTCGCGGGGGCGAGGGTGGGGTTGGCGCACAACATCGGGCTGGGCGGCGCGGCGGTGGTGACCCTCCTGCGGCGGGGATAGGAACGCGCTTTCGTCCACGGGGGCGGAGCGTTAGGCTCCGCCCCCGTGAGCGAGATATGCGGGGCATCCTTCAGCGCCACCGGCAGCGTGACCAGGGACGAGTACGACGAGGCCGCCAGGGCGGCGGGGCTGTTCCGGCGGGGCCGGATCGTGGGCGCCCTCGGCACGGCCCTGCTCGCTTCGGCGGGGGTGGCGCTGTCCTCGGGCGGTCTCACCCTGCACCCCGTCCCCCTCGGGATCGCGGTGGCGTACGGCCTCTTCGCGCTGCTGTTGCTGCCGCGGTGGGCGGTGGCCCGGGGCTTCCGCACGGGCAGGGCCGCCGAGGAGAAGCGGGTCGTGGTGGACGGTACGGGCATCGAGGTGTTCCGGGGCGGGGAGTCGCAGCGGATCGTGTGGGACGAGATGCGCTACTACTACGAGACGCCCCGGCTGCACGTGTTCGTGGGCCGCTCGCGCCGCCGGACGTGTCTCGTGGTGCTGCCCAAGCGGCTGTTCACCGCCCCGGGCGAGAGCGAGCTCCTCGCCGCCTTCGGGCAGGAGCAGGCCGGCGACGGCTCGTAGCGGCCCCGGGGGTCGCGCCGCCCCGGGGTGCGCCCCGCTCTCAGCGGGCGGCGGGGCGCAGGGTGCAGCTGCCGTCCTCGGTGCACTCCCGTTGCAGCCGGCCCCGGGAGAGCGTCTGGGCCAGGCCGATCGCCCAGCACATCGGGCAGCCGCGCAGGGCCACCAGGCCGACCGGGGCGAGGGCCAGGGTGAGCGGTCCGTACAGCGGCAGGAGCGCGAAGGCGCCGATCAGGCTGCCGATGCCGACCGCGCCGCGGACCAGGTGCCGGGGCAGGGTGGAGCTGGCGAAGTCGGGGCCGTCAGCAGTGTTCATCGTCGCCTCCGAGCAGGGTGTCGTGGAGGGCCGCACGGGCCCGGTGCAGCCGGGACTTCATCGCGGCGGTGGTGAGGCCCAGCGCGTCGGCGGCCGTCCGCCCGCTGTGCCCCTGGATGTCCCGCATGATCAGCACGCGCCGCTGGTCCTCGGGGAGGGCGGCGATGGCCCGCGCCACCCGGGCCGCCTCCAGGCGCTGCAGGGCCTCCTCCTCCGCCGACCTCACGGCGGTGTCCGGCAGCGGAGCGCGCTCGTGCGGGACGAGCCGGGCGCGGCGCAGGCACTCGTTGCGGACGATGCGGAACATCCACGAGGCCAGTGCGCCGGACGCGCGCAGCATCCCCACCTTGCGGTAGAGGATGATCAGCGCCTCCTGGGCCGCGTCCTCGGCGTCCTCGGGGGAGGCGCACAGCGAGTGCGCGAACCTCCGTACGTTCGGGTGCGAGCCGGAGACCAGCGCGGTCAGCGAATCGAGGTCCCCGCGCTGCGCGGCGAGGACCAGGGTCTCGGCGGGCCAGGTCGACTCAGCCACGGGAGCGGGCCCGTCGGCGCAGCACGACGACCGTGCAGGTGCAGAGCAGCAGAACGGCGACGGCGCCGGCAACGAGAGCGATCACGGAAACCTCCGGGTCAGGTGCCGACCTGGGCGTCGGCACATGCATAAGAGGCGCCGGTGCCGGAAAAGGATTCTCCCGGATCCCCCCGACTTCATCCCAGGGCCGGGTCCACCACCGTCTCGCCCATGGAAGCACGGCGGATGGAGTCCGCGAGCTCCTCGACGGGGCCGTCGCGCAGGACCAGGCCGGCCGCGCCGGCGGCGAGGGCGGCCTCCGCCAGGCCGGGGTGCGCCGAGCCCGTGAGGACCAGTACCCGGCACTCCGGGTCGTCGGCCAGCAGCGCGGTCACGGCCTCGAGTTCCTCCACGAGGGCCACCGCGGGCCGGGCCATCGGGTCCCGGACGACCTCGATGTCCGGCTGGAGGCCCAGCTGGAGCGCCAGGGCGGGATGCGGCGGCTCCAGCAGGACGCGCAGGGCGCGGGCCGCACGGTGGTCAACAGGCATTTCGTCCACGCGGGCAGGGTATGGCCCGGGCCCGCGGCGGCCGGGCAACACGCGCCGCGCACAGCCGATCTGACGTGAAGTCATGAGTCTTCCCAAGTGCGGGGGCGTGCGTTATACATTTCCTCACCGGTCGGGGCTAGAACGCGTTCTAGAACCGGCCCCCGCATACGACCTCGGTGCGGCCGACGGTGCGGACGGCCGCACCGAGGTCTTCCAACGGCCCCGGTTCTCCAACGACAGGGAGCAGCACCCCCATGCCGATCGAT